>NZ_CAJPVI010000090.1 GCF_905397435.1 Cupriavidus numazuensis
CGGCAGATCGCCTCGGTCAAGCACGTCAATAACCATGGTTGCCCCGAGTTGGCACAGATGCCCAACATACTATCGGTAGAGGTCTTGGGAGACAACCGGATAAGCACGGTTGGGACTAGTCGCGAGTGTTGTCTGCGATTCCTGATGTACTCTGAATTCAATAACAGTCGAAAAAATCCAGAAGTTCTTTCCCAAAGAACAGGTTAAAGAGGCTTGCTTAGTTCTTAGCGCGTGGCGCGGAAGATAGCGAGACCCGACACATCGTGCGCAGCCCTGGGTGGAGTTATCGACTCTGGTAGCTCGAATCTGGCAGAGAAAAAGCACCGTCATCTTTTGTTGGTGCATGAATACTTGCTAGCCGAAGTGCTAAGACTTCACAGCTAGTTAAACAAATTCGTTAGAGGACGCTTCAATATGAGTATCAGTACCGCGATCGTCGGAATTGGCGAAACAACACCCACTCGTCGCTCGAACAGGAGCATTCGAGCCCTTGCAATTGACGCCATAGCGGACGCGCTGGATGACGCCGGTCTCACGTCGGCAGACGTGGATGGGATTGTTACAGACGCTGTCATCATGCCAAACACGGTGCCGCACGAATATCTAGCCGCACAGTTTGGAATTGCACGCCGCTTTGATGGGAGTTTGTCATATGGTGGCGCCGGCATTGTGAGTGCGCCTATGGTGGCACGGGCGGCGATAGAGCAGGGGTTGGCACATACCGTGGTGTGCGTCTTCGGCGTGGATTGGGGCTCGAGGCCGAGTGGACCATATGGATTCCATGATCTCTATCCGGCTAAGAAGACATTCGAAAAGCCGTATGGATTTAGCGGGCAGCCAACATATTTCGGATTGTGGGCGCGTCGCTACATGCATGAATATGGCTTGCGCGAGGAAGATCTCGCGCAAATTGCGATCAATCAGCGCGCTAACGCAATTCTAAATGGGCGTGCCCAGCAGAAAGCACCGCTCACAATCGACGACTATTTCGGATCTCGCATGATCTCCGATCCGTTGCGCGTGGCCGATTGCTGCCAAATCAGCGACGGCGCTTGCGCGTTTGTGGTGACCACCATGGAACGCGCCAGAGATCTTCGGCAACGGCCGGTCCAAGTGCTTGGATGTGGATTTGCGACTGAACCGCTAACCGGCGATGATTCATTTACTCAAAAGCCGGAGCTGTTGACGATCTCCGGCGCAAACCAGGCCGCGAGAATGGCGCTCGACGACGCTGCCCTTGAGATAAGTGATATAGATTTCGCGGAAATCTACGACTGCTTCACGATCTCTTGCCTGATGCAGATTGAAGATCTTGGCTTTTGCGCAAAGGGAGAAGCGGCTGACTTTATCCGCGAGAAAGGTACTACGGTCAAGGGAAGTCTGCCTATTAATACCCATGGTGGACTGCTCTCGCATAGCTACTTGCTGGGCGCCGAACACGTGATCGAGGCGGTGCGGCAATTGCGGGGCGATGCTGGCGCCGCCCAGGTCGCTAATGCCAACGTAGGCCTGGTCACAGGCTTGTCTGTACCCGACTACGGGGTTCTGGTATTGGGACGTGTCTAGATCATAAATCGTATGTAAGTCAGAATTAAACCGGCTTGCCAAGGGAGATTAAATATGAACGTTATCCACGCTGCGTCGAAGGGGTCTCCTTCAAAAGCGTATTCCGGGGAAACCGCGCCAGGGCTATCCTTGACTAAGATGTCGGAGGAAGCAATTTCGCAGGAATTTCTTCCCCATCTCGAAGGCCTCGCACGTGGCGACATTCAGTTGCCATACTGTATCGATTGCCAGAAATTCCACTGGTATCCGATGCCGCGCTGCCCGCATTGCCAAAATCGAGAGATTCATTGGAAAACGGTAAGCGGTGACGCCAAGCTTTTTAGCTGGACAGTTGTAAGGCACGCATTTCATCCATCACTTAAGGATGAACTTCCTTATATCGTTGCACTCGTAACCTTTGAGGATGCGCCGGGAGTGAGACTAGTAACGAACTTGGTGGGAGTCGCTCCAGAGGACATTCGAATGGGCATGAGCCTGCGTCCGGTGTTTGACAATTCGTCACAAGAAAGGCCTAAGGTGAAATTTAGTCCGGTATAAAGCGGAGAGCCACAAAATGAGCACACTTTGGGATGCGTTGCATGCAGTTGCTTGCAGCGAGCCTGACTTGCCATGCATTATTGTCCCGGCGCAAGTTTCCCGTCACTATCATCCCGACGGGCTTGAATGGACTTATGGACAGGTTGCTGCAATGACCCAGCAACTGGTTGACCAATATGCAGCGCGTGGCTGGGGACGGGGCCATCGCGTTGCACTGCTCCTAGAAAACCGACCCGAGCTTATGTTGCATTTTCTTGCGCTGAATGCGCTCGGCGCGTGGCTCATACCAATTAATCCAGACTATCGGCAAGATGATCTCTTGAATCTGTTTTGCCATGCAGAACCCGATTTGGTAGTTTCCATTCAGGACCGATGTTCCCTTCTGGAGCAGGTTGGACGTGCAATGGGCAAGACAGCACCAGCAGTCGTGCCACAACAGGAATTCTCCAAGACGCTTCCCGCTCCACGCCGCGCAGCAATGACCGGGACGCCAACCTTGGAGAGCGGTGCTGTCCTGCTCTATACATCCGGCACCACCGGCATGCCGAAGGGATGTCTGATCGGCAATGATTATCTCTACTTTGCCGGAAAGCGTTATACCCAAGCTGGGGGAACCATGACGCTGCGCCCGGGAGCCGAGCGTCTATACAATCCTTTACCTCTCTTCTATGCGAATAGCCTTACAATCGCCAATCCGGCAATGATTCTTTCGCGTAATGCAATGATATTTCCAGATCGTTTCCACCCTGAACTTTGGTGGAAGGAATTAGTACAAACCAAGGCGACGATCATGCATTACTTGGGAATTATTCCGCCGCTATTGTTGGCCAAGCCTGTTTGCCCTGAGGAACGGATGCACAACGTCCGATTCGGCGTAGGCGCTGGGATCGAGCCAGAGCGGAAAGGGGAGTTCGAAACTCGCTTCGGTATCCCGTTGGTTGAAGTTTGGGGCATGACGGAAGTCGGTATTGCCATTGCAACTCAGCATCAAGTGCCAATTTGCGCGCCGCGTTCCATTGGGAGGCCACTTGCCGGGGTGGAGGCGAAGGTCATCGGTGATGATGGCCGAAACGTTGCCATTGGCGAAACCGGGGAACTAGTCTTGCGCCGCGAAGGACCCAACCCGCGCTCGGGCTTTTTCGCGGAATACGTCAAGGATGCGGATGCAACCGAAGCAGCTTGGCTAAATGGCTGGTTTCACACCGGCGATATCGTGCGCTCGGAAGCCGATGGCAGCCTTAGCTTCGTTGACCGCAAGAAAAATATGATTCGCCGCAGCGGACAGAATATTGCCGCGGCGGAAATTGAGGCTTGTCTTGCCGCTCATCCCGCAATACAACAGGTGGTAGTGCTTCCTGTACCAGACGAAATGCGGCAAGAAGAGGTACTAGCCTGCATCATCGCGCGCGAGAAGCCGTCTAATCCGGAAGAACTTGCTCGGCAGATTGTTACGTTCGCCTTGCAGCGTCTGGCTTATTTCAAGGTACCAGGCTGGGTGACGTTCGTTGACTCTCTGCCGACGACGTCTACTCATAAACTGCAGAAGGCAAAGATTTTCCAGAGTAGCGAGGATCCGCGATCAAGGCCGGATATGATCGACTTAAGGGAAGTCAAGAGGATGGCGGCCGCCAAACGGCTGAAATTACAGTAAGCCGCCCAAATGGATTTTTGGCTCATTGCTTGAGAATTTTTAGTCGTTATTGGAGGAGGTACCAATGAACGTCAAGCGTATTTGTGGGAAAATAAAGCTGGTAGGAAAAATTTTTACGGCGATTACGGTGACTACCGCGTTGACCATCTTGCCGGCCGATTTCGCCGCAGCTGAGAGCAAACCAATCAAGATTGGGATGTCTACAGACCTGACCGGCTTGGCCGCGGCTTGGGCTCGATCTGAGGTTAACGGCGTACAACTCGCGGTCGATCAAATAAATGGAAGCGGAGGCTTGCTAGGACGAAAAATTGAATTGCTGGTTCGTGACTCGCAGTTGAAGGCAGATCTGGGTACATCGCACACGCGAGATCTAATCGTGCGAGAGAATGTTGACGCGCTAATCGGTCCGATAGCGAGTGGCATTGGGTTGACGGTGTCCGCGACGACCAAACAATACAAGAAGGTTGTCATGATGGCCGGCCCAAACACTCCTAGGCTAACTATGGAGATGTTTCACCCATATGTGTTTTCGATCGCTCCGACGGGAGCTATGGAGGCACGCGCGATGGCTGAATACCTCGGAACTAAGTATAGCCGCATCGCTTTCATTGGCGCTGATACTGAAGCGTCGCATCAAGGATTAAAGTACTTCAAAGAGCGGCTGGGGAAAGTGAATCCAACTGCGCAGATCGTTGCCGAGGCCTGGCCCAAGTACAACGAGTCAGACTATAGCGGCTTCATCACCAGCCTGATGGCCGCGAAGCCGGATGTGGTATTTTCATATCTTTTTGGGGCGGACATGATCGGTTTCGTCAAGCAGGCGAAGCCATATGGTGTGTTCGAGAAAGCCAAGGTCGCCGGCTATTTATTTTTCGATGACTTAAAAGCCCTCGGAGCGGAGATGCCGGATGGCGTGATCGGACAAATGCGTGCTCCGTTTTTTGCCTTGGAAGGGAGGCCTGCTGTCGAGTTTGTCGAGAAATATAGAGCAAAGTACAGCGAATATCCCTCAGATTGGGCCATCATGGGCTATGAAGCGATGCAGATTCTTGCGCAAGCAATTCAAAAGGCCGGTGCACTGGAATCACAGTCAGTTATTAAGGCGACCGAACAATTGCGCTATGAAGGTATGCGTGGCGATATTAGGTTCCGCGAAATAGACCACCAGGGTAATGTGCCTTCTTTCATCGGAATTACCGCTAAAGACGAGAGATATCCATTCAAAATACTGAAAAACGTGACCCGGGTATCGGCTGAGAGCGTTTGGCCGGGTCGAACAGAGATCGAGCAAGCACGAGCTGCCAAATAGCGGTAATTCTTTCGACTTGTGCTGTGAGTGCAGGGCGGGGGCGTCTGCTTTGACAAAGGCGAAGATGGAAGGACGTCTTCAAATATCGAGCGCGGCGAGGTTTGCGGATGGGAAGAGATCCAGCAGACCACCGCCCGCCGCCCGCCTTTTTTAGTCAAGCGTACCACGGTGCGCTGGTATTCCGGGGGGCGATGTTGGTGGCGTTGCGGCCTCCCTGGGCACATCTTCGGGCGGCTTGTGTCCAGCGTTGTGTGGCGCAGCGCTATGACCTAGTACAGCAAGGCGCTTTCGAGGTACGATGCATGGGTGAATCAAAATTGACCAACTCACCGAATGGCTATTCGACGGAAGACCTCCCAAAAAGGCGCTACGCACGCGACTCCCCCTGAGCCGGGAATACGAGATTGGCGCGCAGGTGAAACACGCGACGAACGCAGTCGGCTAATCCGCGAGGCACTTTTCCACGCGGCGGCCGAAATCGTCGGGGAGAAAGGCTATCAAGAAGCTTCTATTAGCTTGATTACGCAACGCGCCGGGGTCGCGTTGGGGACGTTCTACAACCATTTCGAATCGCGCCAAGATATTCTTGACCAATTGCTGCCCTCCTTGGGCAAGGATCTACTCACACATGTGGGCACATGCGCACGGGAAGGGAAGACCCTAATCAAGCGCGAGGAACTCGGCTTTCGCGGCTTTTTCTCGTTTCTAAAAGCCCACCCATACTTCTTCCGCATCCTGAACGAGGCATCAAGCTTCGCCCCAAAAGCATACGAGGCGCACCTAGAGTTAGTCCATGAGGGCTATATGAACTTCCTGCGCAGAGCACGCGCAGGCGGTGAGATACGCGGCTTTTCGGAACGCGAACTGGAAGTGGTTGCGTTTGTGATGATGTCATCACGCATCTTTCTGGATCGCTACGCTAGCCGTGATGATCAGGAGTCAGATATTCCTGACTGGGTGGTAAAGGCTTATTGCAAGTTAGTAGAGCACGGTCTCTCGGGTGCGTGAGATTTCGGGCAGCAACACCGCTTCCTTTCCAAGCTCGGCTGCGGAAAGTGGCCTCGGTGCGTGATACTGACTGACCATACTAAATGGCGCTTAGTTTAAGGAAGCGGGCAGATCGGAGGGTGTTGCGATTGCGAGCGCGCATGCCATCATGCATGGTTGCCGGAGTGTTTATAGGCTACGTGATGCGTTCGGCCTGCAGTTGCAAACTGTAGGGATCTCAGTGCCTAGGCCAGCGAGAAGCAACACTGGGCCAATGCCGCGGGCGAGGGGAAGCAGCCCCGCTCGAGTAGCTTGTAACACAGTGAAAGGCCGGTATGGGTCCCAGTAGGGGATCTTGACCTTCGCGCGGTCGCGCCCGATGAAGACGAATAGGCTGGCCTGACGACGGATTCTGTGCCAGCAGCGGCTGCACCAGGTATGACAGGCCGTCATGGACTTACGCATGTTGACCGTATCACGGCAGATGCAAGCCCGCACATCGCCGGAGATTAGCACCGTCCGCCTCCTCAGTTGCCCGAGCACGAAACGCACGATGCCCTCGGCATGTGCGTTGGTCAACTCGATGTGGGTGCCCGCCAGCGCAATCACAACCTGATCGCGCCCCTTCGCTGGCGCCGCGTCGACCAGCGCGTGTGCGGCGGGTGGTGTGCCTGTGGCCGCCGCGATAAAGGCTGTGCCGGCAGTCACCGTCAGAGGCACCACAGCCGGCTGGTCTTGGTCTTGGCGCTTATACCACAGGCCAAAGGTGCTGACCGCCAGGCCGTGCTGCCGGTGGAAAGCGCAGATGTTCAGCCCGCCAAGCATTCCTGCCAGAAGGGCTTCGTCTGCCGGTAATACCTCGGCCTTTGCGTCCACGATCGCGATCTCGTTGTTCGGCCACCGCTTCACTCCCATCTACCGTGAAGCCGCTACCTTCTCGTGGTGCCTGGGGAAAGCTAGAAAGCCAATCGCTTCCGCGCATCCTGCACGGTCCTTGGCGGGTTCTGCCACGGGGAGTGGATTAAGCGCCGCGCCGTTGTATCCAGACTGGGCTGCGGAACGGGCATTCAGCGGGATCACCTCCAGGACGAAGCCAAACAGGATTGGGCGGCTCGCCGCTACTTTGGGGAAGCGGTTGATCAGAATGGCGCCCTGCGACGGCGAGCCGCAGTTCAGGTCGTGACACCCCAGAATAGCGTGCAGCGAAGATCAGTCTGTTCCCAAAGGCACGGCGAGTGGAGCAGCGGATGCATTACCTCGCCCTAGCCTAGGAGTCTGTCGGACTTGAACGATTCCGATACGCTACAGGCCGAAAGTTAAGATCAGCGCGATGTCTCGAAGACGACTTTGCCTCTCTCGCACGCGAGATCTGCTCAACATTTAAGCAAATGCTTGTCGGACACCGAAAGTCCGACAGTCTCCTTCTATGAACAGAGCCATTGTGTCAAGCCATTTTTATCAAATGCTAAGTCAAGCTGTGTCACAAATATTGATCTGGTCACTATCCGTCATTTCTGCAGTTCACCATCTTAACCACTAGGTCTGAAGCCGATCGTCGCGCGGGTCGGAGCTGACGTCCGACCTCCTTCTATCCGCTGGCTGGAGCCAGCCTCATACTATGCGCGTTGCGCCAACATCCCTTCGCCGGTAACACGCCCCATCTAGAGAAGCGGTTGCCTCGGGGCAACCTGGAGACTGTACGGGCATGTTCACCTCAGACCGTTTGTGCTTGCGTAGTTGCCTAACCGACCGTTACCTCCTTCCTGCAAAGCTTTTGGGGTCTATGCCGACTTCAGCCGTGCGCCTTCGGGAATCTCACCGTCTTTCAGATAGCGCCACAGCGCAATGGCGAGTCGCCGTGCGACTGCAACGATCGCGATGCGCCGCGCGCGGCGATTGGGTCCGGTGCCCTGCGTGCGCTCGTTGAACCAGCGCGTGAGTGCGCTGTCGGGCTGGTAGCGCAGCCAGCACCATGCCATTTCGACCAGTAACGCGCGCACTCGTCGGTTGCCCTGTTTGCTGATGCCCTGGTCGACCTGGCTCTCGCCGCTGTCGTAGGGCTGGGGCACCAGCCCCGTACAGGCACCCACCTGGCGCCGGTTGCTGAACTCCCTCCAGAACAGTTCGAGCGCGAGGCGCGACGCGCCCACTTCGCCAATCCCTTTCAAGCGCGCCAGGTCATCGCGTCGCTGGCGCGCGGGTGCAGGCAGGCTTGCCTGCCGCGTCTTCTCCAACGCCGCTAGTTGCTGCTGCGCCAGCGCCAGCCGTTCGCACTCGCGCAGCAACCGCTCGCGCATTTCTGGCGGCAACGGCGCGCCGTCGTGACACTTCACCTCGTCACGGGCGAGTCGGCCGGCGAAGTGCTTGTGATCCACCTCATCCCAGCAGCCGAACGTGGCCAGCAGTTTGCGCATGCGGTCGCAGTGCTGCAGCACTTCCTTTTGCAGTTGCCCGCGATCGCGCATCAGGTGCCGCGACGCTTCGTCCTGCGGCGATGGCACGTGAACTACGTGCATGCGGTCGCAGAGAAAGGTGCAGTGAACGGCTCCACGCTCGGTCAGGGTAGTGGTTTCCCCTTGCGCCCCCCAACGTTGACAACCGCGGTACTCGGCAATATCATGAATCGTGATTCATCATTACACCTCTGGGAAGAGTGATACATCTTTCGCGGCACTCTTCGTTAATCGGGCAAGGCGCGGTCATTCGGATCTGACTCCGCAGCTGTATCGCGGGGCAGAAAGTCATCACAAGGCTTAAGACGTGTACGTCGTCGGTGCTCTCTGCATGAGATGGGCCGTTTGCGGTTTCGCAAGTCCATGTACTGGTGCGTTCAACGATGCGAAGACGTGCGGCGATGTAGGAGCTAAATGATTTGCAAGCGAGGCCGGTTACGACATCAGAAGTCGCGCGCAGACGGTACCGGGATACAGGATTGGGGAAGCTTGGGACGTTGGGCCAAAAGACCTCACACCATGGCCACAAATCAGCTATTCCTAAATATGTCTGATTGGGCGTCCTAATTGCCTAGCCAGAGACCATTAAAAAAGGAGACTACCTTGCTTATCACTCGTGTTCATTTCCGCGCGTTCGCGCATCTGTTTTGTGCTGCTGCAATTCTGGCACCGGGAGGCTTCGCCATGGCGCAGGAGAAGCCGATAAGGGTTGGTCTCACAACAGATTTGACCGGTGTTGCTGGATCCTATGCCAGATCAAACGTAAATGGTGTGCAGCTTGCTGTGGATCAGATAAATGCTGGCGGTGGACTGCTTGGGAGAAAGGTGGAGCTAGTTGTTCGTGATTCGCAGCTAAAACCCGACCTTGGAACATCACATACACGCGACCTTATCACTCGTGAAAACGTGGATGCTCTTATTGGACCCACCTCAAGTGCGGTCGCCGTGGCTGTATCTGCCGTCGCAAAGCAGTACAAGAAACCCATTATTATGACAATTCCAAATACACCACGACTGACTATAGAGATGTTCCATCCCTATATATTCTCAGTCGTGCCTTCGGGATTGATGGAGGCCCGGGCAATGGCGGAAATTGTCGGCCGAGGCGCAAGTCGTATCGCATTCATCGGCGCGGACTATGAGGCCGCGCACCAGGGCTTAAAGTTCTTTAAGGAGAGGCTGGCGCAGGTCAATCCATCTGCCGGAATCGTGGCTGAAGCTTGGCCAAAGCTTGGGGAGTCCGACTACAGCAGCTATATCACCCAACTCATGTCGACCAAACCGGATGTAATCTTTTCATACCTGTGGGGTGCAGATCTTGTCGGCTTCATTAAACAATCCAAGCCATATGGTGTATTCCAGAAGACAAAACTAGCCAGCCTTGTCTTTATGGATGACTTGAGGACAATGGGTGTCGAAATGCCGGATGGTGTCATCGCGCAGATGCGCGCCCCCTTCTTCGCTCTCGAAGGTGATTCAGCCGCGACTTTCATCGAACAATATAGGAGTAACTACAAGGAGTACCCGGCAGATTGGGCTGTTATGGGCTACGAGGGAATGCAGATTCTCGCGCAATCGATAAAGAAGGCCGGATCGATTGACTCCGCCGCAGTAATGAAGGCAATGGAGAAGATCGAATATAAGGGACCTCGTGGATCGATTGCTTTCCGCGCAATCGATCATCAGGGCACGGTCGGCTCCTACATTGGCACAACTGCTAAGTCAGAAAAGTACCCGTTCAAGGTGCTAACAAATATTAAGTTTGTTCCTGCCGAGCGGATCTGGACTACGCCAGCCGAAGTTCAGCAGGCTCGTGGCGTCGGAAAATAAACGGGTACATAGCATGTTTGAAAATATTTCGATACAAGCGTTAAGCGGCCTTAGCAGTGGCATGGTGCTTTTCCTCGTCGCCTCCGGTATGACCTTGATCTTTGGAGCGCTGCGCGTGGCTAATTTTGCTCACGGCTCGTTTTTCATGATTGGGGCATATTTGAGCTATTCGATCACTCAGCTGATAGGAACAAATAATTTCGGATTCGTTGCCTCACTTCTTCTGGTGCCGCTTGTCCTGGCGCTCCTTGGGGCGGGCGTGGAGTTTTTCCTCCTGCGGCGTATTGCAACGCGTGCGCACCAGTATCAACTCATTCTGACCTATGCGCTAACGCTAATCTTCGCTGATATGGTCAAGATGATCTGGGGTCGTGACAATCAGATGGTTCCACGCCCGAAGATTCTGGATGGCGCAGTCGAGATATTTGGCACTCCGTTCCCAACCTACTATTTGATGTTGATAGCGGTTGGTACGCTGGTTGCATGCGCACTCCATATCCTTCTTGCACGGACCCGATTTGGAAAGATTCTACGGGCCTCTGTGGCTGATGCCGAGATGGTTGGCGCGCTGGGGATCAATGTGCCACGTCTCCACACAAGCGTCTTTGCATTGGGCGCGTGGCTTGCTGGCCTTGGTGGAGTATTGGCTGCGCCGATTGGATCGATATCGTTAGGGATCGACAGTTCGATAATCATTGAATGTTTTGCTGTAGTGATTATCGGTGGTGTTGGAAGCGTGACCGGTGCCCTCATTGGAGCAATCCTGATCGGTGTTATGAAAGCCATAGGGATACTCTTTGCTCCAAAGCTAGCCATCGCTTTCATATTTATTGCGTTGTGCGGAGTTTTGATTTTCAGGCCGCAGGGGCTGTTTGGGGGCGCGAATGCGTAATCCAGCGTCCAGTCGACCCACGAACCTGTTCTCCGAAAACTGTTGAAGGAACTCTGTAATGAAGTCGCCAATTGTTGTCTTCTGGTCCGCCGGCGCCATTTTTTCCTTGCTGTTGCCGTTTGCCATTGGTGAAAGCTATGTATTCTTGACGATCGATTTCTTGATCATGTCTCTCTTTGCAATGAGTTTCAACTTACTGCTGGGACAGGGAGGCATGCTTTCCTTTGGGCACGCCACGTTCTACGGCCTCGGTGCCTATGCGGTCGCAATTCTCCAGAATAAATTTGGAATATCGCCATGGATTGGGATTGCTGCGGCTCCTTTGGCGGCGGGAATCGGCGCGTTGGTAATCGGATGGCTTTCAGTCCGAGTGACGGGCATGTACTTTGCGATGCTGACACTTGCTTTCGGGCAACTTGTGTTTACTGTTGTGCTGGGTTGGTACAGCTTTACGGGTGGCGATGATGGGCTTCCTGTTGAAATACCTCAATGGATGCAATCGGCACGACCTTACTACTACTTCTGCTTGGTCATCGTCGTGACCAGCATATGGTTGATTTATCGAGTCACTAAATCACCATTTGGTAGGGCAGTGTCCGCAATTAGAGACAACAGAGAGCGGGCCGCATATATTGGACTCAACGTGCGACAAATGGAGTTGCGTATGTTTGTCGTGGCAGGTGCATTCGCTGGTGCCGCAGGTGGCCTTCGCTCGCCGCTTCAGCAGATGGCTTTCCCGTCGTTGCTTCATTGGGGACAATCAGCTGAGCCGGTATTGATGACACTGGCAGGAGGAATTAACACTTTCTTTGGGCCAATCGTGGGAGCAGGAATTTTTGTGTTTACTAACTTCCTGGTCACGAGCAATTTTCAGTATCCATTGCTGGTTTTCGGGGGAATTGTTCTGATAATCGTTCTCTTCCTTCCGGAGGGAATCGTAGGGACGTTGTCTCGCTCGAGAATGTCGGCATTTACGACACCTGTCACCGTGGAGTCGAAGTAATGAGCTCAACTACCATACTATCAGTCGAGGGTGTAGGAAAGACATTTGGTGGTTTCCGTGCTCTTAACGACGTAACAGTAAAGATTGGGGAGAAGAGTATTCATGCACTGATTGGCCCCAATGGCGCCGGAAAGAGCACTCTTATTAACGTCATCTCCGGTCGTCTCACCCCTACATGCGGACGTGTAATATTCCGAGGTGAATCAATTGGGGGGCGCCCGGCTCATGAAACGGCTCGCCGTGGTGTCGCGCGCTCGTTCCAGATCACAAGTATTTTTGGCAGCGCTAGCGTTTTTGAGAATGTGCAAATCGCATTGTTGGCGCAGAACGGTTTGTGCACCCGTATGTTCAGTGAGTCGCGGTCACTCTTGCGAGACGAAGCCTTCTCGTTCCTTGAGAGCGTGAAACTCGTAGAGCAGGCTAACCGTGTAGCCGGCGAGCTTGCGGCTGGCGACCGAAAGCGCCTTGAGTTCGCTATCGCCTTGGCAGGTAATCCACGGGTGATGCTGCTAGACGAACCAACCGCAGGCATGAGTCCTGACGAGCGCACCATCATCGCAAATATCATCCAATCTATCAATCAAGAACGAGGAGTGGCTGTCTTCTTTACCGAGCACGATATCGATATGGTGTTCTCGATTGCGAATCGGGTCACGGTCTTACATCAGGGATCTTGTATCGCAGACGACACCCCAGTTGCGGTGCGGATGGATCGCCGCGTTCAAGAGGTTTATCTAGGTGAGGACGAAAATGCTGACTTGTACTAATCTCAACACCTGGTACGGGCCCGCGCATATTCTTTTTGATGTCGACATTAATGTTTCCGAGGGGCGGGTTTTGTCGATCCTCGGGCGTAACGGCGTTGGAAAGTCAACTCTCCTGAAGAGCATCATGGGCGTCGTTTCGCCTGGATCCGGAGATATCGAATTTTGTGGCCGTAGTTTGTTCGGAATTTCCACGCACAAGGTGGCGCAGTCCGGCATAGGGTATGTTCCAGAGGACCGACGCGTATTTGCAGACCTTACCGTGGAGGAGAATCTGGAAATCGCGGAACTAAAACCCGGAGCGTGGTCACGTAGGGAAGCATTTTGCGCATTTCCTCCACTGGAAGAGTTTCGATCACGCCGCGCAGGGCTTCTCAGTGGGGGGCAACAGCAAATGCTTTCCATCGCTAGAGCCATGATGGGGAATCCGCGCCTCCTTCTGGTCGATGAGCCGACAGAGGGGTTATCACCCATTATGGTCCGGACGCTCGCGCGAACCATCCACGATCTCAAGAATGCTGGTCAGACAATGGTAGTTGCAGCTCAAGATTTGGCTTTCGCACTTTCGATAGCCGATGATTTGATCGTTCTTGATCGTGGTCGTGTCGTATACCAGTCGGGGATTGAAAACGCTCGAGTTGAAATTGATAAAATACGTACCCTACTAGCTGTGTGAGGGAAGAAGTCATGGCTAAGGGAAAACATAAATACCTGCTAAGTAAAGACGGCTATCAGTCGCGATAGCAGTCTTCATCCAACGGAACAACGGCGCGCTCTGATAACAACTACTATGTTGACGGAAACAATTAGAGTGGCGAGCGATGTACTCGTCGTCTCAAGTGGTTGAGGTACACGCTTTAAAAACGTAAAGATTTATATTTAGTTGGCGGCATATAGGCTATCGATACTTGCAGTAATTTTTGAGTGAAGAGAATTACCATGTTGCAACTTCCAGTGGTTGAGCGCACTCTTGGTCTCGTTCTTCGGGAGCAGGCAAAGAAATATCCAAAAAAAAAGCTTCTGGTCTTTGAAGGGCAATCATTTAGCTATAAAGAGGCAGAGGCGCTCACCGCGAGTCTTGCCACCGGTTTTCGGCGGGCGGGAATTTGCAAAGGGGATCGCGTTGCAATTCAAATGGCTAATTGCCCGGAAATGGTGTGGGTCCTCTTTGCGCTAGGTTGGATTGGCGCGATCGCTATTCCCATCAATACGGCAGCAAAGGCTGATTTGCTGAAATATTATATCGAACAGTCTCGTGCCTCTTGTGTTGTTGTCGATAGGAATCTTGCGCTGGTAATGCAAGAGGCAACGGCGTCACTTGATCTAAGGAATTTCATTATTCATGATGAGTCAATTGAGGATAGTGCGATAACAATTGACGTCGGAGGGGGGCATTCAGCTACGTCACTTGATTCCTTGTTTGACCCGCCGGAATCTTCAGATTCAGGTGATGAACCAAAGTTCTCCGATCTACAGTTGATCATGTATACATCCGGCACCACCGGACGCTCGAAAGGCGTAATGTGCACACATGCGCAAGAACTTACCGGTGGCCTTTTTATGGCCGAGCAGATGGGGTACAACGAGGATGACGTTCTATATACCTGTTTGCCATTGTTTCACGTCAATGCACTACGCGTCACGATCTATGCGGCGCTCTGGGCTGGCGCAACGGTAGCAATGTCGCGCCGATTTTCGGCAAGTCGGTTTTGGGCGGAGATTCGTGCATATGGCGCTACCCAATTTAATGCACTCGGCGCTATAGCTAACATCATTCTCCGGCAGCCACCTTCTGATATGGACCGTAACCACAAGGTCCGCCTGTGCAACATCGTGCCGGCCCTACCTGCGACGGTAGCAACAGAATTTGAGCAGCGTTTCAACGTGGCAGTCACCTCAATGTACGGAAGCACAGAGTTTTGCTGCCCGGTGTTTGCTCCGCCTGGAACTCCACGGGAGAAAGGCGCAACGTGTGGACGTGTCGTCGAGCCTTTTGAGATGCGAGTTGTAGATGAGAATGATTTTGAAGTGCCAGTAGGCCAGGTCGGTGAGTGGGTTATTCGGGCGAGGGAACCTTGGTTTGTGTTTCAGGGATACTTCGAGATGGAAAGGGAAACCCAGGCGGTCTGGCGAAACGGGTGGTTTCATTCTGGCGATCGAGGTTATCGCGACGAGGAAGGATTCTTCTATTTCGTTGATCGCGCCAAAGACTGCGTTCGCCGCAGAGGGGAGAATATTTCGTCCTTCGAGGTGGAGATGTTGATCAATGAACATCCCGCTGTTCTTGAGGTCGCTGTGGTACCGATGGCGTCTGAACTTAGCGAAGACGAGGTTCTCGCATTTGTTGTTTTGCGAGAGGGTATGATTTGTGAATATCGGGAATTAATTGAGTTCTGCCGGGAGAGAATGGCGGATTTCATGGTGCCGCGGTATCTTCGCATTCTGGATCAGCTTCCAAAAACGCCGTCCGAAAAGATCGAAAAATATAAGTTAAGACAGATTGCAGAAAACGATCCTAATAGGCTCTGGGATAGAGCAAGGGAGGATATGTGAACAGCGCACTCTGTCTTTTTGAGCTGGGCAATAGGAAGCTTACTGCTTCAGATGTATGACATGGACACGATATCAAGAGCTGATCGAGGAGAGAAGGTGGTTAACCGATATCAGAAGGGCCATCCCACAATTGGTCGCCTGCTCGAAATTGGTGTGGTAGTTTCGGATCTTGGAGGGGCATTGGAACGTTTGGAGCATGTTTTTGAAGGTGCTGCGAGCCCCATCATTTCAGATCCAAATTTTCAGATGGAATTCAGAATGTGTCGGGTCATCGATACAGATTTTGAAATAATGCGATCAAAAGATTCACGTGATTTGATCGGGCGATATATTGAGCGATTTGGAGAGGGCTTACATCACGTTGCGTTTCAGGTGGAAGACGCGAAGAAGGCCATGGAGGAGTTTCGCGCCATGGGAGTTCCGCCACTGTCAGATGAGTTGATTAAATTAGATAATCTGCGTGCGTTCTTTTTGCCACCACGAATTTTTGGAGGCGTCCTTTTCGAGTTTATTGAAAATCTTCACCATTGGATTGATGGAATGCCATTGGTGCCTCCTGGAGAGACTAAGCCGCTGACAAATGGAGGAGTAAGAATTCGTGGCTTCGGTGTGCGTGTAAATGATCTCGCCTCCGTGATGAAAGCTTTTCGTGAGGTGCTTGGGGCTGATAACTCGGATATATTCGTAGATTCCGAGCTTCAGGTGAGAGCATGTATTAGCCGTTTGGCAAATACGGAATTTAAACTTATGGAGAAGATTTTGCCATCTGCAGATTCCAAGATTCCGATAGTGGAAAACCGTGCCTTGCAATACGTAAGAATTGAAGCGCGGGATGTCATTGCAGCGATTGCACGGATGAAGGGGGGCGGTGTCCGTTTTTTGAAAGACGGAGACTTGGCAGAAGGAACTTCTCTAAGTCGGTTTAGTGATCCAAAAAGTTGCAATGGCATTATGTTCGAGATTTTGGAGTTGTGACGGGGCAACCGATCTGCTTGAGAATCCCAAGATGACTTTTGACACGAATGGAACCAGCATGACAGCGCAGTATCAGGTTCAGGACGGCGTAGCCGTCATCACGATCGACAACCCCCCTGTCAACGGCCTGGGTCACAGCACCCGGCTTGGCATCGTCGATGGCATGACCCGTGCGCTAGACGATGCGGCCGTCAAGGCCATCGTCATCACCGGCGCCGGCAAGGCATTCTCGGGCGGCGCCGATATCCGCGAATTCAATACGCCCAAGGCTACGCAGGAGCCGACGCTGCATTCGGTGATCCGCGTGATCGAGGGTTCGTCCAAGCCGGTCGTGGCCGCAGTCCACTCGGTGGCAATGGGCGGTGGCCTGGAACTGGCCCTGGGCTGTAACTACCGCGTGGCGTCGAAGGGCGCGCAGATCGCGCTGCCGGAAGTCAAGCTGGGCCTGCTGCCCGGCGCCGGCGGCACGCAGCGCCTGCCGCGCGTGATCGGCCTGGAAGCCGCCGCCAACATGATCGTGTCGGGCACCGCCGTGCCGTCCGAGAAGTTCGCCGGCACGAAGCTGTTCGATGAAATCGTCGATGGCGACGTGCTGCCCGAAGCCGTCAAGTTCGCCCAGAACGTTGCTGCTGCGCCGGGCCCGTACCCGAAGGTACGCGACCTGAAGGTCCGCCACGAAAACCCGGAAGGCTTCCTCGGCTTCGCCAAGACTACCGTGGGCGCGATGGCCAAGAACTTCCCGGCGCCGCTGAAGTGCCTGGAAGCCGTGGCTGGCTCGCTCAAGCCGTTCGAGCAAGGCCTGAAGGAAGAGCGCGATGGCTTCCTGTACCTCGTGACCACGCCGGAATCGCGCGCGCTGCGCCATGCGTTCTTCGGCGAGCGCGCCGCCAGCAAGATCCCCGACGTGCCATCGGATACGCCGGTCCGCAAGATCGAGAGGGTTGCCGTGATCGGCGCCGGCACGATGGGCGGCGGCATCAGCATGAACTTCCTGAATGCGGGCATTCCGGTGACCATCCTGGAAACCAAGCAGGAAGCGCTGGACCGCGGCGTGGGCATCATCCGCAAGAACTACGAGAACAGCGCGAAGAAGGGCAAGCTCACGCAGGAGAGGGTCGAGCAGCGCATGAGCCTGCTGTCGACCACGCTGTCCTATGACGACATCAAGGACGCCGACATGGTCATCGAGGCTGTGTTCGAAGAAATGGGCGTCAAGGAAATCGTGTTCAAGAAGCTGGACGAAGTGATGAAGCAAGGCGCGATCCTGGCTTCGAACACCTCGACGCTCGACGTGGACAAGATCGCCTCGTTCACCAAGCGTCCGCAGGACGTGGTCGGCATGCACTTCTTCAGCCCGGCCAACGTGATGAAGTTGCTGGAAGTCGTGCGCGGCGCGAAGACCGGCAAGGACGTGCTGGCCACCGTGATGGCGATCGGCAAGAAGATCAAGAAGACCGCCGTGGTGTCGGGCGTGTGCGACGGCTTCATCGGCAACCGCATGATCGAGCAGTACAGCCGCCAGGCCGGCTACCTGCTGGACGAAGGCGCGCTGCCGGAGCAGGTCGACCGTGCCATCGAAAAGTTCGGTTTCGCCATGGGCCCGTTCCGCATGGGCGACCTGGCCGGCAACGACATCGGCTGGGCGATCCGCAAGCGCCGCGCCGTGGACAAGCCGGACATCCAGTACAGCAAGACTGCTGACCTGCTGTGCGAAATGGGCCGCTACGGCCAGAAGACCGGCGCGGGCTGGTACGACTACAAGGCGGGCGACCGCAAGCCGTACCCGAACCAGCAGGTCAACGACATGATCGTGCAGCATTCGAAGGATATCGGTATCACGCGCCGCAAGATTTCCGACGAGGAGATCGTCAAGCGCCTGGTGTTCGCGCTGGTCAACGAAGGCGCGAGGATCCTGGAAGAAGGCATTGCTTCGAAGGCCTCGGATATCGACATGGTGTACCTGACCGGCTACGGCTTCCCGCTGTTCCGCGGCGGCCCGATGCTGTACGCAGACCAGGTTGGCCTCTACAACGTGGCACTGGCCATGAAGAAGTACGCCAAGGGCTACCACGGCGAGGCCTGGCAAGTGGCACCGCTGCTGCAGAAGCTGGCGGACGAAGGCAAGGGCTTCAACGATTGAGACCGATCTGTAACCGGATGAAAGTTGCCGGAGCGTCACTGTGGCGAGCAAAGGCCCGAGACTCCCGCTGCTGCCGGCATCGAGTATTAACTGAGTACAAGGAGCAAGAGATGAATGAAGCCGTAATCGTTTCGACCGCACGCACTGGGCTCGCTAAGAGCTGGAAGGGCGCTTTCAATATGACCCACGGTGCCACTCTCGGCGGCCACGTGGTTCACCACGCTATTGCGCGGGCCAGCATCGAGGCCTCAGAGGTGGAGGACGTGCTGATGGGCTGTGCAACCCCAGAGGGAGCTACAGGTAGCAACATCGCGCGCCAGATCGCCTTGCGCGCCGGCTGCCCAGTGACAGTGCCGGGTGTCACAATTAATCGCTTCTGCTCATCGGGTCTGCAAGCCATCGCCATGGCCGCGCAGCGCGTGATCGCCGATGAGGGGGATATCTTCGTTGCTGGGGGGGTGGAAAGCATATCCTGCGTGCAGAATCAGGCGAATGATCATATGCTCCACGAAACTTGGCTGGTGAAGAACAAGCCCGAGATCTACTGGAATATGCTGCAAACCGCTGAGAATGTCGCCAAGCGCTACAACATCTCGAAGGAACGCCAGGACGAGTACGGCGTGCAGAGCCAATTGCGAGCCGCCGCCGCGCAGGAAGCCGGCAAGTTCAAGGACGAGATTGTTTCGATGTCGGTGCTGGCCGGTGTGGCCGACAAGTCGACCGGCCAGGTTGTGACCAAGGAAGTCACCATCTCCGCCGACGAAGGCATCCGTGCCGACACCACCCTCGAAGCCGTGGCGAAGATCCGCAGTGCCGTGCCCGGTGGCGTGATCACTGCCGGCAATGCGTCGCAGTTCTCGGACGGCGCTTCGGCTGCCGTGGTGATGAACGCTCGCGTGGCGGCCGCCAAGGGCCTGCAGCCGCTCGGCGTGTTTCGCGGCTTCGCCGTGGCCGGTTGCGAGCCGGATGAAATGGGTATCGGCCCGGTGTTCGCCGTGCCCAAGCTGCTGAAGAAGGCTGGCCTGAAGGTGGGCGACATCGGCCTGTGGGAGCTGAATGAAGCTTTCGCCGTGCAGGTCTTGTACTGCGCCGACAACCTGGGCATCCCGATGGACCGCCTGAACGTTAACGGCGGCGCTATCGCCGTTGGCCACCCCTACGGCGTATCGGGCGCCCGTCTGGCCGGCCACGCGCTGATCGAAGGCAAGCGCCGCGGTGTCAAGTACGTAGTGGTGACCATGTGCATCGGCGGCGGCCAGGGTGCGGCCGGCCTGTTCGAGGTGCTCTGATCGCGAGCCGTCGCCTTGTTGAGCTACTTCTCCAGGGGGATAAGCGGGTGGTGGCCGGTTAGCTGGTATCGGTGCCGCCTAGTATCGAGTGCCATTTGAGTGGTATGCCGGCGCCGGAACAATGGACCTTGTCAACTGGCCCGACGTGCTGCACGGGCTGCAGTGTCCAAGGACAAAGCTGCGTCTCAGGCCGCGGCCTGGATATGGAGTGGTGGCTGGCTGGCGCTATTGCTAGTTGACGGAGCGGATCGCGGTACAGGTCGAGAGCCGGTTGCCGCCAGCGTGCTCGCTGCACTGGGCTGGAGACTCTCGGCGCGTTGAGAGTGCCAAATGCACCTGTCAGAGTATCCCGGCCGGAAGCAGCTAACCAGAAAACTGGATTGTAGCGTGAAGAAGCTCAGTTCATTTGATGGGAAAATTTCTGCGCCGATATTGGCGCAGCTTGAGGATCTGCGGTCCATGGCGACCAGGCGAAAGACTTTGCGCCGGACGCATAAGCGGCCCGTTCTTCCATCTTGAATCGATCGGCCGGATCCTGCTTCGTCAGCGCGATGGAGAGTCGTGGGGACGATGGAAAGGGCGTTTCCTCATAGTGATCAGGGGGTGCCACTTTTGTTTCACGAGGTCGGGCGCAATGTTTGTGGCCGCTGTCATTGCAAGTGCACTCATGTAGGAATCTACGAATGACGCCGCCTTCAGGTTAGAATCTCGCACTTCAGTTCAGGGCCGGACGCCGTGTTGGTTGCAGGCAGCGGACTCATAATCCGCCGGAGACATCCCACCGTGGGTTCGAATCCCACCCGGCCCACCACGCCCTAAATGTCGAGCTCATCACAGCCTAAGTAGGAATTTCGCTCTCTGTTTGGTACAGGCGCAGCCCAATGGCCTCGCGTTCCAAGCTGGGTTAGCGGTTGTAGCAACCGAGCCGATATCCCTGGTCATTCGAGATGCGGTGGCTCTGCTTGAGGTGCCCTTCGGCTTGCCACGCTTTGACCTGGCCCATTCTTTCTGGACTGCAACGGAACTCCCGATCCATTCTGATGGCGCTGTCTGCCTTTTGCTCAGCAATCCCAAATATATGCGACAGATGGGACATCAAAGATTCGAACCAGGCTCCGCTTTCTCTGAGCCCGCGCAGTTGAGGTGGATGTTTCTTCCCTGCTGGTCCCGTGCTTGGCTTGTTACCGCAGCGCCAAGTGGATGAATTGGGACGGTATGGGGAAATACCGGACTGGCTGCGACGGAGGGCAATTCGAGGCGAAGTAGTCGGCCTTCAAGAATGTGGCGATGCCATATGTGGAGCGACTTTGCAGGTGGTTGACGGTAAACATAGCTACCGGAATGGATATCGGGTGGAATTGGAATCTGGAAGATTTTGATTCCCTCGCCCATGAGCACTCCCGACTTTTTTCGCAGCCGTCTCGACGTCATGATCGATCTGCGCCACCCTCTGACGGTGCTGACGACGCGCATGCCGTGGGCGCAAATCGAAGCGGCGCTGGCGCCGGTGTTTGAGTGCAAGGCAAGGGCTGGAATGGCGGTAATGGGCGAGGATCTGTTTGGTCCCACGCTTGCTGTGGCGGGAGCCGGCCTCAGCGCTGCAGGCCGGCCGCGGTTGCCGATCCGCCTGATGGTCGGGTTGCTGTACCTGAAGCACGCCTTCAACGAGTCCGACGAGTCGGTCTGCGAGCGTTGGGCGGAGAACGTCTACTTCCAGTACTTCTGCGGCGAGGAATACTTTCAGCCTCGCCTGCCATGTGCCCCGACCAACCTGGTGCATTTCCGGCAGGCGCTCGGTGAGGCCGGCGTCGAAGAACTGCTGGCCACGACGATCGCCGCTGCGGTGCAGATGGGCGTGGTCAAGCCGACGGAATTCGAGCGCGTGATCGTCGACACCACGGTACAGGAGAAGGCGGTGGCCCATCCAACCGACAGCCGGCTGCTGGAGCTGGCACGTGCCAAGGTGGTCAAGCTGGCCAAACGTGCCGGCCTGCAACTGCGGCAGACGTTCGCCAAGGAGGGCAAGACGCTGCGTTTTCGCGCCGGTGGCTATGCCCATGCGAAGCAGTTCCGGCGCCTGCGCCGGGTGCTCAAGCGCCAGCGCACCGTGCTCGGCCGGGTGCTGCGCGACATCGAGCGCAAGATGACAGCATTGCCCCAGGCGCAGCAACAAGCGCTGCGGCCCAGGATCGAGAATGCGCGCCGGCTTCGGGATCAGCGCCCCAAGGACAAGAACAAGCTCTACGCACTGCACGCGCCCGAAGTCGAGTGCATCTCGAAGGGGAAGGCTCGGCAGCCCTACGAGTTTGGCGTCAAGGTGAGCGTCGCGGTGACCGCCAGTCAGGGGCTCATCGTCGGAGCCCGAAGCTTTCCAGGCAATCCCTACGACGGCCACACCCTGCACGCGCAGCTCGAGCAGACCAACATCCTGCTGCAGGAGCTGCCCGGCGCACCCCGGCCGCATACAGCAATCGTCGACCTCGGCTACCGTGGCGTGGACGCCGAGGTGGCTCCGGTCAAGGTGATTCACCGCGGCAGGCACAAAACCCTGGATCGGCGACAGCGCCAGCAGCTCAAACGGCGCCAGGCTGTCGAACCCGTCATCGGTCACCTCAAGGCCGACCATGGCATGCGGCGCAACTGGCTCAAGGGCGAAACCGGTGACGCTGTACATCCAATTCTCTGCGCCGCCGGCTTCAACCTACGCTGGCTGCTGCGGGCCATTGCCCGCCTGGGAATCCCCGGCATTCTTTGCGCCCTTGGCTGGCTCATCGCCTTCGTCAAATTGCTCCGATCATTCGATCGTCGTCCACGTTTGCCCTTGGCGCCCATCTGAAGTCAGCACGCTCGAGCCAGCCTCAGTCTCGTCCAATCCAATAAGAAGCAATTCTTGAGGGGCGACGAAGTAGGGAGTTACTCCATGTTGGATATATCCCGCCAGCGGAGCCGTCGAGGACTGTATGCCTTCGCGCAGTTCTACCAGTGGCTGCAGGATAACGCCTTGGATTGGTTGCCTTCATCGACGCACACATCCGTTCACGGAAGGCCTAGACGCCATTGCTGCCAGGCCGGTTCAATCAGGCGCTGGCTCGCGCTGGTCCAGGTTGGATCGCGGTGTGGCGCTCCTCGTTGGCCTTCGGGCCGAGCATCGATAGTGAATAAAACAAACATTGATTTAATAAAAAGGCTCATGTAATCTTGATCTCAATGGGAGGAGGAGAGATGGGGATGGGCGGACTGAACAGCACAGCGATAGCGGGCGTCGGGTACACCGATTACAGCCGGAATTCGGGGCGAAGTGTGGAACGACTGGCGCTTGAAG
>NZ_CAJPVI010000091.1 GCF_905397435.1 Cupriavidus numazuensis
CTGACTCGATTTCCACGTTGCGATTACTCATCGCCCGCGCGATCACCAGCAAGCTTCCGCGCTGTCCGTGTTGCTGGGATGTCAGGCTATATTTGTGACACAGTAAGAGTAAAGAAGGCGCCCAGATAGCCGCCGCCGCTGACCGTGGAAAGGTAGTCGAACTGGGCCAGCAGCGACGACGTCGGCGCGGGTGCACCCGGCGGCTCGCGCTCCGGTTCTGGCTCAGGTTCCGCATCGGATTTCGGCCGCGGCGTACCAGCCAGCGCCTGCAGCACGCCGAGGCAAAACGTGGCGCTGCGGATGCCGCCGCCAGACAGCGCCAGTGCCCAGTTGCGACCATCGCCACCGGGCCTTGCCGGAATGCCGAGCTGCCGCCGCCTTTGCGCGATACGGGCTGCTTCGTCGCCGAATCCATGGTCATCTGCGGGCATGCACGCCTCCGTTGCGGACGGTCTGTGCCAAGTATAGGTCGCTCGTCATCCTGTGCCGGATCCGGCGCCCAACGTCGCCGGCACGGCCGTATTGCCCGCTTATTCGCGTTAACCCTGATTGTTCGGTAGGCCCGCGGACGCCTAGCATTTCTCTGTATAAGAGACGTTGTCTCTATTTAAGAGACACAAGGCAGTCGAAATGCTCAAGACCCTCGATGGCGCGTTGGCGCTGTTGACCCACTTCAATGCGCGCCAGCCAAGCTGGGGCGTGCGCGAACTTGCACGTGAAAGCGGTGTGCACCACGCGGTGGTCCACCGCGTGCTCGCGACGTTCGCCGCCAATGGCTTCCTGGTGCAGGACGCCGCCGGCCGCTATGGCCTGGGCCTGCGCTGGTTCGAACTCGGACAGGTCATGCGCAAGACCTTCTCGCCGGCCGAGGTCGTGCAGCCCGCGCTGGAAGCGCTAGCGCGGCAGAGCGGGGAGACCGTGTTCCTGTCGTGGCTCGATGGCGAGGAAGGCCTGTGTACCGATATCGCCCACAGCCAGCATCAGCTTCGCTTTTCGATCGAGGTCGGCCAGCGCTTCGCGCTCGATGCCGGCGCGCATGCCAAGGCGATCCTGGCGTTCCAGCCGGAATCCCTGCGCGAGCGCGTGGCGCAGCGCGCGGGGCTGTCCGCACAACAGCTGGAAGCACGCCTTGCGCAGGTCCGCGCCGATGGCTGGTCCTATACCTGCGAAGAATCCACGGCCACCGTGGCGGGCCTGGCTGTGCCGCTGTACAGCCGCGATACGCGAACCGTGATCGGCTCGCTGGCGATTGCAGGTCCGCTGCAGCGCCTGGACGAACAAGCCCTGCCGCGCCTGCTCGATGCGCTGCGGGCCGCACGCGACACCATCGGGCCGGTGACGGGATTCCTGCGCTGACAACACATGGCGCACCGCCAGCCGGGCTGGCAGGGCGCGCAAAACGAGACAACACTAGGGAGGAAAGGTAGACATGACGCCTATGCAAACAGAACTGAACGCGCCGGGGGTGGCGCAACCAGCGACAAGAACGCGCTTCATGGAGCCGCTCCTGCTGCTGGTTTCCGTGGGGCTGTCCGTGTTCGGCGCGATGATCGGCATGCAGTTGATCGTGTCGCTGGGCATCTCGGCCAATACCTCGATCATCGGCGCGCTGATCGCCATCGTGTTCTCGCGCATTCCGCTCGAGGTGACGCGGCGCTTCCGCGTGCTGGAGCGGCAGAACCTGGTGCAGACCGCGATCTCGTCGGCCACGTTCGGCGCGGCCAATTCGCTGATGATCCCGATCGGCGTGCCGTACGCCATGGGCATGCCCGAGCTGGCCACGCCGATGCTGATCGGCGCGGTCATCGCCATGTTCGTCGACGGCGCGATGCTGTACTTCCTGTTCGGCAGCAAGATCTTCCCGGCCACGGGCACCTGGCCTGCGGGCATTGCCACCGCTGAAGCGATCTGGGCGGGCGACCGCGGTGGTCGCAAGGCGGCGTTCCTTGGCCTCGGCATCGCGGTTGGTGTCGGCGGCGCGTGGCTCGGCGTGCCGATGTCTGCGTTCGGCGCGGCCTTCCTCGGCAACCTGGCGGCGCTGACCATGTTCGGCGTCGGCCTGCTGGTGCGCGGTTACTCGGTGGCGCTGACTGGCATCGACATCGCCAAGGCCTACATCCCGCACGGCCTGATGATCGGTGCCGGCATCGTCGCGCTGTTCCAGGTGGCCAATGAAATCCGCCGCGCGCGCCATGCGCCGGCCGCCGATGCGCGCACGATCGAAGTGCCCGCCTCGCGCGCCAGCCGCATCCTGTCGGGCGGCTTCCTGATCTATCTGGCGATCGCGCTGCTGATCTCGGTACTCGCCGGACACGTCTCCGACATGTCGCTCGGCATGCTGGTCGTGTTCGTGCTGTACGCCGCGTTCGCCGCCTATGTGCACGAGCTGATCGTCGGCATCGCCGCGATGCACTCGGGCTGGTTCCCGGCCTTTGCCGTGGCGCTGATCACGTTGACCATCGGCATCCTGATCGGCTTCCCGCCGACGGCGCTCGCGGTGCTGGTGGGCTTCTCGGCCGCCACCGGCCCGGCCTTCGCCGACATGGGCTACGACCTGAAGACCGGCTACCTGCTGCGCGGCGAAGGCCGTGACATGGAAGCCGAACTCGCCGGCCGCAAGCAGCAGTTCCTGGCCGCGATGATCGGCTTCGCCGTGGCCGCAGTCGTGGTGCTCGTGTTCCACGGCACC
This sequence comes from Cupriavidus numazuensis, assembly GCF_905397435.1. GTDB lineage: Bacteria > Pseudomonadota > Gammaproteobacteria > Burkholderiales > Burkholderiaceae > Cupriavidus > Cupriavidus numazuensis. The sequence continues at coordinate 2,690 of NZ_CAJPVI010000091.1, forward strand.
TTCTTCTCGCAGAACCTGATCCCGCCTGTCGACCGCGTCTACGCGGCGTCGATCAAGGCTGGCTCATCCGCCGAAATCGCGCGCAACCTCATGATCTGGGCGGTTCCCGGTGCGCTGCTGCAGCTGATCGGCGGCTCCAAGCGCCAGCTTGGCATCCTGCTGTCGACCGGCATGCTGATTGCCTCGCCGTTGGCCGGCTGGGCAGTATTGGCGGGCCTGCTGATCCGCTTCGTGGTGCAGCGCCTGCGCGGCGACAAGCACGTGGCGGAGATGAGCGCCTTTGCCGGCGGCGTGATCGCGGGCGATGCGCTGTTCAGCTTCTTCGGCTCCGTCACCAAGCTGCGCAAGTAACACCCTCCTCCCGCATTAGCATTACCTGAGACGTTCCATGGATATCCAAGCGATCCGTGCCGGCACTCCGCTGACGGCCTCCACCATCTACCTCGACACGGCCGCGGCCTCGCTGCCGCCCGATGCCGTGCTCGACACCGTGCGCAGCTACCTGCTCGATACGGGCCACGTGGGCATCTATCTGCCGGCGTTCCGCAAGGAGACCTATGCACGCGTGGACGCCGTGCGCGGCAAGCTGGCCGCGCTGCTGAACGTGGCGGCCGACGAGATCGCCTTTACCAAGAACGCGACGGAGAGCATCTCGCTGGTCGCACGCGGCATCGCCTGGCAAGCCGGTGATGAAGTGCTGGTGGCCGACACCGAGATGCTCAGCAACCTGCTGCCGTGGCGCCGGCTCGAGCAAACCCACGGCATCGTGGTGAAGATGGTCGCCGCCAATGCCGAAGGCCTGCTGTCGCCGGACGCTTTCGCCGCCGCGATCACGCCGCGCACACGCCTGCTGACGTTTTCGCATCTGCCGAACTCGACGGGCGCCGTGCAGCCTGCCGCGCAGATCTGCGCCGTGGCGCGCCAGCATGGCGTGCTGTCGCTCGTCAATGCCGCGCAAAGCGTCGGCATGCTGCGCTCGGACGTGGCCGAACTCGATTGCGACTTCCTCGCCGGCTGCGGCCGCAAGGCGCTGCGCGCGACCGAGGGCTCGGGCTTCCTGTATGTGCGCCGCGCGCTGATCGATCAGATCGAGCCCTCACTGGTCGGCTGGTGGAACGGCGCCTATGACCGCGCGACCGGTGCGCTGTCGCTCGTCGCCGGCGCGCGCCGGTTCGAGGCGGGCTGCCCGATCGTGCCGGCGATCCTTGGCATGGGCACGGCGATCGACTACGCGATGGAGATTGGCATCGACGCCATCGAGGCACGCGTGCGCGACCTGACCGAGTACGCGGTGGCAAAGTTCTCGTCGATCCCCGGCTTCGAACTATATGGCCCGGCCGACGTGTCGAACCGCATCGGCATCGTGCCATTCAACGTGCGCGGCGTGGACCCGGCCAGCATCGTCGCGGCGCTCGAAACGCAGCAATGCATCATCGAAGCCGGCAATTTCATGGCGGACGCGATCCTGGCGCGCTATGGCGTGTCGACCATGGCGCGTGTGTCGCTGCACTACTTCAATACCCACGAGGAAATCGACCGCGTGGCCGCGCTGATCCGCGCCGCCATTGCCTGATCTCCGATCGCATCCCTGAAGGAATACAAGACATGACCCAACGCATTCTCCTGATGAGCAGCTCGCGCAAGGACAACCTCGGCTATCTCGAGCACGCCAGCGAGCAGATCCACACGCTGCTCAAGCGCGAGCCGCGCAAGGTGCTGTTCGTGCCGTTCGCGGGCGTGACGTTCAGCTTCGATACCTATGAAGGCATGGTCAAGCCGGTGTTCGAAAAGCTCGGCTATGCGCTCGAATCGATCCACCACAGCGCCGATCCGCTGCGCGCGGTGAACGAAGCCGAGGCCATCGCCGTGGGCGGCGGCAACACGTTTGCGCTGCTCAAGCGCCTGTATGACGCGGGCATCGTCGACGCGATTCGCGCGAAGGTGCGGGCTGGCACGCCGTACGTCGGCTGGAGCGCCGGCAGCAACGTGGCGTGCCCGACCATCCGCACGACCAACGACATGCCGATCGTGCAGCCGCCCTCGCTGCGCGCGCTCGGCCTGGTGCCGTTCCAGATCAACCCGCACTTCATCAGCGGCAAGCCCGCTGGCCATAACGGCGAAAGCCGTGAAGAGCGTCTGGCGGAGTTCCTGCATATCAATGCACCGGAACAGGTGTTCGCGCTGCCCGAAGGTTCCGCGCTGTACAGCGACGGCACCCACGGCACGGTGCTCGGCGAGCGCCATGCGCTGTGGTTCCCGGCGGAAGGCAAGGTCGAGACCATCCGTGAAGGCGAGACCTTCCCGCTGTCGCGCATCAACGGTCCGGCAGGAATGCAGGACTGGACGGGCTTTGCGGTTTGAGCAGGTAAGCCCATCACAGTGCCGCTCCGGTTTGCTCCCCTCTCCCACTCGGTGGGAGAGGGGCCGGGGGAGAGGGCAGGAGCCACCACGAAGTAAGCCGTGTCGCAACTGCGAGCGCCCGCCCTCTCCCCCGCCCCTCTCCCGCAAGCGGGAGAGGGGAGAAAACCCGCGAACGCGCTGAATCGCCTCATGTAAGCAGGCCACCAGCACAACAACTCGAAATTCCCATACCGGCTGCAGCGATCTGCCACCGGTACGGCCCCCCTTTTACCCTCTGGAGGAGAAACCACAATGAGCCAACCGTTCCGCCGCGCCGCCCGCGTGGCCCTGCCGCTGCTGATGAGCCTGCCCGCCGCCGCCATGGCGCAGTCAGGCCTCACGCTGTACGGCGTCGTCGACAGCGCGCTGACGTACCAGACGCATTCCAACCCGGCTGGCGACGCGGTACTCGGCCTGCAGCAGGGCGGCGAAGGCTTCCTGTCGGGCAGCCGCTTCGGCCTGCGCGGCAACGAGGATCTTGGTAGCGGGCTCACGGCCGGCTTCGTGCTGGAGAACGGCTTCCTGACCGATACCGGCAAGCTGGACCAGCAAGGCCAGCTGTTCGGCCGCCAGGCCTACGTTAAGATCGGCAACCGGTGGGGCGAGTTGGCCATGGGCCGGCAGTACACCACGGCCAATACCATGCTGTACTACGTCGACCCGCTCGGCGTCGGTGCGGCGCCGTCGAACTCGTGGATGGTGTACCTGACCGGCCAGCGCTACGACAACGCCATCAGCTATACCGGCAACTTCGGCCCGGTCTCGGTCATCGCCGAATACGCACTCGGCGAGACGGCAGGCAAGGGTTCGGCAAGTTCGTCGGTATCGCTGGGTCTCAAGTACGCGGCCGGCCCGATTACCGCGATTGGCGACTTCCAGCAGACCCGCGATATCCAGAGCCGTGCCGCGCGTATCTACATGGCCGGCCTGAATGCCTCCGTCGGCCGCGGCAACCTGTTCGCCAACTATATCTACAGCGACCGCGACGGCGGTTTCGATTCGTCGCGCGGAGGCACCGACACGGCCACCATCACGAGCATGTCGACTGCGCCCACGCCGACCAACCGCGCCGCCATCAACTCGGTCTTCAACGGCAGCCGCCGCGACGACTTTTTCACCGTCGGCGCGAGCTACCCCGTCACCGGCAACGTGACGCTGATCGGCAGCGTGATGCACAACCGCACGCGCGCCGACAACTTCAGCGGCAACCGGACCACCGCTTACGGCGTGGCCGACTACGCGTTCAGCAAGCGCACCGACGCCTATCTGGCCGTCGCCTACGACTGGGTGCGCGGCGACTGGTCCGGCCTGTTTGGCAACAACACCACGAGCTGGACCGGCGACAGCGGCCGACGCCTTGACGGCCGCGACAACCAGACCACGGTCATGGTCGGCCTGCGCCACAAGTTCTGATCGCACTTCCCGCCGCGCACCACCGCGTGTGCGGCACCACGCAATTTCATTTGGAGAAAGCCATGGCCCTGCAGCAGACACTGGTCATTCATGAAGCCCTGGACAGCCCGAACGCCAACGGCGCGGTCGTCCAGGAACTGTTCGCCCCCTACGCCGAAGCCGGCGTAACGGTCGAAGTGACCACGGTGCACAACGCTCCGCCTGAGAACACCGCCAACACCAGCGACTTCATCACCATCGTGGCGCCGGGCACCGCGGGCAAGCGCGCAGGCGGCAAGGCGCCGACGCTCGGCGTGATCGGCCGCAATGGCGCCATCGGCGCGCGGCCCGAGCTGGTCGGTCTGGTCTCGGACGCGGATGGCCCGATCGGCTGCCTGGCCGTGGCGCTGAAGCTCGCCCAGATGAAGGCGCGTGGCGACCACCTGGCCGGCGACATTATCGTGACGACGCACCTGTCGACCAATGTGTCGATGCAGCCACATGACCCGGTGCCGTTCATGGGCATGCCGGTGTCGTCCGACACCATGAACGATTACCAGGTACTACCGGAAATGGACGCGATCCTGTCGATCGATGCGTCCAAGGGCAACAGCATCATCAAGCATCGCGGCTTCGCGATCTCGCCGACGGCCATGCAGGGCTACATCCTGCGCGTGAGCCCGGACCTGGTTGCGACGATGGAATCGACCACCGGCTGCCCGGCCGTCACGTTCCCGATCTCGCAGCAGGACATCACGCCGTACCACAACGGCCTGTACCACTTCAACAGCATCATGCAGCCACACGTGGCCACGCAGGCACCGGTGGTGGGCGTGGCGGTCACGGCACAATCGGTCGTCTCGGGCAGCGCCACGTCGGCCAACCACGAGATCGACATTGCCGAGGCCGTGCGCTTCTGCGTGGAAGTGGGCAAGCGTTTTGGCGCCGGCAAGTGCCAGTTCTTCAACGCGGCCGAGTGGGAGAAGATCCGCGCGGTCTACCCGGACCTGTCGGTGTTCCAGACCGCCGGCAAACGCTGAAAGCTGCCGCCCAGGGGGGCGGCTCAGCCGGCCGTCGCGTCGTTGGCGGCGTGTGCCGCCGTGGGGGCGATATCGGCGCCGTGCAGGCGCTTCCATTCGTCGAAGCCACCTAACAGTGCCCACGTCTTCGCATAGCCGGCCACGCGAAGCCGTTCTGCCAGGATGGCCGCCGAGATCTCGTTCGGGCAGGCACAGTAGACGACGATATCGCGCGATTCAAGCTGGACGCGCAGTGAATCGAGCGGTCCGTGCATGTCGACGACCAGGGCGCCCGGAATACGCTCGATCGGCACCGGCCCATGCGCGCGCACGTCGAGCACCAGCGGCAGCGTACCGGCGCGGCGGCGCGCTTCGAGTTCATCGACAGTCATGCGCGGTATCCGCCGCGTGCGGCGCAGCATGTGGAAACGCCACCACACGCGCCAGGCCAGGAACAGCGCGAATGCGCCCAGCAACGCCATCACCGCCAGATGCCCGTAGGCGCTGAATGCCGCGAGAATGACATCCACAAAATCGCTGAACACCACGCCGATGAGCAGCGCCGCGCCCGCCCATACCAGCGCGCCCAAGGCGTCATAGAACAGGAACACCGGCAACGGCGTGGCGGTCATGCCAGCCATGGCGGTGGACAGCGCACCGGCGCCGGGCAGCAGTTTGGCGAATACCAGCGAACGTGGTCCTACACGAAGATAGAGCGACTGGGTCTGGCGAATGCAGGTGTCCGGCGACATCGACACCTTGCAGATCGTGCGCAGCATCGGCTGGCCCAGCCGGCGGCCTGCAAAATACCAGGCGGTATCCGCGATCAGGCAGGCCGCAATGACGGCTGCCAGCACCGCGCCAATGGAAGGGCCGGCTTCCTGCACACCGAGTGCTCCGGCCACGAACAGCATCGGATACGCCGGAATCGGCAGCCCTGCCTGTTCCGCCAGCACGTTCAGGAATACCAGCATCAGCCCATGGTGTTCCAGCATGGTCTGCAACTCGCCCACAGCCGTCTCCCCGTCCAGTCTCGCGCATTGATCAGACCGACAGTGTGCCAGCGGCGGTGTCGCCTTGCACGCGCGCCGTCTGCACGGGATATTCAAATTCCCTGAGCCTGCGCCACCGGCAACGACTTCTACTGGACCAACCGGCAGCGGCGGGCGAAATCCACCAGTTCCACGAGCGAGCTGACCTGCAGCTTGGTCATGATGCGTGCCTTGTAGCTGCTGACGGTCTTGTTGCTGATAAACAGTTCGCCGCTGATGGTCTTGTATGAGAGGCCGCGCGCCAGCATCTTGAGCACGACCAGCTCCTTGTCGGACAGGCGGCGCAGGTTCTCGTCGTCGCCGCACAGCACGGGTCCGGGCGAGCCGCGCCGCGCCAGCGCCGGAAATACCGTATAGCCGGCCAGCACCGACTCCACCGAGCGCAGGATTTCCCGGATGTCCTGCGTCTTGCTGACGAAACCCTGCACGCCAGCCTGCCACGAGCGCGACACGAACACCGCCGGATCGAGCGCCGTCACGACGAGGATACGCACCTGCGGATGGATGTCGCGCACCCTTGTCGCTACATCGAGCCCGCCGATGCGCGGAATGTCGAGGTCAAGCATCACCAGTTCCGGCTTGTGCTGGCGCACGGCCTCGATCGCGCACTGGCCGTTGTCGGCTTCAAGAATATGCTCCACGCCGAGCAATTGCGAAAGCTGCGATCTCATCACCAGCCGCAACGCGGGGTGATCATCGACGATCAGGACGGTAGCCATGCTTGCCTGTCTGTTCCTCTGTATCGGTATATCGGTTTCGGTGTCGGTCAGGAATGCGTCCGGGCGCCGGAAGACCGGCAACCGCGGGAGAGGAAACGCGCATTCGGAAACGCCGCATTGGGAGCGCGAAACACAAGCGGGAAAGTATAGGCAGGCACCGTCGTCGCGGCATGAAGAGAACTCTGCTTCAGGGCGAAGCAATTTCCTTGCGTTCTTTGGGCAGATTCTTCTTTAGATTCGCGGAATTGCTACCTAAAGTCGGTCGGGCACGCGCCGGTTCGAGGCCAGCCCCTTCCGTTTGCAGGGGAAAACGCGCTTGTGCGACAGGTGCTAATCTATTTCATTGGTGTCATCCAGGAGAGATCACCGTGTCCCGCAAAACCCCCATCGAGCGCTACCGCAACATCGGCATCAGTGCCCATATCGACGCCGGCAAGACGACGACGACGGAGCGTATCCTGTTTTACACCGGCGTCAATCACAAGCTGGGGGAAGTGCACGATGGCGCTGCGACCATGGACTGGATGGAGCAGGAGCAGGAGCGCGGCATCACCATCACGTCCGCGGCGACCACGGCGTTCTGGAAGGGCATGGCCGGCAACTATCCCGAGCACCGCATCAACATCATCGATACGCCCGGACACGTCGACTTCACCATCGAAGTCGAGCGTTCCATGCGCGTGCTGGACGGCGCGTGCATGGTCTATGACGCCGTGGGCGGCGTGCAGCCGCAATCCGAGACGGTCTGGCGCCAGGCCAACAAGTACAGCGTGCCGCGCATCGCGTTCGTCAACAAGATGGACCGTGTCGGCGCGGACTTCTTCCGCGTGCAGACCCAGATCGCCGACCGCCTGAAGGGGCGCGCCGTGCCGATCCAGATCCCGGTTGGCGCGGAAGACCATTTCCAGGGCGTGGTCGACCTGGTCAAGATGAAGGCCGTGGTCTGGGACGATGCCAGCCAGGGCGTGCGTTTCGAATATGTGGACATCCCGGCCGAATTGCGGCCGGTCGCGCAGGAATGGCGCGACAAGATGATCGAGGCCGCGGCCGAAGCCGACGAGACGCTGCTCGAACAGTACCTGGCCGGCGAACCGCTCACCGAGGCGCAGATCAAGCAAGGCCTGCGCAAGCGCACGATCGCCAACGAGATCGTGCCGATGCTGTGCGGCAGTGCGTTCAAGAACAAGGGCGTGCAGAGCATGCTCGACGCGGTGATCGACTACCTGCCCTCGCCCGCCGATGTGCCCGCCATCCTCGGCCATACCGAGGACGATCGCGAAGCCGAGCGCCACCCGAATGACGACGAGCCGTTCTCCGCGCTCGCATTCAAGATCATGACCGACCCGTTCGTCGGCCAGCTCATTTTCTTCCGCGTGTATTCGGGCGTGGTGAATTCGGGCGACACGGTCTACAACCCGGTCAAGGGCAAGCGCGAGCGGCTCGGGCGCATCTTGCAGATGCATGCCAATGTGCGCCAGGAAATCAAGGAAGTGCGCGCCGGCGACATCGCCGCGGCGGTCGGACTCAAGGAAGCCACCACCGGCGATACGCTGTGCGATCCGGGCAAGGTCATCATCCTCGAACGCATGAGCTTCCCCGAACCGGTGATCTCGCAGGCCGTGGAGCCGAAGACCAAGGCCGACCAGGAAAAGATGGGCATCGCGCTGAACCGCCTGGCGCAGGAAGACCCGTCGTTCCGCGTGACGACCGACGAGGAATCCGGCCAGACCATCATCTCCGGCATGGGTGAGTTGCACCTGGAAATCCTGGTGGACCGCATGCGCCGCGAGTTCGGCGTGGAGGCATCGGTCGGCAAGCCGCAGGTGGCTTACCGCGAAACCGTCCGCCAGGCCGTCAAGGACGTCGAGGGCAAGTTCATCAAGCAATCCGGTGGCCGCGGGCAGTATGGCCACGTAGTGCTCAACCTCGAGCCGATGCCGCACGGCGGCGGCTACGAGTTCGTCGATGCCATCAAGGGCGGCGTAGTGCCGCGCGAATTCATCCCCGCCGTGGACAAGGGCATTCGCGAGACGCTGACCGCTGGTGTGCTGGCCGGCTACCCGGTGGTGGACGTCAAGGCCACGCTGGTGTTCGGTTCGTACCACGACGTGGACTCGAACGAAAACGCGTTCCGCATGGCCGGTTCGATGGCGTTCAAGGAAGGCATGCGGCGCGCCAAGCCGATCCTGCTCGAACCGATGATGTCGGTGGAAGTGGAAACGCCGGAGGAATTCACCGGCAACGTGATGGGCGACCTGTCGTCACGGCGCGGCATAGTGCACGGCATGGAAGAGATCGCGGGCGGCGGCGGCAAGGTCGTGCGCGCCGAGGTGCCGCTGGCGACGATGTTCGGCTACTCGACTTCTCTGCGCTCGCTCACGCAGGGGCGCGCGACGTTCACCATGGAGTTCAAGCATTACGCCGAGGCGCCGGCTAATGTGGCTGAGGCGGTGATTAATGCGAAGAAGGTGGGGTAGGGGATTGATGTTGGGAATGGGGTGTCGTGCTTGGCCGGCGCCGCGGTTTCGCCGGCGTAGCCGGCGGGTTTTGGTTGAGACCGGGGTATCGTTCTTGGCCTGCGCCGCTGTTTCGCCGGCTTAGCCGGCGAGTCACTTTTTGTCCGAGCGACAAAAAGTAACCAAAAAGCGCGTCGTTGCCGCTGGCCATCAATTCCACGGCGGCAGTCGTTCAAACGGCTTTGGACGCCTGCGATGGTGGTCGGCCGTTCCAACCTGCTACGCCATGTGAGTCAGAACCTGTGCCTTGCGCGGCACGGCTTTTGGACGATCCCCAAGACGGACTCGGGTACAGCGCTTCAACCAAGTCAGTGGTGGGACGCCTTCGGCTGCGCTGCGCGCACGTCGTCGTCGGGAGGCGAGCTCATCAACGTCGCTGGCGCCTAGGTTCGTCCGAAATCCTTTCTCTACTTCGCGCATGCCATGCGCGGGCATCGTCTCCGAGGCGTGGTTTGCCCTGGGCCTGCGTGCTCAGACTAGGGCTCTGCGCGCAGCGCAGCCGAAGGCGATCACTCGATATCGATAGCAGCAGGGGCCACGAACGCTTGCAGGGCTCGTTCAATCAGCGCTGTATTCCCACTCACGGTGGTGCCCCACGCGGCAGGCAGCGTAATTCACTCTGAAGCCCATACCCGTACAACACCCCTGGCACACTACGATAAAAATTCGCCCCTTTGGGGCAACCAAAACGCGTTTTTGGTTACTTTTGTCGCTCGGACAAAAGTGACTCGCCGGCTACGCCGGCGAAACAGCGGCGCCCGCCAAGAGCGATAACCCCCGCATTTCACCGTGGAACCTCTCCCCCCTCACACTGCCGCCGTCATCCTGAAAATCCCCTGCGCATTACCCGCATCAAACCCCAGGTCATAACGCAGGCCCGCCGCAGGCGCATCGGCAAAACGATCACGCGTAATGAACTCGTAGAACGAACCGGGCACATCGCGCTCCACGGTCTCACCGTCAGCCCCAATGAACTGACGCCGCACCATGTCGGCACGGAACGCAGTCTGCTTCACGCGGCCGCTGCCCGAGACCTCCACCTTGTCCTTCATCGGTCGGCCCAGCGCCTTCTGCTGCGCCGACAGCGCGAACACGTCGTCCACGCGATCGGTGGCGTGGTTGAAGGCGTTGCCTTCGGTCGCAATCCACGCCATCTCGGCCGATTCGCGCAGCAGCGTTTCGTAGTCCGCCAGTCTCGGGACATCATGCTGACGCTCGAAGCAAGGCACCAGCAGGCCGATCAATTCAACGCCGTCGGCTACCGCCAGCAAGCCATCGCGTTCCAGTTGCCACAGCAGCGTCTGGGCACGCGGCGTCAGCGGATCGGCGGAGTTGCCGGTCACGCGGCCGATCGCCGCGCGGAAGGCGTCGCTGAAGCCTTCCGGGTGGAACTCGCTCACGAAAAACTGTGCGATGCCTTCGGGCGCGTCGGCATGAGCATAGGAGCGTCCGGTCATGCGGATGCGATCAAGCGGATAGTGGCCGTTCAGCCGATAGCCGAGCGGACGCAGGATGCGCGTGAACGCGGCCTCGCCCTCGGGCAGGGCGCCATTGTCGCGCCACTTGACCGTGCGCAGCGCGCCGTGATCGAAGACCACCTTGCCGCCGGTGGCGGCCACGTCATCGGTATAGGCACGTCCGGTCGGCACCCGGTCCAGGATGCCGGCGAACAACACCATGTTCAGCGCCTGCGCAATCTCGGCGCGCGTGGCGCGACCTTCGGCATCGGACGGCAGGTCGTCGGGCACGCTGACGAGCGACAGCAGGTGGCGGGTACGGGATTCACCGAGGTTGGCGGACAGCAGCGTGGCGATATTCGGGTGCATGGCGATTGGCGGGAGGCAGGAATTTGCCGGGGCAGGATAGGGGCGGCACGGTGACTCGACAAGCGCGGAATCCGCACAACATTGTGCGTGCCGCGCACAAAGTGTCGTGCGGGTCGCTGGCGCTATACTGGTCGCCCCCCGCGCCGTCCGTAGTCAACCCCATGAGAAACGACATCCCCCACCTCGGCGCGCTGCAGGCCTTCGAGGCCTCGGCGCGGCTGGGCAGCTTCACGCGCGCGGCCGATGAACTGGCACTCACGCAGAGCGCCGTGGGCCGCCAGGTAGCGATGCTGGAGCAACGACTGGGCGTGGCGCTGTTCACGCGCGTGCGCCGGCGCCTGGTACTGACCGACACGGGCCGCGAGTACGCGGCCCGCATCCGCCGCCATCTGGATCACCTGCAGCGCGATACGTTGGAGATCACCGCTGGCCGTGCCATGGGCTACACGCTGGAGCTCGCGGTGGTGCCGACCTTTGCCACGCAATGGCTGATTCCGCGCCTGCCCGACTTTGCGCGGCGGCACCCGAACATCACCGTCAACCTGAGCGCCCGCTCGCAGCCGTTCTCGTTCCAGGAGTGCGCTTACGACGCCGCGATCTACTTCGGCGACCAGTTCTGGCCCGGCACGCGCGGCGGCATGATTTTCCGCGAAGGCAGTGTGGTGCCGGTCTGCAGCCCGGCGTTCCTTGAGGGGAACCCGGTCGCTGATGCCGCCGCGTTCTCGCGTTGCCGCCACCTGCACCTGAGCACGCGCGCGCATGCATGGCGCGACTGGTATGCCGCGCAGGGCTGGGACTACGGCATCGCCGCATCGCGCGGGCCGCGCTATGAGCTGTTCACGATGATGACCGCTGCCGCAGCGGCCGGCCTTGGCATCGGCCTGGCACCGCGGCTGCTGGTCGAGCGCGAACTGCGCAGCGGCGAGCTCGTCGTGCCGGTCGAGGGCGTGCTCGATGAACAGCAGGGCTACTACTTCGCGTATCCCGAGGGCCGGCCGCCGCCCGACGCGCTCGAAGCGTTCCGCGAATGGATCCTGGACCTGCCGCGAGAATCGTCTTTGACGACCTGAACGCCCTCAGCCAAGCTGCGCCGTACGCTGCTCGAACGCACGGATCACGGCCGCCATGTCAGCCTGGCCAAGCCCCAGCGCTTCGGTCTCGCCGTAAAGCGCATGGCAGACATCGAGCAGCGGCGACGCCATCCCCGCCGCCCTCGCCGCCTCGGCAACCAGCCGGCTGTTCTTCAGCACATCGGTAATGGCGGCCTGCACCGAGAAGTCGCGCGCGGCCAGCTTCGCCACTTTGATGCGCGACACATCGCTTGCCATCGGGCTCGCATTGGCCACGGCCATGAAATGCGCCGGATCGAGCCCGTGGCGTTCGGCAAAATGCATGGCCTCCGCCAGCCCGGTGACCATCGTGATCAGGAACACGTTGACCGCAAGCTTCATCGTCAGCGCGTTCGGCACGGCACCACAGGGGATCGCCTCACGGCACATCGGCGCCAGCAGCGGCCGCACTGGCTCCACGGCGGCCGCGTCGCCCGCAAGCATGGCAACGAGCTGGCCCGCCTCTGCCGGCTTGCGCGAGCCCGACACGGGCGCTTCGACATATTGGCCGCCCGCCTGACGGATATCGGCCTCCAGCCCGTGGGAGTACGCGGCCGAAGTGGTCCCCATATGCACGATCGTTCGTTCGCGAACCCGCGCGGCAAAGTCCGGCGTGCCGCGGCCCAGTGCCTCGTCGATGGCCGCGTCGTTCGCCAGCATCAGGATCACCACGCCGGCGCGGGCGAACACATCCGCCGCGCTGTCCGCCACCGTGGCGCCAGCCTCCACCAGAGGCTGGTACTTCCCGCCCGATCGGTTCCACACCACCAGCGGCGTGCCGGCTCGCGCGAGGTTGAGCGCCATGGGCTGCCCCATGACGCCGAGTCCGATGAATCCCACCGCCATGTGCGTCTCCGGTTGGCGTTAGCATTGGTGCCAGCGTACAAAGCCATGCGGAGACTGTCTTGAACGATTGTGCAGGCGATAGCGGCGCACCACTGCGAAATCGCATGCGGTTCGGGCCCGGTGCCGCAGGCATCGAGCGTGCCGAGGCGCAGTTCCTTGATCACGCGTTCGCCCCGCACCGCCACGCAACCTATGCCATTGGCATCACGCTGAGCGGCGTGCAGACCTTCCGCTATCGCGGCGAAACCCGCCACTGCCTGCCCGGGGAATGCCACATCCTGCATCCCGACGAGCTGCACGACGGCCGCGCCGGTACGCCGGAGGGCTTCGGCTACCGGATCGTCTATGTCGATCCGGCGCTGGTGCAGCAGGCGCTGGGCGGACGCGCGCTGCCGTTCGTACCGGCACCGGTGGTCGGAACGGCACGGATCGCGGATTGCCTTGCCAGCGGCGTATGGAATCTCGACGATCCCGTCGACGCGCTGTGCGGCGTGGATATCGTGGCATCGGTCACGCAATTGCTGCTCGACGCCGCCGGGCACCCGTCCGGCGAGCGCTCCCGCGCGCTGGCCCTCCCCGCGCTGATGCGCGTGCGCGAGCTGATCATCGGCGACAGCCAGCGCGAACTCGGCATGGAAGCGCTGGAGCAGGCGGCAGGCCTCGACCGCTGGACCATCGCGCGCCAGTTCCGCGTGCTGTTCGGCACGAGTCCGGGCCGCTTCCGCACGCAATGCCAGCTCGCCCGGGTACGGCATCTGCTGATGCAAGGCGCATCACTGAGCGCCGCCGCGATCGAGGCGGGATTCGCCGATCAGAGCCATATGACGCGGCATTTCAAAGGCGCTTTCGGGGTGACGCCGGGAAGATGGGTGGAGGCGCTGTCGGGCATGACCGGCCGAGCCAACCCATGAGAATTGCCCTCCTCGCGAAAAATTCAAAATTCCCCTTGTAATGAGATCGATTCCCATTTACTATGGCATCACTGTCTGACGCAGCAACAACGCGAAACAGGCAAAAGCAGGCAAACCGGCCAGGCTGGCACCGTCGCGGTACGCGGCGTGGGCAGCGGGCCAGCCGGGAAGAATTTCGGATCGCCGCCAGCAGGCGGCATCCCGTTACCGACTTTTGTGGGGACCGCTCCGTAACGCGGAGCGTTTGGCAGTAGCCAGTCGCCGGATGGTCGGGAAAGCAACCAGACCCCGCTTTCCCGACCGCGTCATCCGTCGACAAGCCAAGCCGCCTTTTTATTCCGCGCGCCGCTCAGCCGTTCCGGCACGGCGCCACGTCCGGGACGCACCGCAAGGGCGTTCCGGACGTCTTTCAGCCTGATTTCCACCGATTTTCCCGACGCCATCCCTGGATGGCGCCTGTAGCCGCATGCCATGCCAACCGTGATGTCCGATCCTGCCCACCTGAAGCGCGCCGGTCTCAAGGCCACGTCGCCCCGCATGCGCATCCTGGAGGTGTTCCGCACCAGCGACCGGCGCCATCTGAGCGCCGAAGACGTTTATCGCATCCTGCTCACGCAGGACGACGACGCCGGGCTGTCGACCGTGTACCGCGTGCTCAACCAGCTAGTGCAGGCCGAGATCCTGCTGCGCCACAGCTTCGAGTCGGATCATGCGGTGTTCGAGCTCAACGAGGGCGGCCATCACGACCATCTGATCTGCGTGAACTGCGGGCGCGTCGAGGAATTCCGGGACGAACGCATCGAGCAGCGCCAGCGCCAGGTGGCTGCCGACAACGATTTCGCGCTGCGTGAGCACATGCTGGTGCTGTATGGCATCTGCCCGGAATGCCGGGCCGAACGACCGGCCGGCTGACATGCACGGCGCACCTTAGCAGGAGCCGATCATGGACCGACTGACCAAGCCTCTGTCCGAACTGAAGCGTTTGCTCAACCTGTGCCTGCGCCAAGAGCCGGGCTGCCAGGACTGCCAGCTACGTGCGCTGTGCGTGCACCGGCCGGACCACACCGGCTGCAACTGGAGCGCCGAAGTCGATTTCCCCGAGCGCTCCGAGGCCGATGCCGTGCGCAACCTGCGCCAGGCGCGCCGCGTGGTGACGCTGGTACGCGAGCGCTACAACGTCGTGAGCGGCGCCTGAAGCTCAGCCACGCGCGGGTGCGGGCTGTGCCAGTGGCCTGGACGGCCGCAACACCAGCCACACTGCGGCACCAATCAGCGCGCCACCCGCCAGGTGCGCCCACGACAGCGATTCGTGCAGGAACAGCGCGCCCCAGACTATGCCGAACGGCGGAATCAGGAACGTGACGGTCAGGGAACGCACCGGACCAAGGTCGGCAATCAGCCTGTAATAGAGGATGTAAGCCAGCGCAGTGCATACCACGCCGAGACCCAGCATGGCCGCCCAGACCCCGGCGCCCGCATCGGGCAGCGTGTTGTGCTGTGCCAGCGCGCCGACGCTGAACGGCAGCAGGAACAGCGTTGCTCCGATCAGGCTGCCGGCAGCGACGAGGCGGCTGTCCAGCCCGCCCCGCTCGGTGATCCACCGGCGTGTCAGGAACCCAGCCAGCCCATAGCATGCTGTGGCCACCAGGCAGGCCAGCGCCCCAAGCATTACATGCACGGAAAACGCCACCGGACCGGTGCGCGTGAGTACCGCCACACCGGCAATGCCCAGCAACACACCCGCTGCCTTGGCCCGGGTCAATCGCTCGGCAAAGCACAGCGCACCGATCAGCACGCCCATCAGCGGCGTCATGGCATTGAACACCGCGGAATATCCGGCCGGCAGCCAGAGCGCCGCGACGGCATACATCACAAACGGAATCCCGGAGTTCACCACGCCGAGCATGAGCACCGCCGGCCACTTGCCGCGCATCTCCCAACGCAGGCCCAGTATCGGCAGGCAGGCGGCTAGCGTGACCGCACCGATCAGAATGCGCACGAAGGCGGTCGGAAATGGTCCCAGGACCGGGGCCCCGATACGGAGGAACAGGAAACTGGCGCCCCAGAGGGCGGCCAGCGACAACAGGCGGACGAGATCGGCGGGTTTCATGGTTCGGTGACTTGCCATTGGGGCATGGGCGGATTAGACGCCAGCACGAGCCCAGGCCGCAAGCTGTTTTCGGACGTCTCCATGACGGCAGGAGGCTTCGCTTTGCGTCGCGAAATTGCGAATAAATCATCACAAAAATACGATTTTCTTGCGATTTAAGGCACCAATCCGACGATCCGGACGGTTGCACGCAACGTGACCTTCCAGAAGCCTTACGGTGACACCCCTCGGTAGAGGGGGATGTACGTCAAGCGCGTGACAAGGCGACTTCGATCAAACTAAAATCTGGTCTGCGCCAGAGTTAATTGACCCCTCCGACGCATTCCCGACAAGCCGCCAGGACTCTGGCGGCTTCTTTTTTGCCGAAACGAGGCGCAAGCTTACAGTTCCGGCATGCCATGCAAGTTTGTGACGCCCGTGCCGGCCGCATGCTTCACATTGCAAAACTTGCGTCAACCAGCCTTCCCTGTTCCGCGTTGCCTGCCACATGAAACGACAGTTCCTGGGCTTGCTCGCCCGTGTTTACGTCCTGCAGTTCGCCATGGAAGTCCCCGCGACCGTGGCCATGCTTGCAGAAATGTTGATGGAATACGGCTTCCAGGTCGATATCGGCACGGTGCGGCCACTGCTGCGCGCGTTGCAGATGGAGGGGTATCTGCAATCTGTCCTCCGGGATGGCATCGGGCGTGTCTATCTGCTCACGGAGCAGGGACGTGAAGAATTGCGGACCAGCCGGGAGCGGATTGATGATCTGTATCGGCGGCTGCATGCGCCGGACGCGGTGGGTAGTGAGTCTGTGACCGGGCAGGCCTGAGACCCGCCCGCGCCTGGATCTCGCGATTTTTGCGACTTCCGCTGGCACGCAGGGCGTACCTGTTTCTGCGTAGTTGCCGAGCCGGCAGACCGGCCTCAACGGACAATCCGCTCTTGGAAGTGCTCTCGAAAGATCCGGGGCGCGGTTAGATGACATTGCAAGCACAGGCAATCGTCGCCTATGCTGTCCATGCGGCACGCACAAAGTGCTCGCGACGCGATGTGACAAGAAAGAAGAAGAAACACTCCCGCAGCGGAGTGCCGCGTATCCGCGCATACAGACGCGGCGCGCTCAATGGGCGTTAGTGCAGTCAAGGGATAGTGACTATCGCGCACGGGCGATCGAGGCTCGTGGGCAGGATAATCCGGTGACCCATGGCAGATACTTTCCTGTTCAGCAAGCCGTTCACATTTCTCGCCTGTCCGGGCATGTCGGAAATCCGGGCGGGTATCGAGGGGCTGGAAGCCCTTCCGGGGCATTTGTTCTGGCTCGAGAACGAAGACTTTATCCGCCGGGTTCACGTGGCGGATTTCCGCGAGCAGAGCCGCACGGCGCTGGAAGCGGCGATGCCCGGTGGGGTAGCGCTGATCGATGCGCTGGCCGACGAGATCCGCGGCAACGTCAATCCTCTCCCCGCGCTTCAAGGCCTTGATACCGAAGTCGCCGCCCTTGCTCACTCCTATTGCTATTGGCACTACTGTGCCGATGTGCTCGGGCGCTCCCAAGGCATTCCACGCAGTTCGATAGAAAGACAATTCGAGCGGGCAGTCGCGCCGCGTGATGGTGCGCACAAGCTGCAGTGGATGTGCCCGTGCTGCGATGGACGGGCAAACTACCAGGTCGACGGCTTGCTCGCGACCCAGCGGCCGGTGCGACAGGGCGGCTTTGCCATCGAATGTCCGCACTGCGGTCATCAGGAGCGGCTATATGCGGGATTCCTGCATGCGGGGCGGCTGGAATGTCACTGCGCCGTGTGCAAAAGCGTTGTCCAGACGCTGGCTTTGCAGTTGACCAGGCCCGCACGCAAACTGTCGGAGAGCCTCGAAGCCTATGCGTGGCGGCATGCCGCAGAGACCGCCGCGGAAATCAGCGAACTCAAGGAAGTCGCCACCCGAAGACTGGCGCGCGGTGACAAGCCGTCAGAGAACGCAATGGCTTTTGCCTTGGCAGTCCTTTCGAATGAGCATCGTTCGATGCCGGAACTGCTCGCTCAGGTAGATCCCACCCTCGAAGGCAGGCTCGCCAAAAATCCGAGAGCCTGGGCTCTGTTATGCGAGCTGCTACAGCAGGGTGCGATCGACTGCGAATGCCAGATCTATGATCAGGACGGATGCGAGCGCGCGGCGCTGGAGATCTCCGTGCTCGACGATGACCGTGCAGCGGTGACCGCCATCGCGCAAGATGCGCTCGCATGTTTGCTGAAAGGTTATCAACCCTCCGATCGCGACAGCTTCGTCAACTGGATCAAGGCATTGAAGCGATTGCGGCTTTGCACGGCAAGGTCCAATGCTGCCGTGGATATCAGCTGGAAGCCTAACCTGGCTCACTGCCGTATTCTCGCCGCCCGGCAGCCGTCAGGTGACGATGTTCCCTATGTGTATGCAAGCGGATCGCAGTTGCTGGTCGCACAGCATGCTCGTGGACGGGAACGTCCGGTGTACCTGGATGCCGAACTGGAGGCGCTGAGGTTGCTGAAATCGCTTGGTTATATTGTGCTCAGTCCCGAGGATATACGCTGGCAGCACGATCGACTGGAAGATCTCCTTTGATCGGACTTGTCGTAGACCTTCCGCTTGGTTCTTCGCCGGATTGGTGATTTGGTTATCGTTTTTGGCATGCGCAACGGCGTCGCCGGCGGGGGTTTTGGGGCTGGGATTAAGGTGTCGTTCTTGGCAGGCGCCGCTGTTTCGCCGGCGTAGCCGGCGACCTACTCTTTTGTCCGAGCGACAAAAGAGTAGGCAGAAAAGCGCGTCGTTGCCGCTGGCCATCAATTCCACGGTGGCAGGAGTTCAAACGGCTTTGGACGCCTGCGATGGTGGTCGGCCGTTCCAACCTGCTAACGCTATGTGAGTCAGAACCTGTGCCTGGCGCGGCACGGCGTTTGGACGATCCCCAAGACGGACTCGGGTACAGCCTTCCAACACGGTCAGTGGTGGGACGCCTTCGGCTGCGCTGCGCGCGCATCCTGGTCGGGGCGCAAGCTCAACAACGTCGCTGGCGCCCGAGGTCTGTATTTCTTCTCCCTCTCTCCACTTGGCGCATGCAATGCGCGGGCCTCGTTACCGAGGCGTGGTTTGCCCTGGCCCTGCGTGCCCAGACTAGAGCTCTGCGCGTAGCGCAGCCGAAGGCGATCACCCGATGCCGCTAGCAGCAGGGGCCACAGACGCTTGCAGGGCTCGTCCAATCAGCGCTGTATTCCCACTCACGGTGGTGC
>NZ_CAJPVI010000092.1 GCF_905397435.1 Cupriavidus numazuensis
CTCGTCGACGATCAGCTGCACCGACCAGCCGTCGGAGACGATGTGGTGCATCACCACCACCAGTACATGCTCCCCGGCAGCCAGCCGCAGCAGGCCCACGCGCAGCAGCGGCCCAGTGCCGAGCTCGAACGGCGTCTCGCCCAGTTCGCGCGCGACCCGACCCGCTTCGGCCTCGGCGTCCGCGCTGCCGGTCAGATCGATCTCGCTGAACTGGAATGCGCCGGACTCCATCACCCACTGCTCGGCAAGCCCTTCCGCATTGGCGCGGAACACCGTGCGCAGCGCCTCATGGCGCGCCACGATGGCGCCGAAACTCTCGCGCACGGCTGCCATGTCCAGCTTGCCCTGCAGGCGCAATGCGCCCGTGATGTGGTACGCGCTGCCACCGCCCTCCAGTTCCCACAGGAACCACTGGCGCGACTGCGCATACGACAGCGGCTGGCCGCCATCCCGGGATGCCGCCGGTGCGCGCGGGGTGACCGGGAACTGGCCGGCTGTCATGCCTTCGGCCAGCACGCGCTGGTAGACGGCTTGGCGCTGTTCGGCCGACAGGCCGGCAAAGCGCTGCGCGATGCGATAGATCGCAGAGTCGTCCATCAGATGGCCTCCAGATCGTCAATGAATTCGTCAAGATTGGTAATTGCCTGCTCCACCGCGACGCCATGCTGGCGCTGCGCGACGGCGGCCGCCATGGCGGCCAGCGCGGGGTGCGCGAAAATTTCCCGCAACGACAGCTCGGCATGCAGCGCCGCGCGGATGCGTCCGGCGAGCTGCATCGCCAGCAGCGAATGGCCGCCCAGTTCAAAGAAGTGGTCGTGACGGCCCACGCGCGGCGCGTCGAGCAGCCCGGCCCACAGGCTGGCGAGCGTGGTCTCGGTCTCGCCTTGCGGCGCTTCGTAGGCAGCGTGGCCGGCCGGTGCGGCAGGCAGCGCGGCGCGGTCGAGCTTGCCGTTCGTCGTCAGCGGCAGTGCTTCCAGCATGACGATGGCGGTCGGCACCATGTAGTCGGGCAGCACGCGCGCCAGGCCCTCGCGCAGCGCAACTGGCTCAGCTTCGCCGCAGGCATAGGCGACCAGCCGCGTGCCGTTGTCACCCACCACGGCGACTACCGCCGCCGCGCGCACGCCGGGCTGCGCCAGCAGTTGTGCCTCGATCTCGCCGGGCTCGATGCGCAGGCCGCGGATCTTGATCTGCTGGTCGATGCGGCCGAGGTATTCGAGCTGGCCGTCGGCACGCCAGCGCACCAGGTCGCCGGTGCGATAGAGACGGCCACCCGCGGCATCGAACGGATCGGCAACGAAACGCTCGGCCGACTGCCCCGCGCGCTGCAAGTAGCCGCGCGCCAGACCGGTCCCGCCCAGGTACAGCTCACCGGGTACACCGGCCGGCACCAGCTGCATGGCGGCATCGACCACGTAGGCCTTGCGTTCGCCCAGCGGCGTGCCGATCGGGGCATAAGGGACGTCGTCCGCGAGCGGCACCGCGCCATGCCAGATGGTGGGAGATACCACGCATTCGGTCGGGCCATAGGCATTGAACAGGCGTTGCGGACGCAGCGTCTCGCGCGCGCGCTCGGCCTCCGCCAATGGCCACGCCTCGCCACCGGCGATCAGCGTGCGGACGGTTACGCCTTCCAGCGTGCGGATCAGTGCCGGCGGCAGGTCGAGCATCGTCACGCCGTGCGCGCGCACCAGTTCTGCCAGCATTTCCGGCGTCGGGTCCGCATTGCCGCGCAATACCACGGCGGCGCCATGCATCAACGGCAATGCCCACTGCTCGAACGCTGCATCGAAGCCCAGCGACGCAAACAGCAGCACGCGGTCGTCCGCGACGATCGGATAGCGTTCCCCCGCGGCCTGCAGGTGCATCGACATCGGCCCGTGGGCCACGGCGACGCCCTTGGGCTGGCCGGTCGAGCCGGAGGTGTAGATCACGTAGGCGAGCTGGTCCGGATGCACCGGCACGCCGGGGTCGACATCAGGCTCGACGGACAGGTCGAGCCGGTCGAGCGCCAGCGGCACCACGTTCGCGGGCAGGTCTTCCAGCGCGGCGGCCGGGCCCAGCAGCAGCGCGATGCCGCTGTCGCGCAGCATGTATTCCAGCCGCGCCGCCGGCAGCGCCGGATCGAGCGGCACGCAGGCGCCCCCCGCCTTCAGGATGGCGAGCATTGCCACCAGCGTGTCGGGCGTATGCCCGGCGACCACGCCGACGCGGCACTCCGCCCGCACGCCAAGCGCACGCAGGCGATGGGCAAGCCGGTTGGCCCGGACGTTCAGTTCACCATGGCACAGCGTGCCGCCGGCGTGGATCAGCGCCGGTGCCTCCGGGCGCTGCGCCGCGATGCGCTGGTGCACGGCATCGTAATACGGGCGCTGCCAGGGGTTCTCGCCGTGCCGGCGCAAGGCGTCGCATTCGCCGGCATCGGCCAGCCTCAGCGCGCACGTGGCGGCGTCCGGCATCTGGCGCAGCAGGTATGCAAGCTGGTGCCCGATCCGGGCCGCGGCCTCGTCGTCGAAGCTGGCACGCGCATAGCCGAGGTGCAGTGACAGCGCATCGTCCTGCAGCACGGCAAGCGTCATGGCATAGCTGGTCGGCTCGCGGCTGGCAACGGCGCGGAACACCGGCCCATCCCCAGCAGTCTCGCGCAGGGCGGCATCGACGGGGTAGTTCTCGAACACGACGATGGTGTCGAACAAGCCGCGGCCGCCGTGCCCGGCCCATCCCTGGATCTCGTGCAGCGGCGTGTGTTCGTGCTCGCGCGCGGCCACGCCCTGCGCCTGCAGCGCGCGCAGCCAGTCGCCCAGCGCGCGGCCCGGCGTCACGGTGGCAACCACCGGCAAGGTATTGATGAACAGGCCCACCATCTGCTCCGCACCGGCCAGTTCGGCGGGCCGGCCCGACACCGTGGCGCCGAAGGCCACGGTATCGCGCCGCGTGTGCGCGCCCAGCAGCAGCGCCCACGCGGCCTGCACCAGCGTGTTGACCGTGACGCGCTCGGCGCGCGCGAACGCCGTGAGGCGCTCGGTCTCGGCAGCGTCGAGCTGCAGCGCGATCTCGCCGTGGCCGGAACCTTCGCGCGTGGGGCCTGCCAGCTGCGTGGGGCCGTCTAGCGTGGCCAGTTGCGCCCGCCACCACGCCTGCGCGGCGCCGGCCTGGCGGCCCTGCACCCAGCCGATGTAGTCGCGGTAGCGTGCCACCGGCGCGGGCAGCGATTCGCCGGCCAGGCTGCGCAGCACCTCGCCCAGCAGGCGCGACGTGCTCCAGCCGTCGAGCAGCAGGTGGTGGCGCGTCCAGATCAGGTGATGCGTGCGCGGTGCGGTGCGCACCAGCGTCAGGCGCATCAGCGGCGGCGTGGCCAGGTCGAAGCCGCGTTGAGCGTCGGCCTGCGCGTAGGCGTCGAGCGCGTCCGCGGCATCGGCACGGTCCTGCCAATCGAGCACCGTCAGCGGGACGTCTGCGCGCGTCGCCACCCATTGCAGCGCCGCGTCGCCGGGCACGAAGCCGGTGCGCAGCACGTCGTGACGCGCGATGGCGCCGGCCCAGGCCGCGCGGAAGCGCTCGACGTCGAGCCCGTCGACATCGGCGCGCAGCTGGTTGACGTAGGCGCCGTCGGCGGGGGCGTAGAGGCTGTGGAACAGCATGCCCTGCTGCATCGGCGACAGCGGGTACAGGTCGGCTACGTGCGCCAGCGGCAACGGCAGGGCGTCGAGTTGCGCCTGCGACAGCGCGGCCAGCGGGAAATCCGACGGCGTGGCGCCGTGCGCGCCGCCGCTGCAGAGAACGATCAGGGCTCGCAATTCCTGCATGAAGCGCGCAGCCAGGCCCGTTACGGTAGCTTCGTCGTGGATGGCCGTGCTGTAGGTCCAGCGCATGCCGAGGCGGCCCTGCTGCACGACGGCCACGACTTCCAGCCAGGTGCGGCGCTGGCTGTCCGGTGCACGTTGCGCGCCGCTGGATTCCGGTGCGAGCTGCCAGCCGCCTTCCGCTGCGGGATCGATCTGCCCGAGGTAGTTGAACGTGACCTGCGGCGCCGCGCCCTGCTCCAGCACGCGGCCGGTTTCGCTCAGGTAACGCAGTACGCCGTAGCCGAGGCCGTTGCCCGGCACTGCGCGCAGCTGTTCCTTGACGGCTTTCAGGCTGTCGCCCAGGGCAGCCCCTGCCGGTGCCAGCCGCACCGGGAACAAGGTGGTGAACCAGCCGACCGTGCGGCCCATGTCGACGCCATCGAAAGCGTCCTCGCGGCCGTGGCCTTCCAGCTCGACCAGCACGCTGTCTCGGCCGTCCCATGCGCACAGCGTGCGGGCCAGCGCGGTCAGCAACACGTCGTTGATGCGGGTGCGATAGGCGGCAGGCACCTTCGACAACAGGCCTGCGGTAGCCGCCGCATCGAGTTCAAGCGTAACCGTTTGCGCCTCGGCAACGCGGTTGCTACCGCCGGCATGCCCCGGCAGCGGCTCGACATGCTGCGTCACCGCTTGCCAGTACGGCAGCTCGGCCAGCAGCGTCGGCGACTGCGCGTGGCGCGCGAGCGTTTCGGACCAGAGGCGGAACGCGCTGGTGGGCGGCAAGGCGTTGCCAGCCTGCGTGTAGCAAGCCTGCAGATCCTCGACCAGGATGCGCCACGACACCGCATCGACGACCAGGTGATGCGCAACCAGCAGCAGCCGGCCGGCACGGCCGGCGCCAGCTTCCATCCAGACCGCGCGGAACGGCGCGGCAAGGGTCAGCTTCAGCTGCGCCTGCGCAGCCGTGCGCGTAACGGCTGCCGCGAAGTCGGGCTCGGCGCTCAGGTCCACCGTCTCGAAGACGGCAGCTTGCGGCCCGACTTGCTGGCACCAGCGGCCGCCCTCCTGCGTGAACTGCAGCCGCAAGGCCTCGTGATGGCCGACCAGCCGCCCGACTGCCTGCCGCAGGCGCTCGACGTCGACCGGCTTGCCTGGCGACAGCAGCAGCGACTGGTTCCAGTGCTGTGCCGAGGCGAATTCCTGCGCGAAGAACCATGCCTGCACCGGCGTCGGGGCAAACGCGGCACCGTTGGCGGCGGCGGCTTGCGGAGCCGCCGCGGCGGCTCCAGCGATAGCGGCCACTGCCGCCACCGTCTGCTTCTCCATCAACTGGCGCGGCGTCAGCCGCAAACCCCGCTTGCGGGCGCGGGCAATGATCTGCAGCGCGAGGATGGAGTCGCCGCCGAGCTGGAAGAAGTTGTCGTGGCGCCCCACGCGTTCGCGGCGCAGCACCTGGGCCCAGACCTCGGCCAGCGCCTGCTCGGCCTCGCCCTGCGGCGCATCGAAACCGGGCGTGGCGGCGGGACGCGGGTCAGGCAAGGCGCGGCGGTCGAGCTTGCCGTTGGCGGTGCGAGGCAGCGCGTCCAGCACGGTCACGGCGGATGGCACCATGTAGTCCGGCAACGATGCGCCAAGCGCCGTGCGCAGCGCGTCCGGATCCAGTTGCATGCCAGCCTGCGGCACTACGTAGCCAAGCAGTTGCAGGCGATCATCGCCGACAGCGCGCGCGATCACCTCGGCCTCGCCGACGCCTTCCAGCGTCTGCAGCACCCGCGCCACCTCGCGCGGCTCCACGCGGTAGCCGCGGATCTTGACCTGGTCGTCGGCGCGGCCGAGGAATTCCAGGCTGCCGTCGGCCAGTTCGCGCACGCGGTCGCCGGTGCGATACATGCGTTCGCCGGCGGCAAAAGGATGCGCGACGAAGCGCTCGGCGGTCTGCCCCGCGCGGCCGCGATAGCCGCGCGCGACACCCGCACCGGAGAGATAGAGTTCGCCTGCGACGCCGGGGGGCACTGGCTGCAGGCTTGCATCGAGCACCCAGGCGGCGCAGTTGTCGAGCGTGCGGCCGACCGGCAGCGACGCCGCGGCGCGGCTGGCCTCGCCGGCGGATTGCGTCAGCATGCCCACGGTGGTCTCGGTGGGGCCGTAGTGGTTCAGCACGCGCAGGTCGGGCCGCAGTTGCGCGATACGTTCCAGCAGCGGCCAGCCGGTGGCCTCGCCGCCGAGCACCAGGCAACGCGCGGGCAGCACGCCTGCAGGGTCGGCCGCGGCCAGCAGCGCCTGCAGGTGGCCGGGGACGATCTTCAGCACATCCACGCGGTGTTCGCGCATGTAGCCGGCAAAGCGGTCGGGATCGAACGCCCGTGCGGCGTCGATCAGGTGGAGCGTGCGGCCCGAGCACAGCGCGCCGAACAGCACGGTGTGGCCAAGGTCGGCCGCCACGGTGGAGATCATCGCCATCCCGCCGGCATCGTCGGGCAGCGCCACACGCTCCAGCACGCCCTGCACGTAGTTGGCCAGCGCGCCGTGGCTGACCAGCACGCCCTTCGGCTGGCCCGTGGAGCCGGAGGTGTAGATGAGGTACGCGGCCTGGGCAGGCGCGATGGGTGCGGGAATGAAGCCGCCGGGCTCCGCTGCCTGCGCATCCATCGGCCACACGGGCACCTCGGGTTGCCAGGACAGCCCGGCTGCGTCCAGCAGCAGTACGGCGCCGCTGTCCTGCAACTGGTAAGCCAGCCGCTGCGCCGGCAGCGCCGGGTCCAGCGACACATGCACGCCCCCGGCTTTCAGCACGGCCAGCATGCCGACCACCAGTTGCGGCGAGCGGTGTGCATGCACTGCCACCGCCTGCTCGCGGCCCACGCCATAGGCGACGAGCTTGCCCGCGAGGCAATTGGCCGCCGCGTCAACCTCGGCGAACGTGAGCGCTGCCGATTCATGCCGCACAGCGATGGCATCCGGCTGCTGTGCCACGGCGGCATCCCACATCGACAGTACATCGGTGTGCGCGTGGACGACCGGCTCGCCGACGGTCGGCGATGCTGCCAGCGGGATCGACGACACCGCCACCGCAGCGTCACGGCACACCGCACCGGCGCAGGCCGTCATGGCCCGCGCCAGCGCCTCGATCGTGGCGGTATCGAACAGCGCCGCGTCATAGGCGAACACGCAGCCGATGCGCTCGCCCCTGTCCGTGAAGTCCAGGCTCAGGTCGAAATGCGCGAGGCCGGCGCTGACCGCCTCGACCTCCACCGCGAGATCCCCCACAGCACGCGTTGCGGGAATGTCGTCCTGCTGTGTGCACTTGACCTGGAACAGAGGATGCACGCCCGGCTGGCGTTCGGGCTGCAGCGCCCGCACCAGCGCGTCGAACGGCAGGTCCTGGTGCGCCTGTGCGCCGAGCATCGTTTCATGGACGCGGGCCAGCACGTTGCGGAACGTATCGGCCGGGCCGATGCGCGCCTGTAGCACCAGCAGGTTCAGCAGGTAGCCGATCAGGCCATGCGTCTCGGCTTTCTGCCGGTTGGCGACCGGCGTGCCGATGCGCACCACGTCCTGTCCGCCGACGCGGTGCAGCACCACATCGAGCAGCGCCACCACCAGCACGAACATCGACGTGCCCTGCGCACGGGCCAGCGTGCGCAGTTCGGCGCACAGTGGGCCGTCCCACGTGAAGCGGTAGCGCGCTTCCGGGCCATGGCCGCCGGCGCCGCGCGGCAGCGTAACAAGCGGCTGCGGCACTTCCGCGCTACCGAGCTGCGCGCGCCAGTAGTCAAGCTGGCGTGCCTGTTCGCCGCCGTCGAGATGCTTGCGCTCCCACACCGCATAGTCGGCGAACTGGATCGGCAATGGTGACGGCGCGGTGCCGGCATAACCGGCCAGCACCTCGTCGACGAGGATGCGCAGCGACCAGCCGTCGCCGGCGATATGGTGCAGGCTCAGCGCCAGCAGGTGTTCATCAGGCGCGACGCGGAACAGGCGGGCACGGCAGGCCGGCTCGCGGTCGAGCGCGAACGGCAACTGCACGAAAGCCGTCAGCGCGTCGGGGGTGAAATCGGCAGGCTCCAGCGCGAGGCGATGCGCGGCGAGCACCTGCTGCACCGGCTCGGCACCCGGCACGATCACCGTGCGCAGGATTTCGTGGCGAGCGACCACAGCGCCCAGGCTGGCCTGCAGCGCGGCCACGTCAAGCGCGCCGCGCAGACGCATGGTGCCGGCGAGGTTGTAAGCGGGGCTGTCCGGGGCCAGTTGCCAGGTCAGCCACAGGCCGCGCTGGGCCGCGGACAGCGGTGCGGGCGCAGCCGGATCGCGGCGGGAAATGGACGCGCCGGCACTGGCCGGCGCCTGCCCTTGCAGGCGCTGCTGCAGCAGCGCGCGCTGCGCCGGCGTCAGCCGCGCGCGGCGGGCGGAAAGGTCTTGCGGGTCGGACATGGCGGAATTCAGGAGACGATCAGGAAGCAAGCACGGAGCCGCCAGCCTCGATCTCGTCGATCAGGCGGCTTTCGATCAGCAGGGCCAGCGCGTCGATGGTGGGCTCGCGCAGGAAAGCGGCCGCGTGGATCTCGACGCCGAAGGCCTGGCGCACGCGCGCCAGCAGGCGGATACCGAGCAGCGAATCGCCGCCCAGCTCAAACAGGTTGTCGTGGATGCCGATGGCGTCGATGCCGAGCAGCTCGCCCCAGATCGTGGCAAGCGCGGTGGCAAGGTCGTCAGCGGGCGCCACATAAGCCGTGGCAAGGTCGGGACGCGGATGCAATGCGGCGGCCGGCGTGGCTTCGTCTTCCGGCAGCGCGACGCCATCGAGCCCACGCAGGCGGCTGGCGAGATCCGTGCTGACCACGAGCGTGTGCGGGCGCGCCGGGCCTTCGACGATGCGCGCGAAGGCGGCGGCGCCATCCTCCGGCGTCAGGCCCAGGCCTTCGGGCCATGCCATGCCGGCTGCCATGCCGACGCCGCGCCAGCCGTCCCAGCCCACCGACAGCACCGGCCAGTGCAGCCGGCGCTGGCTGGCCGCAGCCAGTGCGTCCAGGCAAGCATTGGCGCCCGCGTAGGCCGCCATGCCGAGGCCGCCCGCAACGGCGGACAGCGACGAGCAGAACAGCACGAAATCGGGCGAAGCCTCGGCCAGCTGGTCGAGCAGATGCTCGGCACCGCGCACCTTGGCCGCGAACACGCGGCGAGCCGACGCCGCGTCTTGCGCGGTGATCAGCGTGCCGCCGGCTGCGCCGGCCGCATGGATCACGCCGTGCAAGGCGCCGAAGCGTTCGCGCGCTGCCTCCAGCGCCGCGTGGAGCTGCGCAGCCTCGGCCACGTCGGCGCAGACCGTCAGGACCTGTGCGCCGAAGTCTTCCAGCGCCAGCAGGGCAGCAAGCCGCGCGCGCAGGTCCGCGGGCTGGGTAGTGTCGTCGGCCAGGCGCGACCAGTCAGCGCGCGCCGGCATCGCGGTGCGGCCCACCAGCACCAGCCGGGCTTGCCAGTGTTCGGCCAGGTGGCGGGCCAGCGTCAGGCCGATGCCGCCCAGACCGCCGGTGATCAGGTACACGCCCTGGCGGCGCAGCCGGCTTTGCGCCGGCGCCTGCACGGCAGCCGCTTCGGCATGGCGGATCCAGCGCCGGACCCAGCGGCGCGGTCCGCGCAGCGCGACCGGGGTAGCCGGGTCGGCGGATTGCAGGTGCGCGCATAGTTGCATGGCCACGCGCGCTGCGTCGCCGCCGACGGGCGGCACGATATCGATCAGCCGGCAGGTAGTGTCAGGCAGTTCCTGCGCGAGCGTCAGGCACGGGCCGCGCAGCGCCGCCTTGCGCGGCGCAAGCGGCTCGGTGCCGGTGACGTCCTCGACGCCATCGGTCACGACGGTGACGGCGCGCTCGCCTGGCAGCGCGTCAAGCGCCTGTGCCAGAGCGAGCAGGCTGTCGAAGCCGCGCGCCGCGTCGTCCGTGCCCACGCTCCACAGATGGCAGATGCGCGTGACCGGGCCATGCGTTGCCGTGACATGGCGCAGGACTTCGAGCAGGTCCGCGCGGTCATCGGGCCGGGCGGTGTAATGGCGGTCGTCATGCCGCGCGAATGCCGCGCCGGGGGTGACAGCCGCCACCGGCTGCGCAAGCTGCGCGGCAACCAGCCAGGCGAGGTTGCTGTCGCCCAGTATCAGCGTGCAGCCCGCTGCCGTGGCAGCATCGGCTGGCACATTGGCCGGCAGACAGGCCGGCAGATCGGCGCAGTGCCATTCCGGCACATGCAGCATGTCGCCGGGCACCGGAGCATCGTGCACGAGCCTGGCGGCTCCCGCTTCCACCCAGTATGACTGGCGCTCGAACGGATAGCCCGGCAGCGGCACCCTGCGCCCTTGCGGCACGTCCTTGCCATCCACATCGGATTCGGCTTCGGCTTCGACGCCGGCGATCCACAACTGGCCGAGGCAGCGCAGGAACTGGTCGGCCTGCAGGTCCTGCCGCGACGGATGGGCCTGCGAAGCCAGCACCGGACGGCTGGCCGCCAGCGGATGGCGCCGCACCAGCCCGGACAACGTGTCGCCGGGGCCAACTTCCAGCGCGATGCGGCCCGGTGCCTGCAGCAGCGTGTCGAGGCCGGCGGTAAAGCGCACCGTGCCGCGCAGGTGGCGCACCCAGTAGTCCGGGCTGCACGCTTGCTCCGGCGTGATCCACGTGCCGCTGAGGTTGGAAACGAAGGGGATGGCCGGTGCACGAAGCGTCAGGTGCCGCACTGCGGTCTCAAACTCGCCGAGGATCGGTTGCATCAGCGCCGAGTGGAAGGCGTGCGAGACGTGCAGCCGCCGCACCGCGACACCACGCGCGGCCAGTTCGCGTTCAGCCTGCGCGATGGCTTCGGGCGCGCCCGACAGCACGCACAGGTCGTCGGCATTGACCGCGGCGAGATCGCAGCCGGCATCGAGCCATGCCGCCAGTTCCGCCGGCGGCAGCGTCACCGCCAGCATGGCGCCCGGCCGCGTCGACTGCATCAGCCGTCCGCGCAGCGCCACCAGCGCCAGCGCGTCATCGAGCGCGAACACGCCGGCCACACAGGCGGCCACGTACTCGCCCACGCTGTGGCCGAGCATGGCTTCCGGGCGGATGCCGTGATGGGCCCAGAGCTGCGCCAGCGCGTATTCGATGACAAACAGCGCCGGCTGCGTGAAGGCCGTTTGGGCCAATTGCGCGGCGGCGTCGGCCTCGCTGCCCGGCTGCGGCCAGATCAGCGTGCGCAGGTCCAGTCCGAGATGCGGCGCGAGCGCCGCGCAGCAGTGGTCGACGGTCTGCCGGAACACCGGCGCCTCGTCGTACAGCGTGCGCGCCATGCCGACGTGCTGGGCACCCTGGCCGGGGAAGAGGAAGGCCACGGACGGCGCCCGCGCCAGGCGCTTGCCCGCCGCCCACTGCGGCGCGGCCTGCGCGGACAAGGCCTGCGCGGCCTGCACGGGGTCACGCGCGACCACCACGGCGCGATGGTCGAAGCGGGCGCGGCCCTGACGCAGCGTGTGGGCGATATCGTCCAGCGCGAGGTTGTCCGGCGCCAGCCCGGCCTGCAGCCGGGCAGCCAGTTGCTGCGCCTGCGCACGGAGCGCGCTCTCGCTGCGCGCCGACAACCGCAGCACCTGCGCGCCGCGGGTGGCAGTGGCGGAGCGCGCGGCGGCCGGTGCCTCTTCCAGCACCACATGCACGTTGGTGCCGCCCATGCCGAACGAACTGACCCCTGCGCGGCGCGGCGCGGCGCCGGCCGGCCATGGCTTCGCTTCGGTGTTGACGTAGAACGGGCTGGCGGGGAAATCGATGCGCGGATTGGGCGCGGTGAAATTCAGGCTCGGCGGCAGCGTGCGATGGCGCAGCGCCTGCACGGTCTTGATCAGCCCCGCCACGCCGGCGGCGGCATCAAGGTGGCCGATATTGGTCTTCAGCGAGCCGATCGCGCAGAAGCCGCGCGCGGCGGTGCCGGCAC
The DNA here is from genome assembly GCF_905397435.1 of Cupriavidus numazuensis. Classification (GTDB taxonomy): domain Bacteria; phylum Pseudomonadota; class Gammaproteobacteria; order Burkholderiales; family Burkholderiaceae; genus Cupriavidus; species Cupriavidus numazuensis. The sequence goes on from NZ_CAJPVI010000092.1 coordinate 11,739, forward strand.
GGAATGCCTGCGTCAGGGCGGCGATCTCGATGGGATCGCCAAGCGTGGTACCGGTGCCGTGCGCTTCCACATAGCCGATGCTGTCCGGCGCCACGCCCGCGATGGTGTGGGCGGCCCGGATCGCGGCGGCCTGCCCTTCCACGCTCGGCGCGGTGTATCCGACCTTGGCGGCGCCGTCGTTGTTGGCGGCGCTGCCCTTGATCACGGCATGGATGGTGTCACCCGCGCGCAGCGCTTCGTCCAGCCGCTTGAGCACGACTATGCCGGCGCCGCTGCCCAGCACGGTGCCGTCGGCGGCGGCGTCGAAAGCGCGGCAGTGGCCGTCCGACGACAGGATCGCGCCCGGCTGGTGGCGATAGCCGTGGTCCTGCAGCAGGTTCAGCCACACGCCGCCGGCCAGCGCCATGTCGCATTCATGCGCCAGCAGCGCCTGGCAGGCCATGTGCACGGCGGCCAGCGAGGTCGAGCACGCGGTCTGCACGGTCACCGCCGGCCCGCGCAGGTCGAGCTTGTAAGCCACGCGCGTGCTGAGCGAGTCCGGCGAATTGCCGTTCATCAGGCCAATCAGTTCGGCGATGCCGGCGTCGAGGCCGTGGCGCGGCAACAGGTGGCGCAGCAGGTAAAGGTTCGCGCCGGTACCGGCGTACACGCCAACGGGGCAAGCCAGCCGCTGCGCATCGTAGCCGGCATGCTCCAGCGCGTGCCACGCGCATTCCAGGAAGATGCGCTGCTGCGGGTCGAGCTGTTCGGCCTCGCGCGGGTTGTAGCCGAAGAAGGCCGCATCGAAGCGGTCGGCGCCGTCGAACGGCACCCCTGCCTTGACGAAAGCGGGATCGTCCAGCGCGGCTTGCGGCACACCGCGCGCGCGCAGCGCTTCATCGCTGTGGTGGACGACCGACTCCACGCCGTCGCGCACGTTGCGCCACAGCGCGTCCACGTCATCGGCGCCGGGGAAGCGCCCAGCCATGCCGACAATGGCGATTTCCAGCCCGCTGTCCCCGTCGCTGTGCTCATAGGTCTGCGCGCTCATCACAGCACTCCTTCCGTGGCGCGGCGGCGGCGCTGCATGGCAGCGCGCTGGCGGCTGGCACGCTCGTCGGCACTGGCGGCGGCAGGCGACACGGCGCCGGCCTCGATGCGGCGCGCAAGCGCGGCGATGGTCGGGTACTGGAACAGGTCGACCACGGTCAACCCGCAATGCAGCCGGTCCTCCAGCAAGCGGTGCATGCGGATCAGCATCAGCGAGTGGCCGCCGAGCTCGAAGAAGTTGTCATGGATGCCGACGCGCTCAAGCTGCAGCACCTCGGCCCACAACCCGGCCAGCACGGTGGCCACCGCGCCCTGCGGCGCTTCGTAGGGCTGCTGGCTGGCCGACTCGGGCGCGGGCAGCGCCTTGCGGTCGAGCTTGCCATTGGCGTTCAGCGGCAGGCGCTCCAGCGGCACGATCAGCGACGGCACCATGTAGTCCGGCAGCCCGCGCGCCAGTGCTTCCCTCAGCTGTGCGGCGTCGCCATCCATCACGACATAGGCAACCAGCCGCGCGCCGGCGGCGAGTTGCTGCGCGACCACGACGGCCTCGCGTACTGCGGGCTGGGCCAGCAGTGCTGCCTCGACCTCGCCCAGCTCGATGCGGAAGCCGCGGATCTTGACCTGGTGGTCAATGCGGCCCAGATACTCGATCTGGCCATCGGCGCGCCAGCGCGCCAGGTCGCCTGTGCGGTACAGGCGACCGCCGGCGCTGTCGAACGGATCGGCGACAAAGCGTTCGGCGCTCAGGCCCGCGCGGCGCCAGTAGCCGCGCGCCAGGCACAGGCCGCCCAGGTGCAGCTCGCCGGCCACGCCCTGCGGCACTTCGTTGAGGTCGGCATCGAGCACGCGCGCGCACAACTTGCCGAGCGGGCGGCCAATCGGGACGCTGGCGCTGCCGTCGTCGCGGCAGTCCCACCACGTGGCCTCGATGGCAGCTTCGGTCGGGCCGTACAGGTTCAGCAGCGTAGCCTGCGGGAACGTGGCCAGCGTGCGTGCCTGTAGCTCGGCGGGCAGCGCCTCGCCGCTGCAGACGATGCGACGCACGCCCTGGCAGCTTGCAGCCGCGGCGTCGGCCAGGAAGGCCTGGAGCATCGACGGCACGAAGTGGATGGTGGTGACACCGTGGCGCGCTACCAGCGCGGCAAGGCGCTGCGGGTCACGGTGCTCGCCGGGGCCGGCCAGCGCCAGCGTGGCGCCGTGCGTCAGCGGCCAGAAGAACTCCCAGAACGAGATATCGAAGCTGAACGGCGTCTTCTGCAGCACGACGTCGCCCGCGCCGATCGGCTGGTGCTGCTGGCCCCAGGCCAGCCGGTTGCAGAGCGCCCGGTGGCTGTTGGCCGCGCCCTTGGGGCGGCCAGTGGAGCCCGATGTGTAGATCAGGTAGACGAGGCTTTCGCCACGCTGCGGCAACGCGGGATCGTGCGTGGGCTCGGCACTGAGATCAAGCGTATCGGTCTCGACCAGAGTCGCGGCCAGTCCGGGCAGGCGGTCGCGCAAGTGCTGCTGCACCAGCAGCAAGCCGATGCCGCTGTCCTGCGCCATATAGGCGATGCGATCCTGCGGATATTCCGGGTCGATCGGCACATAGGCGCCACCGGCCTTCATGATTGCGAGCAGCGCGGTCACCATGCCGACCGAACGTTCCATGACTACGCCGACCGGCATGTCGGTGCGCACGCCGCGTGCGATCAGGTAATGGGCGAGGCGGTTCGCCTCTTCATTCAGGCGGGCATAGGTGAGCGTGGCATCTCGCGCGCCGTCGGCCATGCGTACCGCGATGGCTTGCGGCGTGCGGCGGGCCTGCGCTTCGAACAAGCCATGCACCAGTTCGCCCACCGCGTAGTCGCCATCGGTCCGGCTCCATGCGGCCAGCGTGGCGCGTTCGGCCGCGTCGAGCAGCGCGATGTCGCCAATAGCAAGCTCCGGCTGCGTCGCCAGCGCCTGCAGCACGCGCAGATAGTGCGCGCCGAAGCGCGCCATGGTCTGCGCATCGAACAGTTCGCGCGCGTAGATCAGGCGTACCGAGACCTCCCCGCCAGCCTGCTCGCGCACCTCCACGGACAACTCGAACTGCGCCGCCTGCCCGTCCACCGGCTGTGCAGCCACGGTCAGGCCGGTACGCGCGCCGAAGGACCGCAGATCCTCTTGCAGGTGGTTGAACAGTGTCTGGAACAGCGGCGGATGCGCCAGGCTGCGCTCCGGCTGCAGTGCCTCCACCAGTTGCTCGAACGGAAGGTCCTGGTGCGACTGCGCACCGAGCGCCGCCGCGCGCGCAGCGCGCAATACGGCGGTCAGCGGCGTGCGGCCATCGACTTCGTTGCGCAGCACCTGCGTATTGACGAAGAAGCCGATCATTGCGCCGGTGCCGGCGTGTTGGCGGTTGGCAATGGGCACGCCGACGCGGATGTCCCGCTGCCCGGTATGGCGATGCAACAGCGCCTGCAACCCGGCCAGCAAGGTCATGAAGAGCGTGGCGTCGCTGCTGGCGGCACGCTGGCGCAACGCGTCGACCAGCGCGGACGGCAGTGCCAGCGTGTACCGGGCGGCATGGTAGGCCGCCACGGCGGCGCGCGGGCGGTCGGTGGGTAACGCCAGCACCGGATGCGTGTCGCCGAGCTGGCCGCGCCAGTAGTCGAGCTGGTGCGCGTGCACATCGCCCTGCAACCAGCCGGCGTGCCACGCGGCATAGTCGGCGTACTGATGGGTGGGCAGCGGCAGCGCGTCGCGGCCCTGGTAGTGCGTGGCCAGTTCATCCAGCAGCAACTGCATCGAGACCCCATCCGAAATGATGTGGTGCATGACCACCACCAGCCGGTGCTCGGCTGGCGCGAGGCGCAGCAGCGCGACGCGCAGCAGCGGGCCGTTGCCCAGGTCGAACGGCTGCGTGTTCAGGCGGTGCACGGCGTCTTCGGCTTGCGCCTCGCGTGCGTCGGCGGGCAGCGCGGAGAGGTCGATCTGCTCGAACGCGGGCGCCAGTGCGGGCAGGATCCATTGCTCGCCGTGGCCGTCAGCCCCCGCGCGGAACACCGTGCGCAGCGACTCGTGGCGCGCCGCGAGTTCCGTGAATGCCGCGCACATTGCATTGGCATCCACCGTGCCGCCCAGGTGCAGCACCGTGGCGATGTGGTAGGCGGTGCTGGCGGGATCGAGGTGCCACAGGAACCATTGCCGCTGTTGCGCGTGCGACAGCGGCAGCGCCCCGGCGCGGCGCACCGCAGGCAGCACGGGGATCGAGACCGCAGCGGCACCGCTGCTTGCGCGCTCACGGATCGCGGCCGCGCAGGCGGACAGCGTCGGGTACTCGAACATCATCCGCACGGGAAAGTCGACTTGCCACTGCGCGGCGATGCGCGCGGCGGCGTGGGTCGCGCTCAGCGAGTTGCCGCCGCCGTTGAAGAAGTGATCGCCAGGCTCGCGCTGGAGCACGTCGCGCCAGATGGCGGCCAGTGTCTGCTCGGTCTCGTCCAGTACGGCGGGCGCTGCCGTCGCCTGCGCTTGCGTCGCATCGCCGCCGAGCACGAAGCTGCCGTGCTCGCGGATCGCATACGCGTCCAGGCTGCGCTCGGCCCAGCCGCGCCGGCAGGCCTGCCGTTGCAGCTTGCCACTGGAAGTCTTGGGCATGCCGCCCGGATTGAGCAGCACCACGACCGCCAGCGGCTCGCCCAGCGCTTCACTGACGGCGGCGCCGAGCGCGTCGGCGAGCACGGCGGCGGGCACCAGTTTCTGCATGCTGCGCGACACCTCGGCCGCCAGGCCGATGCCCTCGCCGCCAGGACCGTTGACGGCAAAGGCCGCCACCCTGCCCTTGCGCACGGCATCGACCTCGGCCTCGATGAGGCGTTCGATGTCCTGCGGATAGAGATTGTGGCCGCGCACGATGATCATGTCCTTGAGGCGGCCGGCCACGTACAGCTCGCCGTCGTGCAGGAAGCCGAGGTCGCCGGTGCGCAGCCAGCGGCGGCCGTCACGCTCGACGAAGGTGTCGGCGGATTCGCGCGGCTTGCCCCAGTAGCCCTGGCCGATGCTGGGGCCGCTGGCCCAGATCTCGCCGATCGCGCCATCGGGCAGCATGGCCTGCGACTCGGCATCGACGATCCGCACCGCGTGGTCGGCGGCCGGTACGCCGCAACCCACCAGCGTGGCGCCGCGCCCGGACACCTGCGCCTTGCCCTGCGCGAGCGCGTCGGCATCGAAGTCGTGCGCGGTCATGCCCGCGCCACGCCGGCCACCGGTCACGAACAGCGTGGCCTCCGCGAGCCCGTAGCACGGGTAGGCGGCGCCGGCGTCGAAGCCGGCCGCGGCAAAGCGTTCGCAGAATGCCGTCTCGGTATCGGCGCGCACCGGCTCGGCGCCGGTATAGGCCACGCGCCAGCTCGACAGGTCGAGCTGCGCCAGCTGGCTGTCGCGCACGCGCTCCAGGCACAGCCGGAAGGCAAAGTCAGGGCCACCGCTCAGCGTGGCGCGGTGGCGCGAAATCAGCTCCAACCAGCGCACCGGGCTTTCCAGGAAGTGGCGCGGCGTGGTCAGCACCAGCGGAATGCCGCTGTAGAGCGGCTGCAGCAGCCCACCGATCAGGCCCATGTCATGGTAGAGCGGCGCCCACGACACGAACTTGTCATCGGGGCCGATGCCCATGCTGGCCTGGATGGCGCGCTCGTTGGCCATCAGGTTGGCGTGGGTGACGATGACACCCTTGGGGGCAGAGGTCGAGCCCGAGGTGTACTGCAGGAACGCCACGTCGTCGCCGGCGGGCGAGAACGGTTGCCAGTGCTCGGCGCCGGTTTCACCGATGCTGTCGACAGCCAGCACCACGTGCCCGGCGAATTCGCCCGCTTCGGACAGCGCGGCCCGCACCGCGGCGCTGGCCAGCACCCCGCGTGCTCCGCAGTCGGCCGCGATGCCGGTCAGCCGCGCCACATACTGCTGGCGCGTGGATTCCAGCGGCGGCACTGGTACGGCGATCACACCGGCGTAGAAGCACGCCAGCATCGCCACGGCATAGTGGTCATCGTTGTCGAGCGTGACCAGTGCGCGGTCGCCATGCCTCAGGCGCTGCTGCAGCTGCGCGGCAAGCGCACGCACGCGGGCCTCGAACACGGCATAGGTGAAGGTCTTCTCGCCGTCCGCGCCGGCTACCGTCAGCCAGGCGTGGTCAGGGCGCGCTTGCGCGAGCGCGCGCAGGTGATCGACAAAATTGGCGGCGTGCGCGGGGGGCGCTGTCAGGGGGCGGGTCATCGTTTGAAATCCGGGTCGTCAGAAGCGGCCGTGGTTACCGTGGGGCTCGGCCATCGCCACCACCACCTTGCGCGGACCCTTGAAGGGCGCGCGCGCATGGGCCGCCAGCATGTTGTCGAGCATCATCACGTCGCCCGCTTCCCAGAGGAACGAGACGGTCTGCGCGTCGAGCGCGGCGCGCACCTCGGCGAGGATGTCGTCGCCGATGGGCGAGCCGTCGGCGAAGTAGGTATTGCGCGGCAGGTTTTCGGTGCCGTAGAGGTCTTCCAGCACCTCGCGCTCTTCCGGCGCGCGCGCCGAGATATGGAACAGGTGCGCCTGGTTGAACCACACCTTCTCGCCGGTCACCGGATGCGTCTCGATGGCCTGGCACAGCTGGCGCGTGCGCAGGCCGTCGTCCTCCTTCCATTCGCAGGCGATGCCAGAACGGGCGCAGTAGGCCTCCACCTCGGCGTGGCTGCTGGTGTTGAAGACCTGCTGCCAGGGCACGTCCATCTCGCCGAAGTTGCGCACGTAGAGGATGCCGGGCGCAAAGCGCTCGCGAATGCGCGCCGGGATCTGGCGGTAGACCGCGCGGCTGTCGGCGATCGGCGTCTCGCCGCCTTCGGGCGAAGCGGTGACGCAATGGAACCAGATCTTCATCGGCCAGTCGCGCGTGTACGACTGCTCGTTGTGCAGCGGAATGCTCTGGTGGGCGGGGTATTCGGTGGAGGTATAGACGCCGGCGCCGGCGGACGTAGCCACCTCGCTGCGCGGGGTCGAGCCGAATTCGTACTTCAGCAGCGGATGGCCGAACGACGCGGCGAACTGCTGGAACGCTGCCACGTCCGGCACATCGAAGCCGCGCAGCAGCACGCCGCCGGTCACCAGCAGCGCTTCTTCGATCTGGTGGCGCAGGCGCTGGCCGGCACTGAGCAGGTCTTCGCCGGTGCGGTTGGGCGTGATCAGCATCGGCAGGTCGCAACCGGCCGGCGCCTTGCGCGCAAAAGGAATCAGGGTATCGATCATGGTCAGTCCTTGGAACGCCACGCCAGCGCGGCGGCATAGCCGTGCGGCGCAGGCAGCGCAACCGCTTCGATGCCGCGGCAGGCGGGCAGGCTTGCGTCGATCTCCAGGCGGCCGTCCGCACAGGGGCGGATGCCGACCGCGCGCAGGTCGTCGGCAATGCCGGTGCCGACCGCCTTCAAGACGGCTTCCTTGCCGACCCAGCGCGCAAAGGCCGCGCGGCGGTGGTCGGCGCAGTGGCGCAGCGCCTCGCGCTCGCGCGCGGTGAAGGCCAGCTCCAGCACGCCATCGCTGTCGAGACCGTCGCCCTCCTCTTCAATGTCCACGCCAAGCTGCGCGACGCGGGCCGGGTCGGCCAGCGCGATCAGCGCGTGGTGTCCGGCGTGGGAGACATTGAACAGCAGGACTCCGGCAAGATCGTTGCCATCGAAAGCGAGGCAAGGTTTGCCGCTCGGTGTCTGCACCAGCGGGACGTCTGCCGGCGCGCAGCCGAGCCGCTCGGCCAGCAGGCGGCGCACCGTGGCACGCGTTTGGGTAAAACGGATACGATCAGCGTCCAGCCGGTAGCGCCCGGCACGCTCGCGTTCGGCGGGCGTGAGGTCGGGCCACGCGGCGCGGAAATCGGCCTGCAGGTCGAGCTCCAGCCGGTGGAGGGAAATGCCGGGTGGCAGCACGTCAGGCAACGGCATGGCGCGCGGCGTGGTGCGACGGATGGGCAAGGCTCTCAGGTGCGCACGACTGCGCCAGGCGCTGCGCCAGCGTGGCGACGACCAGCGGCTCGTGTTCGCGGATAAAGAAGTGGCCGCCGTCGAACCAGTCGAGCGTGAAGGGCCCGACGTTCTCGATCGACCATGCTTCGACCCGCTCGGGCGCGATATCGTCGTCGCGGCCGGCCAGCACATGCAGCGGCACCGGCAGGTGCGTGCCGCTGCCGCGGGAAAAGCTCTCGCACACGCGATAGTCGGCCCCCAGCGCATCGAGCGTGATGCGCATCAGCTCTTCACTGGCGAAGACTTCTTCGGGCGTGCCGCCCTGCCTGCGCAGGTCGGCGATCAGGCCCGCGTCGTCGTGCTTCGCCGGGAAGTGCCGGTCCTCGCGCCGGGTGGGTGCCGGTGAGCCCGATGCCACCACGGCGCGTGGCAACGGCCGTCCCAGGGCCCGCAGGCGCCGCGTGATGCCATGCGCCAGCAGCGCGCCCATGCTGTGCCCGAACAGCGCGAAATTGCCTCGCAGCGCGGCGTCCTGCTCGATGCAGAGCTTCGCCACCAGCTGCCCGAAATCCTCGACGAACGGTTCGCCCAGGCGCGCGCCGCGGCCCGGCAGCTCCACCGCGTGGACCTCGATCCAGCGCGGCAGCAGGCGCCGCCAACGCAGGTACATCGACGCACTCGCGCCCGCGCAAGGCAGGCACAGCAGCGAAAGCGTGACAGACATCGGCTCAGGCCGCGGTAGTTTCAGCGGCTGCGCCTTGCTGCGCCATCCAGTCGCGCAGCGATTTCGGACGCATGTCGGTCCAGGTCTTCTCGACGTAGTCGAGCACCGTCTTCTTGTCGCCCTTTACACCCTCGACAGCGGTCCATCCACCGGGCACGGCCTTCCAGTGCGGCCAGATGGAATACTGTTCTTCGTGGTTGACCAGGACGATAAAGGTCTCGTCTTCGCGGTCGAAGCAGCTCGTTGACATGCGGTCCTCATACGGTGATTGAACGGAGGAGCCAGTGGCCCTGGAAGCGGGCCGTGGCGTTCCTGTTCAACAAGACGGATGAGGGGAGGATCTGTTCAGATCGCGCCGTTGCGCGTGCGAAGAAAAATCTGCCCGAGACAATAGGAGGCGAAAAAGAAGGGGTATCGCCGAATTGCGGGGGTATCGCTCTTGGCAGGCGCTGCTGTTTCGCCGGCGTAGCCGGCGGGGCTACTTGTTGGGGGGGGTTATCGCTCTTCGCTGGCGCTGCTGTTTCGTCGGCGTAGCCGGCGAGTCACTTTTGTCCGAGCGACAAAAGTAACCAAAAACGCGTTTTGGTTGCCCCAAAGGGGCGAATTTTTATCGTAGTGGGCCAGGGGTGTTGTACGGGTATGGGCTTCAGAGTCAGTCACACTGCCTGCCGCGTGGGGCACCACCGTGGTCAGAATTACAGCGCTGATTGAACGAGCCCTGCAAGCGACCGTGGCCCCTGCTGCCAACGGCATCGTGCAATCGCCTTCGGCTGCGCTGCGCGCAGAGCCCTAGTCTGAGCACGCAGGCCCAGGGCAAACCACGCCTCGATGAAAATGCCCGCGCTTGCATGCGCGGAGTAAAGGGAACGGGAACTGACCTCGCGCGCTAACGACGTTGATGAGCTTGCATCCCGACTACGACGCGCGCGCAGCGCAGCCGAAGGCGTCCCACCACTGCCGCTATTGAAACGCTGTACCCGAGTCCGTCTTGGGGATCGTCCAAAAGCCGTGTCGCGCCAGGCACAGGTTCTGACTCACATGGCGTAGCAGGTTGGAACGGCCGACCACCATCGCAGGCGTCCAAAGCCGTTGGAACCACTGTCGCCGTGGAATTGATGGCCAGCGGCAACGACGCGCTTTTTGGTTACTTTTTGTCGCTCGCCCTCCATGTCAGGATAGTTGTCGCCTCGCCGCCTTTCGATGAAGGACAATGGG
>NZ_CAJPVI010000093.1 GCF_905397435.1 Cupriavidus numazuensis
ACAAAACGCAACGGCGAAAGATACCATAAAAGCACATTTACGTTGTGGTAACTGAAGTCTCCAGACCGTCCTGCACGCAACACCTCAGAACATACCAACAGTCCGCATAATGCGTATTATGTAAAATATGTGGTGTATTTGGCCATTAGACATCTCGGTCGCGATGGGCGCGGACCATCCTGCTTGCCGACTCAAGTTGGCGAGGCGCGTCGGTGATGCCCGGGCATAAAAGTGTTGTATGCAATACTCGGGTGGCTAGGCGACTTACTTTCAAGCGTGAAAATTGCTACCCCGCCTGGGCCGTTAGACGGTCAGTAAAACGCCGCGGCGAAACGGACTGCGAAGTGAGCTCGGTCCCGCGTGATCATCGCACCTCGGAACTTGTCGGGAAGTCCTCAGCCCTTGACGGCTTTGCGCTGGCGCTTGAAGGCCTTCAGGTCGGCCACAGCAAATAGTTGGCTGCGGCCAACTTCGGCATGGGACGCCAGCTTGCCGTCGCGCACGAAGCGGCGGAAAGTGGCCATCGAAACTTCCAGGTACTCGGCGGCTTCCGCTGCCGTAAAGTCGTCTTCGGCCAAATGACCGAAGACTTCCTCGTGGCTCTGGTTCTCGTCGCGGAAGGCCTGTTGACCCACCAGGGCGAAAAACTTGATCCGCTCGTGAGCGGGCATCTTGCCAAGGTTCTTCATCAGCTCTTCTGCGGTCATGATGGTCATGCTTTCCTCTCTGCCTTCAGGTACTTCTTGAGCGCGCTGTAAAAGTTCTCATGCGAGCCGACCTGGTAAAAATCGATCATTAACAGGTCAACGTCAATCCCTTCAGCCCGCTGCTCTGGGGTTGGGGGTCGATAGGCGATCAAGTATTCTTGGCGGTTGAACTTGAACTTGTGGACCCAGATCCCCGCCAGATCGCCCAGCTTCGCTTCCCCAACGTCTGGGTCGTCACAGACCACTTCCACTTCGTCCAGGATGGCCAGTTGAAGTGGCTTATGGGCCTTTTTCACAAACTGACTGAAGGGCTTCTTATAGTTAGGCGTCATGATCTGTTTTTTGCTCAGATTTGATTGTATAACAGATCAGTCGTGAAAGGTTCGCGGTTTCGTGAAGGTGGTGCAGCCGGCGGCAGAGCCGGAGCGAAGGTCCATGCGTGATTGGTAGGAATGAGATTGTCATACAGCAGATGCAAAGACAGGACACAAGACATGGGCAATGCTGCGGCTAGGACTACCCCAAGCGGTGGGTCGATCGATCATTCGGTCAAACTAGACGCACCCCCGCCCCGTTCGAAGGCCGGAAGGCCTGCTAGTGAATTCCACAGCCGCCTCCTTGAAGAACATGCGCCCTCAACGCTTGCAGCAACACGGCAATCGGGACGGGCACCCTTGACGGCTTCCGACATGCTGGTGCCACACCTGACGCCCGGCGGCCATCTGCTTGCGGTGCCCGAGGACGGCGCGCCCCTCTTGGTCGATGAGACGCGACTGCGGCTTGAGCGTGCCTTTGCACTGGGCGCGGGCCATGGCCTGCTGCAGTTGGGCGCGGCGGAAATCGGCCACATCTTGCCCTCGGCATGGGCCTGGTGGCGGGATTTTGCCGCGCGCTATGTCACCGCCTTGTGCGCGACGCCCGAGGACGGCGAGATCGAGGTCGCAACGCCGGCGGCCGAAGATCTTGAGGCCATGATTGCCGACGCGCCGCCGATGACGGGCGGCGAGTATCTGACGCCAGAGGTGCTGGCCACGCTGTGGGGCCAGATCGATACGGCCTTGCACCAGGAACTGGCGGCCGCCAACGTCTCGCTTCAGGAATTTCTCAAATCGCGCCACCCGGCCTGGAATCTCGTCGGCCGGGTGCATTTCAACCTCGCCGAGAATCGGCGGGACCCGGAGTTCCCGTTCGCCTTTCTGGCGACTTACACCGCGCGCGTATCGGCTCACGGCAAAGCGCAACATCAGCCACTGTCGCAAGCCCTGGCGGAATTTTCGGGGGCCAGGAGCAAGGCACAGCTCCTGTCGTTACTGCTGCCGGTGCAGCGCGCCGCGGAACACTGCGATTGGCTGCGCGAGATGGTGGATACCGGCGAGATCTACCATCCGCTTCGATGGACGCCCGTCGACGCCTATCGCTTTCTCTCGGACCTGTCCGAACTCGACGGCGCCGGAATTGTCGTCCGCATGCCAGGCGTCTGGCAAGCAGGCCGCCCTGCCCGTCCCGTTGTGAAAGCCAGCGTCGGAGCACGACCGCCTTCACTGCTGGGCAAGGATGCATTGCTCGATTTCAACATGGAGGTCTCCCTCGACGGCGAATGTCTCAACGCCGCCGAGGTCAGGGATTTGCTCAAAGGCGCCGACGGCTTGCAGCTCATCCGGGGTCGCTGGGTCGAGGTGGACAAGAAAAAGCTCGGTCGCCTCCTGAAGCGATTCGAAGCCATGGAAAAGGCGGCGCAAAGCGGTCTGCCCTTGAATGAGGCCCTACGCCTGCTGGCAGGGGTTTCGCTCGACGACAGCGCCGACCCCGCGGACCGCGACTGGTCGCAACTGGTTGCCGGGCCCTGGCTGGCCGACATCCTGCAGGAACTGCGTCAGCCAGACGGGTTGGCGCAGGTCAGCCCGGGATCGGACCTCAAGGCCAACCTGCGGCCCTACCAAGAGGCCGGCGTGCGCTGGCTGTACCTGCTCACCCGGCTCGGACTGGGTGCTTGCCTGGCGGACGATATGGGCCTGGGCAAGACCATGCAGGTGCTCTCGCTGCTGCTCGTGCTGAAGCGCGAAAGCGCCGAAGTGCAGCCCAGTCTGCTGGTCGCCCCCGCATCGCTGCTGGCCAACTGGGCGGCAGAGGCCGAGCGCTTTGCCCCCGGCTTGCGCGTACTGATCGCCCATCCGTCAGTCATGCCGGCGGCCGATTTGCGTGCGCTGGACCCCGCGCGGCTGGCAGACATTGATCTCGTCATCACGAGCTTTGGCTCGCTCTTGCGCCAGCCGGTATTGGGCACCATCCAATGGCGCGTGGCCATCGTCGACGAAGCCCAGGCGATCAAGAATCCGGGTGCGAAACAAACACGGCGGGTCAAGCAGCTCCAGGCCCAGTCGCGCATCGCACTGACCGGAACCCCCGTGGAGAACCGCCTGTCCGATCTGTGGTCGATTTTCGATTTCACCCACCCCGGGTTGCTGGGCTCAGACAAAGTCTTTGCCAACTTTACCAGGCGACTGGCGAAGGCCGAGCATTTCGGTCCGCTGCGAACGCTTGTGCGGCCCTACATCCTGCGCCGCCTGAAGACCGACAAGCGGGTCATCGACGACCTTCCGGACAAGACAGAACTGAAGGCCTGGTGCCATCTGAGCCCGAGCCAGGCGGCACTGTATCAGCGTGCGGTGATGGATCTGGCCGCCGCGCTGGAAGACGCCGAAGGCATTGGTCGCAAGGGGGTCGTGCTCAGCTTCCTGATGCGCTTCAAACAGATCTGCAACCATCCGTCGCAGTGGTTGGGCGACGCAGCCTGGCAGGCGGAAGACAGCGGCAAGTTTGCCCGCCTGCGCCAACTGGCCGAAGTCATTGCCGCCAAGCAGGAGAAGGTGCTGGTATTCACCCAGTTCCGCGAGACCACCGAGCCGCTGGCGGCATTTCTGGGGTCGATCTTTGGCCGCGAAGGTCTGGTGCTCCATGGCGGCACCCCGGTCGCCAAGCGCCGCGAACTGGTCAAGCGATTCCAGGAAGACGAACTGATACCCTTCTTCGTGCTTTCGCTCAAGGCCGGCGGGGCCGGCCTGAATCTCACCGCGGCGTCGCACGTGATCCATTTCGACCGCTGGTGGAATCCGGCCGTGGAAAACCAGGCGACGGATCGCGCATTTCGTATCGGCCAGAAGCGGAACGTCCTGGTGCATAAGTTTATCTGCCGGGGCACGGTTGAGGACCGTATCGACCAGTTGATCGAAACGAAGCAGCAATTGGTGAAGGACGTGCTGGAGGGCGGTGCAGAACTTCTGCTGACCGAGATGAGCGATCGCGAATTGCTCGATCTCGTGAAACTCGACGTGCATGCCGCGCAAGAGAACTGATCGTCAAGAGGAACCACAATGAGTTACGGTTACGGGGGGTGGAAGCCCTATGTCTCGGTCGCCGAGCGCAGAAGAAAGGCGGAACTGGCTGCCGCGAAGGCGACGAAGGCCGGTGCGGTCCTGTCGCCCATCGCGTCGTATCGCGGTGCCATCGCCAAGACCTTCTGGGGCAAGGCCTGGTGCGACAATCTGGAAGGCTACAGTGACTATGCCAACCGCCTGCCGCGCGGCCGTACCTATGTGCGCAATGGTTCCGTGATCGACCTTCAGATTACGGCAGGCGAAGTCCGCGCGCAGGTCATGGGTTCGAGCCTCTACACCGTCGCTGTCGCTGTGACGGCGTGTCCTGCAAAGCAATGGCGAGCGATCGGCACCGATTGCGCCGGGTCGATCGATTCGATCGTGGAACTCTTGCAGGGCAAGCTCTCGACATCCGTGATGGAGCGCATCTGCAAGCCTGGCACCGGCCTGTTCCCGGTGCCAAAAGAAATCAAGTTCAATTGCAGTTGTCCGGACTGGGCGTCGATGTGCAAGCACGTTGCTGCCGTACTCTACGGCGTCGGCGCGCGGCTCGATCAACAGCCGGATTTGCTCTTCGCCTTGCGCGGCGTCGACGCCAGCGATCTCGTCAGGCAGGCCGGTGCTGGTTTGCCCAAATCCACAAAACGACCCACCACCAGCAAGGTGCTCGACGACGCCTTGGTGGCGGATGTGTTTGGGATCGAGATGGCCGACGCTTACCCACCGCCGAAGCCGGCTGCCGGACGTAACAAGCCACCGGCAGGTCAGATGGCAGCGAAGAAGGCGACCAGGTCCGCCGTCACGAGAGCCAGTAAGTCCCCTGCGAATGCGAAGACTGCGCAGGACAGGAAATCGGTATCAAAGAAGGTGCCAGTCAAGCCATCCGCGGGGCCACGCCAATTAACCTCAGGCATTGTTGTTGCCGGTCAAGCAAACGTAGCGGACTTAAAGCCACCGGCAGGTAAGGTGACAGCGAAGCAGGCGTCGGCGGTCTCGACAACCCGCAAGCCACCTGCGAACGTGAAGGCTGCAAAGGACAATAAATCGGCAACAAAGGCGTTACCAGTCAAGCCATCTGCCGGGCCACGCAAATCCACCTCTGGCGACGTCCTGGCCAAGAAAACAAACGTGGCGAACTCGCCTGCAACTGCAACCCCGAAAAAGGCTGCGACAAGAAGGCGCGCCAGTACTTGATCGTGAACAAGCATTTGCGCAGCGTGATGGCTGCTGTTTTCGCGAACCCATCGCGGTACCGATGCCGCGCCTCCGGATTTGCTTGCCGCAGCCGTAGCAGCTACTCGATGTCTTCTCCGCGACATAGTCCACTGAGTTGCCGATCGCCCGCCGGCCAGCGTGAACGTGTGCACCTGGGCCTCATCACGCCGGTCAGCGCCGGCGTGAGGTTGCAGGTGCGCTGCGGCGGCGTGCAGACAGTCGCGACGCAACCCGTTAAGAGCAAGCATGGTGGGCCGGGTGGGGGTCGAACCCACGGTGGGAAATTTCCGGCGGATTATGAGTCCGCTGCCTGCAACCAACACGGCGTCCGGCCCTTTAGCGAAGCGCGAGATCTTACCTTGAAGTTCGCGCAGTCGCCATTGCCGCTGCTCGATTTGTGGTGATCGATCGGGTCCTCTATAGGGTCTCCAGGCATGCGAGGTCACGCACCCACGGATTTCGGCCAGATGAACGATTACCACATTCGCATCTGCCAACGACTGCCGAACTCAGGGGCTAAGCTCGAGGCCGTCGTCGAGCTTGGCCGGCAGCGTCGACAGGTTCTGGCAGAACTTGCGCTTCTCCTCTGGCACCCCTGGCTGGGCGGCTATCCATCCCTTGAACGCGCAGAACGACTCTGTGGAGATCGCTGTCAGGCGCTCTATGACGCCCGTTTTGGTAAAGACGATCGTGGTTCCACTCCGTGTGCACGTGTGATTGGTTCGCCTCTTGCATTCCGCTTTCAACGCCCCGGCTTTCACTGCATCGAATCGAGGCGGGCATGCGCGATCCGGATGCGCCGCCCCTCGCTCAATTGTCTGTTCGCTGCGTGACAATCTGCTCGCTGGCAAAAGAACTACCGGGAAAAATGGCTCCTAATCCAGAGTTGCGCAATGTTTATATCGCCGTATCCTGCTACGCTTGGCCTGCTACCACCCGCGCCCCTTCCCTGGTGAGCGCGGGTTCTTTTTGCGCACAGACGAACAGCACGGCGATGGATTGCCGACAACGGCAACCTGGCGGATACTGAGAGCGGTCGGCGCCGAAAGGTGTTGGCTGATTTCTTCTTGGACGTCCTGCGGCTCTCCTCCATCGGATCGAGAGCTGTTTTTTTGTCGCGCTACGATCTGGCAACCAGCGCATCCAACTTGCCGGCGGCGGCCGCCGCATGCACCCTCGGCCGCCGAATCTGCCGGCGTCTTGCTGACCCGCGGCCGTTCTGACCTTCGTGCGTGATCCGAGAGTGCGCCAATCTTTGACCCGCCCCGCGGGCGCCGAGTCGCGTGGCTTGCGAATCTCAACGGTCGATCGAGCCTGTTTCGTCTTGATAAGTCGGGGCGCCGTGCAAGAAGTCTCCGTCGATCGTGGCCACCGCGCACGCACTGAGACCGAAGAATCGGCACGGTCCTGTGTTCGGATAAACCGTGGATTCGTGGTGATGGCCGTGGAAAGCGCGTTGCACGCCCATGGCTTCGATGAGCGTGTCAATCGCCTCGAAGCCGTGTGGGTGACAAGCCGGAGCTTCGTGGCTGACCAGGACGTCCGCATGCTGACGCGATAGCGCGTTGTATGTCTGCGGGAAGATCGTGCTGCGATGGCGCCGCGGCAGGCCGCCCCGCCAGTAGTTCCCCTTCCCACATTTGGCAAGATAGTCAGACTCGCTCTCTACGCGCGAGGGTTCAGGCGGCATCCAGACCTGGCCGCGAAAAATCCCCCCCAACCCGGCAATCCGAAGCCCCGCGATTGTGACCACCCGCCCATCCAGATTCCGGTCGGCCAGGCCCGAGCCGAACAGGTTGTCGTAGTCGGCATCGCTGTCGGTGTCGTGATTGCCCGGAATCCACCACACTTGCGTCAAGGGAAGGATGCTGGCGAGCGCTTCATCCAGTGGGCGCTTCGCCTGGATGTCACCAGCAAGCACCACTGCCTCGGGGCGGTGACGGTGGACGCTTTCGATCAGCGGACCGAACTCGCCATGGGGGTCACCGCAAATCAATACATGGCCTTCAGACATCGCTCGTTCGGGATAGGTGACTTGGTTTGAGTGGAACGGGCGGATCGATGACCTGACCATGGGCCGTCGGAATGATCACCAATGTACCTGATCAAGCGTGCGTCGAATGCATAACCGGGACTGCGCCCGCGCAAGGTGACTTCATCCGCAAGTCAATGCCTGCACGCCGGACGAGAAGACCTGACTGCCCCGTTTACAATGTGTTGCTATGCAATATGAATCTGGGCCGTAGAAGCGCGCGAATCGCCACAGGCCCTTCTAGCGGTGGAGGCGGGTAATGGCGACAGCTCTGGCTGCGACCAAAGGCGAAGCACTAAAGCTCCTGGAAACAGAGGGCGTCACGGTCGTGGATTTGGACTACGAGTCAGGATGGCAGGATGCGATTGAACTGGGCAGGCTGGGCGAAAAGCTGGGCAAACGTGTCCAGTATCGCGGCCATGAGAGTATTGCCGTCAACTCGCCCGCGGCACTCGTTGCCGGACTGAGTCGCCCAAAGTTGACGTTCCGTCAGCGCAATCTTTACTGCCAATTTGAACTCAGCCTGCTGCCAGCGGCTGACTTGGAGCGCCTGGAGAAAAAAGCGGAGATGCTCGGGGACTACATCCTCGCGGGACATCTCACGCGGGAGGTCGATGCGGTGTGGACGGAGTAACGCCTTGCCACGCAGATCTGCGCCGTGAGTGGCGCCTGGATTTGGCACTTCTGGGGTAGCTCTTATCTCGCACACTGACATGGCTGGACGGTAGCGGATTGCCCGTCGTCGTGGCAGCAGCTACCATCCCTGACAACTTGTGGTCCCGGCGATGTCGGGGCCAGTCCTGCAGGGGTGCAATCTGACGACCAACGGGAACGCCGTGACGAATCAGCTCGATCTCTTCGAAGATGGCCGCGATGTCATGCTTCGCAACGACGTGCTCACAGCGCTTGAGCAACGCAATGCCGCCGCCGGGCGTGAAGCCCTGCAGCGCCTGGGCGCGGAGTATCCAGACGATGCGCTTATCCCGACCCTGCAGACCCTTGTCGGCGGGCTCGAGTCTCCCGTCCACGGACACTTCACGAATCACGCGGCACTGCGCGACACATGCGAAGCGTGGTGTTTGCCGTGCATGCCGGCAGCGCGCCGAGCATTCGGCGACGCAGCGGGCATGGCTTGGTGCCGACCGCTGTGGCGCGCCCTCGCCCGGGCCGCCTCTCAATTACCGTTTCACCGGGAGATGCCCGAATGGCATGCAGCACCGCTATGGATGCGCGCAGCGGAGTGGACGACGGCATGTGACAGCATCAAGCGAATCGAGTCATGGCGGAGAATGCCAATCACGCTCGCGTGGATGGCCGAGACGGTCTACCGGCTTCAGGGGCTGGATCCGGCGTGGCCGCTTTTGGCGGAGCTTGCTTGGCTGTCCCCGAAGAAGCTCGGCGCGCTCATGCAAACGCTCGGTGATTCGTCATTGCTGGCGCTGCGCCGGCGGTTCGATGCGACTTTTGACGGGGACGGCACAATAGAGGATCTATGCTATTTTCCCGCCTGGTCGGTGGCCGAAAAACCCGGACTTGCTGCCCTCTTACGCTCGTCCGAGCCCTCGACGGGCACATTACCCGAACAGGGAATGCGGATCATGCTGGAGTTGTTGACCCTTGAGCGCCAAGGCCGCCAGCATGATTTGGTGGAACGGCGAAAGGACTTACGCGGCCTGCACCCGGGCCTCTTCGAGGCCTACATCCGTACGCGATAACGGGTCGAGGTTCCTTCTCGCTTCTGCACGCACTCAGACAGGGCAAAAAAAGCTCTCCACCTCGCGGAAGAGAGCTGTGGAACGTCCATGAAGAAGTCGGGCACCTGATGTCAGGCGCCCGGTTTCAGTATCCGCCAAGCTCCCCGGGCACGCAATCCCTCGCCCGGTGCGCCGCGCCGACCATCCAGTGTCATGTGGAGCGCGGCGATTGGCAATTTCAGCGTCGTCACATGACTCAATGCAAAGGAGCCACGGATCTCTGGGCTGATTTCATGGCTTGCACCACGCCGATAAACTGGCTGCACAGGGGCATGCAAGATGTCCGCATCATCAGCCGACGCCCCTCTTCCTGATCGCAGAAATGGGTACGCGCGGCCCGGAGGCGGGATACTGCTGGTGAAGAACAGGCCGAACTCAGTTCGGCCTGCCGAGGCGATCAAATTGGCCCGGTGTGCACCCGCCCTGCTTCAATCGACCAGTTGCCGAGGACCGACTCGGTCGAGGCAAAAGATCACGCCGAAGCTTCGGGGGCCGCGACGGCCGGCGCCACTGTCTTCGCCGGGGCGCGCTTCTTCGTCACCGCTTTCACCGCTGCCTTCTTCGGCGCAGCAGTCGCATTGGTTTTGCTACCGGCAGCCTTTTTCGGGGCGACCTTCGTGGCGGCAGCTTTGCCGGAAGTCTTCTTGACCCCAGCAGCCTTCGCCTTCTTCGCCGCGAGCTTGTCCTTTGCGGCTTGCTTCTCAAAACGCGCTGCGGACTTTGCGGCTTCCGTTGCTTTCACGACCTCCCGCTTTGCCGCTTCAATGGCCTTCTTCGAGTCGGCACGCAGTTTCAGCAAACGCTTCTTCGCTGCCTGGGCTTCACGTGCGAGCACGCTCGCCTTCTTCGTCGGTGCCGTCAGCTTCTTTGTGACAGGCTTCCTTTTGGTAACCGCGCTCGTCGGCGTCGTTGCTTTGGTTGCTGCGACCATGTTGATGATCCCGTTATTCGTTGGAGCGCGGAGTATAACCCTTGTCACAACTTGCAGTGATTCGGGGCTCACCATGGGGTTGCGAAATGGCTGAAACATCCACCAACGATCCGGTGGATTGCAGCTTCGCTCCGCTGCATCGCAGCACACGTAGCGCTTGATTCCGGGGACAAGAGCATTTAGTGTCAATGCTCGGTGTGCGCATACCCAGCGCGTCCTCGCACCGAGTTCACTCAGTGTTGTTCCTGTCATCCTCCGTGGAACTCCGTCCACGGACCAGCAGTCGTAGTTCCTTTTTCCGTCCTCCCGACTAAGGAGCCCCGACATGCTCAGTCCGCATGAAATCGCCGCGCTGCTACTGCTTGGCGATGCGCAAGACATTGACGATCTCGAACCGGAACAGTTGGACGGCTTGCTGGTCCACAAACTGGTGACGATGGAGCACGGCCACGGCAGCGCCAATGCCCACCCTCGCCTGACCAGTCAAGGGTATTCCATGCTTGAGGCCATGCGCCGTATTGCGTAACGCCGCTCGCTTTTGTGAGCCCTTCGCGTTGCTCTATTGTCGCGGAGAATCCCTCGCGACTCCGATTGCATCGGGCAATGTCGACGCTATGCCGTTGCAGAGATTGGACGGTGAAACTGCCGTCTTGACCCCGTCGGTTATCGCCGACTGCGCGTTGAGATTGTGCCGAAGACGTGTCACCGCGGACCCCAGCATCCGCTGCACGCATGTCCATGGACTCAACAACCGTCGAGTCCATGCGACCCATTCCATCCAATCGCTGACCAGTTTCGGGGTCAGCGGGGGAAAGTGACTAACGCTCGGGTTTTCGAATAATTTCGATCTGCTCATCGATGATGGCCAGGAGCTCGGCTACGGAGCCAGAGAAACGCTGTCGAACTTTCGCAAGGGTTTTGCGCTCGCTGGCCGAACGCACGAGCTCAAAGCTACCGTCCTCTTGCGAAAGACGGATGACACGCACCTCCTTGCTGGGCGGAACCCGCAGCCAATACGAATATCCGTTCCTTATACCCATCTCTGTGCGCTCGCGAGCAATCAGGTACGGCCGGGCAAGCATGATCTCGGCATGAATCGCATCAAGGGACATGGTGCTGCTCTCAAAAAACAAAGCCCCTGCATTGTGGGCAGGGGCAAATAAACGACTTGAGGGCCGGAAGCGGAGAATTAGGCTTCTTCGGCAATCAGGAATCGCTTGGGGTTCTTACCGAGCCAAGCCGGTTGGCGACCACGGCCGGACCAGGTCTTTCCGGTCCTGGGATCGACGTACTTGGGGGGCAGCACCGACTTCGGCTTGCTCGCGACAGCGCCTGCTGGACGGCCGCGACGGCGCTTGGCAATGTCTTCGACGGTCAAGCCATAGTCCGCCATCAAGCCCTGAATCTTTTCGATGACGCCCGCTACTTCATTGGCGCGTACCTGTTCCAGTTGGGCTTCGAGGGCCTGCTTCTGGGACATCAGTTCCTTATAGGATGCCATATGAGTTTCCTTTCCAATCGATGGATGACAGGAGATAGTTTAAAACCAATCAAGCATAAACGCAAAAATGTTAATCACTATGATCATAAACCATCATTCAATGAAAAAATCGATGGAATCCACCTGAGTGCGATGAAAATAGAGCCAAGAACCGCATGAGGTCGGCAATTTGGCAAACTACCGGCGTGGCCGATTCACCGTCTCGCGTCACCGCTGTGGCCCTGGGCAACGCTCCAAGCGACTAACGAAGGAAGCCCGTGCATCGAATCTGGAAAATGTCCCTCGTCAACGTGGGGACGAACAAGCACGCCCTTCGCGCCGAATCGCCGAAATCGACCCCCGCGACGGAAGGAAGCGACGGATGAACTCATCGGCGTGAGTGTCATCGTCTTGCACACGGATTCCTTGTCGGTAGTCCTTCCAGCGGAACGTGATGCCGTGGCCGTCGAAGATCAACAGGCGGTGATTGGAGATCGCGACCCGATGCGTGTAGCGGCCCAGATAGTCGAGCACCTGTGGGCGCCGCCGGAGGGAGGTTTCGCGTAGAGGGCGGCCACGCAGCTCGGCCAAGTCGGCCTGTAGGAGACTCCGCCAAAATGGTGTCGCCCTGACTCCCACTCTTCGCGCCGAGATCCGCGCCATTCGAGTTCAGTGCGGCGTACAGCGAAACGAGTTCATGCGCGTCTCGCGCGCGGGCCGGCTTTGGCGCGTTCGATCGCCGTAAGTGTTTCTGAGTCCAGCACTGCCTGGGCGTCAGACGAAATGGCAAACAGTTTGCCGTCAATATCATGGACGTGTAACTGCTCATGGGTGACGGCATCCGTCACCAGCGCGCGACCGGTCAGGCGCAGGGCGGCTTGGAGATGTGCTTGTCCCGAGACGACTTGGTAATTGCGTCCTTGGGATTGTCTCACCATCGCGTCAGTGGGAATCTCGTTGAGCTCGATAGTGCCGAATCCGGGGAGCGACATTTCCTCGATGCGATTCTTGATGCAGGCAACCATCACGGCCGCGCCTGGGCGCTCGGCTGTTGCAAGCCGTTCATATTGACCGAGGAGCATGTTGGCCTTCTCAATTGAGGGCGTCGTATAGACAAAGGATTGGACGGCGGTCGCCGGGCGAGTCAACCGGGTCGCCATGATCGCGAATGCCCAGTCCCTTTTGTAATTGCAGTGTGGGCAAACCCAGCCGTATTTGGTGGCAATCAGAATGCCAGGGACGCCACCTTCGACTCCATGGCGATGATCGGCGCTGCTCCTGCAGATGAAGGCGCGCCGAACCGGGCCACCGAGGCCGACTTGGTTCTCGTTGAGCTTCTGGACCTGATCCTCAGTGAACGGTGCGCGAATGTAACTCATGGCATTTGGGACGGCAGCTTCCGCGTGGCGTGGGTATCGCTGCGCAGCTGGCACCCGGAACGCTCGGGATTTCGTCCGGCGGCTAACAGAAACGCCGGGCGCCATAACACACAGCGGCCGCCTCCTTCCAGTTTATGCCCGGGAGAAAGTCTATGTTGCCTTTGGCCGGGCCCGGCCCCATTCTGGGCTGCTCGACGTCAATCTATTCCCCATGAATGGCTGGAATTGCAGTTTCCCGAACCGGCGCTGCACGCGCAGTACCCCGACACGCGCACGCTGTGCGCAACGGGCATCTGGGCGCTCCTGGACGACGCGTTCCACGGCCGGCGGCCGGGGGGGTGATACTGGCCCCGAAAGGCTGCCGGCATAGCGTGCGAGTGTAGCGCGTCAGTTTGGCAGCGATAGGCTGACCACCGGCGGCGGCGCCCCCCTGCGCTACGCCTTCCCGCGCGAACTCGGAGGCCGAAGGGGTCCTGGCAGCTGTACTGGAGCAGCGCGGATGATGATCGATGCTCTCACAGACGGCTACCTTGCATTGGTCCGAGTCTGGCGTGTCCTTTGATGTCTGCTTCATCCAGACAACTCACCACGAACATGTCTGCGACCATCCAACACGTCCCGGCAGGGGCACCACACGGTCACAAGCACCACCCTGACGTTTTCTTTATTATTTTCAATAACTTGATGGTTCATTGATGGACTGGAGCGAGAGCTGGCACACCCCATGCGTATATGACTGCGAGCGCAACACCCGATGCCCTCTAAACCAAAATCAGACCAGCACCCTCAAGGAGTTCCATCATGTCCCTCACCATCCAGAACCTGCCCGTCGAACAAGACCTCGACCACGCCAGGATGAGCGCCGTGCGCGGCGGCAGCCTGTTCCTGAACAACGGCATCAACGCAATCATGGGCGGCTCCGGCGTGTCCTTCGCCAGCCCCAACATCATCGTCGCCCCGGTCACCCAGGTCGATGCCTCGACCCGCACCAACGTCAACCTCACGAGCATCAGCAACCTGCTCAACAACGTCGGCGGCATCGTGCAGGCCGTGCAGCACTAATTCCCCAACCAGCTCACTCGTTCATCCAGCCTACCCAGGAGACCATCATGTCCTTGACCATCCAGAACCTCCCGCTCGAACAAGACCTCGACCACGCCAAGATGGACGCCGTGCGCGGTGGCAGCATCTTCGTGAATTCCGGCACCAACGCCATCGTGGGCGGCAGCGGCGTGTCGTTTGCGAGTCCCAACACGATCTTCGCTCCGGTCACGCAGGTCGATGCGTCGACGCGCACCAATGTCGACCTGAAGACCATGACGAACACCATCAACAATGTCGGTGGCATTGTCCAGGCCCTGCAGCACTGAACCGTCAGACAGCAACGGAAACGCCGGCGGCCACGGCGTTTTCGCACCCAGGACCGCCCGCGGGCGGTCCTTCTCGTTGTGGTGATGCATAACCGGCCGCTATCCGACCTGGTAAAACTCCACGCACTGCACCGCATTGACCGCCTGCTGCCTGCGGTAACAGACCACCGGCGGCGCTGGCGGGGGGGGGCGGCGGATCAAAGCACTTCCGCCCGCAGTTCCTCCATGGTCAGGTCGTAGTTGGCTATCTGGTCCCGGATCCAGCGGATCGCCGCCGCTCGCTCAGTTTTTACTCTATCTTCCGGGTTCGAGCCGGTAGGCGCCCCGTTCCCGTCGGCCGGCTTTTCGTTTTGTGCTTCGCTATCGGTCGGTACCGGGCCGCCGGATTTGCGCCGCTGTTCCCGCTCGCGCGGCAGGTGCGATGCTGCTGGCGCCTGGTGCGCCAGCACGGCTTCCGCCTCGGCGCGCGCCGCTCGCTGGCCTCGGCCCGCTCCTTGGCAATCTTCACCTGCTCGCGGGCGCGCCCCAGCTCGGTCGAGAATCGGGACCGCAGCTCCGTCAGCTGGCGGCCCGCCGCCTCCAGTTCTGCCCGCCCCGCCTCTAATCTGGCCTGGTTCGCGGCGTGGGCCTGCCGCTCGGCGGTCAGGTCCGCCTGGTTTTCCGCGAGCGATAGCGGCAACAAGATAATTTGCTGCTTCGCTACATGGCACGCGCGATTATCGGATGCATTAAGAGGACTGAGACAGATACGCAATGTGCGCTACAGCTAATTTTTCCCCGGGGATTAGCTCGAGCAGCTGGCAGAACAGCACGTATTGGCAAGGCAGTGGCAATCGCACCTTGCAGGTTGCACTAAACATACTGATGCACTTGGCATCGACGAAGCCGTAGCCCTCGTATGTTGCAATGCACAACTTCTTGCGGTAGGATTCACAATCCCCCATTCCGCGCACACCGGACTTCGTGAGAGGCTTTCCAGCCTCGACTGTCCGTGCGTCATTCCACGATTTCGTTCGCTCCTCGACTGGCTTGACCAGCCGTCATGTCTGCGACGATCGTCGGCCAATCCGTCGAGGAGAGTGTATTGGCAAATCCAGTTCGCGACGATTCAGCATCGCGCAGTATTGCGGTCGCATCAAAGACCGGTCGCCGCTCTCCAAAAGGAAAGATCCAGGCGGTCGCAACACCGCTGGACCTCATGGCCATGGCGCGCCAGGACCAGGAGCGTCAACGCCAGATGCGCGCGCTGATCGCGCTTGGCCGCGAGCGCGGCTATCTCACCCACGCGGACATCAACGATCATCTGCCCGATAACTTTACGCAAACGGCTGCGATGGAGACCATCATCAGCACGTTCAGCGACATGGGGGTGAACGTATACGAGCAGGTGCCGGACGCGGACATGCTCCTGTTAAGCGACACCGCGCCTGCGGCGGCATCCGACGATCAGGCGGACGAGGAAGCGGAAGCTGCACTGTCGACCGTCGATTCCGAATTCGGCCGCACGACTGATCCGGTCCGGATGTACCTGCGCGAAATGGGCACGAGTGAACTGCTGACTCGCGCTGGCGAAATCGAGATCGCAAAGCGCATCGAATGCGGCCTGCAGGAGATGATTCAGGCGGTCGCGGCATGTCCGTCCGTCGTGTCCACGATGCTTGCCGATGTGGACCGCATCGTAGCCGGCGAACTGCGTATCAACGAAGTGGTTGATGGCATCAGCGGCGATATGGACGAAAGCGAAGTGGCGCCAGAATCCGATGACGCTCAAGTTGACGCAGCCGCCTCCGATGACGACTCGGACGGTGATGATGCTGAAACGGACGCTGGGGATCCGGAAAAAGCGAACGCAGCCCGCCTCGAACAACTCACGGTCGACAGTCTTGCGATTTTCGCGCGCGTGCGGGCACTGTTCGAACAGTTGCCGGATGCTCCCGTTACTGGGAGAGCCCGTTCTGCAGCCGTTGCGAAACTGCGCTCGGAGATCCAGCGCGAACTGGCACCGGTCCGCTTTACGGCCAAGACTATCGACCGCCTGTGTGCCAGTGTGCACGAACAGGTTACTGAGGTTCGCGCGATCGAGCGCAGCGTCCTGGAGATCGCCGTCGACCGCTGCGGCATGCCGCGCGAGCTGTTTGTCGAGTCGTTCCCGGGCCACGAGACCGACCTTCAATGGACCAGCCGCATGGCCGCGACTTCGCGGCGGTTTGGCGCGGCACTCAAGTGCCATCTGCCGGCCATTCAGGCTGGCCAGCAGAAACTCATCGACATTGAGGCCAGGGTCTCCCTGCCGCTCCAACAGCTCAAGCAGATCCACCGCCAGATGACTGCCGCAGAGTCGAAGATGCGGCAGGCCAAGCGAGAGCTGATCGAAGCGAATCTTCGGCTTGTCATTTCAATCGCCAAAAAATACGCGAACCGGGGTATGCAGTTCCTGGATCTGATCCAGGAAGGCAATATCGGCCTAATGAAGGCGGTGGACAAGTTCGAATATCGGCGCGGCTGGAAGTTTTCGACGTACGCCACCTGGTGGGTCCGGCAGGCTGTCACGCGTGCACTTGCCGATCAGGCGCGGACCATTCGTGTGCCGGTTCACATGATCGAGATGATCAACAAGCTGAACCGGATTTCGCGCGAATTCCTCCAACAGACGGGACAGGAAGCGCATCCCGCCATCCTCGCCGAGCGCATGGAGATGTCCGAGGAGAAAGTGCGCAGTATCCTCAGGAGCGCGAGGCAACCGGTCTCGCTCGAGACCCCAGTGGGCGACGACGCCGACGCAACGCTCGGCGACATGATTGAGGATGTCTCGGCGAGTTCACCGGCTGAGGCCGCGATTCACGCGAATATGCGCGTCGCGATCGATGAGGCGCTCGACGGGTTATCGCCGCGCGAGGCCAAGGTCCTGCGGATGCGATTCGGGCTCGATACGACCTCTGATCGCACGCTTGAAGAGGTCGGCAAGCAGTTCGACGTGACCCGCGAACGGATCCGTCAGATCGAGATCAAGGCGATGCGCAAACTGATGCATCCCAGTTGCGCTGACAAGTTGAGGCCCTTCCTCGATCGTTGAGCAAAGGCGGAGGCGCGCGCCCCCTTTCGACGTCCTGCTCCGCACCTGCAGCGATCACGCATCGGCCTGATCGCTGCCCTGATAGGACGCGTTCGCTGAGCAGAAAATTTACAGCGGTTTGATGCTCGCCGCCTGCTTCCCCTTGGGACCCTGCTTGACTTCAAAACTGACCTTTTGACCTTCCTGAAGCGATTTGAAGCCGCTTCCCTGAACCTCGGAGAAGTGCGCGAACAGGTCATCGCTGCCATCGTCCGGCGAGATGAACCCAAAACCCTTTGCATCGTTAAACCATTTGACGGTACCTGTTGCCATGTTCTGAATGTTCCAAGAATGACTAGATGTGGATGACGTTGCCGGCCTGCGCCAGACGTGCGGCTATCTTGTATCACGTTTGAGTCGCCGCCGACAATCCGGGGTTAACGGTTCCGCTGAGCCGAGCCATGACGTTGTGTCAGCCGGTGTTGGTACTGGACCACGCGCGCAGCGCCCCCCTTGTTTGCGAGTCTGGCGGGAGCGCAACGGCAGTAGCCGGCCAAAAGGCGTCGCTCGGTAGCTTCTGAACCGAGACACTCGAGCGCGTCGTCCACCCCGATAACCGCCGTTCGACTTCTGGCTCCGTGCGTCGCATGATAGGGTTCCTTGCGAAAGATGGCGCATTCTCGCGGATTGCGGTTGACTGACTGCTTGTGGAGTAATAGGCGAGCAGACGTTATTGGCCAAATGAAATTGGAATCCGGCTTCCAATGGTGACGGCTGGTCGCCGCTCATCTCGTCCGATTTTTACAGTGCTCCCTTGGGAGAGGCTTGGCGCTGTCTCTGCGAGACCTGCCGCTCCCACGTTTGTTTCCGGCTTGGATGTCTCCAATGGACACCAGCCGGGTAGACTTCCACTTGTGGGGCGGGTGTTCCATTGGACTTGGTCAGAGCGTACGCGTCGATATCAGTCTCCCGCGAAAGCAGAAATTTCAGGAAGTCGATTCGCTTGAACTCACAAGTGACATATATGCTTAATAGCACCAAGTAGTGATGGAGCCCTGCTTCCCTGTATCGGCCATCGACCATTGCTCGATATTTTGCGAATCGTTTCACAGCATGTTCCGCATTGTTGTTGTTCCAAGGCACGTCGTCGTGATCCAGAAAAGTGAACAATTTGTTTCGGTATTTAATCACCCTTCTTCGATACGCTTCCGCCAATTCGGACCGCCACTGCTGCTTCGAAAGAAGCTCGTAGAAGATATCTACATCCCGTCGATGCTTGTGAAGATTACGTCGCCTGAGGCCGTAACGATCTACCGTTGCTATGATGGTCCTTAGCAGTACACCAAGCTGCGATCCGAGTTCCTTCAACTCCTCATCCCAAGGACTACTCATGAGATCGTTGTTGAAGTCCCTCAACAAGTGAATCAAACATTTTTGTTGTTCGCAATCAATGGAGTCGTAGGCGGCATAAAAATCGGAAACTAATACTCCCCGAAAATCCTTAAGCAGTTCTGGCAAGAAGCCTCCCTCCCGTGATTTTCGATAAATAAAAACGACCTCGTCCAGACTGGCAAAAACCCAAACGTAGCCCTTTCCTACACGCGCAAGGTGAACATCCGTTTCGTCTGCGTGGATCAAGGGCCCGGCAACCATCCTCTTCAAGAGGAGATTGTATGTTGGTTCGTAGTATTGGGCCAAGGAGGCCTTCCATGACCAAATATCAGGCGTGTAAAGGGGCAATCCATAGCAGTCGTATAATGTTTCAGCGATTCCACTGAAGGTCATCCGATGGGCAACGTGCATATAGATGGCCCAACTCTTGAGTGAGTGACAGTGTTCTTCCAAAGCAAGATATTCCTCTGGTAGAAACTCAGTCTTGCATAAACTACACTGATGCCATGAGGTCGTATAACGCGTGACACGCCTCCTTACTCCACTTGGCGAAAATATAAGGTCGTATGCCAGGCGAGCTAACCGACCATCCGGTTTGATTCTCAGGTCGGATCCTCCGCACGATGGACATTTTTGACAAGAAATCTTCGCGTTTCGGCTTACTGGTAATCGATTTTTTCCTCTCTTTCTTGTACTCTGCTGCAGTGCCATTCTGCGCTTGCGGGCCGCGTCGGTTCGGATAAATATCTTATCCTGTTGGTAGTCAAAGTATGCGCGCTCATTGATAAAGTCGAAATCTTTGATTGCAAAATTTACTTCACGCCAATCCGGTCTCTTAAATTGCGGATCGATTTGTTCGACGAGGGAGACCTCATAGCCGCCAACGCTTTCCACCGCCTGCGCGCCTAGCGTCGACGAAGGACAAAGGGCATACAGAAACTGCGTCACCTTCTGTAATGCAAAACAATCATCGAAGTTGTATGTGACGAGTTTCTTCTTGAGAATTGTTGATCGCGTGTCCTCCCACTGTCTCCGCCATACGATGCTCTGAATACCAGACGCGTCGGGTTCGGCCCATTCGTAACGTAGGTATCTACCAACATCTTTCAGGCTGTTAGAGTAGGTGGGAAAGTAAATGTGCGCGCGAATTATCGATAGCACATTTACTGAGCGCGCTAAGATGCGCTTTACAAGCTCCTCTCTTCCCGAGGATTTCATCATGCGACGCAGGAAGGCTGTATCGTAACTGCCGTAGGAGTATAGATGGAAGTCCTCGTGCTGTGACACAACATCGAGGAATCGCCGAAATATCAAGGGCTCGTCGGCGCTCCTGTCTGCCCAAAATGAGTATTTATTATGGATATCTCCCGCCTCGACAATCATTCCAAGCAAATAGTCGAACCCTCTTTCTGGGTCGCCCTCGACGTCAAAATAAATCCGAACCGCGCTGACCGGCAGTTCAGGGGAACCTAGCACATAAATCTTCTTGTCCCGGATTGCCAAAGCTTGCAAGGCATGTTGGTGGGGCTGATCCTGTTGTTTTTGTCGAGGGACACGCCTCCTCGGCCGGAACGTGCACGATAGCTGGGTGACCGTGAAGATTCCTCTACGGTTATACTTGCTCACCTCATTCTCGCTCATTGCCCTCAATAAGCTAAGGTCGTCCTTAGACATTGCCTCAGCGTGGCATCGATCTCGAAATTCGCAAATCTGGCAATGTGGATTTAATCTTAACTTCGGCTCATTTTCAGGCTCTCTGGACTCCTTAATTTGTTTTAAAGTTCGGTTGGCCTGTGCGATGCCTCTGCCCAGTTTCACCTTATGGATTTCACAGTCTCGCCCATAAATTAAGATGCCCCATTGAGGCTCTTTTCCCTGAACGGCCGTCAAGACTAAGGCGAGCAATTCAAGCAAGGCCTTTTGCTCCTTACCTGGCCGCTTGCCCTCGTAAACCAGGATGGGGATATAATGGAAGTCGCCGAGTCGCGATGATCCATTCGATCGCTGTAGGCCATCAAAAAGAATTTTCAGTTGATCTTCTTCATAGGTCATGTCCAGCAGTAGGGACACTCCGCGCCTCAGGACTTCAAGCGTGACGACGACGCCTTGCAGAAAATCCCGCTGCTTATCGCAAACCAACTTGGCGGCAGCGTTTTTCCGCACTCGATCTCTTGACTCCCTAAGCAGGAGATCGTAATCCGACGCGACACCCCGTTCCCCCGCCAGTTGCAAGCTGCTTTTGTACCTGCACGTCAGATAGCTTTCAAGAATCTCTCTAGTGATCTTCGCAGACATTGCATCATCCCGGTATGTCCCTCGCCCGGATCAGGAACGCATCGCCCTAGCAACAGCCCGGCGAAATTTGCATCACGCAATAATAATATCAACTTACACGCAAAAAATAGTTTTCGATTCTCTGACTCTCAGGTGAAGGCCTGCGTATAAGTTGGTTGAGTCTGTTAATAACCATTCTAGTGACCGGTCGATATTAATCAAGCCGAGTCACATGTAGATTTTCAGAGACGTCGAAAGGATGAAATGGGTCACCAATAACCAGAGAAACTCTGCAGCAATACCCGTCCCGTTTCCGGAAAGCAGGCATGCTGAGAAGGTTAAAGCGGCTTTCGTCGAAAGCCCGCTTTGCCCGATCACTCGCCGTCCGGCGTACTTTTGACGAATGGCCACTGTACCTTGAAAGCCGCCTTTCATCCGTTGTGGTGTTGATGGGCAGGAATGGGTCGGCTACGGTCCGCTGCGCGACGCGCGGGTCGGGGTTCAGGCGCGCGGCGGCATCGGGCAGAGGTCGGCCAGAGGACTAAACCGCTCGCGCGGTAACCCTCCGGCCAAGCGCGAAGTGACTCAACCGCCAGCGCTGTTTCCTATGTTGAGGACCGAGGCAATTCGCCTCGAGCCTCGA
>NZ_CAJPVI010000094.1 GCF_905397435.1 Cupriavidus numazuensis
AGTTCGTCGGCGGCTGGATGGCGGTGGAGCGCACCGACTCGGTCCGCCTGGCCGGGCGTGGCGCGCCCGGAACGCAGCTCGGCGGCGGCGCGGTGCTGGGCCGGCGGTGCTGGGACCAGTCCGCCGGCATTGGCCTGGACCTGCAGGTGCCGGACGCGCGCCGGCTGGAAGGCCTGCTGCCCGGTGGCCCCGATCACGATCTGGTGGCATGGCTGGTGCGCAGCCATGCATCGCAACCCTTCGACGTGCAGCTCGCGCTGCAAGTTGCCGAGCGGCCGGCCACGCGCCTGGGCGGCGGCGCCCGGTTGGGCTGGACTGCGTGGCTGGCCGGTGGTGCTGCCGGGCGGCCCGCACCGGTGCGGCTGTCGCTGCGTGCCGGCGCCGACACGCTTTCATGATCCGAGACAAGCATGGACATCGATATCCGCACACTGCTGAGCCGGCTTAATCCGGAATGCCGCCACGCGATGGAGGCTGCGGCGCAACTTTGCGTGCGCCACACCCACTACAACGTCGATGTCGAGCACCTCTTGGTGCAACTGCTGGAGGTCGAGGCGCGCGACCTGCACGTCATCCTCGAACACTTCGGCATTGCGCGCGAGACGCTGTTGGCGCAGCTTCACAAGGCCATCGACGGCTTCAAGCGCGGCAATGGCCGCACCCCGGCGCTGTCGCCCAACTTCTCGCCGCTGTTCCAGGAGGCCTGGCTGCTCAGCTCGATGCTGCTGGGCGAGCAGCAGGTGCGCGCCGGCACGCTGGTGCTGGCGCTGCTTGAAGTGGAAAGCCTGCGCGGCCTGCTTCTGGACTCGGCGCCGTCCCTGCTGAAGATTCCGCGCACGGCGCTGCGCGAGGCGCTGCCCGTGCTGCTGGGTGCCGGCGTTGGCGGCGGCGTGCCGGCCGATGGCCCCGGGCGCGCCATGCCGGCGATGCCGCAGGCCAGCGCCGGCGGCGCACAGAAGTCCGCGCTGAACCAATACACGATCGACCTGACGGCGCTGGCGCGCGAAGGCGCGATCGACCCGGTGCGCGGGCGCGACGGCGAGATCCGCCAGCTTGTGGACGTACTGCTGCGCCGCCGCCAGAACAACCCCATCCTGACCGGCGAAGCCGGCGTCGGCAAAACCGCGGTGGTGGAAGGCTTTGCCCAGCGCATCGTGGCTGGCGACGTGCCGCCGGCGCTGCGCAATGTCTCGGTGCGCTCGCTCGATCTGGCCTTGCTGCAGGCCGGTGCCGGCGTCAAGGGCGAGTTCGAGAACCGGCTCAAGTCGGTGATTGCCGAGGTCGCAGCCTCGCCGGTACCGGTGATCCTGTTCATCGACGAGGCCCACCAGCTGATCGGTGCAGGCGGCAGCGAAGGGCAGGGCGATGCCGCCAACCTGCTCAAGCCGGCGCTGGCACGCGGCGAGCTGCGCACCATCGCCGCGACCACCTGGGCCGAGTACAAGAAGTACATCGAGCGCGATCCGGCACTGGCGCGCCGCTTCCAGATCGTCAAGGTGGAGGAGCCGAGCGAGCCAGTGGCCGTGGAGATGCTGCGCGGCATGGTGAAGAAGCTCGAAGCGCACCATGGCGTGGAGATCCTCGACGATGCCGTGCGCGATGCGGTCAAGCTGTCGCACCGCTATGTGTCGGGACGCCAGCTGCCGGACAAGGCGATCAGCGTGCTCGATACCGCCTGCGCGCGCGTGGCGATCGCGCAGAACGGCGTGCCGGCAGAGATCGAATCGCTTGGGCGCAGCATCGAAAACACCGAGAACCAGTTGCGCATCCTGCGGCATGAGGCGGCCACCGGCACCAGCCGTGCCGACGAGATCGCCACCGCCACGCGGCAGCTCGAGGAAGCGCGCAGCCAGCATGCGCGCCTGTCCGACAAGCTGGTGGTGGAAAAGCGCGTCGTCGACGAGATCCTGGCGTGGCGGCGCAAGATCGCCGCGTGCCTGGCCGGCCAGGCGGGTGGCGAAGCGGGCGCGGATGCGCAGGACAACGAAGACAGCGACGACAGCGCCGAATCGCTGAGCGCCAACCTGACGCGGCTTGAAAAGGGCCTGGAGGCCGTGCAGTGCGATGAGCCGATGGTGCCGGTATGCGTCAATTCGGGGGCGGTGGCCGAGGTCATCTCGAGCTGGACCGGCATCCCCGTGGGCCGCATGCTGGCCGACGAGCTTCACACCGTACTCCACCTGCACGACAAGCTGGCCGAGCGGGTGGTTGGCCAGGACGAGGCGCTCGACGCGATCGCGCGGCGCATCCGAACCTTCCGCGCCGACCTCGACGACCCCGGCAAGCCGGTGGGCGTGTTCCTGCTGGTGGGCCCGAGCGGCGTTGGCAAGACCGAGACTGCCTGCGCGCTGGCGGACCTGCTGTACGGCGGCGAGCGCAACATGATCACCGTCAACATGTCGGAATTCCAGGAGGCGCACAGCGTATCGGGGCTCAAGGGCGCGCCGCCGGGCTATGTCGGCTACGGGCGCGGGGGCGTGCTGACCGAAGCGGTGCGGCGCCGCCCCTATAGCGTGGTGCTGCTCGACGAAATGGAGAAGGCGCACCCCGACGTGCTGGAGCTGTTCTTCCAGGTGTTCGACAAGGGCATGATGGAAGACGGCGAAGGCGTACCGATCGACTTCCGCAACACGGTCATCCTGCTTACCTCGAACGCGGCCCAGGACGTCATCACCGAAGCCTCGCAAGGCGGCCGGCGCCCGCCCCCGGAAGAACTTGTCGAGCGTTTGCGCCCGGCCCTTCTGCAGCGCTTCAGCCCGGCCTTCCTGGCGCGCATGGTGCTGGTGCCTTACTACCACCTGGGCGATGCGCAGATCACCGCCATCGTCGACCTCAAGCTTGGCCGGATGGCGCAGCGCTTCGAGCGCAACCACAACGCCCGCCTGACCTGGGACGACGCGCTCGCGCGCACCATCGTGCAGCGCTGCAGCGAAGTCGACAGCGGCGCGCGCAACGTCGACCATATCCTGACCCAGTCGGTGCTGCCGGAGCTTGCACATCAGGTGCTGGAGCGCATGTCGATCGCCGAGCCGTTCGGCGGCGTGCATCTCTCGCTTGACGCGCAGGGCGGCCTGGCCTTCCGTTTCCTGCCGCCAGCGGAGGCCTGAGGCAATGATTCCGGCCACCGCCACCCAGTCCGACAGCTTCGCCACGGTCACCACGCCGTTTGGCGACGATGTGCTGCTGCTCGACGGGTTTGCCGGGCGCGAGGCGCTTTCCGAGCTGTTTTCCTTCCAGCTGCGCATGCGGTCCGCGGACAAGGCGCTCGATGCCAGCCGCATCGTTGGCCAGAAGGTCACGGTCAAGCTGCAGCGGTCGGGCGGCTTCCTGCGCTGTTTCAACGGCATCGTGACGCGCTTCGCCCATACCGGCGCCGACCCCAGCCATGCGTTCTATAGCGCCGAGCTGGCGCCGCGCCTGTGGCTGCTGACGCTGGCGCGTGACCGCAGGATCTTCCAGAACCAGAGCGCGCTCGACATCATCCGCACCGTGCTGGGCGAGTTCGAGGTGGCTTTCGACGCGCGCGTCACCGCTTCGCGCTACCCGGTGCGCGAGTACTGCGTGCAGTACGACGAAAGCCCCCTGCAGTTCATCTCGCGGCTGATGGAGGAAGAGGGCATCTTCTACTACTTCACCTTCTCCGACGGCGCGCACACGATGGTGCTGGGTGACAGTCCCTCGGCCCACACCGCGCTGGCCAACGAGGCCGAGCTGTGGGGTGGCCAGCCTGGCGAGCAGGCGGCGGGCCTGCCGATGCTGGCGGCCTTCCGCATGGAACAGGGACTCGGCCCGGCCAACCACGTGCTGGTCGACTATGACTATGTGCAGGCGCAGACCAGCGAGGGCAGTGCGCAGCCGGACTCGAGCGCGCCCGGCGCGCGCCAGTATATTTTCCCGGGGCGCCACAAGGATGCCTCGGATGCTGCGCGCAAGGCGGCGGTGCGGGTGGCCGCGCAGCAGGTCGAGGCGCGCTCCGGCAGCGGCGAGAGCAACTGTCACGGCCTTGCCGCAGGCAGTACCTTCACCCTCAGCGGCCACGTCAATGCGGCACTGAACGCCGAGTACGTGGTGCGTGCGGTCGAGCACTCGGTGGCCGGCAGCCACTATGCCAACAGCTTCACGGTGTTCCCGCTGGCGGTGCCATTCCGCGCGCCGCTGGTAACGCCGCGTCCGCTGGTGGCCGGCACCCATACCGCAACCGTGGTCGGCTCCCAGGGCGAGGAAATCTGGACGGACCAGCACGGCCGCATCAAGCTCAAGTTCCACTGGGACCAGGCGCCCGGCGCAGACCAGGACAGTTCGTGCTGGGTCCGGGTGGCGCAGGGCATGGCCGGCCAGGGCTGGGGCCACCTGTTCCTGCCACGCGTCGGGCAGGAGGTGGTGGTCAGCTATGTCGACGGCGACCCCGACCGGCCGCTGGTGACCGGCAGCGTCTACAACGGCCAGGTGACGCCGCCCGTGACGTTGCCCTCGATGCAGACCCAAAGCGTGATCCGCTCGCGCACGTCCAAGAACGGGAGTGCCGGTAACGAGCTGCGCATGGAGGACAAATCCGGCGCCGAGGAGCTCTACCTGCACGCGCAGCGCGACATGAACGTGGCGGTGGAAAACAAGCTGTCCACCACCGTGGTCGGCGCCGGCGAGTCGCATGTTGTGCAGAAGGGCGACCGGCTGGTCGAGGTGCAGTCGGGCAACGAGACCCACAAGGTGAGCGGCACCCGCAGTCTCGAGGTGAGCGGTGACGAGACCCGCACCAACGGCGCTGCCTTCACCCAGGAGGTCAGCGGGACCTACAAGCTCAAGGTGTCGGGCGATCTGGTGATCGACGTGACGGGCGCCATCACCATCAAGTCGGCAGGCTCGGTGGCGCTCGAGGCCGGCACCTCGCTGAGCAACAAGGCGGGAACCACGCTGGCAAACAAGGCAGGTACCACGCTGAGCGGCGAGGGCCTGACCGTGCAGCAGAAGGCCTCGGCCTCGCACACGGTGGAAAGCGGCGGCATGCTCGAGCTCAAGGGCGCCATGGTGAAACTGAACTGAAGCCGCCGATGCACGCCACCGCCCCCCTGGACATTGCCGCCAACGCCAGCACCGCCCCCGCCCCCGCCGACATGCAAGTCGTCGAGGAGCGCGACGCCGCGGGCCAGCTGCTGTCGCGCTGTGGCCTGGCCGGCGGGCTGCCGCACGGCCGCATGGAGCGCTTCGCCCCGGACGGTACGCTGCTGCTGGAAGCCAACTATGTGGCGGGCAAGCTGTCGGGATGGCTGCGCAACTATGACGCAGCCGGCGAGCCGGTGCTGGCTTCGCACTATGCCGGTGGGCTGCCCCACGGTCCCAGCGAAAGCTACCTGCAAGGCCGCCTGGCCTGCCGCGAGCACTACGTGAACGGCGTGCTCGAAGGCGAGCGCAACTGTTATGGACCTGCGGGCGAACTGGTGGCGCAGGCCGTGTTTCG
The DNA here is from genome assembly GCF_905397435.1 of Cupriavidus numazuensis. GTDB lineage: Bacteria > Pseudomonadota > Gammaproteobacteria > Burkholderiales > Burkholderiaceae > Cupriavidus > Cupriavidus numazuensis. Next base: position 5,456 of record NZ_CAJPVI010000094.1, read on the forward strand.
CCGGGGCCTGCTCGAAGGCGAAGCGATCTGGCTGCACGAAGGCGTGGTGGTGCGGCGCAGCCGCTTCCGTGCCGGCAAGCTGGAAGGGGAGACCCGCAGCTATGCGGCGGACGGGACCCTGACGCTGTCCGAGCCCTATCGCGCCGACCTGCTGCATGGCACCGCACGCCGCTTCGACGAGGCCGGCCGTGTCAGCTGGCAGCGCGACTACACAGATGGCAAGCCGCGCGGCGAATGGCGCGCGGCGGCCGCAACCGACAATGGCGCCGCCGCGCCGAGTTTTTCCCGGCGCCTCGAGCGCTGGGTCAGGGGCTGAAGCGATGGGCATCCAGGTCAATACCGGCACCACCATGCAGTGCAGCTTTGGCGCGGCGCCATCGACGTTGTGCGTGCTGCCGGTCAATCGCGTCATGGCCGGCGCGCCGGCGGCCAACGTGATGGACAACAAGCCGATCGTCAATGTTCCGCCATTCGGCAGCTGCAACTCGATGGCCAATCCGGTGGTGGCGGCAGCCACCGCGGCAGCGTTGGGCGCGCTCACGCCGATGCCCTGCGTGCCTGTGACCACCGCGCCGTGGATGCCGGGCTCGCCCACCGTGCTGATCGGCGGCATGCCTGCGCTGCAGAACTCTTCCAAGCTGATGTGTGCCTGGGGCGGGGTGATCCAGATCGTGGCGCCGGGCCAGACCACCGTGATGACTGCCTGATATCAATATGACCTACGTCTTTTCCATGACTTCGCGGATGGTAGCCATCGCCGTGAGCTGCGCGGTGGTGCTGTGCGCGCTGTTGTTCCTGATGGGTATGGAGATCGGCGCCCGTCTGGCGCATCCAGCCCCGGCCGCCGCCCCAATGCAGATGCCAGCGCAACAGCCGGCGCCGGAGTCAGGCCAGTTGCCCGCGCTGGCACAGACCAGCGCGCCCGGCGCCGTCGCCGAGGTGGCGACCGAAGTGGCGACCGAAGTGGCGACTATTGCCAGCCCCCCCAAGATTCAATGAAACCGAGCGGATTTCGTCCATGTCATTTGCTGATTTTCCCGTTGCGCTGACCCTGTCGCGCGCATTCTCTTCGCGCCTGAGCCGCGCCGCCGCGACGCTGCGCTCCCCGCTGGCCTGCGTGCTGGCCGCAGCGGCGGTCTGCCTGCCGGTAGCGGCAGCGGCCGCCGGCACGCCGGCCGCTGCCCGCTCGCTCCCGGCCAATGCGTCGGCCAGCACATCGGCCAGTACGTCGACTCCCGCCGGCTCGCCGGTGGTGACCTCCACCGGCCTGGTGCAGATGCCTGACGGCCGCTTGCTGGCGCCGGAGTTTGCCCGTATCTACGAACGTGGCGAACTGGTGGTGGCGGTGCTCAAGGTCGACCAGCCTCCCTTCTTCCAGGAGCGCGACGGCCAGCTGCTCGGGCTCGATATCGACCTGGCCCGCGAACTGGCGCAGAAGCTGAACGTCCGACTGCGCTTTAACCGCGATGCCACCACGTTCGACGGTGTGGTCAGCCTGCTGGCGCAGGGCAAGGCCGATATGGCCGTCAGCAAGCTGTCGCGCACGCTGCCACGCACCCAGATCATCAGCTTCAGCACGCCTTACCTGCGCCTGAACCGCGCGCTGCTGCTCAACCGCGTCAAGTTCGCCCAGCTGGCGCGCGGCCGCCCGGTGCCCGACGTCATCCGCGCCTATGACAGCTCGATCGGCGTGGTCGGCAATTCCTCCTACTCCGAATACGTGACCAGCAACTTCCCCAAGGCCTTTGTCACCCGCTACCCGACCTGGGACAGCGCGCTCAAGGCGCTCGACGCCGGCCAGGTCACCGCGGTCTACCGCGACGAATTCGAGGTCAAGCGCGTGCTCAAGGCGGACCCGACCGCAGCGCTGCGCCTGCGCGTGGTGACCCTGCACGATCTCGAGGACACCCTCGGCATTGCCGTTAACGTGTCTGCGCCGGCGCTGCTGGCCTTTGTCAACCAGTTCCTGGCGGAGCGGCCCAAGCACCTCGAAGTGGCTGATGTGCTGGAAGCCGCCGCGCAGTAAACACCAGGAGAGAAACCAAGATGAACACGACCAAGCTATATGCCTTTGCCCTCAACCCGTGGGTCGTGATCGGGAGCCTGACGCTGGGCGGCGCCATGGGCCTCATGTGGCCCGCGATGGCGCAGCCGCTCGGCGTGGTGGGTGATCTGTACGTGGATCTGCTCAAGATGACCACGCTGCCCTTCATGGTGTCGGCGGTGATCTTCAGCCTGCAGCGCCTGTTTCGCGACGGCGGCGCCTCGCGCCTGCTGATCCGGGTGTTGACGGTGTTCATCGGCGCCTCGGTGCTGGTGGCGCTGGTGGCCGCGGTGGTGCTGATGCTGCTGAGCCCGGGCACCAACCTGTCCGCCGCCACCATGCAGACTTTCGGCGCGATGGTCGGCCATGACAGCAATTCCAGCGATACCGTCATGAACCTGTACGGTGCCGACATCCCGGAGAAGTCGCTGCGGTTTTCCGATGTGCTGACCAGCCTGATCCCGACCAATATCTTCGCCGCGCTGGCCAATGGCGACGCGCTCAAGGCGCTGGTGTTCGCGCTGCTGTTCGGGCTGGCGGTGGGACGCGTGCCGGAACGCATCTCGATTGGCCTGAGCCTGTCGCTGGAGACGATCTATCACGCCTGCCAGAAGCTGATGCACTGGCTCAGCTACCCGCTGCCTGTGATCCTGTTCTGCATGAGCGCGGCCCAGCTCGGCAAGTCCGGCTTCGAGCCGCTGCAGGCCATGCTGCAGTTCGTCATTGCCTTCTTCGTGGCCTCGGTGCTGCTGCTGGCGCTGGCGGTGGCCATCATCTGGAAGCGTTCCAGCCAGAGCCTGAGCGACACCCTTAACGCACTGCGTGCGCCGTTCGCCCTGGCCCTGGCCACGCGCAACAGCGCTGCCTGCATGCCCAGCATGATCGAAAGCCTAGTCGACAGGCTGGGCTTTGCGCGCGCGCGTGTGGAGCTGCTGGTGCCGCTGGCGGTGTCGCTGTTGCGGGTGGGGCCGATGGTGTACTACGTGTGCGCCACGCTGTTTATCGCCCAGCTCTACGGGCGCGCGCTCGGCCCGGTCGAGATCGCCACGGTGGTGATGGCCTCGGTGCTGGCGGGCTTTGCCTCGGCGGGCATGACCGGCCTTGTCACCGTGTCACTGGTCGGCATGACCTGCGCCTACCTTGGCCTGCCGTTCGAGGCGGCCTTCATTCTGTTCCTGGCGGTCGATCCCGTCTGTGACATGCTGCGCACGCTGATCCTGGTGATCGGTAATGCCGCCGCAGTCTCGGTGATCTGCCCGCGTCCCCTCAAGATCTGACTCTGACAGCACGAGGCGCGTCATGGCGATGATTGGCATTCTGGGCGGCATGGGGCCGCTGGCGACGGTGGACTTCATGGACCGCGTGGTTCGGCTGACCGATGCCTCCTGCGACCAGGAGCATCTGCCCATGGTGGTGGCGCACCTGCCGCACACGCCGGATCGCTCGCGATCGATCCTGGCTGGCGACGAGTTGCCGCTGCCGCATCTGCTGGCGGGCATCGACCTGCTCAACCGCAACCAGGTCGGGCTGGTGGTGATTCCGTGCAACTCATCGCATCACTGGTACCCCCAGTTGCGGGAGCGCAGCAGCGCGCCGATCCTGCATATCGCCAGTACCTGCGTGGCGGCGCTGCCGCACGGCACCCGCCGCGTGGCGGTGCTGGCCACGCGCGGCGCGCTGGCTTCGCGCATCTACCAGGACGCGCTGGCCGAGCGCGACATCCAGCCGGTGGTGCCGGACGAAGCCGAGCAGGTCCAGGTCGACACCTGCATCCGCTCGGTCAAGGCCGGCGCGCTCGAGGCCGCGGGCGAAGCCCTGCAGGCTGTGCTGGCTTCCCTTGCCGCGCGCAATATTGGCGTGGCCATCATGGGTTGCACGGAAATCCCGGTGGCGCTGCGCCAGCTCCGCTCGGCGCCGCTGACGATGATCGACAGCACCCTCGAACTGGCGCGCGCCACCGTGGCCTTCGCCATGGAGCGCGGCTGGAACAAGGCCCAATGAAAGCTCTGCGCTGGCTCTCCAACTCCTTTCCGGGCCTGCTGCTGTGCCTGGTGGCCGGCGCTGGCGCGGGCATGGTGATGGCGCCGCTCGGCACTGTGGCATGGCTGTTCGGACAGCTCTACCTGTCAGTGGTCAACATGGCGTCGGTGCCGCTGCTGGTGGTGGCCACCTTCTTCGGCCTGCGCCAGGTGCTGACGCTGCCGCGGCCGGGCCTGCGCACCGGCACCCTGCTCGGCGTCGGCGTGGCGCTGCTGGCGCTGTGCGCGGTGGCGGGCACGCTGGCCGGCGTGCTGATGGCGCCCGGTGCCGGCCTGACGCACAGTGCAGGCGGCGAGCTGGGCCAGCTGATCCTGAAGCAGGTGGCCGACGGTGGCGAGGTCCGCATGGACCTGGCCGGGCGGGGCGCGGACGACAGCGCGGCCAGTGTGGGGGTGCCGGCGGCGGAGCTGGAAGACATCGTCCCCGACAACTTCTATCGCGCGCTGGCGCAGGGCCACACGCTCGGCATCCTGACCGGCACCATCCTGTTCGGCCTGGCGTTCGCGGCCCTGTCGCGCGAGCAGACCAGCATGCTCAGCAACGTGTTCGAGGGCATCTACCGCACGTTCGAAAGCATCATCGCTCACGCCAACTTATTGCTGCCGGTACTGGCGTTCGGGCTGGCTGCGCACCTGACCATGCATACCGACTCCGCCACGGTACAGGCCATGGCCGGGGTGCTGTCCAGTTTTACGGTGCTGTGCCTGCTGCTGAGCGTGGCTGCGGCGCTGGCTATCGCGCGCTGCGCGCGGCTGCCGCTGGCGCAGGTGATGACCGAACTGAAGGGGCCGATGATGGTCGGCCTGGCTTCGGGCAGCGCGACGGCGCCGATCCCGCATGCGATCGAGGTAATGAGCACGCGCCTGGGCTTTCCGCGCGGGCTGGTGGAACTGACGGTGCCGTTCGGCTCGGTCTTCCTGCGCGCCGGCTCGGCGTTGTATTTCGGGCTGGTGGCGGTGTTCGTGGCCAACCTGTACGGGCACCCGATCGGTGCCGGCGAGCTGGTCTGGATTGCCGGCGCCGCCACCGTTGCTGCCTGCCTGTCGGCCGGGCAGAACGGCGTCGGCACGGTGGCTTACGCGGGTGTGGTGCTGTCCGCGCTGCAGTTGCCGGTGGAAGCCGCCGGCGTGCTGCTGCTGGCGGTGGACCCGATCTGCGACGGTCCGCGCAACGCGCTCGGCCTGATCTGCACCTGCGCCGTCGTGGCGCTGGTGTCGGTGGGCCTGCCCAGCGAACGCCCGGCGCCGCAGCCGGTGCAGATGGAGCCGCGCGGCGGCGTGGTGCTGCGGCTGGTATTTACACGCGCGCAAATGATGCTGCTCGGCGCCTGCGGGTTGGCCGCGGCGGCGCTGATCGTGCTGATGGGAATCGGGGTGGGCGCCAAATGATGGCCGTCCGCCGACAGTCTGGAGACATGCAATGAAGGTAGTGTCGATCTGGCGTGGCATTGCGCGTAGGGCAGGTGGACTGCTCCTGGCAGGCACGCTGGCGGCTTCGACGGTGCTGCTGGGCGGCTGCGCGGCGCCGTCGTTCCTGAGTTTCAAGGGCGAGCGCGTCAAGTGGAAACAGGTTGTCTTGAATGCCGCCGACGACGCCAACGGCAACAGCCCGGTGGCGGTCGACGTGGTGCTGGTCAGCGACGAGGCGCTGCAGGGCCGGCTGGTCGATCTGCCCGCCTCCAAATGGTTCGCGGGCCGGACCGATCTCAGCAATACCTACCCTGGGAGCCTGCGTATTCGCAGTTGGGAACTGGTGCCGGGACAGCGCCTGGAAGTCCCGCCCCAGGACTTTGAAGGCCCGCGTGTGACGGCCGTCTTCGTATTTGCCAACTACCCGGAACCGGGCGCACATCGCGTCCGGATCGATCAATTCAGCGGCACGCTGGCAGTCCAGCTGAACAGCAGTGCCGTCAGCGTCTCGACAAGCAAATGAGTGTTCTGCAATCTTCTTCCCATGGCCGGCATCGCGCCGCAGCCGCGGTAGCTGGTGGAGCCGTCCATGCGTGACAACCTGACACTGGTCGACCGTGTCGAATGGCACGAAGGGATGCTGCTGGCACCGCAGCATTTCCAGTTACTGGCAGCCCGCCTCGATTCCTTGGTGGCCTGGCAGACGCTGGCAGCGGCCCCGTTCAGCTGGGGGGTTCGGCGCCTGGTGTTCGACACCGGCCTGCTGCCGGTAGGCATCGTGCGCGTGCTGCAACTCGACGCGGTGATGCCGGACGGCACCGCGGTCTCCTACAGTGGCGACGATGAACGGCTGGGGCCGCTGGAACTGTCGCTGGCACCGTTTGCCGAGCAGCTCGCCAGCGGCACGGTCGACATCCACCTGGTGCTGCCGGTGGCGGGGACCATGCGGCGCGACGCACAGGTGCGGCGCTTCCGCTCGGTGCTCGGCGCCCCGGTCGAGGATGAGGTATCGCAGGCGCCGCCGGCGGACATTGCACGGCTGGTGCCCAACCTTGCCCTCAGTGCCGGCGCACAGCCATCCTCGCTCTATGTATCGCTGTGCCTGGGCACGGCCTACAAGGACAACGAAGTGGTGCGGCTGGGCGAGCGTCTGCCACCGTTGCTCGAGGTGGGGCGCGACACGCCCTTGTGGACGGCGGTGGCGTCGATGCTCGGGCAGTTGCGCAGCAAGGCCGCATTCGTTGCCAAGCAGACCGCGGTGCCATCCTCCAAGGCCGACGATCGCCTGACCCAGCTTGAACTCAGGGACCGGCTGCGCTGCCTGCTAAGCGATCTGCCGCTGGTCGAGGCGGTGCTGCGCACGCCCCATCTGCATCCGCTTGCGCTGTATCTGGCGCTCGCCTCGCTGCTGGGGTCGCTCAGCATGCTGCGCCCGGGTGCGCTGCCGCCGGTGCCGCACGACTACGACCACGCCAACCCTATGACCGCGTTCGCGCCGCTGCTGCGTGCGGTGCGCGAGTCGCTGGCAGAGGTCAGCGAGGCCTACCGCGAGCACAAGTTCGAGTTCCGCCACGGCGCCTTCGAGATCGCGCTGCAACCTGACTGGATCGGCGAACACCTGGTGGTGGGGCTGCGCGGCCAGTCCGAACGCGACCTGCGGGCATGGATGGATGGCGCCATGGTGGGCTCGCAGTCGGCCTATCCGTCGCTGCGTGCGCATCGCGTGCTCGGCGCCGCGCGCCGCGTCGTCGAGCATGCCGACGAACTCGGCGTGCGCGCGGGCTCCGGCTATGTGCTGTTCGAGATCGAGGCCGATCCGGCGCTGATCCACGGCAACGAGGCCATGGTGATCGGCAATCCGAACGAAGGTGCCAGCGCGCAACGGCCGCAAGAAGTACTGCTGTTCGTCAAGGGATGACAGACAACATGAAGGCAATCTGAAAATGGCACGCTATCGACCCGAAGCCGAGGATGACGATCTCGCCGGTGAGCAGTTCCGCGCCTTCCTGGACGAACTGGTCAATGCCCAGGCGCGCCTGTCCGAGAGTGCCGACGCCACGCCCGAGGCGGTGGCGCAGGGCATGAGCCGCCACCTGCTGAACCTGCTGGAGTTGCAGACCTTGCAGTCGCGCCGCGACAGCACGCGCTTCGAGATGGAGGACGTCGCCGACGCCCGCTACCTGAAGGCGGTGCTGGCCGACGAGATCCTGCTCAACACCGATTGGGCGGGCCAGGCGCAGTGGCATGCCCACCTGCTGGAATCCGCGCTGTTCCGCACCAATATCGCCGGCGATGAGGTGTTCCGCCGCATTGAGCAGTTGCTGCTGGATCGCGAGCCATCGCGCCGAAAACTGGCCCGGCTGTACTTGTCTGCGCTGGCGCTGGGCTTCCAGGGGCGCTTTCGCGGCGCCGATGCCGAGGCGCGCCTGCGCAGTCTGCGCGAGGAGCTGTATGAGTTTGTCTACCAGCGCCGTCCCGACCTGAGCGGGCGCGACCGCGTGGTCAGCGAGGCGGCGTACGCGCACACGCTCTCGCATATCGCGCCGCGCAAGCTGCCGACCATGACGCGCTGGACCGTGGTGTTCGCGCTCAGCCTGGTCAGCCTGCTGGCCCTGTCCGAGGTGCTGTGGCTGTGGCAGTCGTGGCCGCTGCGCCAGGCATTGCGCGCCGATACGGTGGTGGGAGCCAATCCATGAGCCGCGTCCAAGCTGAAGCCAGCGGGGGAGCCATGGCATGCTGACCAGCAATCTCTTCCTGATCTCGATCGGCGTGCTGACGCTGGTCGCATTTGCCGTGCTCGGCCTGGTGCTGTACTACGCGGCGCAGGGCGGGCGCGCCAAGCCCGCCGGCGAACGCAAGATCGTGCGGCTGCGCACCGATACGCTGCGCGCGGCGTTTCGCCAGGCGATCGAACTGATCGAGGGGAATCTCGTTTCGCGCGCGGAGCGCTACAACATCCCCTGGATCATGGTGCTCAACGAGGGCGACGACGCCCGGCCGCTGCCGATCGCCCAGTCGGGCGTGTCCAGCGCGCTTGGCACCGACGCCGCCAATGCGGCCGCGACCCAGGGGATCTCGTGGCACTTCTTCGACCGTGGCGTGGTGATCGACATCAACGCCGGCTACCTCGGTTCGCCCGATGACGATGGCGATGAAAAGCCCTGGGACGAGTTCCTCGGGCTGTGCCGCAACTACCGTCCGCAGCGTCCCTTCGACAGCGTGGTGATAACGGTGCCGGCGGCGAAGCTGCTGGCGGACGACACCGACGCGCAGCTCGAGCTGGTGCGGCGCGCCAAGCTCGTGCACCGGCGTCTGTGGCTCGCGCAGAACCGCTTCGCGGTGCGCTTCGCCGTCTACGTGGTGGTGACCGGCGCCGAAGCGCTGCCGGGTTTCGCCCAGTTCGCGCGGGACCTGCCCGAGCCGATGCGAGCCAGCATGCTGGGCTGGTCCTCGCCCTACGACCTGTCCGCCACCTACCAGTCGGACTGGGTCGAGGCTGCCTTGTCGTCGATCGTGCGCAGCGTGTCCGACAGCGCCGCCGAGTTGCTGGCGGCGGCGCCGCCCGACCTCGACGCGCGCCAGTTGCTGCTGCTGCCGGCCCGCATCGAGGCGATGCGCGCGCAGCTGCAGCGCTATATCGACGAGCTGCTGCGCCCGAGCGCCTATCACGAGCCGTTCTTCTTCCGAGGCGTCTACCTGACCGGCGACAGCGGCGAGCTGGCGGCGCAGGGTCTGAGCGGCGTGCCGCGCGGTGAGCTGGAGCGGGAACGCGAAGACAGCGAGAGCCTGCCGGAGCGCATTGAGCCGGTGCTGGACGCCGGCGAAGGCAGTGTCGCTGGTGGCACGCACCTGACCGAGCTGATGCTGCAGCCGGCCTTCCTGCGCGACCTGTTCGACAAGAAGATCTTCCTGGAATACGGCCTGACCCGGCCTTCGCGCTCGCAGCACCTGGCTCGCCCGGTGGTGCACCGCGCGCTGCGCTGGGGCGGCGTGGCGCTGTTGGGGGTGTGGGGTGTCGGCCTGGCGGTGAACACCTGGCAGCTCGGGCAACGCAAGGCGGAGCTGCTGGCAGCGCTGGGTGGGCTGCGCAATGCCAGCCAGCAGCGTGCGCAGGCGGAGCAGGCCGGCCAGGAGCTGCCGCCCGAGTGGTACCGGCGCCAGACGCTCGGCCTGATCGATATGAACCAGCGCCTGATGGCGCAGTCGACCTGGTCCGTGTTCATGCCTGGTTCCTGGAGCCCGTTCGACGATCTGGACGAGCGCGTGCGCGAGCATTTCCAGCGCGAATTCGGCAAGGTGGCACTGCCCACGATCCACCGCGAGATGCTGGCGCGCGTCAGCCAGCTCACCGGTGTCGTGCGCGACCCGAGCACCGCCGAGCTGGTGATCGGCGACGACTGCGCGGCGCCCGCGGGCGCGCGCGGTGACGCGGGCGGTCCGCGCAGCCTCGCGATCGAGGACCTGCCCGAGATGCGCGCGCTGCAGCAGTATGTGGGGGCGGTCGACCAGTTCGATGCCGCACTGTCAGCACTGCAGCGCCTGGAAAACGGCGGTGAAGGGCGCAGCGAGGCGCTGCGCACGGTAGTGCGCTATGCGCTGGGCGCGGAACTGCATGGGGATGTCTCCGGCACCTTGTCGTATTTCCGCACCGACGGCGGCGCCGGCCGCGGCGCACAGGCCATGATCGGCAGTGCGCCGGCGATAGGCCCGACGCAGGTGGTGCAGCCGCTGCGCTGCAGCTACGACAAGGGCGCGCGTCAACTGGAGGCGCGCCTGTTCAGCGACAACGCCCTGCTGGTGGCGGAGCGATCGGTTCGGGACGGCCTGGAGGCGCTGGGCGGCGCCGGCACGGACTTCAGCCATGTGCTGGGCGACTATCGCGGGATCGTGGCGGGCATCGCTACGCAACAGGAGCTGCTCGCGGGCGGCAAGGCCGGCTGGCTGCGCCAGCCGCAGTTTGCGCCCGGCCAGGCCTACGAGCGCCTGCTGGCGCAGGCCACGCGCAGCCGCCTGCTGGGCGAGGACCTGGTGGCGCGCCAGCGCGAGCGTTCGCGGGCCGGCTTCGCCGCGCTGCGCGAGGAACTGGCGCAACGCTTCAGCGGTCCCGAGGCGGGCATCGTCTGGCAGGACAAGGAGGGCCGCTACGCGGTGGCGCCCGAACGGCTGGCGCTGCGCGACCGCCTGGCCGCACTGGTCAGCCAGCCCTTCATGACTGCGCCGCGTGACCTGCCGCTGCCCGCGCTCGGTGCGCGCACGGTGGTGAACTGGGACCGCCAGCAGCTCGACCAGGCCATGACCCTGGCCGAGACCCGCAAGCGCTTCGTGGGCGAAGGCCTGGCCGACCTGCCGGGCGCCTCGCGCGATACGGTGGCCCGCAGCATCGACGCGCAGTTCACCCGGCTGATGATGGACCAGGTGGCGGCAGCCGCGGTGGTCGCGCCGGCCGGCGCCGCGGGCAGCACCGGCAGCGACAGCGCCGCGTTCGAGGCCGCGCTGGGCCGGCTGGTGAAGATCAAGACCGCCCTGGCCGAGATGCACGCCACGGCGCGCGTGGAGGATCTCGATGCGCTGATCTCGCGCGATGCGCTCGCGCATCTGCGCGCGGTTGACGAGGCCCTGCAACAGTCCGAACTCTATGCCATCCGCCAGTCCGGCGGCGATGCCCGCAGCCGGTCGCCGATGCTGGCAGCATTCGGCCTGAGCGATGCGGCCGGCCTCGGCCCCTACCTGGACCAGCAGTCGGGACGCGCGCTGGCGTTGGGGCGCGAGGCCTCGCTCTACCTGGGCGTGCTCAACGCGGGCGATGCCGCCTCGCCGCTGGCGCAGCGCTGGCTGGCCATCACGCGCGACCTCGAGCGCTACCGGCTGAAGAACCCGAACAGCCACCTGCTGATGCTTGAGCAGTTCATCCAGGGAATGGCCGCCGATGGCGGCCGCGGGGGCTGCTTTGGCCGCTTCGCCAGCCGCCTGCCGCGCGGTGCCGACGACTACTTCGCCACGCTCCAGGCACGTGTCTACGAGGGCTTGCTGGCGCGCTGCGCGCAGGGGTACTTCGCTGAACTGCAGCGCCAGTGGGACGGCTTCTCCGCGATCTTCAATGAACGCGTGGCAGGGCACGCGCCCTTTGGCGCAGCCGTGCAGGGCGGGGCCAGCCCGGCCGAGCAGACCATGGCCGACTACGGCGAACTCGGCCGCGTGCTCAAGCGCTACGAGCAGGTCTCGACGGTCTATCGCGAGCCACGCGGCGACGGCCCGCTCAAGGGTCTGTCCTCGGGCATGCCAGTGCACCAGTTCATGGACAGCTTCGAGCAGGTCAGGACGTTGCTATCACCACTGTATCCGGTGGATGACAGCACACCCGGCGGCTACGACGTGAACGTTGACTTCCGTGTCAATCGCAGCGCCGAACTGGCCGGCAACCAGATTATCGACTGGAGCCTGAGCGTGGGCGCGCAGAGCCTGTCTCAGCAGGAGGCACCGCGCTCGCTGCGCTGGGAGTACGGCATGCCGGTCATGCTGACACTGCGCTTCGCCAAGGATTCGCCGCTGCAGGCCGCGGCGGACCCGCGCCAGCGCGCACTGTCCACCGACGGCAGGTCGATGACCTGGCGCTTTGCCGACCCCTGGGCGCTCATTTCCTTTATCGGGCGCCAGCGTGTGGCGGATCCTTCGGTGCGCGCCGAGGGTGCCGCCTCGCTGCTGCGCTTCGATTTCCCGCTGGCACCGGCCACCCCGGCAGATCTGAGTGCCGTGCCGAAGCAGGGACAGGGCCGCGTGTTCCTGCGCATGGCGCTGACCCCGGCCGGCAAGAAGACGCCGCTGCCGTGGCCGCGCAGCTTCCCGACCCGTGCGCCCGACTGGCACCCGCTGTGAGATCGCTATGACTATGAGACCGCCCAATCTTGCCGAAGCCGCGGGCGTGCCGCCGCTGGACCTTGAAACCCTGATCAGCCCGGTCCCGGGCGACGCGCCCGCCGGCATCTCGCTGCGCTACGACGCCCTTTATCCGGCAGTCCGCGCCGCGCGACATCAGGATGACGCCACGCTGCCAATGGGCGAGTGGGAGCGCCCACTCGCCAAGGCTGACTGGGGCCGCGTGGCCGCGCTGTGCAGCGAGGCGCTGGTCGGCCGCAGCAAAGACTTCCAGCTGGCCGCCTGGCTGTGCGAGGCCTGGACCCACATGCACGGTGTGGCCGGCTTTGTGGCCGGCACACGCGCCCTCAGCGCGCTGGCGCAGCACTACTGGGACGACGGCCATCCCGCCATCGAGCACGGCGACAGCGACGCGCGCTGCGCGCCCTTCGCCTGGCTCAACGAGACGCTGCCGCTGGTGCTGGCGCTGCACGTGCCGCTGCTGGTCTTGCCCGATCTGGATGTGCCCACGGTCTCTCTGGAGCGCTGGGAACGGACGGCCACGGGCGGTGAGGAGGGGCTGAGCCGCGACTCCCTGGTGCGGCGCGCCGGCGAGGGGCGCAACCAGGCTGCGCTGGTGGCAATGCGGCGCCAGCTCGACGCTGCCATGCAGGGTTGGCACGAGTTCGATCTCGCCATCGATGCCCGGCTCGGCGGCGAAGCCCCCAGCCTGCGGCGCGTGCCGGAGGCACTGCAGCGCCTGCAGCGCGCTGTCGCCACGCTGCTGCAGGGCTATGACGAAGTGCTGCAGGAACAGGCGCCGGACCCCGGTGCGTCGGCGGTCATGGATGCCGCAGCGGAGATCGCAACGGAGGTCAGCATGAATGAATGGCAGGAGCCGATACGGGCAGCGGCTCAACCCCTGGTCACGGCCCCGGTGGCCGGCGCCGGGTTGGCCCCAGGCCAACCGGCGAACGGCATTGCCAACCGGACCCATGCCTACCGGCTGCTCGAGGAAATCGCGGATTTCCTGGCGCAGAACGAGCCGCACAGCCCCACGCCCTACCTGCTCAGGCGCGCGGTGAGCTGGGGCCAGATGCCGCTTGCAGAACTGATGCGCGACATCCTTCGCGAGGACGGCGACGTCCATCGCTACCTGGCGTTGCTGGAACAGCAATAGCCCTGAACCGTTGAATCCATGCGGAAACCCCGTTTTTTCTAAGGACAACAACCATGCCGACAACTCGCGACATCTGGGTCTATGCAGCCGAGAAGGTTTCCAACAAAGGCGTTATGGCCCGGATCGGGCATTCGGCTCGCTTCCATGGCCTGCGCAGCGCGATCAACTCAAAGGGCTCCTTCGCCTCCAAGGCGCTGGGGGGGCTGACTGCGATCGGCCGGGCCTCGCTGAGCCTGATCCCCATCCCCGTGATCGGCGGCCTGATCTCGCAGGCCGAGACGGCGATCGAAGGCAAGCTGCGCAGCTACATGCACACCCGCAAGCTGAACAGGGGAGGGCCGATCACGGTGGAGGAACATGTCAAGTTCTCGCTCAAGGAAGCCAGCGTGGCCGACATGGACCGCTACCGTTTCAAGGTGACCCATTCGGTGGACGAGATGAAGGCCGCCGGCGACGCGTGGAATGCGACCGGGCGCGTGGGCACGGAAAATGGCACCGCGCGCTGCGCCGGCAAGCTGGACCTGGCCCTCAAGGTCGCGCAGGCGGAGCGGCGCCTCGACATCTTCGACAACAAGGTTGCCGAGCTCCAGGCGCTGCTGAGCGCCTGCTCGACGTGGTCGCAGCAATGCCGCAGCAGCGTGACCGACTACAAGAACCAGGTGCGCGAGCACTTCCTGGAGTCCGCCAGGGCCGAGGACTACCTGGCCAACTCCGCGGCTACGCCGGCCGCCAAGACCCAGGTTGCCGCCATCATCATGTCCCACCACAAGGACTGCGGCGACTTCTGCGTGCATCACGACAACAAGACCAACACCACCTGGGACCGCGTCCGCTCAGTCGGTGCCGACGTGGTGCGCGAACTGCAGGCACCGTTTTCTGCGGAGTCGTTCCTCAGCCTGAACCGCGCCAGCTTCGAGTCGGCCAACCAGGTCGACAACTACAAGCCCAAGGACCAGCGTTCATCCTGAGGCCAACGAACGCGCCCGGGTGCGGACACTCGGGCTCGTGTCGACGGCATCGTCCACCGCATTCAACTTGAGTGCCAGGCGCAGCGCGGATGCCGTCGCTGATGATTATCAGAAGGGGGCTCTGCGACGAAATCACTTCCGCGCTGGACGCGGAAGTGCAATGGCTCGTCCTCTGCAGATGGCGATCCTATCACGCGCCGGGCGATCGGCGCCCGCTCGCGTTGCCGGTCTATCGACCAATGGTTTTTGCTTGCTGTGCGAACTGCTTCTCGGCAAGGCCGACAAAGAACCAGATGAGCACCCCGTGCGCAAGCGCCGCAAACAGAATGCCGAACAACATGGCACCGGGCGCGATTCGATTCGGTTCCGCAGCAACAAGAACTGAAATCCCGAGGACTTGCACGACGATGTTGATCCCAACCATGCCAAGGACCGCGTAGCGTTTTTCTTCTCGATCAAAAGAACGGTTGTTGATGCGAGCAAACGAGAAAGAGCTCCACGTCACCGCCGCCGCGAGCGCGCCGATGCTGCCTGCTGAGCCGGCATCGATATCGAATAGTCCCAGCGTGACTGTGATTGCCGCAAGCAACACGACGTAGGCGACAGTGAAACGGATGAAGAAGCCTTTGAGTGACACGATCGAGACCTCCACAAGCTTGTATGAAATGGGCCATCGGAGGAGCGCCTTCAAGTGGCCGCCACATCCTTTGCGCAGATCATGCGTGGGCCCGCCCGCCGGGAATGTTCGAGCCCACACCAAGAGGGTACTGATATCTCAGCGGGAGTAGCCGGTACACAGGTGGAGGAGAGGCATACACCGTCCGATTGGGGGCGACGCGACCCCGGATGTTTTCACACCCCGAGGAACGGCCCGCTAATTCCTGTCGCCTCAACAGAAGTTTCGGCTTGCCTTATCCGAACAGTAAGTCGAGACACGGCGACTCGTCCGGCGACCCTAATGTTATGTACTGCAACAACTGCACGTATTGTCCGCATTCTTGGCACCTGTGGCCTGGTGTTGCGCTGGGCTTTTCCCGCCTTGTTGTATTTCAGCGGGAAGGCGGCCCGAGTTTTCGACAGGCCCCCACTTTTTTTGGCTGG
>NZ_CAJPVI010000095.1 GCF_905397435.1 Cupriavidus numazuensis
CGGCCTCCGCGCCGGCCGCTGCGCCGCCGCCGGCTGCCGCCGGCCCGAAGCCGCAGGTGCTGATCGGTGGCGTGTCGGTGGACAAGGGCAACATCAATTTCTCCGACTTCTTCGTCAAGCCGAATTACAGCGCCAACCTCACCGGCATGAAGGGCTCGGTGTCGAAAGTCTCGTCGGGCGATCCGACGCCGGCCGATCTCGTGCTCAATGGCCGGCTTGATGACGACGCGCCGGTCAGCATCAGCGGCAAGATCAATCCGCTCGGCGAGCAGCTCTATCTCGATATCGCCGCCAAGGCATCGGGCGTGGAGCTGACGCGCCTGACGCCGTATGCGGCCAAGTACGCGGGGTATCCGATCACCAAGGGCAAGCTCACCGTGGACGTGGCCTACAAGATCGACCACGGCAAGCTCGATGCGAGCAATCACCTGTACCTGGACCAGCTTACGTTCGGCGACAAGGTTGACAGCCCAGACGCCACCAAGCTGCCTGTGCTGCTGGCCGTATCGCTGCTCAAGGACCGCCACGGCGTGATCGACGTGAACCTGCCCGTGTCCGGCTCACTGTCGGATCCGGAGTTCAGCATCGGCGGCGTGATCGTGCGCGTGATCGTGAACCTGCTGGCCAAGGCGATCACCTCGCCGTTCGCACTGATCGGATCGGCATTCGGCGGAGGCAGCGGCGAAGAGCTTGGCTATGTCGAATTTGCGCCGGGCACGTCGACACTGACGCCCGCCGCGAAGGAGAAGATCGCCACTGTTGCCAAGGCGCTCAACGACCGGCCGTCGCTGAAGCTCGAGATCAGCGGCCGCATTGACCCGGCCACCGATGAGGCCGGCGCCCGCCGCGCATGGCTCGACGCCCGCGTGGCGGAGCAGAAGCGGCGCGACCTGCGCAAGAGCGCGCAGGAAGGCGACGAAGCCAGCGATAGCGAGGCCGGCGAGCAGGGCGCCGACGTGAAGGTGTCGAAGCAGGAGTATCCGAAGTACCTCGAAGAGGTCTACAAGCGCGCCTCCGTGAAGAAGCCGCGCAACTTCATCGGCATGGCCAAGTCGCTGCCGCCCGAGGAAATGGAAAGGCTGCTGATGGCGAATGCCGAAGTGTCGGAGACTGACCTCAGGCACCTGGCCGATCAGCGTGCGCTGGTCGTCAAGCAGTCGCTCGAGCGCGACGGCAAGGTGCCCGAAGACCGGCTGTTCCTGACCGCGCCACATCTGAATGCCGAAGGCATCAAGGACAAGGGGGCGCCGAACCGCGTCGATTTCTCGGTCCGGCAATAGGCCGTCAGGGCTGTCAGCAAGGAGCCGGCGCCAACCGGGCACCACCGGGGCGCCGGCGGCTGCTTTCGTTTGCCTGTCGCAAAAACCGCGTATGATTCGGCCCGGTGAAACGATCAGGCCGCCAGCGGGCGGCCGTTACAGGAGAACGTGTTGCAGGATCAGCTGGAAGAAGTCGTCGCCTACAAGACCTGGGTTTGTGTGATCTGTGGCTGGGTGTACGACGAAGAACAGGGCTGGCCCGATGACGGCATTGCCCCGGGCACCCGCTGGGAAGACATTCCCGATGACTGGCGCTGCCCCGAATGTGACGTGGGCAAGGCCGACTTCGCGATGATCGAACTGTAACGTCGCCGGCTTGTGCCGGTGGCGTCATCCGCGGCAGCAGTCCTCAGTGACGTGCTGCATGCCGGCAGATGCCCATACGCTGCCGATGCTGCGCGCAACGCCGGTAGCGCATGCGATAGGGGTGGCTGCATCGCCACAGTGCGACCGCAACGGTCATGCATAGCAGCGCCACCATGACGGTAGCAAGCAGGCCGATCGACATTGGGCGGCCCTCCTCTCTCTCGAAATACCAATCGGGCCTTGCGGCTCAGATCAGCAACGGCAATGCCTCCAGTACCAGAACCGCTACGAGCGCACCGATCAGGGCGCCCATCGTGCGGCAACTGATACGCAGAAACCTGGCGGTCACCGGGATCGAACCCATGGCGATCACGCCTACCAGTGCCATCGGGATCAGGAATACAAGATCGTGCGCCTGGAAATGCCACATGGCGGTCTCCTGTCTCTCTGTCTTGTGATTCCAGTATAGACAGTGTGTGGCGAATGAACGGCCGCATGCATCGGGATTGACCCGCATGCCGAGGTGGCAAATCGCGTACCGTGCGTGTCACCTCATGCCATGCAATGTGTGGCGCTGCGCGGACTCCGGCATCTTTTTCGGCCCACGGGGTCTAATTCTGCAACCCGCGTGTCCTATGCTGAGCAAATACGCGGGCCTATCGCGTGGCCTATTGCGTAATACATAGAGGCGGAGGTGGCTATGGAACTTCACATGCATTCGCACCATTATGTGCGACGCTCACCGGACTGGACTGCTGCGGCAGTGTCCGGGCTGGCGGCCGGCGCATTGCTGCTGGTGGTGGAGCTGTTCTGGTCGACGATGGTGTCGGGCGTGAATCCGTGGGGGACCACACGCATGATCGCCGCCATCCTGATGGGCCGTGACGTCTTGCAGACGTCGCTGTTCAGCGTGGGTACCGTGGCTGCCGCACTGATGATCCACTTCGTGCTGGGTGCCGTGCTCGGGATGGTGCTTGCGGTGATCATCGCGCCGTTCCAGCTCGATTCGAGCATTCGCATGATCCTGCTCGCGGGCGCCGTGTTTGGCCTGGCGGTCTACCTGTTCGACTTCCATGTCATGACACGCTTCTTCACGTGGTTCGCCGACGCGCGTGGCTGGCACACGCTGGTTGGCCACCTGATCTTCGGCATGGTGGCGGCGGTTTGCTACTGGAAGCTGGAAAGCAAGGACGTATCGCATTGAGCGCTGCCGGGGCGGAGCGGGCGACTCGCGCCGCCTGAACCGCGCCATATTGCTGCCGCATTGCAACAGGGCGGTTTTGCCGCGCGCTTTGCTACTACACGGGCCGCGTGCGACGACAACGGCGGATGGGTAACGACGCCCCATCCGCCGTTTTTTCCTGCGCGGCAGCTTGTGCGATGCGGCAAACGCGCGCATCTGTCTGGCGCGGTCTCGCCCCGATGTCGCCTTGCAGTGACCTGACGGTATGCACTAGTCTTATCTCAACCCTGCGTGACTTCCGCATCCCTTGCCACGCGCGAGGAGGAGGGTGGATATGGCGATGGCCATCGTACTCGTTGTCATCGTCGTCGCTTCGGTGCTCTTTCATTTCCTGAGCCCGTGGTGGGCGACCCCGCTGGCGTCCAACTGGAAGCAGATGGACGACACGCTGACCATTACGCTGGTCATCACAGGTATCTTCTTCGTCGTCATCAACTTGTTCCTTGGCTACATGGTCTGGCGCTTCCGCCATGATGCGCCGCGGCACGGCGCACAGCGCGGTCATCGTGCCGACTACCATCCCGAGAACAGGAAGCTCGAAATCTGGCTGACCATCGGCACCGCGATCGGCGTGATGGCGCTGCTCGCGCCGGGCCTGTTCGTCTATGCGGACTACGTGCGCCCTCCGCGCGAGGCGATGGTGCTCGAAGTGATCGGCCAGCAATGGCAATGGGCATTCCGCTTCCCGGGCAAGAGCGGCCAGCTCGGTACATCCGACCCGCGTTTCGTCAGCGGCACCAACCCGCTTGGCCTCAACCCGGACGATCCGCGCGGCCAGGACAACATCGTCATCAGCGGCCCCGAAGTGCACCTGCCGTTGAACCGGCCAGTCAAGGTGCTGCTGCGCTCGCGCGACGTGCTGCATGATTTCTATGTGCCCCCGTTCCGCGCGCGCATGAACATGGTGCCGGGCATGGTGACGTCGTTCTGGTTCACGCCGACGCAGGCCGGACGCTTCGAGATCCTGTGCGCGCAGCTTTGCGGCGTGGGGCACTACAACATGCGCGGCATGGTGGTGGTGGAAGAGCAGGCCGCGTTCGACGCATGGCTGGCCAAGCAGCCGACCTTTGCGATGACGCTCGCCAAGGCCGCCGCACCGCCGGCAGTCGCGCCGACGGCAGCGGCCGGTGGTGCGACCGGCATGGATCCCGCGCTGCTGGAAAAGGGCCGTGCGCTGGCGCAGAGCAAGGGATGCGCGGGATGCCACAGCATCGACGGCAACCCCGGCGTGGGTCCGACGTGGAAAGGTTTGTACGGCAGGACCGAGACCTTCGCCGACGGCAGCAGCGCGCCAGTCAACGATGCCTTCCTGAAAGAGGAAATCACCAATCCGCAGGCTCGCCTGGTCAAGGGGTTCGGCCCGGTCATGCCGAAGATAGCGCTGACCGACGATGAAGTCGGCGCCCTGGCCGCGTATATCCGCTCGCAGGGCAGCGGTGCAGACACAGGAACCGCGCCGCCTGAATCGGCATCGGCAGGGGCGCCCACAGGGGCCACCGCTGCGGCCGAGACCAGCTCGCAGGCAGCGTCGTCGGCATCGGGCACCTACACGACATCCAATGCCGCCGTGGTGCCGCCGTCGGCCTCGCCCAAGGCGGCGACGAAGTGAGGAGAGACGCATGGCTTACGCCGATGATGCCGACCACCACGCACCGCAGAGCTTCTGGACCCGCTACGTCTGGAGCCAGGACCACAAGGTGATCGCCGTGCAGTACACCATCACGGCCATCGTGGTGGGACTGGTCGGCGTGGCGCTGTCGAACCTGATGCGCATGCAGCTCGGGTTCCCCGGCAAGTTCGATTTCATCGACGCTAACCGCTACTACCAGTTCGTCACCATGCACGGCATGATCATGGTGATCTACCTGCTGACGGCGCTGTTCCTCGGCGGCTTCGGCAACTACCTGATCCCGCTGATGGTCGGGGCGCGCGACATGGTGTTCCCGTTCCTGAACATGCTCAGCTACTGGGTCTACCTGCTGTCGGTGATCGTGCTGCTGGCGAGCTTCTTCGTGCCCGGCGGGCCTACCGGTGCGGGCTGGACGCTGTATCCGCCGCAGGCGATCCTGCCCGGCACGCCGGGCTATGAGTGGGGCATCATCCTGATGCTGGTGTCGCTGGGCATCTTCATCGTCGCGGCGACAATGGGCGGCCTCAACTACGTCACCACTGTGCTGCAGGCCCGCACCGAGGGCATGACGCTGCTGCGCATGCCGTTGTCGGTATGGGGCATCTTCATGGCGACCATCCTGGCGCTGCTGGCATTTCCGGCGCTGTTCGTCTCGGCCGTGATGATGCTGCTCGACAGGACGCTCGGCACTAGCTTCTTCATGCCGGCGATGGTGTCGATGGGCCAGCAGCTGAACTACAAGGGCGGCAGCCCGCTGCTGTTCCAGCACCTGTTCTGGTTCTTCGGACATCCGGAGGTGTATATCGTCGCGCTGCCGGCGTTCGGCATCGTCTCGGATCTGGTCAGCGTGCATGCGCGCAAGAGCATCTTCGGCTACCGCACCATGGTGTGGGCCATTCTGGCGATCGGCGTGCTGTCGGTGGTGGTGTGGGCGCACCATATGTTCGTGAGCGGCATGAACCCGTACTTCGGCTTCTTCTTCGCCACGACCACGCTGATCATCGCGATTCCCACGGCCATCAAGGTCTACAACTGGGTCATCACGCTGTGGCGCGGCGATATTCATTTCTCCGTGCCGATGCTGTTCGCGATTGCGTTCATCAGCACCTTCGTCATCGGCGGGCTGACAGGGCTGTTCCTCGGCAACGTGAGCGTGGATATCCCGCTGTCGAACACGTATTTCGTGGTTGCGCACTTCCATATGGTGATGGGCGTGTCGCCGATCCTGGTGGTGTTCGGCGGTATCTACCACTGGTATCCGAAGGTGACGGGCCGCATGCTCGACGACACCATGGGCCGAGTCCATTTCTGGACCACGTTCATCGGCACCTACGCGATCTTCTTCCCGATGCATTACCTCGGCGTGCTCGGCATGCCGCGGCGCTACTACGCGTACGAGAACTACGCCTTCATTCCCGAATCGGCGCACGTGATGAACATGTACATCTCGATTGCGGCCTTCATCGTGGCGGCGGCCCAGTTGCTGTTCGTATTCAACCTTGCGTGGAGCCTGTGGCATGGGCGCAAGGCCGATGGCAATCCGTGGCGCGCGGCATCGCTCGAATGGCAGACGCCCGAGACGCCGCCCGCGCATGGAAACTGGGGCCCGCACCTGCCGGTGGCGTACCGTTGGGCCTATGCGTACAGCGTGCCGGGCGCGAAGGAAGACTTTATCGCGCAGAACGCGCCGCCTGAAGAGGGCGGTGCCGAGCCCGAACCGCACGCCAGCCGGGGAGCCGTGGCATGAACGCCGAAGCTGTCTACAAGGTCAGCCGTGATGATTTCGGCGGCAATCCGTCAGGTGGCGGACAGACCCGCAACGGACAAGCGGGCGGCGCGCCCGCGAGCATTGGCCTGTGGGTCTTCATGGGCGTGGTCACGGTCTTGTTCGCACTGTTCCTGACGGCGTATGCGATGCGCATGGACAGTCCTGACTGGCAGCGCATTGCACTGCCATGGCAAGTGTGGCTGTCTACCGCGCTGCTGACGGCAGGCAGTGTGGCCATGCAGGCCGCAGTGCGCCTGGCTCGCGCGGGCCGCATGGCCGGGGCGCGGCAGGCGCTGCGTCTGGGCGGACTCGGTGCGGCGGCTTTTGTGGGGTCCCAGCTATGGGCGTGGCTGGCGCTGCACGCGATCCATGTCGGGCCGGCGAGCAACCCGGCGGGCAGCTTCTTCTACCTGCTGACCGCCATGCATGGGCTGCACGTGCTCGGCGGTCTCGCGGGCTGGGCCTTTGCGGCGGGATTCCGCGGTAGCGGCGAAGGTGCGATGCTGCGCATGACGCTGTGCGCGCGTTACTGGCATTTCCTGCTTGCGGTGTGGGTGGTGCTGCTGGCCGCGCTTGGCTGGCTCACGCCCGAAATCGTGCGCTATATCTGCGGCACCGCATAGCCTGCGGCGCCGAGGAGGTTCCCCATGTCATCGAACGTTTCGACACAGCCTGCCGTGGCCACGGGTCTGCGCGGCCTGGTGGCGGACTGGTCGTCGGACCAGCGCGCCTTCAAGGTGTCGTGGGGCAAGGCGATGATGTGGATCTTCCTGCTGTCCGATACCTTCGTGTTCAGCTGCTTCCTCACGGGGTACATGACGGTGCGCATGGCGACGACGGTGCCGTGGCCCAACCCCAGCGAGGTCTTCGGCCTGCGCATCGGCGGGCACGACGTGCCGCTGCTGCTGATCGCGATCATGACGTTCGTGCTGATCACCAGCAGCGGCACGATGGCCATGGCGGTCAATTTCGCGTACCGGCGCCAGCGGCGCCAGTGTGCGCTGCTGATGCTGGTGACCGCGCTGTTCGGCGCGACCTTTGTCGGCATGCAGGCGTTCGAGTGGACCAAGCTGATTGTTGAAGAGGGCGTACGTCCGTGGAGCAACCCGATGGGCGCGCCGCAGTTCGGCTCGACCTTCTTCATGATCACCGGCTTCCATGGCCTGCATGTGAGTTGCGGCGTGATCTACCTGTTGATCGTCGCCACCAAGGTCCTGCGCGGCCGCTACGAAGCGTCCGGCAACTACCAGATCGTTGAGATCGCGGGCCTGTACTGGCACTTCGTGGACCTGGTCTGGGTCTTCATCTTTGCGCTGTTCTATCTCTGGTGAGGCTTGCCATGGCTTCGACTCACACACCTGCCGCCCCGGGCGCCGCACATGGCCCCGGCGACGAGGCACACACCGGCCAGCAGCATCCCATCGGCCTCTACCTGAAAATCTGGCTGCTGCTGTTCGTGCTGTCCACGCTGTCCTACATGGTGGACTACGTCGGTTTCACCGGCTACCTGCGCTGGACGCTGATCCTGCTGCTCATGGTGTTGAAGGCGGGCCTGATCATCGCTGTCTTCATGCATATGGCCTGGGAGCGCATGGCGCTGATCTGCGCGATCCTGGTGCCGCCGCTGTGCCTGCTGATCCTTGTGTGGCTGATGGCGGAAGAGGCAAACTACACGTTCCTGACGCGCGGTATCTTCTTCCACTGACCATCACACATGCATCCTGCCACCGAAGCCATCCTCCGATTCAACCACGGTCGAGATCCCGAGCGCTTCACCCGCAAGCTCGCCGCCATTGCCGCCGACCCGTTCGCGTTCTTTCGCGGCACCAACCATCTGTACGTCGCGTCGCTGCGCAATGAGGACGCGCTGCTGGACGCGCCGACCACCTACGTCTGTGGCGACCTGCACCTGGAGAACTTCGGCAGCTTCAAGGGCGACAACGGCCTGGTCTACTTCGACCTCAACGACTTCGATGACGCACTGCTGGCGCCGCTGACCGTGGATGTGGTTCGCGTGCTATCCAGCGTGATGGTTGCTGCCGGGCAGATCGGCTTGTCGGACGAGGATGCGCAGCGCGCCAGCGAGGCGATGCTGGCCGAGTATGCGGCGGTGCTGCAGCGCGGAAAGCCCCGCTGGCTCGAGCGGGCCACGGCGATGGGGATGGTGGCAACCCTGCTGCGCCGGGTCAAGCGGCGCCGGCGCGGCGAACTGGTGGCGGAACGCGCGCAACTGCGCAAGGGCCGGCAGCGGCTCGTCTGCGACGGCCGGCACGCGCTGCCCGCCGACAAGGCGGCGCGTCAGCGGGCCCTGGAAATCCTGGCTGCCTATTCGGGCCAGAGACATGGCCACCGGTTCCGCGCCGAAGACGTGGCGCGGCGTGTGGCCGGTATCGGCAGCCTGGGACTGGAGCGCTACGTGGTGCTGGCGCGTGACGAACGCGCGGGCGGCATGCCGCGCCTGATCGACATCAAGCGTGCCGCGCCTTCCGCGTGGGACGACCTGCCTAACCGTGCCCAGCCACGCTGGAGCAGCGACGCAAGCCGCGTGGCCACCGTGCAGCAGATCATGCAGGCAGCATCGCCCGCACTGCTCTCGCCGGTGGAGATGGGGAAAGCGTCGTATCTCGTGAAAAGCCTGCAGCCGACTGCGGACCGGGTCAACCTGGCGCACTGCGACAGCGCCGCCGCGCTGCGCGAAGTGCTTGAAACCATGGCCCATGCTGCAGCCTGGGCACACCTGCGCGGATGCGGGCATCACGCTGCGGACCGTATCGAGCAACTTCAGGAATTTGCCGCGGGAGCCCGCTGGCGCAGGTCGGTGCTGCGACTGGCGCGACATGGCCACGCGGTGTCGCTGGCCCAATGGAAGGCCTATGCGGAGGACTATCGAAAGGCCATCAGCAGCGCCGCCCCAGAGTCGGCGGGCGGCGCGCAGTAGGTCGCGGGCGGGCCGTCAGACCTGCGTGATGAACTTGGTGACCAGGTAGCCGTCGAACGTCTCCTGGCCGCCTTCGCTGCCAATGCCCGAGTCCTTGATGCCGCCGAACGGCGTTTCGGCCAGCGCCATGCCGAAATGGTTGATGTTGACCATGCCGGCTTCCAGGCCGTTGGACACCTCGGTGGCGGTCTTCAGCGAATTGGTGAAGACGTACGAGGCCAGCCCGAACGGCAGGCTGTTGGCGCGGCGCAGCACTTCGGCCGTGTCCTTGAAACGCGTAACCGGCGCGACCGGGCCGAACGGCTCGTCGACCATCAGCTTGGCATCGTCCGGCAGGTCGGTCACGACGGTCGGGGCGAAGAAGTAGCCCTTGTCGCCAATGCGCGAACCACCGGCCACGACCTTGCCGCCGCGCTGGTTCGCGTCGTCCAGGAACTGCTCCATCGAGAACACCCGGCGCTCATGTGCGAGCGGGCCCATCTGCGTGCCGTCTTCCAGCCCGTTGCCGACCTTGATCGAGCCGATCACCTCGGTGAAGCGGGCCAGGAACTTGTCATAGGCCTTTTCCTGCACGTAGAAGCGGGTCGGGGAGACGCAGACCTGGCCCGCGTTGCGCAGCTTGAAGCGCGCCAGCATTTCGGCAGCGGGTTCGATATCGGCATCATCGAACACCAGCACCGGCGAGTGGCCGCCCAGCTCCATCGTCACGCGTTTCATGTGGGCGCCGGCCAGCGCGGCCAGCTGCTTGCCCACGGGCACCGAACCCGTGAACGAGATCTTGCGCACGATCGGCGATTCGATCAGGTAGGTCGATACCTCGCTCGGCACGCCCCAGACGATGTTCAGCACGCCCGCCGGCAGGCCGGCATCGTGGAACAGCTGCGCCAGCGCGACCACGGCGCTGGGCGAATCTTCCGGGCCCTTCAGGATCAGCGTGCAGCCAGCGCCCACGGCCGACACGATCTTGCGGATGGCCTGGTTGAACGGGAAATTCCAGGGCGTGAAGGCCGCGCACACGCCGATCGGCTCGCGCACGACGATCTGGCGCACATTGGGCTGGCGCGGCGGGATCACGCGGCCATAGATGCGGCGGCATTCCTCGGCGTGCCAGTCGGCATGCTCGGCGCAGACCAGCACTTCACCGACGGCTTCGGCCAGCGGCTTGCCCTGGTCCAGCGTGATATTGCGTCCGATGTCCTTGGCGCGCTCGCGTGCCAGTTCGCCGACGCGGCGCAGGATCTTCGAGCGCTCCAGCGGCGACGTCTTCTTCCAGCTTTCAAAGGCACGCTGGGCGGCGGCCAGCGCGCGGTCCAGGTCGGCGCGGCTGGCGTGCGGCAGCTTGCCCAGGACTTCCTGGGTGGCGGGGTTGAGCACGTCCTGCTCCTTCCGGTCGCCGCCCTTGATGAATTCCCCGTCGATATAGAGGGCAAGATCCTGGTACATGCGTGTTCTCCTGGTGGTCGTGTCAGACATTCCGGCCGCGCGTCGGTGCGCGCTGCCAAGTCCGCTAGCTTAACGCGTCGGCGCGGAACGTGCTGACCACCGATGTCGGCACGGTGGGTGGCACAAGCCGCAAGGGTGCAGGACCGCCCGCAAACGTACGGCGACAGGGCCACATCTTCACTACACTCTACAAAAACGGGTCGCGTCGGAGCCACGTCCCCCGGCGCAGTGCCGGAACCCCGGGGCGAGGCAGGCAGCAGGGTACCTCCGTGCCCCCGGCCGCATACCAGGAGCCACGCCATGGATGGAAACACGGGCAGTCGTGCCGGCGGCGAACGCAAACCGATCGCACTGGCTCTGCAGGGCGGTGGCATGCACGGTGCGTTCACCTGGGGCGTGATTGACCGGCTCCTGGAGGATGGCAGGCTGGAGATCGAAGGCATCAGCGCCACAAGTGCCGGCGCCATGAATGCCGCCGTGCTCGCCTACGGCATGCTCAAAGGGGGGCCAGACGGCGGCCGCCAGGCGCTACATGACTTCTGGCAGGCCATCGCCAGTTCGGCCGAACGCTACAGTCCGTTTCGCTGGGTGCCGTCGTGGATGAAAGGCGGCCACAGCTTCGGCCTGGACAGTTCGCCGCTGTATGCGATGGCCGACATGGTGCTGCGCATCATGTCGCCATACCAGTTCAACCCGCACAACATGAACCCGCTGCGGGACGTACTGGCCAGCCAGGTGGATTTTGAGGCATTGCGCCGCCAGTGCCCGTGCCACCTGTTCCTGTGCGCGACCAACGTGGAGACGGGGAAGATACGCCTCTTCACCGCCCCGGAACTGTCCATCGAGGCCGTGCTGGCGTCCACCTGCCTGCCCACGCTGTTCCAGTCCGTGACCGTGGATGGCCAGCACTACTGGGACGGCGGCTACGTCGGCAACCCGGCCATTTTCCCGCTGATCTACCAGTGCAAGACGCACGATGTCGTGATCGTCCATATCAATCCGATCGTGCGTCCGGGCGTGCCCCGCAGCGCCGCCGATATCCTCAACCGTGTCAACGAGGTCAGCTTCAATTCGTCCCTGATGCGCGAAATGCGCGCGATTGCCTTCGTGACTTCGCTGATCCAGCAGGGCAAGGTCGACAGGGCCGAGATGAAGGAGATGCGGATCCATTCGGTCCGCAATGACGAGACCATGGCCGCGCTCAGCGTATCGAGCAAATACAACGCGGACTGGAAGTTCCTGTGTTCCCTGCGCGACAAGGGCCGCGACCATGCCGGCACGTGGCTCGAGCACAATTACGAGCACGTCGGGCAGCGGTCCAGCGTGGATATCAGCGGGGAATTCCTCTGAGCGTTTGCCTCTGTGCGTTTGCACTGCTCAGCCCGGCGCAGGCTGCGCCAGCCGCAGCGCGAGATTGCGCCGCGCCACCGCTTCGTAGCGGTCGTGGAACAGGTCGGTGTGGTAGAGGCGAGGGCGCGTCAGCAGCCTGCTCAGGTACTTGCGCTCGGCCTTGTCGTAGGCGGTGTCGTCCAGGTCGGGACGTTCGGCGCGCAGCAGCTTCGCGTTGCGGCGAAAGCGGGCGTTGTGGCTGCCCAGCGTCGCCAGGTCTATGTCCACGGTAAAGCAGCCGGCAGGGTCGGACGGTACGCGCATGTGCGTGGTGTCCAGGATCATGGCAGCAATGCGGTCCGCCTCGGCAATCTGGCCGTCGGCCCGGCCCAGGAACCATTGCGCGCTGCGCGCCTCGTTGTCGGATGCACCCGGTACGTAGATTACGTCATGGCACCAGAGTGCCAACTCCACCGCGTCGACGTCCGGAATCCGCGCACGCCCCCAGTCGAGGTCGCGCAGGCAGCGGCGCACGTGGTACAGGGTGTGGTAATACCTTCCCGGTCCCTCGTAATACTGCGCCAGCTCCTGGTAGGTGTCCTGCGCACGGCCGCCGCCGCAGCGCGACCACAATGATTCGAAGCGGGTCTGGATCCGGTTCATGCGCGTTCTCCGCGGCGGCGGCCGTTCAGCCGACCTCGTCCAGAAAGGCCTTGGCCTGTTGCAGATCGAGCGTATCAAAGCCTTCGCGGAACACGCCGTAGATGCCGGCAAGCACCTGGCGCGCGGCATCGGCCTTTCCCTTGCGTCGCCACAACCGCGCGAGGCTCAGCGCCGCGCGCAGTTCCAGCGACCTGGCGCCCTGCTGGCGCGCCATGGCGACGGCCTTGTGGAAGCAGTCTTCCGCCTCTTCGCGGGCCAGCGTGCTGTCGCCGGATTCGGCCAGGACCAGCTCTCCCTTCTGCCGCAGCAGGCCGGAGGCGTCGAGCCGTTCGCCGGTCTGTTCGATGATCGACATGGCTTCATCCACCAGCGCCAGGCCGGTCCGGAAGTCGCCGGCCATGTTATGCGCATCGGCCAGCAGCCCCAGCAGGCTGGGTCTGGCCAGCGACGCGCCGGTCGCGGCGTAGGCGTCCAGTCCCTCCCGCATCAGGGCGATGCCTGCCTGGTGGCTTCCGCGCTCGGCCACGGCCCAGCCCTGCAGCACCTTGCCCCATGCCAGGTAGATCGGAAAGCCCTGCTCGCCGGAAATGTCGGTGGCCGCCTCGGCAAATTCGCGTACCTGCTGCACCTCGCGCCGGCACACATGCACCTCGGCCGCAAAGATCAGGCACAGGGCAAGGTTGAATGCGTCGGGGCGCTGCCGCGACAGCGCCAGGGCCTCCAGCGAGCGCGCGCGCGCCAGGTCCGGCAGACCCTGGTACCACAGGATCCACCCCAGCGTGGCCATGGCGTGCACGGCCGGGTCGCGCCCATAGCCGAGCAGGAAATCATAGGACGACTGGTCCGGCCGCTGTACGGTCAGCACCTGTTCCATGTGGTCGCGCGCGGCGCTGATCTGGCCCAGGCGGAAGGTCGTCGATCCCTGTACGCGATGCCCTTCGGCGAGCTGATCGGGCTTGTGCGAGCGCATTGCCATGCCGAGCAGCCGTTTGCCGAGCGGCAGCGACACGTTGTACTGCGCGCGCAGCTGGTAGAACGCCCACAGCCCGAGCTGCGCGGAAAAGACCTGTGGCGTGGGCTCGCCCTGTTCGCACAGCGCCAGCGCGCGCCGGTAGTTGGCTTCGACCTCGGTGGCGGCCTGCCCGCGTGTCGCGATCAGCGCGGGCCCCAGCGTCAGCAGCAGCGCGAGTTCCTGCCGCAAGCGCTCGGGCGTGTCGGGCAACCGCTTGAGCAGCGCAATGGCGTCGTCCAGGTGGCCGATGGCTTCGGGCAGGGCAGAGCGCTCCAGTGCCTGCTGGCCGGCGTAGTGCAGGTATTCAATCGCCTTCGGCACATTGCCGCTGAGGCTGTAGTGGTGGGCGAGTTCGCCGCAGTAATCCTTGAGCCGGCCCGGGAACAGCGACTCGATCGCATGCGCGGTGCGCTCGTGCAGCGCGCTGCGCCGCTCTGTCAGCAAGCTGTGGCCCGCCACTTCCTGCGTCAGCCCATGCTTGAACGCGTACTCCACATCGGGGAAGGCCGGTTGTTCGTAGATGAAGTCGGCGGCCTGCAGCGCGGCCAGCAGCGGCCGCAACGCGTCGTCGTCCGCGCCGGTGACATGGCGAATGAGGCTCAGCGAGAACTCCTTGCCGATCACCGCGAGTGTCTGCAGCAACTCCTTCTGTGCCACGGGCAGGCGGTCGATACGCGCGGCCAGTACGCCCTGCACGGTGGTAGGAATATGCAGCAGCGCCGGCGCCTGTTCGATGCGGAAGCTGCCGGACACGCCCAGCAGCACGCCTTCCTCGGTCAGCGTCTGGACCACTTCCTCCATGAAGAACGGGTTGCCTTCGGTCTTGTCGAGGATCAGCCGCTTGAGCGGCACTAGGCTGCGATCGTCGCCGAGCAGCGCAGTCAGCAGCCCCTGTGCCTCGGCGGGGCCCAGCGGTTCGAGATGCAGCTGCGTGTAGGCGCCGCCGTGCCACTCGTGCGCATACTCGGGGCGGTAGTTCACCTGCAGCAGGATGCTGGCGGCCGGCACATGATCGACGAGGATATTGAGAAAGCCTTCGGTCTCGCCGTCGAGCCACTGCAAGTCCTCGAAGATCAGCGCGAGCGGCTGGTTCTGGCTTTCGCGCACCAGCAACTGGGCAATGGCTTCGAAGGTGCGCTGGCGCCGGATCGCGGCATCCATGGTCGGCAATGTCGAATCTGGATCGCTGCTGCCGAGCAGGTAGAGCAGGTAGGGCAGATGAGCTTCCAGCGAACGATCGAGCGTCAGCAGCCTGCCTGTGACCTTCTCGCGGCAGACGCGGTCGTTGTCCTGTGCCGCGACCTGGAAATAGTTCTTCAGCAGTTCGATCAGCGGCAGGTAGGCAAAGGCCTTGCCGTGCGAGACCGAGAACGTTTCCAGCACCAGGCAGCCTTGCCGCGACCTTGCCTTGAATTCGTGGAAGAGCCGCGATTTGCCCACGCCGGCCTCTCCGACCACGCCGACGATCTGCCCGCTGCCGGCTTTCGCCAGGTCGAGCGCGGCGTGCAATTGCTCCAGCTCTGCCTGGCGGCCCACGAACCGGGCCAGCCCGCGGTGCGCGGCGACCTGCAGGCGCGTGCGCAACGGGCCGAGTCCCAGCACCTCGTAGACCGGCAACGGCTCGCGCACGCCCTTGACATGTGTGGTGCCGAGCGCCTTGAACTCGAAATAGCCCTCGGTGAGCTTGTGGGTCGACTCGCTGATCAGGATCGATGCCGGCGTGGCCACGCCTTCCATGCGCGAGGCGATGTGGATGGTATGCCCCACCGGATCGTAGTCGGTGTGCAGGTCGTCCTTGCGGATCGAGCGCACCACGACTTCGCCGGTATGAATGCCAACCCGGATTTGCAAAGGGATGCCAAGCTCGAGCCGGACACGGTCGCTGTGGCGACGCATCGCCTCCTGCATGCGCAGTGCCGCATACAGGGCTCGCAGCGCGTGGTCCTCGTGCGCAATGGGGGCGCCGAACAGCGCTAGGATGCCGTCGCCGAGGAATTTGGCGACGTAGCCCTCGTAGTGGTGCACGGCCTCCATCATCAGCGTGGCGACCGGGTCGATCAGCCGACGGGCTTCCTCCGGGTCCAGGTCTTGCGTGAGGGCTGTGGAACCCGCCATGTCGGCGAACAGCGCGGTGATGGTCTTGCGTTCGCCCGCGGCTTCGCCGCGTGCTTCCATGGCCGCGCGTTCCGCAAGGATGCGTTCGGCAAGGTGAGGTGGCGTGTATTGGACCGGGGCGGCGACTGCGGAAGGGGCGGGGGGCTGTGCGGCGGGCAGGCCGGCCAGCGCGGCGCCGCATCCCCGGCAGAATTTCGCCGTCGGGCCGGCGGGCTCGCCGCATTGCGGGCAGGTCCGTGGCAGCCCGGCACCGCACTCCTCGCAGAAGTTGGCTTTTGCGAGGTTCTCGAACCCGCAATTTGTGCAGCGCATATAGCCTCCTGCCGCCCTGGTCTGCCCCAGCCCGGCTTTATCCATTAGACGCGCGATCCGGGCGGTTGGCAAGGCACGCAACGCGAGCTGTCGGGATCGCGTATGCTGGCAGGCTAACCTGTTTGCGCAAGGACGCTATGAAGCCTGATGCCAGACTCACCACCGGCCCCATCGGCCGGACCCTGCTGCTGTTTTCGCTGCCGGTGCTTGGCAGCAACATCCTGCAGTCGCTCAATGCCTCGATCAACTCTGTCTGGGTCGGGCGCTATCTCGGCGAAGCCGCGCTGACCGCCACGTCGAACGCCAACATCATCCTGTTCTTCCTGCTGGGCGTGGTGTTCGGCATCAGCATGGCCAATACCATCATGATCGGGCAGGCGGTCGGCGCGCGCGACCTGGATGAGGCGCGCGCGATCGTCGGCACCAGCACCACGTTCTTCGTGCTGTTGTCCGTGGCCGCGTCGATCTTCGGCTTCATCTTCACGCCGGACATCCTGGCAGCGATGCAGACCCCGCACGATGCCGCACCGCTGGCCGTGACGTACCTGCGCATCATCTTCATCGCGCTGCCGTTCATGTACTTCTACAACTTCGTGATGATGACGCTGCGCGGCGCCGGGGACTCGCGCACGCCGTTCTATTTCATGCTGTTGTCGGCGGTGCTCGACGTGGTGCTCAATCCGGTGCTGATCTTCGGCGTGGGGCCGCTGCCCGCGCTCGGCATCGCGGGCTCGGCGCTGGCAACGCTGATCGCGCAGCTCACGAGCCTGGTCGCGATGATTGCGCTGCTTTATCGCCGCCGCCATTTCCTGCTGCTGCACCGCGAACAGCTGGCGCTGCTGAAGCCGGACCCGGCCATCATCCGCGCGCTGGTGGCAAAGGGCTTGCCGATGGGCTTGCAGATGGTGGTGATCTCGTCGTCGGCGATCGTGATGATGTCGCTGGTCAACGCCTACGGGTCGCAGACGACTGCTGCATACGGTGTGGCTTCCCAGCTCTGGACATACGTGCAGATGCCAGCGCTGGCGGTCGGTGCGAGCGTGTCATCCATGGTGGCGCAAAACGTCGGTGCGGGCCTCTGGCATCGCGTTACGCGCATCACGCGCGTGGGCCTGCTGTTCAACCTGGCGATGACGGGGGCGCTGGTCAGTCTCGTCTACCTGTTCGACCGCAACTCGCTCGGGCTGTTTCTCGGCACGGACAGCGTGGCCATCGGCATCGCGCAGCATATCAACCTCATCGTGCTGTGGTCGTTCATCCTGTTCGGCTTCACCATCGTGATCTTCGGCACGGTGCGTGCCACCGGTGCTGTCATGGCGCCGCTGGTCATCCTGTTCCTGTCGATGTGGGTAATCCGGCTGCCGTTTGCATGGAGCGTTGGCAAGAGCTGGGGTGCCGAGGCGATCTGGTGGAGCTTTCCGCTGGGTTCCGTCGTGTCGGTCGCGCTGGCGGCCGGCTACTACCGCTTCGGCAACTGGCGCGCGAGCCATATCCTGCCCGTGCCGGCCCATGCACCCGAGGCAGTGGGGCAGGCGCCTGATACCAGCATGGGCACGCCGTGCGAAGACGCCGGCCCGGCATCCGATGCGGACGGCATGCCACCCCGCACCGTGGAAACCGTGCGTTGAAAGCCAATCGAAAGATCGGCATGGCATCGTTGCGTCCGCTGCCGTTTTCCGCGGCGCGGATGCACTCGCTCGCTGGTCTGCCGGTGGCGATCGCACACACCCGATTTCCTTCCTGATACCGCGCCGATGCCGCATGGCAACGGCGCGCGTCTGTTGTTTCCGTCTTCCTTCTTCGCTGTTTCTGGTGCCACATGAATGCATCATGGTGTGATGTATTCGTGCGCGAACTCGCACGCCAGGCTTGTTCCATCGTGGCTCATCGGTGAATACCCCTAATCCAAGACAAATGAAAGGCGGCTGAAAGATCGCGTCTTTAAGGTTCCGATCAACCGTCGGGGCATGCGTTTGCATGCAGCACTCCGCGACAGAGCCAAGGCGCGGCACCGGCACGGCATTTTGTGAACTTTGAGGAGAATCGTTTTGCGCATACGTAGCCAAAAGGACTTTGCCTCCGGCCTGATGTTCATTCTGGTCGGTCTGGGCTTTTCCTGGGTCGCACGCGGCTATTCCATGGGAACCGCCGCGAAAATGGGGCCCGGATACTTTCCATTCCTGCTCGGTCTGGTGCTGGCCGTGCTCGGCGCGCTGGTGCTGATCGCGTCGCTGTCGAGCAAGGGCGAGGAAGACCATCTCGCACGCTGGGATCTAAAGACGCTGCTGTGGATTCTCGGTTCGGTAGTGCTGTTCGGCCTGCTGCTCAAGCCTTTGGGCATGGTGCTGTCGGTGCTGGTGCTGGTGCTGGTGTCGTCAATGGCCAGCCATGAGTTCAGCTGGAAGGGCGCCATACTCAACTCGATCATCCTCGTGCTGATCAGCCTGGGTGCCTTCGTGTACGGCATCAACCTGCAGATGCCGGTGTGGCCTGCATTCATCACCGGTTAAGGGAGCGCCGAGATGGAATTGATTGAACACCTTTCACTGGGATTCTCGACGGCACTGTCGCTGCAGAATCTCGCCTATGCGTTCCTGGGCTGCGTGCTCGGGACGCTGATCGGCGTGCTGCCGGGCCTGGGGCCGCTGGCTACCATCGCCATGCTGCTGCCGGTGACCTACACGCTGCCGCCGGTGGCCGCGCTGATCATGCTGGCCGGTATTTACTACGGCGCGCAGTACGGCGGCTCCACCACCGCGATTCTGGTGAACCTGCCCGGTGAATCGTCGTCGGTGGTGACAACGATCGACGGCTACCAGATGGCAAGACGAGGACGAGCGGGCGTGGCACTGGCCACATCCGGCCTTGGCTCGTTCTTCGCCGGCTGCGTGGCCACGCTGATCCTGGCTGCATTTGCCACGCCGCTGTCGGAACTGGCCTTCAAGTTCGGTCCCGCCGAGTACTTCTCGCTGATGGTGCTGGGCCTGATCGGCGCCGTGGTGCTGGCCTCGGGCTCGCTGCCGAAGGCAGTCGCGATGATCGTGCTGGGCCTGCTGATGGGCCTGATCGGTACTGACGTGAACTCGGGCGCGGCGCGCTTCTCGTTCGACGTGCCTGAACTGACCGATGGCATCGACTTCGTCGCGCTGGCCATGGGTATGTTCGGCTTCGCGGAAATCATCGCGAACCTGGAGCAGAAGGAGCAGCGCGAAACCTTCACCGACGCGGTGACCAACCTGTGGCCGACCAAGGAAGACTTCAAGCGCATGGCGCCTGCCGTGCTGCGCGGCACGTTGCTGGGCTCGGCGCTGGGCATCCTGCCGGGCGGCGGTGCGGCACTGGCTTCGTTCGCGGCCTACTCGCTGGAAAAGAAGACCTCGAAGTACTCGCACGAGTTCGGCAAGGGCGCGATCGAAGGCGTGGCAGGTCCGGAATCGGCCAACAACGCCGCGGCGCAGACCTCGTTCATCCCGCTGCTGACGCTTGGCATTCCGCCTAACGCCGTGATGGCGCTGATGGTCGGTGCCATGACCATCCACAACATCCAGCCCGGCCCGCAGGTGATGACCAGCAACCCGGCGCTGTTCTGGGGCCTGATCGCCTCGATGTGGATCGGCAACCTGATGCTCATCATCCTGAACCTGCCGATGATCGGCATCTGGGTGAAGCTGCTGACCGTGCCGTATCGCTTCCTGTACCCGGCCATTCTCGTGTTCTGCGGCATTGGCGTGTACTCGGTCAACAACCAGACCTTCGACGTGTTCATGGCGGCAGGCTTCGGCGTGATCGGCTACCTGTTCCTGAAGCTCAAGTGTGAACCGGCTCCGCTGCTGCTGGGTTTCGTGCTGGGACCGATGATGGAAGAAAACTTCCGCCGCTCGCTGCTGCTGTCGCGTGGTGATTTCACCGTATTCGTGACGCGTCCGCTGTCGATGGGCCTGCTGATCGCTGCAGCGGCACTGGTGGCCGTGGTGGCTCTGCCGTCGATCAAGGCCAAGCGCGAAGAAGCGTTCCAGGAGGAGTAGCCCCCCAGGCGCTCCGGAGCCGCGCCGCCCAACGGTGGCGTGCATACGCAAGCATTCGGGGTGCCTTCGTGCACCCCGTTTTTTCTTGCAGCGGAGAAAGTCTCCGCGACGATGTGGAACAAGAGAGTGCCCGACTGCGGTTGCAGTCATGGGCCGCGCAAGATGAACAGTGACTCCGCTCCGTGGAGCTTCGCCAGCGCCCATGAAATCGCCTTCCCTTGACCGGGTCTTTTCCCGGATTTATATCCTCAAGCTCGTACACGCGAGCCCGTCGACTGTGATGAACCTCGTCGACCGGCTGCGCGAATACGGGCTTGAACTGAACATCCGCTCGCTGCGGCCGATCCTGCGCAGCCTGATGATCGCGCGTGCGATCACGGCTGAGTTGGTGGAAGGTAGTGGCCGGGTGTATTGCATCACTGATAGCGGTCGCGATGAGCTTGAACGCTATTTGTCGCATCTTGATGTTCTCAAGAGGGATGGGGGCGGGGGGGCTTGATTCAGCGGGGGGAGGCTTCTCGCATTTGGGCTGGTTATCGCTTTTGGCATGCGCCGCTGTTTCGCCGGCGTAGCCGGCGACCTACTCTTTTGTCCGAGCGACAAAAGAGTAGGCAGAAAAGCGCGTCGTTGCCGCTGGCCATCAATTCCACGGT
>NZ_CAJPVI010000096.1 GCF_905397435.1 Cupriavidus numazuensis
GTCTGTGCCATCCCGCACTCCTCGTGATCGTTACCCGGTAACACCCCGTGCGACGCACGGTATCGGATAACAATCGGAATACTCAAGGTGTGCTGGATCTAGCGCTTACGACGGTCAGACCATACGACATCAGCGCTGCGAACTTGACCTCGAGATACTGCAGTTCTGGGCTGACCCGCTCAGGCAAGCAGTTGGCGATCGGACTGAAGGTGGGGGCGTCACCCTGGCACCGCCGGCAGGGGTACAGCCTGGGACTGTCAATCGACAGTCGCCCGAACGCGCTCCGGAAGACCAAGTGATGGTGGCCCTTGCAAGCCAACCGCGCCCCGCAAGTGGGACAAACGCTGGTCCGGGCAACGGCCTCCGCAACTTGTGCCGTGACCATCGTGCGCTGCAGCCGACCCAGCAATGATTTCGCCTCCTCCAGATGCAGACCCAGCGAGCCCACATCAAGGCCCTCTCTCTGGAACTGGGCGATTTCGGTGACGGTGGCGGTCACGCCTCCCTCGCCCTGCACTACGAGTTGCAAGCTGATACGCATGGCCGCCCTCCTCCCGTGGAAGCTGCGGCGACCAGTCTACCCCTCCACCTCTCGCAACCGATCATTGACGGTCTGACGGTCAAAGCGACGATCCAGCCAAGTCAGCCACCGGTCGACCTCGTCGCGTAGGTCTTCCAACACGACGGGCCGCTCGCGCAGCGACTCGATCCAATCGAGGAACTCATATTCACTGTGTTCGTCCCTGGCCTCCAGATACCGCTCGATCCCGCCAATGTCCTCGGGCGGGCAAGGTCCGCAACCCGCTACGCAACGGGGCAACTGGCCAGGCCGTTGCCGAAGCATACGCCGCTCCATCCGTATCTCGTGGCGCCACCACGCGTTGAAGTCATACATGTAGACGAAGCCTTCGTGTTCGCGGAGGTGAAACGCAGTCAGCGGCAGTTCATTCGCCACGGTGGAGAACTGCAAGACGCCTTCATGAGCTCCGCCGTAACGCCTGCCACGAATGCTGAACGTGTGCAGATGTGCGTCGGCCCAGCCCATGACGACCTGGATGACATGGTGCAACTGTCCGAGCGTCAAGTGCTCGGGAACGAGGACGCGCCGCCAGACCGGCGGGCTCAGGCCGCGCAGCGCAATGCAAAGTTGAAGGACCGAGATCGTCGGCCCAGGATCGGAAGCCATGCGCGCATTGTAGGTGCCTCATTGGCCGCTCGGCAGCGATCCGGTCGTCTGCCCCCGTTTTGGCGCGGTCTCCAGGCAGGCACCGTGCAACCTATCGGCTAGACACTGAATTCGGGACTGCCATGGAGACCCAGAAACGACTCGATCAGTGATATGTCCTGCGTTTGCAGAGTGCGGTCTTCGACCGTGCGCGACGGGCCGCAGTAGGCTGCGCGTCGTTTGTGGGTGTGGGTGGGTGGTGGAGTTCCCGAGGGTTCAGCGTTGATCCTCGACCCACGCCTTCGCCCATGCGATGCCTGCCGCGACTGCACGGTCGAACGTTGGGTAGTATCCCAAAGGCTCAGACGCCTCCAGAACGAGATGGTCCTTTTGCACGGTGCCAAAGGCTTCGAACGAACCATCACCCATTTGCTTCGCAAAGCCACGAACCGTGTAGTCCTTGTAGCTCTCAATACCCATGGTACCTCCCCGTTTTGGAGGATCGTAGCATGGACAGATACCACCTCACCCGGCCGAAAAACTGGCCCACAAGAAGTTCAGGGGCCATGCCTATCTTGAGTAAACAGGAGGTGCACCATGCCGAAAACGCTTGGGGTACAGTTGACGTCATTCTTGCCACTTCCAAGTGGCTCGCCAATTATTGCGTTTGTTGTCGTAGAGCCGCTCCGGCTCCGTCCACCTGTAAGCTCGACGGAGCGTCAACGCCTTACTGCATGTGCTGGCCGCCGTTGATGGCGATATTCGCGCCCGTCACGAAAGCAGCGTCCTCCGAGCATAAGTATGCAATCAGCGCCGCCACCTCTTCGGGCTTGCCAAGACGGCCTACCGGAATTTGCGGAATGATTTTGGTATCGAGGATTTCCTGAGGCACGGCGGTCACCATCTTGGTGGCAATGAAGCCGGGCGATACCGTGTTCACAGTGACACCGCTCTTGGCCACCTCCAGCGCCAGTGATTTCGTAAAGCCATGCATGCCGGCCTTCGCCGCTGCGTAGTTCGCTTGGCCGAAGCCACCCTTGGAGCCACTGATGGAGGACACATTGACGATGCGGCCCCAGCCGCGCTTGACCATGTCGTCGCACACCGGCTTCGACATTTTGAAAACGGAATCGAGATTGGTTCGCATGACCGCATCTCAGTTGACCTTGTACGTTTCTCGGGCATTTACTCCGAAGATCGGCACGGAGCTGGTGCAAGTACGTCTGCTGGGCTCTTCCCTGGTGCGGGCGCCGCGTTTCTGATGCCGAGGCGATGCGCACACAGCGTCGCAAGACCGAAGCGTTGTTGCTGCCTTGATTCTTTTGCGCTGCAGCAATACCTGTCCGACCTATAGTAATACTCCGCTATTGCTTCGCACACGCGCATCAGTACGCGCGCAGACGGGCCCACAGTACCGTTCGCCTCATGCCCTCATCAAAGCTGGCTGGCCGGCGAGGTTATCGCGTCCGTAGCGTGACCGCCGGTCGGCCCGGTGTACTATCTTGTGGAGGCCCCATGCTGTACCAGTTCATGGAGGTTCAGCGCGCGATGCTCGCGCCGTTCGCTGCGTGGGCAGCGAACGCGGCAAGCGCGTTTTCCGACCAGAGCAGTCTTCTGTCGCATGTGCCGGGCGCGCCCGCCTTTGCCGCTGGTTACGACATGCTGTACCGGCTGGGCAAAACCTACGACAAGCCTAGGTTCGGCATCACCGCCGTGGAGCGAGATGGCTGTGTTCTTCCGGTGCTGGAGCAAGTCGTCCAGGAGAGCGCATTCTGCCGCCTGTTACGCTTCACGCCTGATTCGGCCGTGCATGGCGCCGCCGCATCGCAGCCAAGACCCGCGGTGCTGGTTTGTGCGCCGCTTGCAGGGCATCACGCCGTCATGCTTCGCGAGGTTGTCGAAGTCCTGTTGCCGGAGCATGAGGTCTATGTGACGGACTGGACCGATGCGCGCTGTGTCCCACTGGCTTGTGGGCCGTTTCACCTGGATGACTATGTCACTGAACTGCAGGGCTTTATCCGTCAGATCGGCACGAGGGAGCCGCTCCATGTGATGGCCATCTGCCAGGCCACAGTTCCGGCCCTGGCGGCTATTTCCCTGTTGGCCAGCGCCGGTGAGCCAACCCCAAGGAGCCTGATCCTGATGGGTGGGCCGATCGACGCTCGCCGGAGACCCACCGCAGTGGGGCGACTGGCCGCAGACCGCTCACTCTTGTGGTTTCAACGGAATTTGATTTATACAGTGCCCAATCGCTACGCTGGGGCTGGTCGGAAGGTGTATCCAAACTTTCTGCAGTTTGCTGGCCTGATGGCCGCACAGCCCGGTCTCTTGATGGCATCACAGCAGGCCTATTACTTGGAGCTCCTGCGAGGCGACTATGAGCGTGCGGAAGCCTTGCGGCGCGTTTACGACGCGCATCATGCAGTGCTCGACATGGCGGCCGAATTCTACCTGGATACCATCCAGATCGTATTTCAGGAATTCCGTCTGGCGTGCGGTAGCTGGTGCGTGCATGGGGTGCCCGTGCGCCCGCAAGACATCCGCGCAACTACGCTATTGACCATTGAGGGCGACCGCGACGCCATTTGCGGCTCCGGCCAGACCCAGGCCGCGCACGATCTGTGCCGCGGCATTACCGTACGCGACAAGCAGCACGTGACGGTGAGCCAGTGCGACCACTACGATCTTTTCAGCGGCCCTCGATGGCGAAACGAGATATACCCGGGTATCCGCGCTCTGACTCGACAAGATGGCTAGCGCCGTGACGACCTGCGCCAAGAATCATCATTCGCCGAGATGCATGCCATTCTCATTCCGATCTGAAGCTGGCTGTCCGCTGCCATCCGCTCTCCGGGCGCGTGGGACAGTTCTGTTGTTTGGCGGCCAGAACGGCTGGGGCGTTGCCTACCTGCCACTTGCTCGGGCTCTGGCAAGCCGGAGTCTTGCCACGATAATGGCCGAGGGTCCGGGGTAAGGCGAGACACGTCTGGTACACGGCATACATGCCGACGTCGATATGGCGGCGGCATATCGATGCTTTGTCATGCGAATTGTCGACGATGACTCGCTCGGTGTCCCGGCATCTGGTGAAACTCGTAGGTGGACTCTGGGCAGCGTCTACGGCGGCGGCGGACGACAGGATCAGCGCCTGATGCCTCAATGGATTTTCGCTAAGCGAGAGGCGATGTCCGTGCGTTCTAGGTCTGCCGGCCAAAGAAAATCCCCTCGGCGCGGGGTGCTCCGAGGGGCTGAAGGCCTGTAGGCGGGAGGAAATCTAGCGCCTACGCAATTGCAGTGTAAGTGGAGCGA
Organism: Cupriavidus numazuensis; assembly: GCF_905397435.1. Taxonomy (GTDB): domain Bacteria; phylum Pseudomonadota; class Gammaproteobacteria; order Burkholderiales; family Burkholderiaceae; genus Cupriavidus; species Cupriavidus numazuensis. The sequence goes on from NZ_CAJPVI010000096.1 coordinate 4,475, forward strand.
CTGCCAGGTCGCATCACCCAAATTGGTGACAGACGTTGCTATCCGGCCAACCAGGCGCTCCGGGAACTGCGACTGCCCGACAGCGCGGGGCCGGCGCACGCGGCACCCGCTGATCCGGCGTCAAGCGGTACGGCGTGAAGCGATCGGCGTGCTTGGATGGCTTCGGCACATGCCTGCCCTCCCCGCCCTTGCGGCGCTCGCGCGCGGCGACGTCAATGCCGATGTGCGGCACGCCGCTGTTGGCGCGCTCGGCTTTGCAACGAATGAGAGCGTGCTCTCCACGCTGCATCAGGAGCAGCTTCGCTGCAGCACCCCCGCCGGCCACCGAAGTCAAATGATGACCACTGCGCGGCGCCGTCTTGATGGCGTGCGCGCGATCTTGCTGCGCGACACATGCCAGGTGCAGGCCGGCCCTGGCGGCGCTACTTGGTATTTCCCCGAGCATGGTACTACTATGTGATGCATGTGATCATGGTATGGCAATGCGAGGATCCATGGAACTCAAGACTTCCCGTCTCACAATCCTGATCGATCCGAACAAGAAGGCGGCCTTCGAGCTACTGTGCGCACAGCAGGACTTGACCGCGTCGCAGGTGATACGCCAGCTCATCCGTACTTACCTGGCCCAGCACGGCGTCGAGTATGTGGCCAGTGGCGTGGACCTGGATGACCTGGCAGCGGGCGATGTCGAATCGCCTCGCGCTGGTAAACCGGGCAAGAAGAAGCCCTCCGAGCGTGACGCAGCACAGCCCGCCAGGCGTGCCACGCGGCGCGGAGCCTGAATCGTGGGCGGCACGGTCGGACATTGGTTGTTGCTCGACTGGATGCTGGTCGTTGCGGCAGCCTGGCTGCTGATTGGGGCAGTCGGCGTGCTTGCCCTGCATCGTCTGGCATTTGTGTCACACGTGCTCTTTCCGCTCGGCGGCTTGGTCGGCCTGCTGCTCGGGGCACTGGCGCTTGCTGCCCTGGGCAGCGTTCCCGAAGTGGCTGTGCTGCCAATCGGACTGCCCGGTCTGCCGTTCCACCTACGTCTGGATGGCCTGTCCGCCTATTTTCTGATGGTGATTGGCACCGTAGCAGCTGGTATTTCGGTGTTCGCGGCTGGCTACTTTCGCCAGGGCGAGGGCACGCCGCCCGGACTGCTTTGCCTCGAGTACCACCTGTTTCTGATCAGCATGGCCGGTGTCGTATTAGCCGACGACGCTTATGCGTTCATGGTCATGTGGGAAACCATGGCGCTGTCGTCTTTCTTCCTGGTGACTGCCAATCACCGTATTGCGGAAGTCCGCAGCGCCGGTTACCTGTACCTCACCATGGCGCACGTTGGCGCCATCGCGGTCCTACTGTGCTTTGGCGTGCTGCAGGCGAATACTGGCGATTACACCTTCGCCAATATGCGTGCCCAGACCCTCACACCGTTCTGGGCATCAGCTGGTTTTCTGCTTGCCATGTTTGGCTTCGGCGCCAAGGCGGGCCTGCTGCCGCTGCATGTCTGGTTGCCGGAAGCCCATCCGGCTGCGCCGTCGCCGGTTTCGGCGATGATGAGCGGTGTCATGCTCAACACGGCCATTTACGGCCTGTTGCGCGTGGGCCTCGACCTGCTGCAGATGCGCCTGTGGTGGTGGGGCGCACTACTGCTGGCCTTCGGCTTGGGCACCGCGCTATTCGGCGTGGTGTTTGCCGCAGTACAGACTGACATGAAACGGCTGCTGGCTTACTCTTCGATCGAGAACATGGGCTTGCTGTTCGTCGCCATCGGTCTCGCGATGGTCTACTCGGCTTATGACATGAAGCAGTTGGCAGCCCTGGCCCTGACCGCCGCGCTCTATCATGTGGCCAGCCATGCCGTCTTCAAGAGCCTGCTTTTTCTTGGCACTGGCAGCGTGCTGCATGCTACCGCCGAGCGCAGCCTCGGCAAGCTAGGAGGTCTGATCCGACCCATGCCCTGGGTGGGCTGGCTCACGCTACTGGGCGTACTGACCAGCGCGGGCTTGCCGCCGCTGGGCGGCTTCGTCTCGGAGTGGCTGCTGTTGCAGAGTTTCCTGTTCACGACCGGCCTGCCGGTACCCCTGCTGACCATGCTGATCCCGGTGGTCGCCGCTCTGATTGCGCTGGTGGCGGCTCTGGCTGGTTATACGATGGTCAAGTTCTACGGCGTGATCTTCTTGGGTCAACCGCGCGAGCCCAAGCTGGCCGGCGCGCACGATGCAGGCCGGTGGGAGCGCGCCGGCATGCTGTGGTTGGGGCTGGGATGCGTGGCGCTCGGATTGCTGCCATCACATTTCATCCGCCAGATCGAAGCTGTGACGCAACAACTAGTCGGCGGCGGGCTTGGTGCGCACGTCGCGGCGAACGGGTGGCTGCTCGCACCACTCGGCCCCGAGCAGGCCAGCTACGGCCCGGTCATCTTCCTGCTCGGCATCCTCGCCAGCTTCGCGCTCGCCTATCTGCTGGTGCGCAGTTTCTACCATGGCAGGTTGCGCCGCAGTCCGCCCTGGGCCTGCGGCTTCCCATGGGGCACCGCACGCATGCAGGACACCGCCGAGGGCTTCGGCCAGCCGATCCGCCAGATCTTCGAGCCCTTTTTCCTGATGCGGCGCGACTTGCCCACGCCTTTCGACGAACAGCCACGCTATCACGTGACCGTTGCGGATCATTTCTGGCGCTGGGTGTACCTGCCCATCATCGGGCTTGCCTCATACCTGGCGCGGGTCATTGGTGTGATTCAACAGGGGCGAATTTCGGCGTACCTGCTGTACAGCTTCCTGACTTTGATTGCCGTGCTGCTGGCGGTGATGCGGTGAGACCATGGCACTGAGCGGAACCGGCTTGCTGTCGCAACTCCTCGAGATCGTGATCTCGATTGCCTTGGCGCCGCTGCTTTCCGGCTGGGTCAGCGTTTGGCGGGCCTGGCTGCAGAATAAGTCCGCGCCCAGCTTCTGGCAGCCCTACCGCATGTTGCACAAGTTGTTCAACAAGGAATCGGTGGTAGCCGACAACGCCTCGCCGCTGTTCCGCGCCACCCCCTATGTAGTGTTCGGCTGCATGACGCTGGCCTGCTCCATCATCCCCACGCTCTCCACAGACTTGCCGCTAGCGCCAGCCGCCGACGCCATCGCGCTGGTGGGCCTGTTCGCACTGGCACGGGTGTTCATCTCACTGGCAGCAATGGATATCGGCACGGCCTTCGGCACGCTGGGCGCGAGGCGCGAAATGCTGATCGGCTTCCTGGCCGAACCAGCCTTGTTGATGGTGCTGTTCTCGGCCTCACTGGTCTCACGCTCGACATCGCTCACGACCATGGTGGAAACGCTGGCACATCGCGAACTGGCCATTTATCCGGGTATGGCCTTTGCCGGCGTTGCCTTCACCATGGTGTCGCTGGCCGAAAACGCGCGCGTGCCGGTGGACAATCCGGCGACCCACCTGGAGCTGACGATGATCCACGAGGCGTTGATCCTGGAATACTCGGGGCGTCACCTGGCGCTGCTCGAGTGGGCGGCAAGCCTGAAACTGTTCGCCTACTCCTGCATTGGCCTGGCGCTGTTCTTTCCCTGGGGCGTGGCCGAGGCCGACGCCCCAGTCCTGATGCTGTTGGCCTTGCCAGCGCTGGTGCTCAAACTGATGGTAGGCGGTGTGCTGCTCGCGCTACTGGAGACGGCCAGCGCCAAGATGCGCATTTTTCGCGTGCCCGAGTTCCTCGCCACCGCTTTCCTGCTGGCGGTGATCGGTCTGCTGGTGCACCTGTTGCTGGTCCATTGACATGAGCGCGTTGCTGACCCAATTCGTCAACCTGCTCGGCGCGGTGCTGCTGATTCTTGCCTTTGCCATGATCGCGCAGCGCCGCATCCTGTCTCTGATTCACCTGTTCACGCTACAGGGTATGACTTTGGCGCTGGCGACGGCGGTGGTCGGCTATGTCACCGCGCAACCGCATCTGTATCTGTCATCTGGGCTGACGCTGATACTCAAAGTCTTGCTGATTCCCTATTTGCTGCACCGGATCATCGACCGGCTGCAGATCCGCTGGGACGTTGAGACGTTGATCAACATCCCCACCACGATGCTGATCGGCATCCTGGTGGTGATCTTCGCCTTTAATCTTGCCATGCCGATCACGCGGCTTTCGCTCAAGCTGGCCAGCGGAACGCTTGGCATCGCGTTGGCCTGCGTACTGCTGTCCTTCCTGATGATGATCACGCGCTCCAAGGCGGTGCCCCAGGTGATCGGATTTCTAGCAATGGAGAATGGGCTGTTCTTTGCCGCCACCGCGGCCACCTACGGCATGCCGATGGTGGTGGAGCTGGGCATAGCATTGGACGTGCTGATCGGGGTGCTGATCCTGGGCGTGTTCATGTTCCAGATCCGAGCGCAGTTCGATAGCTTGGACATCCGCAACCTCGAACAACTGAAGGAGGATTGACTTGATCGCACTCGCCTTCCTCCTCGGAATTCCGCTTGCGGGAGGGCTGGTGCTGGCGCTCACCGGGCATCGCGACCCTGCGCGCGACATCAATGTGGCGTTCAGCCTGGGCACCTTCGTCGCCGCGTGCGCCCTGGCTGTGCAGATCGTTTCCGACGGACCGCTCCTGGTGTGGCGGCGGGAGTTCTACATCGACGCCCTGAACGTCTTCCTGGTGGCCCTGACTGCCTTCGTGGGCCTGACTACCTCGATCTTCTCGCGGCCTTACATGCGCGTAGAGCGTGACCACGGCAAGATGACTCCGCCGCGCCTGCGCCTCTACCACAGCATGTACCAGCTATTCAGCTTCACCATGCTGCTGGCGCTGACGACGAACAACCTCGGCATCGTGTGGGTAGCCATGGAAGCCGCCACCCTCACCACAGTGCTTCTGGTCAGCGTCTACCGGACCGCGGCGAGTCTCGAGGCTGCATGGAAGTACTTCATCCTGTGCGGCGTGGGCATCGCGCAGGCGCTGTTTGGCACGGTGCTGCTCTATATGGCGGCGGAGAAGGTGATCGGCGCAGAGGGCGGCGCGCTGTTGTGGACCAATCTGGACGCGGTCAAGAGGCAGCTCGATCCCAACATTATCACGCTGGCATTCGCCTTCCTGTTTATCGGCTATGGCACCAAGGTGGGCCTGGTGCCCCTGCACAACTGGTTGCCTGACGCGCATGCCGAGGGGCCGACGCCGGTGTCTGCGGTGCTGTCCGGTCTGCTGCTCAACGTGGCGCTCTATGCGGTCCTGCGCTGCAAGATGCTGACGGACGCGGCACTGGGCAGCCGGCTCACCGGGTACCTGATGATGGGCTTCGGCCTGCTGTCGGTGGTCGCGGCGGTCTTCTTCGTGATCCGGCAGCGCGACGTCAAGCGTATGTTCGCGTATTCGTCGATCGAGCACATGGGGCTAATGACCTTTGCCTTTGGCATGGGAGGTCCGATCGCCAGTTACGCCGGCCTGTTGCATATGACAGTTCATTCCCTGATCAAGTCGGCCATCTTCTTCGCGGTCGGCCACGCTGCCCAGAAGGCAGGCACGCAGATGATGGACGACATCCGCGGGCTGGTCCGCGTCAGCCCCACGGTGGGCTGGGGCCTGATGCTGGGCGCGCTGGCGATCCTCGGCATGCCGCCGTTCGGCGTTTTTGCCAGTGAGTTTCTGATCGTCACCACCGCCATGCGCGAGCAGGCGTGGGCCACGCCCTTCCTGCTGGTTGCGCTCGGCGTAGCCTTCGCGTCCATCTTCAATCGCGTGCAGCCGATGGTCTTTGGCGATACCACGCTCAAGCCGCTGGCGCATCCGCCAGCGCTGATTCCGGTGTTCGCGCATCTCGCGATCGGTCTAATGCTAGGGCTCTTCATTCCGCCCTATCTCGATGCGTGGTATCGGCAAGCTAGCGCCATGCTGGGGAGATGAATGTATGACTCGGCCCAACCTTGGTGTAGACCTGGATCGCCTGCCGGCACCGCTCCCGGTCTGGCACGGGCGCGCCGGGCGCAATGCCTGGTCGGCCGTCGCACGGACAGTCGCGGAGGCGGGCGGGCGCCTCATTACAGTATGGGGCATGGATCGCGGGTCGGGGGCGGTAGCGTGCGTTGCCTATGCCCTGCCGCAAGGGCTGGTCTGGCTCGAATTGCCGCTCGAGGGCGCAGGGACCGTGCCGGATTTAGCCGGCATCTTCCCCTGCGCCAACCGGATGCAGCGCGCCATGACAGACCTGTCGGGCATCTCGATCGAAGGCGCCCGCGATACCAGGCCCTGGCTTGACCATGGTCTGTGGCCACCAAGCCCCTTGCGGTCTGGCGCGCCAGCCGGAGAGTGTGCCACAGGCATGCTTCCCGCCGATTATGCCTTCGTGCGTGTCGCTGGTGACGGGGTGCACGAGATTGCAGTGGGGCCGGTACATGCGGGCATCATTGAGCCCGGCCACTTCCGCTTTTCCGTGGTTGGCGAGAAGGTATTGCGGCTGGAGGAGCGGCTTGGCTACACGCACAAGGGTATTGAGCGGCGTTTCACCGAAATCGATCCATGCGCAGGCTACCGCCTGGCAGGACGGGTGTCCGGCGATTCCACGGTGGCTTATGCCTGGGCCTATTGCATGGCACTCGAATCCGCTTGTGGCGCCACGGCGCCTCCGCGTGCGGTCTGGCTGCGCGCGCTGATGCTGGAGCGCGAACGCGTGGCCAATCACCTGGGTGACCTGGGTGCGCTGGGCAACGATGCCGGGCTGGCCTTCGGGCTGGCGCAGTTCTCGCGGTTGCGCGAGGACTGGCAGCGCTTATCCGGACAAGCGTTCAGCCATCGCCTGATGATGGATGTCGTGGTGCCGGGAGGGGTGGCGATCGACGTGGCGCCGGACATGCTGGAACGCCAGCACCAGCAGTGCGACGAGATCGAACGAGCGCTGCGCGCGCTACGTGCGGTTTACGAGGAGCATGCGGGTCTGCAAGACCGATTTCTCGGCACGGGCCGCGTCACGCCGCAGCTTGCGGATCAGCTCGGGCTCACGGGGATGGCCGGGCGCGCCAGCGGCCGCGCTGCCGATGTACGCTGCGAGCATGCCTGGCTGCCATATGAAAGCCTGGCTGTCAGGCTTGTCACACACAGCGCCGGCGATGTGGCGGCGCGCGTGGCGGTGCGTTTTGACGAGGCGCTCGAATCGCTGCGCCTGATTCGCGAACTCTGCGATGGCCTGCCGGGTGGGGCAACGCGTGACGCGCTGCACTTGCCTGACGCCGCGAGAGTCGGGGCCGGGTGGGTCGAGGGGTGGCGCGGCGAAGTCTTTGTCGCGCTCGAACTCACGGCGGACCGCCGGATCCAGCGCTGTCATTGCCATGACCCGTCATGGCAGAACTGGCCGGTGCTCGAGCATGCCATTATCGGCAATATCGTTCCGGATTTTCCGCTGATCAACAAGTCCTTCAACCTCAGCTATGCGGGGCACGACCTCTGATGTGGCAACTACTCAAGCAGATTGCTCGTACGGGCATTGTGACCGAGCCCGCGCCGCAGGTCGATGCCGACGACACCGCGATTGCACGCATCCACCAAGACCTGCTTGATATCCTCGGCCAGGCGCTGACCATCCGCCAGGTCGACGCAGGCTCCTGCAACGGCTGTGAGTTGGAGATCCACACGCTCGGCAACCCCTATTACAACATCGAAGGCCTGGGCATCAGGTTTGTCGCCAGCCCACGGCATGCCGATATGCTGCTCGTGACCGGACCGGTCTCTCGCCATATGGCAGAAGCGCTGCGGCGAACCTACGAGGCGACGCCGGAGCCCAAGCTGGTGGTCGCAGTGGGCGAGTGTGGCTGCACCGGCGGCATCTTCGGCGAAAACTATGCGAGCTGCGGCCGCGTCGCCAACGTCATTCCGGTGGACGCGACCGTGCCGGGATGTCCGCCACCGCCCATCGAGATCCTGCGAGGAATTCTCAGCGCCGTGCGGCGGCGTCATGGCTGACCATGCACGACTCGCTTCCCGCTGCAGGCAATTTCCCGCCTTAAAAGCGGCTCGCGGTTAACAGGCCGTCACTTCCGGGTCAGCGGCCGTGCCGACTCTGGGCCGGGTCGCGTAGTCCACGCCGTGCTCTTCCAGGTAATCGCGTATCAGGCGGCGCACCACCTGCGATGGCGTCTGATCCTGCGCCGCACACAGCGCCTCAAAGGCCTTCTTTTTTTCCGGATCGATCAACAGGGTGAGCCGGGCCGTCTTGGATTCCATGTGCTATGTATGACCATCATATGTTAATATAATGGTCATTATATACAACTCGTCGTCAGGATCCAGGTTTCGTTGGCACAAGCAGATTGGGTCGACCGGAGTCTCGCTCACGGCGGTACGTCGTGGTAGTTCCCGCCTCGCCAGAGTGGCGGCGATGACGGCCACGGCGCTCGCGGCCGGCCTCATTCGCCGGTGCCGGGACCGGCTGACGCGAATTCACTTGAAGGTTCGGTGGAAACAAGAACAGTTGAAATGGCCAGCCGCGTCGGCCTGCAGGGCAGCGGCTCCGCGCGAGTTGCGCTTGCCGCCAGCCAATTCCACAGCGAGATCCTGCTGGTCTGTCACGATTGCAGCGCAGATGCCAAGGATGTCATGGCGGTGATGCGGCTTTCCGCACGGGCCGGTACCAAAGTAACGATCCAGGCAGCCGGCCCCGACGAGGTGGCTGCGGTGCAAGCCCTTGCCGCGCTCCTGGCAGCGTGACACTTTCTTGCGCATGTTTGATGGAACCCGGCCGATGAATTCCTCCCGCGCCTCCTTCGAAGCCTATTTAAACTTTCTCGCCGAGGCGACAGGCGACGGGTCACCCGTGTTGCTGGAAACTGAGCATGCGCTGTCGCTGCACTTTGACGTCCATGCGACCCAAAGCCTGATGTCCAGGCGCGATCCCAATAAGCTCGTACTCGGGTACACCCGGACGATGATGAGCTTCCTGCTGTTGCAGCCCGCGCCCACCCGGATTTCCATGATTGGCCTGGGCGGCGGCTCCCTGCCCAAATATTGTTACCACCATCTCCCCAACACCAAGGTGGTGGCCATCGAGATCGATCCGGCGGTGATCGCCCTGCGCGAGACGTTCCTGATTCCGCCCGATGACGACCGCTTCGAAGTGATTTGCGCGGATGGTGCGGAGTACGTCAAAGGCCAGGAGGCGCGGCCGGATGTAATTCTCGTCGACGGCTTCCTGGCCCATGGCATGCCGGCGCAACTGGGCACGGCGGCCTTCTATGCGGCCTGTCACGCGCGGCTCGCCGACAACGGCGTCCTGGTCGCCAACTTTCTCGAGAGCGACCAGGACATCCCGTTCTACTTGGAAGAGGTGCGCTCGGTGTTCGGCGAGTCATTCTCCATTTCCCTGTCTGAGGACAGCTGCAACTACACGCTGTTCGCCTGGAAGGGAACGTGGAAGCTGCCATCGCTGAACACGCTGCTCACGCGTGCACGCATTCTGGAAACCGCACACCCCCTGAACCTGCGCACGGCGGCGCGTCGCCTGAAGCAGGGCAAGCGGCTCGCGTCGGATCACAAGTTCTGGCAAACGCTGCCGAGCTAACCAAGCCACGCATCGACGCAGCCAGCAAGACACTCCCCGCACGCGACCATGCCCATCTCGTACCTGCACCACCTGACTGGAACGCCTTCACGAACTCTGCTGGCATCAGCCTCACCTGGTGACCCATCTTCGTCAGCTGCCTCGCCCAATGGTGTGCACCGCCACACGCCTCCATTCCGATCAGGCAGGGAGCACGGTTTGCAAAGTGCTCGAGGAACTTGGCTCGCTTGATCTGCTTGTTCACGATCTCGCCCGTAGCCTGGTCGATGTAGTGCACCTGAAACACCGATTTCGCGATATCCACACCCACGGCCATAGAATTCATTTCAGGCTCCTCCGGTTGCTGGGAAATGTGTACATCTTCCCACCTGGACACTTCCATGTCGTTGGCCCGTAAGGGTCGATCTCAAGATCCCTTGACCCCACCGCCCACGGGTGGGACGCGTTCATTTCAATTCGTACCGTTCGTGCAAAAAGTGGCGGTGATCAACCGGAGAGCCGCCTCCAGCAAGGCTGTGCCCCTTCCGCCTTTCGCATGACCGGTGAGATTGCAACCCCTTGATTCACAATAGCTTTTGTGGCCAGACCGCCAGACTTCACCGAAAGGTACGGCCCCCCAGAAGAGCGCCAGGAAATCAGCACGATCTCGCGCATACACGCGCAGATCATCAAGGCGTAGTGCTTCGTCATGAGCGCGGGGGCGGACAGCGCATGTACGGCGGCGTTAGAAGTACGGCAAGCCTGGAATGCGCGCGCCAATGAGCGCTCAGGCGTCAAGCCAATATGACGGCCGGCAGCATGGCCTGCGCGTCTGGCGTGGGCGCGAGCGTAGCGTTGCCTTCCGAATCGCTAACTGTCGGGCCCTGCACGACCGATGGGATTTTTCGCGATTGATTCTATGTGCGCTGGAACCGACTGCCTACTGTTATGAATGACAGTAGCTGTACCCAAATCGGGATTGGCCAACCTCTCGCGCGGCCGGCCCTTCGAACTGTGCGGGGAATCGTGTCAGTCAAGTGACCACAGGTGCATGCGAATCGCAGATTCGCGTGCGGCGCGCTCATATCCTCATCCCTAAGCAAACAACGTGGTGGCGGGCATTCGGCGGCCGCTCTGAGAACGTGAAATTACGGCTCCCAGCCATATTTCCGCATAGCGATCTCTCGTAGGTGCTGAAAGTGGATCGAGTCGTGCCGCCGGCCCCCGGCATCGGCGGCGGTGGCACGGCGCAGGAGAAACTCAACGCTAGCGTGGACGATCGGGGCATTAGGGTCGCCTTCGTACTCCTCTAGCATCGCGACGAGGTAAAGCATCGCCAGTGCATGCGGCGAAAGTTCGCCGCGGGCCCGTACGCTTAGGGACATCAACCGATGGCGGATCTCGTCTGTGAGCCCAAGTCCATAGTATTTCCAAAGGAGGTCGGCTGCTTTCGCACTTCGGCGGTAGATAACATATGCGCGAAGGTAGCCAGCCAGCCTGCCCATGTTGTCCCCGCCGCGGATTGTGAACGAAATTTATCTGGTAATGCCTGGCAGCAGGGAGAGGCGCAAGGCGAAGATCTGTGGGCTTCCGAACGGACTCTCGCATGAGAGGCTTATTACGATGAGGTGCTAACCCGAGCATGGATGAGGCGCTTCATCTATGCTTCGTTAGCCGTCATTAAATGCCGCAGCGCTACAGGAAATGGCGTTGATCTTGCACGGTGCCCGATCCACAGGCCCAGCATGTCGCGCGTGCCGTCCGGCAACACGCCCAAGGCCAGGTAGACGGCCTTGTTGCGCACCACGCCATCCTCGCGCATCTTGACCCGCAGCGCGTCGAAGAACACCACCGGGTACATCGCCTCCAGCGGGCGGGACTGCCAGGTGATCACCTCGTCCATGACCGCATCGGTCACCGAACTGATGAACTCGGGCGACACCTCGGTACCGTATTGCTCGGCCAGAAACGCCTGGATCTCGCGAACGGTCATCCCCCGGGCGTACATGGCGATGATCTTGTCGTCGAACCCGGTGAAGCGCCGCTCGTGCTTGGGAATCAGGATCGGATTGAAGCTGCCGTCGCGGTCCCGTGGGAGGTCTACCCGCAACGGCCCGTCTTCAGTCAGCACGGTCTTGGCGCTCTTGCCATTGCGTTGGTTGGCCGTGCCGGCTGGGCGCTCTGCGCCCGGCGCGTAGCCCAGATGATGACCCAGCTCCGCACCTAAGGCTCGCTCCGATCAGGGCCTTCTTGAACGCCATCGAGGCATCCTGGATCGCCTCGGCAGTCATGGGGCCCTTTACCAAATGGGCAATCAGATCCTCAGGAATGGTCGGCAGCTCACGATCGGCTGCCTGGCCCGTCTTCGTGCGTGGCATACATGCTCCTTGGCGACATGTTATGCCCTAAACACAAAATTTCTGACAGGCCCCTTGCCGGGTCTGCTCTTGTGTGCCGAAAGTGGACAACACGCGATAGGTCGCGTCGGGAAGCCTTGCGTAGAACAACAGCCCGGGCGCCATAGCGGCGACCACGCGATTGCCATGGATGTCTTCGATGCGGACGTGGATGTCCGCAAGATAGCCGCCGGTCCGCGCGCGCGCGAATGTCATGCGCAGGTTGTAGCCCCCTTGCATGCTCCGAATGGCGTCCACCGGGTCCTTGCCGAGGCCGCCCGCAACGTAGGCAACGCCGCCTGGCACAGTATGCCCGGAAAGCATAGCCACCGCCTGCATGGGAGGAAGGAATGCCGCCGTCGCCGCCGCAATCGCGGCGCCGGTGGCCAAAACCAGAAATGCCCTGTCCTTCATCACTTGCTCCGTCATCATCGGGCCTGGCTTACGGTGGGAGCCTGCGGCGGGCGGCTGCCGTTCACGCTTCCCAAGGTCATGGCATGGGTCGTCCCGGACCGTGCCATCAAGACCATTGAGAAGCACGTTTGGCCGGAACGATCATTCCACTGGCGAGCCCTGAGGGCGACAATACACGCCGATGTGCTTGCCACGGCTTCAGCCCGGAGCACAACAGCTTCGTCCAGGTCTATGGTTGAAACGCGACCGTTGCGAGTCTGCTCCTGCTTCCGATGGTCGGATTCATCAATGGCAGGGATCAGCGTATGCTTCGCACGATCCAGGCGATTGAAGACAAATTGATGTGCGACTGCCTGGTGCGCCGCTATTTGCCTCCGCGCACCGCGGACGACCTGCCTGGCGAAGAGCCGACGTACCTCGCCTGCGACTTCTGGCTCGCTGACGCCTATGCTTTGGCGAGTCGCTGGAAGGACTGACGCGAGTTGTCTAAACGCCTCCAGTTACCGCGCAACTCCTGGCCGCAAAGGATCACCCGGTTGCGCAGTGCATGCGCTGGGAATTTTCCCCAGGCCTTGTTGCATATTGCCATGATCAACACGGCCTTGCTGATTGACAGTGACCCAAGGCTCCGTTGAATCATGCGGTACCCCTCAATTGTGTAGCACAGGCACCGTGGGTCGTAAGCAGGAAGTTCCCGCGGCACCTGAAGCTTGCCTTCGAATCCGCTCGTATCAGAACCAGTTCCCGCATCTCGTCACCCATACGGACACAGGCAAGACTGACGGGCAAGGCACTACCCCTGCCCGTTGCTGCGCGGCCCGCGTGCGCACAAGCCTTCGCCTCACGGCGATGGGCACGTGCACCGGCGGCTGCGAGCCGCCAGAGGTCCCGGGTCAGCTTAAACGAATCGTGGACTTGTGCAGCTCGCTCATGATCCATTCCCGTGCCTCGCCGGCCTGTTCCATATGGAAAGTCCGGACTTGGCCCGGCACCACGAAGCGAAGTACGTCCACCGCGTGGCGGATCCAGTCGTGATCCGTCACCACCGCTATGGCTTCCCATCGGAAGTAGTGTCCGATGCCAAGCTTCAAGTCATCCCAGGCCGCTCCCGCCGCCATCTTCACGAAGCCTGGCCCAAGCTCGTAGTAGACCCGTACCTTCTCGCGCCCTGCCATGGCGGCCTCCACTGCCGGAATCAGAATCTTTTCATAGTCCTCGCGCGATACCTCGCCGCTCGCAGTGGCGGCAACCACATTGCTGGGAAAGCCCTTCAGGATTTCAATCATGACCACTCCTACTGCCAATTGCGCAGACTGTCATACTGCCGCGACTGCCGGGCACGTAACTCGTGCCGTCGCGCGCGGGCCCGTTCCGTACCTCCTGACTCCACCGTATATAGCCAGCCCGTCAAGTGCAAGACGGAATGCGGTTCCCCCCGTTGCAGATGCACCGCCACACACCGCCGGGGCTAGCGCAGTACGAGCACGCGGGCATCCCCACTGGCCGCAACCGTCCTGTCACCGGCGGGCGGCTCAGGACTCGGGCGCGCTGGCGCTGCGCGGCCAGCGCATCGTCACCGTCGGTATGGTGTGGACCGGTGGCTCATAAGTGTGCTTGCGCTGCAGGACAAGTCCATTCCGGGAGCGTACAGGTATCCGCGCTGGGCATAGTCGCTGTGCTCGGCGTGTGATGTCCGCGGAAAAGCCTCGGATCGCGCCGCTTGCGTTCGTGACACACCCCGGTCAACCGGGTAGGACCGGGACCTGCTAAGCCTGTGGAAATCGGCTCAAGTCTCTGAGCAGATTGTGAGTATCTGCCCAATCCGATAGAATTTGCTCAATCGCATGAGCATATTTTGAGCGGATTTTGAGCAGATTCGTGCTGAAAATGAATAAAACGACACCTGAAAGCGTTCTTGAGGCCATTCGGCAGCTCGCAGTTGCTGGCCGTGAGCAGGTTTCCTCGACGGAAGTGATCTCTGCCACACGCGGGAGTTCTGCGACCGTTCGTCGCCATCTCGATGCGCTTTGCGCCAGCGGGCAGCTGATTCGCACGGGCCAGGCTCGCGCGACGCGCTACAGCCTGGCGAACCAAACCGCGGTGGCCGCAGAGCCTGCCGTGGCGCCAGCTCCCGTCGCGCCATCCGCGGCCCACCCGGATTGGACGCAAGCGTCCCTTGCGCTGCGGGAGTACCTGCTGTTGCCGCTCGGCGCTCGCGATCCAGTCTCCTACCAACGTGGCTTCGTCGACGACTATGTGCCGAACGAATCGGCGCTGATGCCCCCCGATCTGGCGGAGGAGCTTTATCGAACCGGGCGTCTTGCGGGCCAACAGCCCGCGGCGACCTTTGCCCGCAAGGTTCTCGAGCAGCTGTTGTTGGACCTATCCTGGTCGTCGTCACGCCTCGAGGGCAACCGGTACAGCCTATTGGCAACGCGAGAGTTGTTCGAACGAGGCTCGGACGGTGATGACATGGATGCCGTCATGCTCCTGAACCACAAGGCGGCCATCGAATTCCTCGTCGACGCGGTACCCACCCAAGGGATGTCAATGTCCTTGGTGCGGAACCTCCAAGCCATTCTCATGCAAGACTTGCTTGCGGATGTCGATAGCCTGGGTGCGATCCGAAACAAGGTGGTCAACATCACGGATACGGTGTACGTGCCCACCCAGGTGCCGGCGATCCTTGAGGAGATGCTGCGGAACATCATCGATAAGGCTCGGCACATCAAGAATCCGGTGGAAGCTGCCTTCTTCCTGTGGGTGAACATCGCTTACCTGCAGCCGTTTGAGGACGGCAACAAGCGCACCAGTCGACTGTCCGCCAACGTCCCCTTGATGCTGTACAACTGCGCGCCGCTTTCCTTTCTCGATGTCGAGGAAAGCGACTACGCGAATGCGATGCTTGGCGTCTATGAGCGCCGCGATGTCTCCATGGCCATCGATCTTTTTGCCTGGACGTATCGGCGCTCGATGAAGAAGTACGCGGTGGTCATGGAATCCCTCGGCGCGCCAGACCCGTTGCGGGTCCGGTATCGGCAGGTATTGACCGATGCCGTCGGCCGGGTCGTCCGCGAAGGCAAGACCGTCATTACCGTGCTGCTCGAGCTGGCGCTCACAGAGGACATCGCGCCTGGCTTGAAAGAGATGCTTATCGAGGATCTGCGCAAGCTCGAGGTCTTCAACTGCGCGCGGTACCGGCTGAGCATGCCGGCCACGCAATCCTGGATCGACGCGGGTCGACCCATGTAGGTCTCACTTTGTTTTCGCTGCAGTTTGCCGGGCTCTAGTCTTACTGTGTCATAAAAACAACGATGTTTATATGCATGTCAGAGATAATATGGAATCCATACTGATGAGCGGACCGCAATGGAAGATCTGGCAAAGTTCGATCGCT
>NZ_CAJPVI010000097.1 GCF_905397435.1 Cupriavidus numazuensis
ACCGGGGCCGGCACGCCGGCGCGAACCAGCGCGCCATCGGCCCGCGCGCTGGCGGAAGCGTTGGCGGAAGTCTTGGCCGCCTTGGCCGGGCGGGCCAGGACGGGCGGCTGGATGGCGGCGAGCAGCAGGGCGGCCGCGCAAAATACGGTGATTCTTCTTGGCATGGCGGCCATGTTAACGCATGGCCGGCAGCTGTCGGATGACACGCGGGCCAGCGCCGGTGCGCCAGCCTGCAATTACGCCGGGCGCGGCGGCGCCAGGCGCGCGAGCAGCGACTTGAGCGTGGCCTGTTCCTGTTCGGTCAGCGCCGAGGCCACGTGCGCGTCGTGGGCGATGACAGCCTGTTTCGCGGCCGCGAGCGTGCGCTTGCCCGCAGGCGTGAGCACCAGGCTGTAGGCGCGGCGGTCGCCGGGGGCCGGGCGCCGTGCGACCAGGTTCATCTCCTGCAAGGCATCGACCAGCAACACCGCACCCGATCGCGCAATGCCGAGGATATGCGCGAGTTCGGTCAGCTTCAGTTTCGGGTTGCGCGAGATGATCACCAGCGCGGCAAAGCGCGGCGGCGTGATTTGCCACTGCGCAAGCGACGCCACGAAGTCTTCGTAGATGCGGATCTGCGCGCGCCGGATGGCATAGCCGATCAGGCTGTCGAGCACGCCGTAGTCGATATCTGGCACATGCGGATCAAAGCCGCCGTCGGTCCCTGAGCCGCCGGTCGCGGGCTCAGGCGCCAGCGAGTCGCCCGGCTTGCGCCGCGTTCCCGCGGATCGTGTGACGTTCGATGTGCCGGCGGCGGGGTCCGACGAGTCAGGGCTCATTTGAGCGGTTTCCAGTTACCATTTTCGATCGTCAGCATAACGCGCCCGCGCTGGTCGAGCCATAGTGGTCTTGCGCGCCTGCCAGCGGATCAGCGCTGCACCACCTGCAGCGACTGCGGGTCGAAGCCCGCGAGCTGCTTGTAGCGCAGCGCAATCGCTTCCAGTTCGGCGCGCGGAATCACCTGTTCGATATCGGCAAAGCCCTGCGGCGCGCGTTCCTCGGCCAACTGCATGACCTGCTCGGGCCCGTTCATGCGGTTGCGCAGCACGATGCCGGCGGTGCGCGGCAGGCGGTCGGCCTCGTACTCGCGCAATGCGTAGGCCGTGTCGCGCGTGCCAAGCAGGCTCTGGAGAAGGGTTTGCGCATCGAGGATGGCCTGCGCGCTGCCGTTCGAGCCGATCGGATACATCGGATGCGCGGCGTCGCCGAGCAGCGTGACACGGTCGAAGGTCCAGCGCGGCAGCGGGTCCTTGTCGACCATCGGGAATTCGTAGATGGCGGCGGCGCCGTCGATCAGTGCGGGAATGTCGATCCAGTCCCACTGCCAGCCCGCGAATGCGTCGCGGAACACCGACTTGTCGACCTGGCGGTTCCAGTCGCTGCGTGGTGGCGTGTCGGAGACAGGGTCCGGAACGCGCAGCTCGGCGATCCAGTTGATCAGCGATCGCCCCTGCCGGCGCAGCGGCTCGGAGATCGGATAGGCGACGAACTTCTGGTCCTGGTAGCCCGCCATGAACATCGAGCGGCCATCGAGATAGGGCGGCGCCTCGGTGACGGCGCGCCACAGCATGCGGCGCGAGAAGCGCGGCGCGTCGCTGCTCGGGTAGAAGTGCCGGCGCACGGCGGAATGGATGCCGTCCGCGCCGACGAGGACGTCCGTGCTGGCTTCCACCTCGGCCTGGTCGTGCCGCCGCCGCACGGTGAAACGAACAGGATCGCCGATGCGTGCGCCGGTGTCCTGCACCGCTTCGAACGCGTGGCCCGTGTGCACGCGATCCGCGCCCAGCCGTTCCACGGCAGTGCGATGCAGCAGCATCTGGAACTCGCCGCGATGGATCGAAAACTGCGGCCAGTCATAGCCCGCCGCCAGTCCGCGCGGCTCATGCCAGATGCGCTGGCCGAACTTGTTGAAGTAGGACAGCGATGACGTTCCGATGGCCATGTCGGCCAGCGCATCGCGCAGTCCCAGTTCGCACAGCACGCGCACCGCGTGCGGCAGCAGGTTGATGCCCACGCCGAGCGGGCGCAGGGTTTCGCTGGCTTCCCAGACTTCGGCCTCGATACCGTGCTTGTGGCACAGCAGCGCCAGCGTCAGCCCGCCGATGCCGCCGCCGGCAATTGCGATCTTCATGTCGTCTCCCCGTCATGGCGCGCGGCGGCAGGCGCATGAAACGGCGCCTTGCCCAGTCCGCCCAGAATTAGTTATGGAGTATAACTATTTGAACAGACCGGACAAGGCGCCGGAGGGTCGGGGAATACCCGCGTGCGCGGCCCGGCGGGTCAGCCCAGTGCGGTGCCGCCTTCCGGCTTGGCCTTCAGCGACGGCACCGGGAAGACGATGTCATATAGCCAGTTGTAGACCAGCGCGTAGACCATGTAGAAGCCGGCCACGGCGATGTCCATGATCAGCGCGTCCACCAGGCTGATGTCCAGGTACCAGGCCACCGACGGCAGGAACACGATCAGCAGTCCCAGTTCGAACAGGATGGCGTGCAGCACGCGCACCAAAACCGACTTGCGCAGCTGCCCGGTGAACCGCAGCATGGCTTTGTCGAAGAGCAGGTTGTAGAGATAGTTCCAGCCGGCGGCGATCAGCGATGCCACCGCGCCGATCAGTCCCATCTGGTGCAACTCGTAGCCGAACACCAAGCTCGCAAGCGGGGCAAACGCCAGCAGGCCGATCACTTCAAAGCCGATTGCGTGGCGGATCCGGTCACGGGTGTTGCGCATGAGACTCTCCTGCAAATGATGCGATGGGATGGAGTCTATCTGCTTTGCCGGGGTTGCCAAGTTAGGTAGTATCGTAAAAACCGATACATCGTTTAAGCATTCCATCATGTCGCTTTCTATCGACCAGTTGCAGGCTTTTGCCGCGGCAGCCGAAACCGGCTCCTTTTCCGCCGCTGCGCGCAGGCTCGGCAAGGCGCAGTCGGTCATCAGCGCGGCTGTGGCCAATCTCGAAATCGACGTTGGCAATGCGCTGTTCGACCGTACGGGTCGCTATCCCGTCCTGACTTCGGTCGGCGAACGGTTACTGGTAGAGGCACGGGTGATCCTGGAGCGCTGTGAGCACTTTCGCGGCGTGGCCATGAGCCTGGGCGAAGGCGTGGAGACCCGCCTTGTGCTCGCCGTAGATGAGCTCTATCCGGAAGAGACGCTTGGCGGGCTGCTGGAGGAATTCTCGGGCCTGTTCCCCGCGGTCGAACTGGAGCTGCTGTTCCCGCTGATGGAGGACGTCAGCCGGCTGGTGCTGGAAGGGGGTGCCGATCTCGGCATCATGTGGCGGCAGGAGGTGTTGCCGCCGGCGCTCGGCTTTCATGCCCTCGGTTGGGTGCCGATGCAGCTGGTGTGTGCGCCGGATCATCCGCTGGCTGGCGGCCAGCGGATCGACTGGGAAGAGCTCAAGCGCTACCGGCAGCTGATGGTCGCCACGCGGACCGACAGCGAGGAAAAGATGCGGCTGCGGGTGGCTTCGGATGTGTGGTGGGTGGAGAGCCAGTGGGTGATTGTTGAACTCGTCAAACGGCGGCTTGGCTGGGCGTTTGTGCCCTGGCACGTGGTGGCGAATTCGCCTGCGGCGGCGAAACTGGTGTCGCCGCCGTTGGCGTTTCAGGAACAGGATTGGCCGGTGGCGATGGAGCTGGTGTGGCTTAAGCAGCGGCCGGCTGGGAAGGCGGCTCGGTGGTTGAGGGAGAGGATTTGTGGGCAGGTTTTGCCTAGGCCTATAGGGGCGAGATGAAATGGTGTCGTGCTTGGCGGGCGCCGCTGTTTCGCCGGCGTAGCCGGCGAGTCACTTTTGTCCGAGCGACAAAAGTAACCAAAAACGCGTTTTGGTTGCCCCAAAGGGGCGAATTTTTATCGTAGTGTGCTGGGGGTGTTGTACGGGTATGGGCTTCAGAGTCCGTCACGCTGCCTGCCGCGTGGGGCACGACCGTGGACAGAATTACAGCGCTGATTGAACGAGCCCTGCAAGCGTCTGTGGACCCTGCTGCGAGCGATATTGTGTGATCGCCTTCGGCTGCGCTGCGCGCAGAGCTCAAGTCTGAGCACACAAGTCCAGGGCAAACCACGCCTCGGTGACGACGCCCGCGCATGGCATGCACGAAGTCGAGAAAGGACCTCGGACGAACCGGGGCGCCAGCGATGCTGATGAGCTCGCACCCAGACGACGACGCGCGCGCAGCGCAGCCGAAGGCGTCCCACCACCGACCTTATTGAAACGCTGTACCCGAGTCCGTCTTGGGGATCGTCCAAACGCCGTGCCGCGCGAGGCACAGGTTCTGACTCACATGGCGTAGCAGGGTCGAACGGCCGATCACCATCGCAGGCGTCCAAAGCTGTTTGAACTACTGCCGCCGTGGAATTGATGGCCAGCGGCAACGACGCGCTTTTTGGTTACTTTTTGTCGCTCGGACAAAAAGTGACTCGCCGGCTACGCCGGCGAAACAGCGGCGCCTGCCAAGAACGACACCCCAATCCCAACGACAAGACCCCCTCCGGCTACGCCAGCGAAACAGCAGCGCTCGCGAAGAACAACACCATCCCAATCACCGCTTCCCCACAGTCTCCACCCCACCTTCCCCCTGATGCCACCCCCCGCCGAGCGCCTTGATCAGCACCACGCTGGCGGTGTACTGGCGTCCCATAATCGTCAACGCAGTCCGCTCCGCCGTATAAGCCGTAGTCTGTGCGACCAGCACATCCAGCAAACTAGCCGTGCCCGCGCGATACCGGTTATTGACGAGCGCTAACGCCTCCCGCGCCGCCCGCACCGCATCATTCTGCACAACCGATTCCTGCTCCAGCAGCCGCTGCGCAGCAAGATTATCTTCAACCTCCTGGAACGCCCCCAACACCGTCTGCCGGTAATTGGCCACGGTCTGGTCATACGCAGCCACCGCCTGCGCCTTCGCAGCACTGCGCAGCCCACCATCAAACAGCGTCCCGGCCAGCCCAGCACCCACCGACCAGATCCTGTCGGGCAACGACATCCAGCGCGCAAGCGTGCTCGCAGTCAGCCCGCCGCTCGCCGACAGCGATAGCGTCGGATAGTAGGCCGCCTGTGCCACACCGATCTGCGCATTCGCGGACGCCATGCGGCGCTCGGCCGCTCCGATGTCGGGCCGGCGCTCCAGTAACACAGAAGGCACGGCCACCGGCACACGCGGCGGCGTGGCGGCGAAATCCGCCTGCCCGAGCGACAGTTCCGCAGGCGGCTTGCCGATCAGCACGGCGATCGCATGTTCGAGCTGCGCGCGCGTGATCTGGATATCGAGCTGCTGCGCCTGCGCGCTCTTGAGCTGCGTTTCGGACTGCAGCACGTCGGACCGTTGCGCCGTGCCGGCCTTGTACTGGTTCTGCACGAGCTGCAGCGACTTCGCGTAGTCGGCCACGGTGCGGTCCAGCAGCGCCTTCTGCGCGTCGGCAACGCGCAGCAGGAAGTAGCTTTGCGCGAGCGTCGCCTGCGTGGACAGCAGCGTCGAGGCAAGGTCCGCCTGGCTCGCCTGCGCGTTCGCTTCGCTGCTTTCCACCTGACGACGCACGCGGCCCCAGACATCGAGTTCCCACGTCGCGCCGAGCGTGACGCTCTGGCCGTTCAGCGTGTTGCCGCTTGCGCCGCGCGCACGCGATACGCCGGCCTGGGCATCGACGGTCGGGAAGAAGCCGGCCCGCGCTGCCTGCAGCGATGCCAGCGCCTGCCGGTACTGTGCCTCGGCAGCCTTGATGTTCTGGTTCGAAACCTGTACCTGCGACATCAGCGCGTCGAGCTGGGCGTCGCCAAATACTTGCCACCATTGCGGGCGCGCGTGCGCGTCCTGTGGCTCGGCGGTCTTCCACTCGCCGGTCCACGCTTCGGCGTCGGCGGGGGCTTCCTTGAACGCGGGCGATGTCGGCGCGTCGGGCCGCTGGTAATCGGGGCCGACGGCGCAGCCGGCCAGCAGCAGCGCGCAGGCCAGCGGCACGGCGCCAAGGGAGAGGAGGCGGGAAAGCGGATTCATCTTCATCATCATGATTCGGTGCCGGCAGCCGGTGCGGAGCCATGCGGATCGCCGCGGCGGCGTTCGCGCCAGGCCTTCACTTTCAGGCGCCAGCGATCCAGCGTCAGGTAGACCACCGGCGTGGTGTACAGGGTCAGCAGCTGGCTCACCACCAGCCCGCCGACGATCGAGATGCCCAGCGGCGCGCGCAGCTCGGCACCGTCGCCGCGGCCGATGGCCAGCGGCACCGCGCCAAGCAGCGCTGCCATGGTGGTCATCAGGATCGGGCGGAAACGCAGCAGGCACGCGCGGTGGATGGCATCGCGCGGGGACAGGCCGTCACGCCGCTCGGCGTCGATCGCGAAGTCGATCATCATGATCGCGTTCTTCTTGACGATGCCGATCAGCAGAATCACGCCGATCAGCGCGATGATGCTGAACTCCGTCTTGAACGCGAGCAGCGCCAGCAGCGCACCCACGCCCGCCGAGGGCAGCGTCGACAGGATCGTCAGCGGGTGCACATAGCTTTCGTACAGCACGCCGAGCACGATGTAGATCGTGATGATCGCGGCCAGGATCAGGATCGGCTGGCTCTTGAGCGAGTCCTGGAACGCCTTGGCGCCGCCCTGGAAGTTGGCCTGCAGCGTTTCGGGCGCGCCGATCTGTGCCATGGCCTGCCGGATCGCATCGGTGGCCTGCGACAGCGAGAACCCTTCGGCAAGGTTGAACGAGATCGTCGACGCCGCGAACTGGCCCTGGTGGTTCACGCCGAGCGGCGTGCTGGAAGGCATCACCGTGGCAAACGCCGACAGCGGCACGCGCCGTCCGTTGCCGGTGACCACGTAGATGTCCTTCAGCGCATGCGGGCCTTCAAGGTACTCCTGGCTCAGTTCCATCACCACGCGGTACTGGTTGAGCGGGTTGTAGATGGTCGACACCAGGCGCTGGCCGAACGCGTCGTTGAGCACGGCGTCGACCTGCTGTGCCGTCACGCCGAGGCGCGATGCCGCGTCGCGGTCGATGATGACCGAGGTCTGCAGGCCCTTGTCGTTGGTGTCGGTGTCGACGTCTTCGATGCCCTTGATGTTCGAGATCGCCGCGCGCACCTTCGGCTCCCAGTCGCGCAGCACCTGCAGGTCGTCGGACTGCAGCGTGAACTGGAATTGCGAACTACTCTGCCGGCCGCCGATGCGGATGTCCTGCACGGGCTGCAGGAACAGGCTCGCGCCGGGCTCCTTGGCCAGCTTGACGCGCAGCCGCGCGATGATGGCGTCGGCGCTTTCCTTGCGCTGCGACAGCGGCTTGAGCGTGACGAACATCTGGCCGGTGTTGCGCTGCGAACCGCCAGTGAAGCCGGTCACGTTCTCGACGGCCGGGTCGGACTGGACGATCCTGATGAAGTTGTCCAGCTTCGGGCGCATGGCCTGGAACGAGGTAGCCTGGTCCGCGCGGATAAAGCCGATCAGCCGGCCCGTGTCCTGCTGCGGGAAGAAGCCCTTCGGCACGATCACGTAGAGCCAGACATTCAGTGCCACGGTCGCCAGCAGGACCAGCCACACCACCGCGCTGTAGCGCAGCGCCACGGCCAGCGTGCGCGCGTAGCTGTCATGCAACCAGCGGAACACGCGCTCGCTTGCGCGGAAGAAGCGGCCCTGTTCTTCCTCGGGCACGGCAGGGCGCAGCAGGCGTGCGCACATCATCGGCGTGGTGGTCAGCGACACCACCAGTGAAACCAGGATCGACACCGACAGCGTGATCGCGAATTCCTGGAACAGGCGCCCGACGATGCCACCCATCATCAGCAGCGGAATGAACACCGCGATCAGCGACAGGCTCATCGACAGCACCGTGAAGCCGACCTCGCGCGCGCCGCGCAGCGCGGCGGCCAGCGGCTTCATGCCCTCCTCGATGTGGCGCGAGATGTTCTCGAGCACCACGATAGCGTCATCCACCACGAAGCCGGTGGCAATCGTCAGCGCCATCAGCGACAGGTTGTTCAGCGAGAAGCCGGCGAGATACATCACCGAGAACGTGCCGATCAGCGACACCGGCACGGCCACGCTCGGGATCAACGTCGCACGCACGTTGCGCAGGAACAGGAACACCACCATGATCACCAGCGCCACCGAGATCATCAGCGTGTGCTCGACTTCGCGCAGCGACGCACGGATGGTGGGCGTGCGGTCCATCATCACTTCCATCGAGATGGCCCCGGGAATCATCTTCTGCAGCGTCGGCAGCATGTCGCGCACGCGGTCGACGGTCTCGATGATGTTCGCGCCCGGCGAGCGGTTCAGCACCAGCAGCACGGACGGTTTGCCATTGGCGGAGCCCGCGTTGCGGATGTCCTGCACCGAATCGACCACGCTGGCCACGTCCCGCAGGCGGATCGGCACGGCAAAGGAATTGGGGCCGCTCGTCGCGCTGTTGCCGCCCGTGGCGCCGCTTGTGACGGTGGTCGTGCCGCTGCTGGTCGTGATGGTGGTCACGGTCACGCCGTTGACGACCTTGGTGCTCACGCCACCCATGGCGGTCGCATTCGCGGTGCTCGCGATCAGCGCGCCGGCCGACGCCGACGAGAACGTACCGGGCGTGGCGTAGCGGATGATCAGCGGCATGTAGTCGCTTGCCTTCATCGCCTGGTCGTTGGCGTAGACCTGCCAGTTGTTCGTGCGGTTCTCCAGTGTGCCCAGCGGCCGGTTGGCATTGGTGGCGCTGATGGTATTGCGCACATCCTCGAGCGAGATGCCGTACTTGTTCAGCGCAGTCGGGTTCAGTTCGACGCGCACCGCCGGCAAGGACGAACCGCCAATCGTCACTTGTCCAACGCCTTCCACCTGCGAGAGCTTCTGCGAAAGGATGGTCGACGCCGCGTCATAGAGCTGTCCGCGCGTCATGGTCGGCGAGGTCAGCGCGATGATCATGATCGGCGCGTCGGCCGGGTTCACCTTGCGATACGTCGGGTTGTTGGGCAGGCTGGTCGGCAGCGTCGCGCGCGAGGCGTTGATCGCCGCCTGCACGTCGCGCGCGGCGCCGTCGATATCGCGCGACAGGTCGAACTGCAGCGTCACGCGCGTGGAACCCAGCGAGCTGCTGGACGTGATTTCCGTCACGCCGGCAATGGTGCCCAGCGCGCGTTCCAGCGGCGTGGCCACCGTGGCGGCCATGGTTTCGGGGCTTGCGCCGGGCAGCGATGCCGATACCGAGATGGTCGGGAAATCCACCTGCGGCAGCGGCGATACCGGCAGCAGGCGCAGCGCCGCCAGGCCCGCCAGCAAGATGCCGATGGTGAGCAGCGCCGTCGCGACCGGCCGGTGGATGAAGGTGGCTGACAGGTTCATCGCGGCCCCGCTGACGACGGATCGCCTTCATCGGTGCCGCCTTCTTCCGGATCACCGAAGCGGCGCTTGCGCCAGTCCTTGAGGCGGTAGGCCACGCGGTCGAAGGCCAGGTAGATCACCGGCGTGGTGAACAGCGTCAGCACCTGGCTCACGAGCAGGCCGCCGACCATGGTCACACCGAGCGGGCGGCGCAGTTCCGAGCCGATGCCGGTGCCGAGCATCATCGGCAGCGCTGCCAGCAATGCGGCCATGGTGGTCATCAGGATCGGGCGGAAACGCAGCAGGCAGGCCTGGAAGATCGCCTCGCGCGGCGACATGCCGCCTTCACGCTCGGCTTCGAGCGCGAAGTCGATCATCATGATCGCGTTCTTCTTGACGATACCGATCAGCAGGATGATGCCGATGATCGCGATGATGCCGAGGTCCTGCCCCGCGAGCAGCAGCGCCAGCAGCGCGCCCACGCCGGCCGACGGCAGCGTGGACAGGATGGTCACCGGATGGATCGTGCTTTCATACAGCACGCCCAGCACGATGTACATCGTCACCACGGCGGCCAGGATCAGCCACAACGTGTTGGACAGCGAAGCGCGGAACGCCAGCGCGGCACCCTGGAACTCGGTCTGCATCGAAATCGGCAGGCCCAGCTCGTTTTCCACCTTGGTGATCTTGTCGACCGCGGCGCCCAGCGATTCGCCCGGCGCCAGGTTGAACGAGATCGTCGCGGCCGGGAACTGGCCCTGGTGGTTGATCACGAGCGGGCCCGTGCGTTCGCTGATGCGCGCGAACGCGCCCAGGGGTACCTGTCCGCCGGACGAGGAGGGCAGGCGTAGTTCTGCGAGCGATTGCGGGTCCTTGCGGAATTCGGGCATGGTCTCCAGCACCACGCGGTACTGGCTCGACTGCGTGAAGATGGTCGACACCAGCCGCTGGCCGAATGCGCTGTACAGCGCGCTGTCGATCACCGCGGTGGTGATGCCGAAACGCGCGGCGGCGTCACGGTCGATGTCCACGTAGGCGCGCAGGCCGTTGTTCTGCTGGTCGCTGGCGACATCGCGCAGTTCGGGCTCCTGGCGCAGGCGCTCGACCAGGCGCGGCACCCACGTGGCCAGGTTCTGCGGATCGGGGTCTTCGACCGTGAACTGGTACTGCGTGCGCGCGACGCGGTCTTCGATCGTCAGGTCCTGCACCGGCTGCGTGTACAGCGAAATGCCGCCGAGCTTTTCCACCGCGTGCTGCAGCCGTTGCGAGACCACGTCGATCGAATCGCGCTCGCCCTTGGGCTTGAGGTTGATCAGCATGCGCCCGGCATTGAGCGTGGTGTTGGAGCCATCGACGCCGATGAACGACGACACGCTCGCCACGGCCGGGTCTTCAGCAACCACTTTCGCCGCGGCCTGCTGCTTGATGCCCATGGCCTGGAACGAGGTGGTCTGCGTGGCTTCGGTGATGCCCTGGATCAGGCCGGTGTCCTGCACCGGGAAGAAGCCCTTGGGCACCAGCATGTACAGCAGCACGGTCAGCACCAACGTCGCGACGGCCACCACCAGCGTGGACTTCTGGCGATCGAGCACCCATTCGAGCGCGACGCCGTAGCGGTGGATCACGTTGTCGAAGAAGCGCCCGGTTGCCTTGTGGAAGCGCGACTGCTGGTCTTCCGGCACATGGCGCAGCAGCCGCGCGCACATCATCGGCGTGAGCGTCAGCGACACCACGGCCGAGATCAGGATCGACACCGCCAGCGTGATCGCGAACTCGCGGAACAGGCGGCCGACCACATCGCCCATGAATAGCAGCGGAATCAGCACCGCCACCAGCGAGAAGGTCAGCGAGATGATGGTGAAGCCGATCTGCTTCGAGCCCTTGAGCGCGGCTTCCATCGGGGAATCGCCTTCCTCGATGTAGCGCATGATGTTCTCGATCATGACGATGGCGTCGTCGACCACGAAGCCCGTGGCGATGGTCAGCGCCATCAGCGTCAGGTTGTTGATCGAGAAGCCGGCCATGTACATCACGCCGAATGTGCCGACCAGCGACAGCGGCACCGCCACACCGGGGATGATCGTGGCGGACACATTGCGCAGGAACACGAAGATGACCATCACCACCAGCGCGATGGCGAGGAACAGCTCGAATTCCACGTCACGCACCGACGCGCGGATGGTCGTCGTGCGGTCCGTCATGGGCTGCGCGTGGACCGAAGCCGGCAGCGCGGTCTGCAGCTGCGGCAGCAGCGCCTTGATGCGGTCCACCACCTCGATCACATTGGCGCCGGGCTGGCGCTGGATATTGAGGATGATCGAGGGGTTGCCGTTGGCCCAGGCGGCCAGCCGGTTATTCTCGGGGCCGTCGATGATGTCGGCGACGTCGGTGATGCGGATCGGCGCGCCGTTCTGGTAGGCGATGATGATCTGCTTGTACTCGTCGGCCGAACGCAGCTGGTCGTTGGCGTCGATGGTGGAAGCGCGCGCCGGGCCGTCGAAGCTGCCCTTGGCGCCGTTCACGTTGGCGGCGCCGATGGCGGTGCGCAGGTCGTCGATCGACATGCCCAGCGACGCCAGTGCAGTCGGGTTGGCCTGGATGCGCACCGCGGGGCGCTGCCCGCCGCTGATCGTGACCAGACCCACGCCCTGGATCTGCGAAATCTTGGCTGCCACGCGCGTGTCCACCATGTCCTGCAGCTTGGGCAGCGGCAGCGTGTCGGACGTCATGGCAATGGTCATGATCGGCGCGTCGGCCGGGTTGACCTTGCTGTAGACCGGCGGCATCGGCAGGTCCGACGGCAGCAGGTTGCTACCGGCATTGATGGCGGCCTGCACCTCCTGCTCGGCCACGTCCAGCGGCAGCGTCAGTTCGAACTGCAGCGTGATCACCGACGCGCCGCCCGACGAGGACGACGACATCTGCTTGAGCCCCGGCATCTGCCCGAACTGACGCTCCAGCGGCGCGGTGATCGACGAGGTCATCACGTCTGGGCTGGCGCCCGGATAGAGCGTGGTGACCTGGATGGTGGGGTAGTCCACCTCGGGCAGCGCGGACAGCGGCAGCAGCCGGTAGGCCACCAGCCCGGAGAGCAGGATGGCCAGCATCAGCAGCGCCGTGGCTACCGGGCGCTCGATGAAGAGGCGTGACGGGTTCATGCGGATTCCTTACTGCTGGCGGCGCGGAGCAGGGGCCTCGGCCGCGGCGCCGCTGGCATCGGCGCCGGAGCTGGCACCTTCGCGCTGGCGGCGATGTTCACCCTGCGGCGCGCTCGCGCCGCGCTCTCCACGTTCCCCTTGAGCGCCGCTGGCGCCGCCCCAGCCGCCGCCCTCGCGGCGGCGTCCGCGTCCGCGCGGCTGGCTGGCCGGCACGAGCTGGGCCGCGCGCGCAGCCGGGTCAACCGCTTCCACGGTCATGCCTTCCTTGAGCCGGTCGGCGCCGTCCACCACCACGCGCTGGCCGGGCTCCACGCCCTTGAGCACGGCGGTGCGGGTGCCGTCGCCCGGTCCGAGTGTGACCACCTGCACCTTGACCTTGCTGCTGTCGTCGACCACGTAGACGAAGGTGCCTTGCTGGCCGCGCTGCACGGCGGCGACCGGGATCACGGTGGCGTCCTTGAGCGTGTCGACGCGCGTGCGCACATTGACGAACTGGTTCGGGAACAGCATGCCATCGGCGTTCGGGAAGATGGCCTTCATCTTGACCGTGCCGGTGGTGGTGTCGATCTGGTTGTCGGTCGTCAGCAGCGTGCCGTCGCCAAGCTGGTTGCGCATCTGGCGGTCCCAGGCCTGTACCGGCATCTTTTCGCCCGAGTTGAGCTTTTTCAGCACAGCGGGCAGGCTGTCCTCGGGAATGGTGTAAAGCACGGCAATCGGCTGGATCTGCGTGATCAGCGCGATGCCGTTGGTGTCCGACGTGTTCACGATATTGCCCGGATCCACCTGGCGCAGGCCGATGCGGCCCGACACCGGCGCCACGACCTTGGTGTAGCCGAGCTGCAGCCGCGCATTGTCCACATTGCCCTGGTCGGTCTTGACCACGCCTTCATACTGGCGCACCAGCGCATCCTGCGTATCGACCTGCTGGCTCGAAATCGAGTCCTGCTGCAGCAGGGTCCGGTAGCGCTTCTGGTCCAGCCGCGCGTTCTGCAGCAGCGCCTGGTCGCGGGCAAGCTGGCCCACGGCCTGGTCGAACGCAGCCTGGAACGGACGCGGGTCGATCTCCGCCAGCACATCGCCGGCCTTGACCATCTGGCCTTCCTTGAACAACACCTTGAGCAGCGGCCCCGACACCTGCGCGCGCACAGTAACGTTGGACACCGGGGTGACGTTGCCCAGGCCGTTCAGGGTCACGTCCATGTCGCGCTGCGCGACCGTGGAGACCACCACCGGCGAGCGCGGGGCGCCTGCGCCACCGGGCCCGCCCGGGCCTCCACGGCCTCCGGCGCCCGGGCCACTCGCGCCACCGGGACCGCCAGGTCCACGGCCGCCCTGGGCCGCCTGGGTGTCCGAACCGGCGCCGCGATGGCTGTACCAGTACCAGCCGCCACCGGCGAGCAGCACGACGAGGGCCGCGGCAATCAGCTTGCGCCGTGGCGAACGGGCTGGGCCTGGGCCCTTTGGCGGGCGGGACGGCGGGGTAGGTTGTTGATGGCCTTGTTCGGGGTTGGACATTTCCGGAATCCTGGGAGCGGCGCGCAATGCGCCGGCGTTCTTCGCGCCGTCGTGGGCGCGGCGATGCTGCAGTATGCCGCATCAGGTGCGGCACTAGCCCCATCTGGCGTGGGGTTCTGCCCAAGCGGGCAGCGGCCTTGTGGGTTTGGCCGGGCAGTGTAAGAACTCTGTTCTGAGCTGCCATGCCGCAAGGATAATGTGAGACGCCGGATGCACGTGTTTCCGCGAAGCCCGCGTTTATTACAGAGGATTACCAGCCCCTCCTGTGTAATCTCCGGAAACAAAGCCGCCAGCCCGATTCGGCTGGACAGCGGCCAGCCTGACTATCATGTGCCTATGCGAACGAACCAGCCCACCCAGATCCTTGTCGTCGACGACGACCCTGAATTGCGCGATCTGCTGCGCGAGTACCTGACCCAGCAAGGCTTTGCGGTCTCGGTGCTGCACGATGGCGACGGCCTGCAGGCGCGCCTCGAGCGCGAGCGCCCGGCGCTGATCGTGCTGGACCTGATGATGCCGAAGGTCGATGGACTGACTGCACTGCGCAATCTGCGTGCCAAGAACGACGATATTCCGGTGATCCTGCTGACCGCGCGCAGCGACGAGATCGACCGCATCGTCGGCCTGGAGATCGGCGCCGACGATTATCTCGGCAAGCCGTTTTCGCCACGCGAGCTGCTCGCGCGCATCAATGCCGTGCTGCGCCGCAAGCTCGCGCGGCCGGCGGCCGCGCCTGAAGACCGCGAGTCGATCGCGTTCGGGCCGTTCCGCGTGAATTTCCGCCAGCGTTCGCTGCAGCGCGCGGGCCAGGTGCTGTCGATCAGCGATACCGAGTTCGCGCTGCTCAAGCTGCTGCTGATGCATCCGCTTGAAGTGCTGTCGCGCGAGCGCATTGTCGAGCTGATGTATGGCACCGCCAGCGGCATCAGCGACCGCGGCATCGATGTGCAGATCTGGCGCCTGCGCCGGCTGCTCGACGAAGACGCACAGCGCCCGCGCTACATCCAGACCGTGCGCGGACGCGGCTACACGTTCGTACCGGACGAAGCCGAAGAGATTCCGCAGTAACGCCCCTGTCGCCTCTGTCGCCCGTCCGGCGGCAGGGCGGCAATGACGAGTCCTGACATGAAGTTGCGTATCGATACCCTGTTCGGCCGCATTGCGCTGCTGATTGCCGCCGTGCTCGTGATCAGCCATTTCTCGTGGCTGGCCATCCTGCGCATGGACCGGCGCCAGCAGCAGGTCGACTATTCGGTCGAGCAGATGCTGTTCCAGTTCGCCAGCATCCAGCGCGCGCTCGACGCGCGCCCGCCCGTGCCGCTGCCCAGCCTGGTCGAAGTGGCCAGCGAGGCCAGCGCCGAAGAACATACCGTCGTGCCCAAGGGCCGCTCGCGGCGGCTGGTGGAGCAGTTCATCACGCGGCTGCCGCAGGGCACCGAGATCCGTATCGAGGACGAAGCCACGCCGCGGCTGTGGATCAAGCTGCCGACACGCAGCAACTGGATCGCCATGCCGATCCTGTGGGTCCACAATCCGCCGCCGGACAACCGTCTGGTGCCGGGCGTGATGCTCGTGGTGGGTGTGGCCATCATCTTTGCGCTGCTGATCGCATGGCAGATCCAGCGTCCCGTGCGCGACATGGCGGCGGCGGCCGAGCAGCTTTCGCGCCAGCAGCCGGTGGCGCCGCTGCGCGAACGCGGGCCGCATGAGCTGCGCCAGCTGATCGAACGTTTCAACCGCATGGTGGCGGACCTCACGCGCATCGATCACGAACGCAACACCATGCTGGCCGGCATCGCTCACGACCTGAAAACGCCGCTCGCGCGGTTGCGGCTGCGTGCCGAGATGCTGTCGGACCCGAAAGCGGCGGCGGGCGTCACGCGCGATGTCGAATCGATGTCGGCGATCGTGGAGCAGTTCCTGAGCTTTGCGCAGAGCAGCGAGCCCACGGCGCGGCCGGTGCCGGTGGACCGGCGTATCCATGAGCTCGCGGCATCGCTGGCCGAGCAGGAACGGCAGGTGGTGCTGTCGCTGAACGCCGGCGAGGGCTTCCGCATGATCGCGACGCAGCTCGACCGCATCGTCGGCAACCTCGTCGACAACGCCTATGCCTACGGCCAGGCGCCGGTGTGCGTGGCGACCTCGCGTACGGCCGAAGGCTTCTGCCTGACGGTGGAAGACCAGGGTCCGGGCATTCCGGACGCGGACATGGAACGCGTCACGCTGCCGTTCGTGCGGCTCGATCCGGCGCGCGGCGGTAACGCGCATTCGGGATTGGGACTGGCGATCGTCGATCGCCTGGTGCGGCAGGCGGGAGGGCGGCTGTCGCTCCTCAACCGCGCCGAAGGCGGCCTGCGCGTGGAGATGCAGTTCCCGGTGTCGATGGCGCAGGCAGCCTGATTGCCTGCGCTCCCGGGAACGCGTTCAGACCTTCTTCTTCTCGCCGATCCGGCTTTCCTTGCCGGTCAGCAGCTTGGCGATGTTCTGGCGGTGGCGTGCGATCAGCAGGATGGCGATGACCAGCACGGCGCCGGCCATGGCGTCGATGCCTTCCATCAGCACGTAGAAGACCGGCGCGAAGATCGCCGCGACCAGCGCGGCCAGCGACGAATAGCGGAAGAAGAACGCGATGATCAGCCAGGTGGCCAGCGTGGCCAGCCCCAGGATCGGGCTGATCGCCAGCAGGACGCCCGCCGCCGTGGCCACGCCCTTGCCGCCGGCAAAACGGTGGAACACCGGGAACAGGTGACCGAGGAACACGGCCAGTGCCACCATCGCCAGGCCGTTGTCATCGAGCCCATACGCAGGCCCGAAGCGGCTCGCCAACCAGACCGCCAGCCAGCCCTTGAGCCCGTCGCCGATCAGCGTGAAGATCGCCGCCTTCTTGTTGCCGGTGCGCAGCACGTTGGTCGCGCCCGGGTTGCCAGAACCGTAGGTATGCGGATCGGGCAGGCCCATGACCTTGCTGACGACGACGGCGAAGGAAATCGACCCGATCAGGTAGGCGGCGAGGGCGAAGAGCAGGTTGGCCATGAGGGGATACGCGCGGCAGTGACTGCCTTGTCTGGAATTGGCGGGATTGTAGCGCGGCGGCGGGGTCGCCACGTCCGTGACTTCCCCAATATCCGACACCCGGGGGCGGCCGGTTCAGTCAGGCAGCGCGCATTCCACGGGCTTCGCCTCCACGAGCGTGCTCAGCAGCTTCGGGTCCAGGCTGACCAGATAGCCGCGCCGCCCGCCGTTGATGTAGATCTTCTCCAGCGCCAGTACCGTCGCTTCGACATACACGGGCATGCGCTTCTTTGTGCCGAATGGCGACGTGCCGCCCACCATGTAGCCGCTGTGCCGCTGCGCGACCTCGGGCTTGCAGGGCTGCACGCTCTTGCAGCCGATCTGGCGCGCCAGGTTCTTGGTGGAAACCGAGCAGTCGCCGTGCATCAGCACGATCAGCGGCTGCGCGCGCTCGTCTTCCATGATCAGGGTCTTGACCACGTCATGCTCGGGCACGCCGAGCTGACGAGCTGATTCTCCGGTGCCGCCATGGTCGACGTAGTCGTACGGATGCTCGCCGAAGGCGACGTTCTGCCGGCGCAGGAACTGGGTGGCCGGGGTTTCGGAGATATGTTTCGCTTTGCTCATTGTCGCTTATCGTCGCGTTTCGTCGCGCTAGGGGCGGAGCCCGGCTGGTCTTACCCGCGCGGGTGGTGCTGCTGGTGCAGTTCGCGTAGCCGCTCGCGCGCCACGTGGGTGTAGATCTGCGTGGTGGAGATATCGGCATGGCCGAGCAGCAACTGCACCACGCGCAGGTCGGCGCCGTGGTTCAGCAGGTGCGTGGCAAAGGCATGCCGCAGCGTATGCGGTGACAGCGGCGCCGTAATGCCGGCATCGCGCGCATGGCGCTTGATCAGGTGCCAGAACGCCTGGCGCGTCATGCCTTCGCCGCGCTGCGTGACGAACAGCGCGTCGCACGCGCGGCCGGCCAGCAGGGCGGGGCGTGCGCTGCCCAGGTAGCGGCGCAGCCAGTCGCCGGCCTGCATGCCGAATGGCACCAGCCGCTCCTTGTCGCCCTTGCCGCCAACCACGCGCGCGACGCCTTCGTTCAGGCCGATCTCGACGGTCTTCATCTGCGTCAGCTCCGACACCCGCAGCCCGCTCGCGTACATCAGTTCGAGCATGGTGCGGTCGCGCAGGCCGAGCGGCGTGGTGGTATCGGGCGCTTCGAGCAGGGCTTCGACCTGCGCTTCGCTCAGCGTCTTGGGTACGCGCGGTGGCTGCTTGGCCGGGCGCAGCAGGATGCAGGGATCGGCCTGGATCATCTGCTCGCGCAGCGCCCATTGGTAGAAGCGGCGGAACACAGCGAGCCGGCGGTTTGACGACGAGGCGCGGGTTTCGACGTGCCGCGCCAGGAAATAGGCGTTCAGTTCCGTGTCGCCGACGGCCAGCAAGCCGCTGTTGCCGGACTGGTGCAGCCAGCGCGCAAGCATCGACAGATCGCGCCGGTAGGCGTCCATGGTGTTGCGCGACAGGCCGTCCTCAAGCCACAGCGCGTCGCAGAAACGGCTGACGAGATCGAGTTCGGGCGCGATGGCGGCATCGAGCGCGACGGTATCCGCGTCGGCATGCACCACGCGCGGCTTGCGTGCTGTCCGGCTCGCGCCGGCGGGGCGCTTCATATCAGCATGGCGCTTTCATGGCGCAACAGCCAGCGTTTCACTTCCAGGTGAAAACCGTCCTCGGCATGGTGGGCAAAGCCGCCGATGCCACTGGCGGACACCACGCGATGGCACGGAATCACGATCGGCAGCGGATTCTGCCCGCAAGCCTGCCCGACCGCGCGCGCCACGCCGCCGAGCTTGCGTGCGATATCGCCATACGTAGTCAGCCCGCCGCGCGGGACCGCGCAGATTGCCTGCCACACCTGCTGCTGGAACGGCGTGCCGGCAATGGCAAGTGGCACGTCAAAGAGCGCGTCGGCATCGGCGTAATAAGCATCCAGCTGGGCGGCAAGGCGCAGGATCACATCGCTGCGCGGCGCTAGGCTTTCGACGTTCTCGGGCAGATAGAAAATCTCCCGGATCCGTTCATTGTCGGCACGTACGCCGACCTTGCCGAAGGGCGCGGGGAGGATGGCGTCGAAGGGAACGGGCATGGGGATCACATCAAGCGAAGCCTGGATTTTAATGCGTTTTGGAGGGATGGGCGGTAGAGGGTTTAAGGGCGAAATGCGGGAGAGGGGTATCGTGCTTGGCGGGCGCTGCCGTTTCGCCGGCGTAGCCGGCGAGTCACTTTTGTCCGAGCGACAAAAGTAACCAAAAACGCGTTTTGGTTGCCCCACAGGGGCGAATTTTTATCGTAGTGTGCTGGGGGTGTTGTACGGGTATGGGCTTCAGAGTCAGTTACGCTGCCTGCCGCGTGGGGCACCACCGTGAGTGGGAATACAGCGCTGATTGAACGAGCCCTGCAAGCGTTCGTGGCCCCTGCTGCTGGCGATATCGTGTGATCGCCTTCGGCTGCGCTACGCGCAGAGCTCTAGTCTGGGCACACAAGTCCAGGGCAAACCACGCCTCGGTGACGACGCCCGCGCATGGCATGCGCGAAGTCGAGAAAGGACCTCGGACGAACCGGGGCGCCAGCGACGCTGATGAGCTCGCATCCAGACGACGACGTGCGCGCAGCGCAGCCGAAGGCGTCCCACCACTGACCTGGTTGAAACGCTGTACCCGAGTCCGTCTTGGGGATCGTCCAAAAGCCGTGCCGCGCGAGGCACAGGTTCTGACT
>NZ_CAJPVI010000098.1 GCF_905397435.1 Cupriavidus numazuensis
GATCATGTTCTTCACGTAGTCGGCGTGGCCCGGGCAGTCAACGTGCGCGTAGTGGCGGTTGGCCGTTTCGTACTCGACGTGGGCGGTATTGATGGTAATACCGCGTGCCTTTTCTTCCGGCGCTGCGTCGATTTCGTCGTACTTCTTGGCGGCACCGCCGAACTTCGCTGCCAGCACCGTGGCGATCGCTGCGGTCAGCGTGGTCTTGCCGTGGTCAACGTGACCAATCGTACCAACGTTCACGTGCGGCTTAGTCCGCTCGAACTTTTCCTTTGCCATTTCTTAGCTCCTGATAGGAATGCAGTCTTGTTGTTTCATCGCGCCGCCGCACCGGCAGGCGCGGCGGCAAACTTCCAATTACTTGCCCTTGGCCGCCATCACGGCTTCGGCGATGTTCTTCGGTGCCTCAGCGTAGTGCTTGAATTCCATGGTGTACGTGGCGCGGCCTTGCGTGGCCGAGCGCAGCGACGTGGAATAACCGAACATTTCCGACAGCGGGACTTCGGCCTTGATGATCTTGCCGCCGCCAACCATGTCGTCCATGCCCTGCACGATGCCGCGGCGGGACGACAGATCGCCCATCACGGTACCCGTGTAGTCTTCCGGCGTTTCCACTTCCACGGCCATCATCGGCTCGAGCAGAACCGGGCTGGCCTTGCGCATGGCTTCCTTGAAAGCCATCGAGCCGGCCATGCGGAACGCGTTTTCGTTCGAGTCCACATCGTGGTACGAACCGAACGTCAGCGTGACCTTCACGTCCACCACCGGGAAGCCGGCCAGGATACCGGACGGCAGCGTGTCGACAATACCCTTCTCGACCGCCGGGATGTATTCGCGAGGAATCACACCGCCCTTGATGGCGTCGATGAACTCGAAGCCCTTGCCCGGCTCTTGCGGTTCCAGCGTGATCACGGCGTGACCGTACTGGCCGCGGCCGCCCGACTGCTTGACGAACTTGCCTTCGACGCCTTCGGCCGTCTTGCGAATGGTTTCGCGGTAGGCCACCTGCGGCGCGCCGATGTTGGCTTCCACGCCGAATTCGCGCTTCATGCGGTCGACCAGAATTTCGAGGTGGAGCTCGCCCATGCCCGAAATGATGGTCTGGCCCGATTCTTCATCGGTACGCACGCGGAACGACGGATCTTCAGCGGCCAGGCGGTTCAGGGCGATGCCCATCTTTTCCTGGTCAGCCTTGGTCTTCGGCTCGACAGCCTGCGAAATCACCGGCTCAGGGAAGATCATGCGCTCGAGCACGATCGGGGCAGCCGGATCGCACAGCGTGTCGCCCGTGGTGGCATCCTTCAGGCCCACCGCAGCGGCGATGTCGCCGGCCAGCACTTCCTTGATTTCTTCGCGCTGGTTGGCGTGCATCTGCAGAATACGGCCCAGACGCTCCTTCTTCTGCTTCACCGGGTTGTACACGGTGTCGCCCGAATTGATCTTGCCCGAGTAGACGCGGAAGAAGATCAGCTGACCAACGAACGGGTCGGTCATGATCTTGAACGCCAGTGCCGAGAACTTTTCGGTGTCGTCAGCCTTGCGCTCGAGCTTCTTCTCGCTGTCGTCCTCGTCCGTGCCCGTAACCGGCGGAATGTCGACCGGCGACGGCAGGAAGTCGATCACGGCGTCGAGCATACGCTGCACGCCCTTGTTCTTGAACGCGGTGCCGCACAGCATCGGCTGGATTTCGCAGGCGATGGTACGGTCACGCAGCGCCTTGACGATCTCGGCGCGGGTCAGCTCTTCGCCGCCCAGGTACTTTTCCATCAGCTCTTCGCTGGCTTCGGCGGCGGACTCGACCATCTTCTCGCGCCATTCGTCAGCGGTGGCTTGCAGTTCGGCCGGGATGTCCTGGTATTCGAACTTCACGCCCTGGCTGGCTTCGTCCCAAATGATCGCCTTCATTTCCAGCAGATCGACGACGCCCTGGAAGCCGTCTTCAGCGCCGATCG
This sequence comes from Cupriavidus numazuensis, assembly GCF_905397435.1. Taxonomy (GTDB): domain Bacteria; phylum Pseudomonadota; class Gammaproteobacteria; order Burkholderiales; family Burkholderiaceae; genus Cupriavidus; species Cupriavidus numazuensis. The sequence continues at coordinate 1,953 of NZ_CAJPVI010000098.1, forward strand.
GCACCACGACGGGCACCGGGTTGGCCTTCAGGCGGGTCTTCAGCTGGTCGTAGACCTTGAAGAAGTTCGCGCCGGTACGGTCCATCTTGTTGACGAACGCCAGACGCGGCACCTTGTACTTGTTGGCCTGGCGCCAGACGGTTTCCGACTGGGGCTGCACGCCACCCACTGCACAGTAGACCATGCAGGCGCCATCCAGCACGCGCATGGAACGCTCCACCTCGATGGTGAAGTCCACGTGTCCCGGGGTGTCGATGATGTTGAAGCGGTGCTCGGGGTAGTTGCCGCCCATGCCCTTCCAGAAGGCGGTGGTCGCAGCAGACGTGATCGTGATGCCGCGCTCCTGCTCCTGCTCCATCCAGTCCATGGTGGCCGCGCCATCATGCACTTCACCGATCTTGTGGTTCACACCGGTGTAGAACAGGATCCGCTCGGTCGTGGTGGTTTTACCCGCGTCAATGTGAGCCGAAATACCGATGTTACGGTAGCGCTCAATAGGAGTCTTACGAGCCACTTTAATCCTCTATTCGTCCATGAGGCGCAGAAATCTCATGGTCTGCGCCCTTAACACAAACGGGCGAGATGTGTAAAAACACAGCCCGCCCGGCAACCAACAGTGTTTTCGCGCGCTTTAGAAGCGGAAGTGCGAGAACGCCTTGTTGGCTTCGGCCATGCGGTGTACTTCGTCGCGCTTCTTCATTGCACCGCCACGGCCTTCCGATGCTTCCAGCAGCTCACCTGCCAGGCGCAGCGCCATCGACTTCTCGCTGCGTTTTTTCGCGGCCTCACGCAGCCAGCGCATCGCCAATGCCAAACGACGCGACGGACGGACTTCGACCGGAACCTGATAGTTGGCGCCGCCCACGCGACGGCTCTTCACTTCCACCACCGGCTTCACGTTGTTGATCGCAACGGAGAACACTTCGATGGGGGCCTTGCCTGCCTTCTTTTCGATCTGGTCGAACGCGCCGTACACAATGCGTTCGGCAACCGACTTCTTGCCGTCCAGCATCAGCACGTTCATGAACTTGGCAACTTCAACGTTGCCGAACTTCGGATCAGGCAGAACATCCCGCTTGGGGACTTCACGACGACGTGGCATCTTCTTTCCTTTAGATTCAGTTGAGAGCGCGGTCAGTTGTTCCCGCTCTCCGGCCACCAACTAGCTTGCATGCGATAGACAGCAAATTCGCCGGGTGACCACTTACTCGACGGCACGGCGCACAAAAACGCTCCGTTGTACCGCCGCCTGTTGACAGCTGCATGACGAAAACCGCCTGCGGCCATCGCTTGTTGCTTGCTCTGAAAGCTTAGGCAGCCTTCGGACGCTTTGCACCGTACTTCGAACGGGCCTGCTTGCGGTCCTTCACGCCTTGCAGATCCAGCGAACCACGGACGATGTGGTAACGCACACCCGGCAGATCCTTCACACGGCCGCCGCGGATCAGCACGACCGAGTGTTCCTGCAGGTTGTGGCCTTCACCGCCGATGTACGAAATGACTTCGAAACCGTTGGTCAGGCGCACCTTGGCGACCTTACGCAGTGCCGAGTTCGGCTTCTTCGGCGTCGTGGTGTACACACGGGTGCACACGCCGCGACGCTGCGGGCAGTTCTCAAGCGCCGGGCTCTTGCTCTTGATGACTTCAGAGACGCGCGGCTTGCGAACCAGTTGGTTGATAGTTGGCATTGTTCAATCCAGCTTGGTTTTTACGAAAAACACCCCTCGCACCGGTTTGCACCAGGATGGAGAGGCAGCTACGGGTTTTGGGCGGGAGAGGTGAGCAGACGCGCTCTGAAGACGGGACTGTGCGGTAACAGCATGCCAAAGAGCGCGAGCCGGCACCCGGATCCCGCGTCTGCCGCCGCCGGACTCTCAGAAGTCATCCGGAAGGCTTGCCGGGAGCGAACCAAAGTCCACATGTCCGACGGGCGAGCGAAATCCAAAGCCAAAAACTCGAATCTGGCATGGTAGCAGCGGAATCGTATACGGTCAAGGCGTATACCCGATCGGCTTACACCCTGCTCAGGGTGTCGACGATAGCCTGCCCGTAGCGCTCGAGCTTGGACGCCCCGATACCGGGAATGCCCTCCATATCCGACAGCGACCCGGGCGCCGTGCGGGCCAGTTCGGCCAGGGTGGCATCGTGGAAGATCACATAGGCAGGCACGCCATGCTCGCGCGCGGCCTCGGTGCGCCAGCGGCGCAGCGCTTCCCAGTTGGCCAGCGTGTCGGCGTCCATGTCCGCCGTGTGGTCGGTACGCGCGCCGCGCGCGGCGCGCTCGCCAGACTTGCCCGGCTTGGAGGCCTGCCGGCGCAGGATGATCTGGCGCTCGCCCTTCAGCACTTCGCGCGCCCCCTCGCCGAGCAGCAGTGCGCCATGGCCGCCGTGGTCGATCATCAGCCATCCCTGCGCAATCAGCTGCCGGAACACGGTGTGCCATTCGTGGACCGAGCGGTCCTTGCCAATGCCGAAGGTCGAGACCTTGTCATGGCCCCACTGCTTGATCTTCTCCGACGCATTGCCACGCAGCACATCGATCAGGTGCGTGGCGCCGAAGTGCACCCGGCTCGCCTGCGCCGTACGGTAGACGCACGACAGCGCCATCTGCGCCTCGCGCGTGCCGTCCCACGTGGCAGGCGGCTCCAGGCACGTGTCGCAGTTGCCGCACGGCTCGCTGGTCTCATTGAAGTAGGCCAGGATACGCACACGCCGGCAGCCAGCCGTTTCGCACAGGCCCAGCAGCGCATCGAGCTTCGACGACGACACGCGCTTGAACGCGTCGTCGGCCTCGGACTCGTCGATCATGCGCTTCTGCTGGACCACGTCGCCAAGACCGTAGGCCATCCAGGCGTTGGCCGGCAACCCATCACGGCCGGCACGGCCGGTTTCCTGGTAGTAGCCCTCCATGCTCTTGGGCAGGTCCAGATGGGCGACGAAACGCACGTCGGGCTTGTCGATGCCCATGCCGAAAGCGATCGTCGCAACCATCACCAGGCCTTCCTCTTCGCGAAAACGCGCCTGATGGCGTTGGCGCGTGCCCGGATCCATGCCAGCGTGGTACGGCAGCGCATTGAGGCCATGGCCTTGCAGCCATTCGGCGGTGTCTTCGACCTTCTTGCGCGACAGGCAGTAGACGATGCCGCTGTCATGCGTGCCGTCAGCCGCCATGTGCTCGGCCTTGATGAAGGCGAGCAGCTGCTGGCGCGCATTGTCCTTTTCGACGATCCGGTAGCGGATATTGGGACGGTCGAAGCTCGAGATAAAAACCCGCGCATCGTCGAGCGCCAGCCGTTCGATGATCTCGTCGCGCGTCAGCGCATCGGCCGTCGCCGTCAGCGCGATGCGCGGCACATCCGGGAAACGCTCGTGCAATACCGACAGCTGGATGTACTCCGGCCGGAAATCGTGGCCCCACTGGGACACGCAGTGCGCCTCATCGATGGCGAACAGGCCGACACGGGCGCGTCCGAGGAGATCGAGGAAGCGCGGTGTCATCAACCGCTCGGGCGCGACATAGAGGATTTCGAGCCGGCCGGCCAGCAGGTCGCGTTCGACCGCCGAGGCCTCCGAGCTTGTCAGCGTCGAATTGAGCACCGACGCGCGCACGCCGGCCTCGGTCAGCGCCGCGACCTGGTCCTGCATCAGCGCGATCAGCGGCGACACGACGATGCCTACGCCCTCGCCCGCGCGCTGGCGCAGCAACGCCGGAATCTGATAGCACAGCGACTTGCCACCGCCTGTGGGCATCAGCACCAGGCAGTCGCCGCCCGTCGCGACATGGTCGATGATCTCGCCCTGGCGGCCACGGAAGGCGTGGTAACCGAAAACATCCTTGAGGATCGCGAGCGCTTGCGACATGGACAACGGAATTGCTGAAGCCGGAAAAGCCGTAACCATACCACTAAGCAAGCCGCTGACCGCCGCTAAAGGACAAACATCCGATGTTTCTCACGTCTGGCGGTGGCCACACAAAACAAGACGGCCGGCAAATGCCGACCGTCAGGGTACTTCTGGCTTAGTGTCGCCCTACATCATCCGGTGCGCGAAATGTCCGCGCTGCGCATCCGCCATCAGCGCCATGAACTGCTCGGTGCTCATATGCACCAGTTCCTGGTGGTCGCCCGCTTCGAAATAGACATCCGAGTGCGTAAGCAGGCTGTCATCGAGCCAGGTTTGCGTGCCATACGCCATTGCCACCGGAGGCAGCGCGCCGAGATCGCAGTCCCGGAACACTTCACGCACGCCATCCTCGTGCGCCAGCGACAGCTTGCGGCCCGTCTGCTCACAGATCTCCGACAGTTTCAGGTGATGGGTGGAAGGGATCACGGCAGCGACGTAGCCCTTTTCGTCTTCCAGCAGGACCGTTTTGGCCAGGCGATCGCCAGGAATATGCGCGGCGTGGGCAGTGGCCATGCTGCTGAGGCTATACGGGTGACGAACGGTGTCGAACTGGGTCTGCTTCTTGTCCAGGCAGCTCGCCAGCGTGGTAGCCATGGTCATGATTGCAACCTCCGACGCGATCATCGCGACAGTTATCCAGGGTGCTAAAACTATAGGTCAGCGGAGGGGTTGCAGATGCCCGCCGGCGGCTTTCCGACCGGTTTCTTTTTGCGGCACCGCAACGGCCCTCGGAACCGCGCATTCCCCTGTTATCGTGCGGTCACTCCGCTTCGCGGATGAAAAAAAACCCGGCTGGATCAGCCGGGTTTTCGTGCCCGCCTTGCGGCGGGGCGCTACTGCGCAGGCATTCAGGCGTTGTCGCCTTCGCCTTCGGTCGTCGCCTGCACCACGGGCGGCGGCTCGATGAAGAGCGATTGCTCTTCGTCGGCAATCGCCTGGGCGCGATCGCGCTCGGCCGCCTCGCGTGCCTTGCGGGCACGGTGGTAGGCCAGGCCGGTACCGGCCGGGATCAGACGGCCAACGATCACGTTTTCCTTCAGACCACGCAGGTCGTCGGTCTTGCCCATGATCGCGGCTTCGGTCAGCACGCGCGTGGTTTCCTGGAACGATGCCGCCGAGATGAAGCTGTCGGTCGACAGCGACGCCTTGGTAATACCAAGCAGCAGGTTCTCGTAGGTTGCCGGACGCTTGCCTTCGGCGATCACGCGGTCGTTTTCGTCGAGCAGTTCCGAGCGCTCCACCTGTTCACCCGGGATGAACTTGGTGTCGCCCACGTCTGCCACCTGCACGCGGCGCAGCATCTGACGAACAATCACTTCGATGTGCTTGTCGTTGATCTTCACGCCCTGCAGACGGTACACGTCCTGCACTTCGTCGACGATGTAGTGCGCCAGCTCTTCGATGCCCTTCAGGCGCAGGATGTCGTGCGGATCCGCCGGACCTTCCACGATCATTTCGCCCTTGTTCACCACCTGGCCGTCGTGCACCAGCACCTGCTTTTCCTTCGCGATCAGGAACTCGTGGGCATTGCCGTCCAGGTCGGTAATGACCAGGCGCTGCTTGCCCTTTGTGTCCTTGCCGAACGAGGTCGTGCCGGTAACTTCCGCCAGCACGGCGGCGTCCTTCGGCGAACGCGCTTCGAACAGCTCGGCCACTCGCGGCAGACCACCGGTAATGTCACGGGTCTTCTGCGATTCGGTCGGGATACGTGCAAGCACTTCACCCACGTGCACCTGCTGGCCGTCCTTCACGGTAATCAGCGCGCCGACCTGGAAGCCGATGGTCACGGAATGGTCCGTGCCCGGGATCTTCACTTCCTGGCCATTGGCGTCGAGCAGCTTCACCTGCGGGCGAATGCCCTTGGTGGCAGCCGTGCGGCGCTTGGCGTCGATCACCACGAGGGTCGACAGGCCGGTGACTTCGTCCATCTGCTTGGCGACGGTCACGCCCTCTTCGACGTTCTCGAACTTGGTCGTACCGGTGTACTCCGACACGATCGGACGCGTCAGCGCGTCCCACGTGGCCAGTTGCGTGCCAGCCTTGATGGCCTGGCCGTCCTGCACCAGCAGCGTGGCACCGTACGGGATCTTGTGGCGCTCGCGCTCGCGGCCGTGGTCGTCGGTGATCAGTGCCTCGCCCGAACGCGAGATCACGATCAGTTCGCCCTTGGCGTTGGTCACGTAGCGCATGGTCACCGTGAAGCGGACCGTACCGGTCGCCTTGGCTTCCACGCTCGATGCCACTGCCGCACGCGATGCCGCACCACCGATGTGGAACGTACGCATGGTCAGCTGCGTGCCCGGCTCACCGATCGACTGGGCAGCGATCACACCCACCGCCTCGCCGGAGTTCACCAGCACGCCGCGGCCGAGGTCGCGGCCATAGCACTTGCCGCACAGGCCGTAGCGCGTGTCGCACGACAGCGGCGTGCGCACCTTGACTTCATCGACGCCGAGGGCGTCGATCAGGTCGACCAGGTCTTCGTCCAGCAGCGTGCCGGTTTCGATCGCGGTTTCCTGGGTTTCAGGGTTCACCACGTCGGCCACCGTCACACGGCCCAGAATACGGTCGCGCAGGGCCTCGATCACTTCACCGCCTTCGACCAGGGCCTTCATGGCCACGCCGTTGGAGGTGCCGCAATCGTCTTCCACCACGACCAGATCCTGCGTCACGTCGACCAGACGACGGGTCAGGTAACCCGAGTTCGCGGTCTTCAGTGCCGTATCAGCCAGACCCTTACGTGCACCGTGGGTCGAGATGAAGTACTGCAGAACGTTCAGGCCTTCACGGAAGTTCGCCGTAATCGGCGTTTCAATGATCGAGCCATCCGGCTTGGCCATCAGGCCACGCATACCGGCCAGCTGGCGGATCTGCGCGGCGGAACCCCGTGCGCCCGAGTCGGCCATCATGTAGATGGAGTTGAACGACTCTTGCTTGACGGTGTTGCCGTTGCGGTCGACCACGTCTTCGTGCTGGAGCTGCTCCATCATCGCCTTGCCCACCTGGTCGCCGGCGGCGCCCCAGATGTCCACGACGTTGTTGTAACGCTCCTGGTCCGTCACCAGACCCGACATGTACTGCTTGTCGTATTCCTTCACCTTGGCCGATGCCTCGGAGATGATCTTCTCCTTGGCCGGCGGCACCAGCATGTCGTCGATCGCGATCGAGATACCGGCGCGCGTTGCCAGGCGGAAGCCCGACTGCAGCAGCTTGTCGGCGAAGATCACGGTCTCGCGCAGGCCGCACTTGCGGAACGCCGTGTTGATCAGGCGCGAGATTTCCTTCTTCTTGAGCGGCTTGTTCAGCACCGAGAACGGCAGGCCCTTCGGCAGGATCTCGGACAGGATCGCGCGGCCGACCGTGGTGGCCTGCAGCGTGATCTTGGGTGCGAAACGCGCGTCGCCTTCGGCATCCTTGTCGACCAGCTCATACTCGGTGATACGCACGTTCACGCGGGAAGCCAGTTCGACTTCCTTGTTCTCGTAAGCGCGGATCACTTCGCTGATGTCGGCAAAGGTCATGCCCTCGCCCTTGCCGTTGATCTTGTCGCGGGTCGTGTAGTACAGACCCAGCACCACGTCTTGCGACGGGACGATCGACGGGTCGCCGTTGGCCGGGAACAGCACGTTGTTGGAGGCCAGCATCAGCGTGCGGGCTTCCATCTGCGCTTCCAGCGACAGCGGGACGTGGACAGCCATCTGGTCACCGTCGAAGTCGGCATTGAACGCCGCGCAGACCAGCGGGTGCAGCTGGATGGCCTTGCCTTCGATCAGCACCGGCTCGAACGCCTGGATACCCAGGCGGTGCAGCGTCGGCGCACGGTTCAGCATCACCGGGTGCTCGCGGATCACCTCTTCGAGGATGTCCCACACCACCGGCGTCTGGCTTTCGACTTCCTTCTTCGCCGCCTTGATCGTGGTGGCGATGCCCATCGTTTCCAGCTTGTGGAAGATGAACGGCTTGAACAGCTCGAGCGCCATCAGCTTCGGCAGGCCGCACTGGTGCAGCTTGAGCGTCGGGCCCACCACGATGACCGAACGGCCCGAGTAGTCGACGCGCTTGCCCAGCAGGTTCTGACGGAAACGGCCGCCCTTGCCCTTGATCATTTCGGCCAGGGACTTCAGCGGACGCTTGTTGGCACCAGTCATCGCCTTGCCGCGACGGCCGTTGTCCAGCAGCGAGTCAACCGCTTCCTGCAGCATGCGCTTTTCGTTGCGCACGATGATCTCAGGCGCCTTCAGCTCCAGCAGGCGCTTCAGACGGTTGTTACGGTTGATGACGCGGCGATACAGGTCGTTCAGGTCCGAGGTCGCGAAGCGGCCACCATCCAGCGGCACCAGCGGGCGCAGCTCGGGCGGCAGCACCGGCAGCACTTCGAGGATCATCCACTCGGGCTTGATGCCCGAACGCTGGAAGGCCTCGAGCACCTTCAGGCGCTTGGCGAACTTCTTGATCTTGGCTTCGGAACCGGTCGCTTGCAGCTCGGCGCGGATCTGTTCGATCTGCTTCTCGATGTCGATGCCGCGCAGCAGTTCACGTATGCCCTCGGCACCCATCATGGCGACGAACTCGCCCTCGCCGTACTCGTCGCACTTCGCCAGGTAGTCGTCTTCCGACATGATCTGGCTCTTCTTGAGCGGGGTCATGCCGGGTTCGAGCACCACGAATGCTTCGAAGTACAGCACGCGCTCGATGTCGCGCAGCGTCATGTCCAGGACCATGCCCAGACGCGACGGCAGCGACTTCAGGAACCAGATGTGCGCGGTCGGCGCGGCCAGTTCGATGTGGCCCATGCGCTCGCGGCGCACCTTGGCCAGCGTCACTTCAACGCCGCACTTCTCGCAGATCACGCCACGGTGCTTCAGGCGCTTGTACTTGCCGCACAGGCACTCGTAGTCCTTGATCGGGCCAAAGATCTTGGCGCAGAACAGGCCGTCGCGTTCCGGCTTGAACGTACGGTAGTTGATCGTTTCCGGCTTCTTGACTTCACCGTACGACCACGAACGGATCTTCTCGGGCGAGGCCAGGCCGATCTTGATCGCGTCGAACTGCTCTTCCTGCTGTACCTGCTTAAAGAGATCGAGCAATGCTTTCATTGCAACTCCTTGTTTCGCCACCGGTCCGGAGTCTGTCCGGATCGATGGCATTCATTCTGTGGGAAATCCTGCGCGGGTGAGTGCCGGCCGCAGCCGGCACCCTCATCGGTTCGATCAGTAGCGATCGAGGTCGATGTCGATACCCAGCGAGCGGATTTCCTTCACCAGCACGTTGAACGATTCCGGCATGCCGGCGTCGATCGAGTGCTCGCCCTTGACGATGTTCTCGTACACCTTGGTACGGCCGTTCACGTCATCGGACTTGACCGTCAGCATTTCCTGCAGCACGTACGACGCGCCGTAGGCTTCCAGTGCCCACACTTCCATCTCACCGAAACGCTGGCCACCGAACTGCGCCTTACCACCCAGCGGCTGCTGCGTCACCAGCGAGTACGGACCGGTCGAACGTGCGTGCATCTTGTCGTCCACCAAGTGGTGCAGCTTCAGCATGTGCATCACACCCAGCGTGACCGGACGCTCGAACGCCTCACCGGTGCGGCCGTCGTGCAGCGTGACCTGTTGCTTGGAAGCGGTCAGGCCCTTTTCCTTGGCGATGTCGTCCGGGTAGGCCAGGTCCAGCATGCGGCGGATTTCGTCCTCATGCGCACCGTCGAACACCGGCGTTGCGAACGGCACGCCCTTCTTCAGGTTCGTTGCCAGTTCCAGCACTTCGGCGTCGGACAGGCTGTCCAGATCTTCGGCCTTGCCGCTCTCGTTGTAGATCTGCGCGAGCAGCGGACGCAGTTCCTGCGCCTTGGCCGAGGCCTTGAGCATGTCGCCGATGCGCTGGCCCAGACCGCGCGCGGCCCAGCCCAGGTGGGTTTCCAGAATCTGGCCCACGTTCATCCGCGACGGCACGCCCAGCGGGTTCAGCACGATGTCGGCCGGGGTACCGTCCGCCATGTACGGCATGTCTTCGATCGGAACGATCTTCGACACCACACCCTTGTTACCGTGACGACCTGCCATCTTGTCGCCAGGCTGCAGGCGGCGCTTGACGGCCAGGTACACCTTGACCATCTTGATCACGCCCGGCGGCAGTTCGTCGCCTTGCGTGAGCTTCTTGCGCTTCTCTTCGAAGGCCAGGTCGAACTCGTGGCGCTTCTGCTCGATGGCTTCCTTGACGGCTTCCAGCTGGGCAGCAACTTCCTCGTCGGCCGGACGGATGTCGAACCAGTGGTACTTGTCGATGTCCGCCAGGTATTCCTTGGTCAGCTTCGCGCCCTTGGCCAGCTTCTTCGGACCGCCGTTGACGGTCTTGTCGATGAGCAGACGCTCCAGACGCTGGAACGCGTCGCCTTCCACGATACGCAGCTGGTCGTTCAGGTCCAGGCGGTAGCGCTTCAGTTCGTCGTCGATGATCGACTGGGCGCGCTTGTCGCGCGTCACGCCTTCGCGGGTGAAGACCTGGACGTCGATCACGATGCCGCTCATGCCCGACGGCACGCGCAGCGAGGTGTCCTTCACGTCCGAAGCCTTCTCGCCGAAGATCGCGCGCAGCAGCTTCTCTTCCGGAGTCAGCTGGGTCTCGCCCTTCGGCGTGACCTTGCCCACCAGCACGTCGCCAGCTTCGACTTCGGCGCCGATGTAGGTGATGCCCGACTCGTCCAGGCGAGCCAACTGGGCTTCAGCCAGGTTCGAGATGTCGCGCGTGATTTCTTCAGGTCCGAGCTTGGTGTCGCGGGCAACGACCGACAGTTCCTCGATGTGGATCGAGGTATAGCGGTCTTCGGCCACCACGCGCTCCGAGATCAGGATCGAATCCTCGAAGTTGTAGCCGTTCCAGGGCATGAACGCGACCAGCATGTTCTGGCCGAGCGCGAGCTCGCCCAGGTCGGTCGAAGCGCCATCGGCCACGACGTCGCCGCGTGCCACGATGTCGCCGACCTTGACCATCGGTCGCTGGTTGATGTTCGTGTTCTGGTTCGAACGCGTGTACTTGATCAGGTTGTAGATGTCCACGCCGACTTCACCGGCCACGGCTTCGTCGTCGTTCACGCGGATCACGATACGCATCGCGTCGACGTAATCGACCACGCCGCCACGCATCGCCTGCACGGCAGTACCCGAGTCGACCGCAACGGTGCGCTCGATGCCGGTACCAACCAGCGGCTTGTCCGGACGCAGGCAAGGCACGGCCTGACGCTGCATGTTCGCGCCCATCAGTGCACGGTTCGCGTCATCGTGTTCCAGGAACGGCACCAGCGAAGCAGCGGCCGACACGATCTGCGACGGCGCCACGTCGATGTACTGCACGCGGTCCGGCGTAACCATACGGGTTTCACGCTCGGAACCTTCACGCGCCGACACCAGTTCGTCGGTCAGGTTGCCCTCGGCGTCGACCGTCGCGTTGGCCTGCGCCACCACGTACTTGCCTTCCTCGATCGCGGACAGGTAGTCGACCTGGTCGGTCAGCTTGCTGTTCTCGACCTTGCGGTACGGGGTTTCCAGGAAGCCGTACTCGTTGAGGCGCGCATACAGTGCCAGCGAGTTGATCAGACCAATGTTCGGACCTTCCGGCGTTTCGATCGGGCACACGCGGCCATAGTGGGTCGGGTGCACGTCGCGGACTTCAAAGCCGGCGCGCTCGCGCGTCAGACCGCCCGGGCCAAGGGCCGAAACACGGCGCTTGTGGGTGATTTCCGACAGCGGGTTGGTCTGGTCCATGAACTGCGACAGCTGCGACGAACCGAAGAACTCGCGAATCGCCGACGAGATCGGCTTCGAGTTGATCAGGTCGTGCGGCATCAGGTTCTCGGTCTCGGCCTGGCCCAGACGTTCCTTGACGGCGCGCTCCACGCGCGACAGGCCGGCGCGGAACTGGTTTTCGGCCAGTTCGCCGACGCAACGCACACGACGGTTGCCCAAGTGATCGATATCGTCGACTTCGCCCTTGCCGTTACGCAGGTTGACCAGGATCTTGATGGTCTCGAGGATGTCCTCGTCCTGCAGCACCATGCTGCCCTCGCCGCTCGGGCGCGACAGGCGGCTGTTGACCTTCATGCGGCCAACGCGCGACAGGTCGTACGACTCTTCGCTGTAGAACAGGCGCTGGAACAGCGCTTCCACGGCTTCTTCGGTCGGCGGCTCGCCCGGGCGCATCATGCGGTAGATCGCGATACGCGCAGCGGTCTGGTCGGCGGTCTCGTCCACGCGCAGCGTCTGCGACATGTACGGGCCCTGGTCCAGATCGTTGGTGTACAGCGTCTGGATCTGCTTGACGCCGGCTTCGCGCAGGTTCTCGAGGACGGTCTCGGTCAGCTCGTCGTTGGCGTTGGCGATCACCTCGCCGGTATCCGGGTCGATGATGTTCTTGGCCAGCACACGGCCCAGCAGATAGTCTTCCGGCACGCTGATCAGCTTGGTGCCAGCCGAGTCCAGGTCACGGATGTGCTTGGCGTTGATCCGCTTGTCCTTCTCGACGACCACGCGGCCGTTCTTGTCCGCAATGTCGAAGCGCGCGACTTCACCGCGCAGGCGCTCGGGCACGAACTCGAGCTGCGCGCCTTCCGACTGCAGCGTGAAGTTGTCGAACACGAAGAAGTGCGCGAGGATCTGCTCCGGCGTCAGGCCGATCGACTTCAGCAGGATCGTCACCGGCATCTTGCGGCGGCGGTCGACGCGGAAGTACAGGATGTCCTTCGGATCGAATTCGAAGTCCAGCCACGAGCCGCGGTAGGGGATGATACGTGCGGAGAACAGCAGCTTGCCCGAGCTGTGGGTCTTGCCCTTGTCGTGCTCGAAGAACACGCCCGGCGAGCGGTGCAGCTGCGACACGATGACACGCTCGGTGCCGTTGATCACGAACGAGCCGGTCGAGGTCATGAGCGGAATCTCGCCCATGTACACTTCCTGCTCCTTCACTTCCTTGACCTTGCCCGGGTTCTCGCGATCGTTGATGATCAGGCGAACCTTTGCACGCAGGGCCGAGTGGAACGTCAGGCCACGCTGCTGGCATTCCTTGACGTCGAACGGCGGGTTGGAAAGGTGATACGAGACAAACTCCATACGGGCAAGCCCGTTATGGGAGGCAATCGGGAAAATCGCGTTGAAAGCGGCCTGCAGGCCTTCGGTCTTGCGACGCGCGGTCGGCGTTTCCGCTTGCAAGAACTGGGTGTAGGATTCAATCTGGGTTGCAAGCAGGAATGGAACCTGATGAACCGTCGCGCGCTTCGCAAAGGATTTGCGAATGCGCTTCTTTTCGGTGAAGCTGTACGCCATGGGATCTCCGAATCATCGCAGGGCGGCTGGACCTGGCCACACCTGAGGTGTTCAGCGACTGGGAGGGGATTTGGCGGTTGGCCGCTACCAACCTCTGGCTGACGGTGTCCGCACGCTGCGGGCGGTGTGGTCATTGCATTGGCGCAAAGCCTGCACTCGCCCGGGGGACACCCGACCAAACTTGTCTTCTGCAGTCGGTTCAGAAGACAAACATCAGCAGCAACATGGTAGTTTGCCACTGATGTTTGGCGTCTGCTGGAACATCGGGGCTTCACCCCGCTTCAAACAACCAATACATCACATTTCGCCCGCAGCGAGTGGCCAATAAAACACACTCGCACAAGCGCAAAAAGGCTGGCGCCGGGAAATTTCCCTTTGCCAGCCCCATTTGCGTGCCGTAGCGGCACGCAAGCATTGCTTACTTGACGTCGACCTTCGCGCCGGCGTCTTCCAGCTTCTTCTTGGCGTCGGCAGCAGCAGCCTTGTCCACGCCTTCCTTGACGGCCTTCGGTGCGCCATCGACCAGGTCCTTGGCTTCCTTCAGGCCCAGACCGGTGATTTCGCGAACAGCCTTAATCACGCCAACCTTGTTGGCGCCAACTTCGGCCAGGATCACGTTGAATTCGGTCTGTTCTTCGGCAGCGGCGGCACCGCCAGCACCCGGGGCAGCAGCCACGGCCATCGCAGCAGCGGACACGCCAAACTTCTCTTCGAACGCCTTGACCAGGTCGTTCAGTTCCATCACGGACATCGCGCCAACGGCTTCCAGGATGTCGTCTTTGGTGATTGCCATTTGGATTACTCCTAAATTTGATTCGGTATCGGTATTGCGATCGGTATGCCCGATCTGTACGCAGCCTTAAGCAGCCGGGGCTTCCGCTTCCGCGGGAGCGCCTTCGCTCTTCTTGGCAGCCAGTGCAGCCAGCAGACGGGCAAAGCCCGACACCGGTGCCTGCATCACGCCAAGCAGCTGAGCAATCAGTTCATCGCGGCTCGGGATCGAGGCCAGCGCCTTGACGGCGGCAGCGTCGAGCACACGGCCGTCATACGACCCAGCGCGCAGGACCAGCTTGTCGTTGGTCTTGGCAAAGTCGTTGAGAACCTTGGCCGAGGCCACTGCATCTTCGGAAATACCGTAGATCAGCGGACCGGTCATTTGCTCTGCGAGGCCAGCAAACGGCGTACCTTCCACAGCGCGGCGGGCCAGCGTGTTCTTCAGAACGCGCAGGTAGACGCCTTGCTGGCGAGCGGTAGCACGCAGCTTGGTCAGATCGCCAACCGCAATGCCGCGATATTCGGCCACGACGATGGTCTGGGCTTTGGCGACTTGCGCCGAAACCTCAGCAACGACGGCCTTCTTATCTTCAATATTGAGTGGCACGGTTTAGCTCCAAAACGATGCTTGTCTTGCGACGCGCATCAGTCCATACGAACGGCGACCGATTGGCCCGAATCACCCGGATCGAAACCCGGCTTCCTCATTCCCTTCAGGTGCGCCATCTGCGCTGGCCGGCCGGAGTTCGTCGCCACGGGTTGCCCCATTGCGTACGCACCTTCCGATTAAGCCCACGCTCCCTGACTACAGCGGCGTGGACACCAGCGGTCTTTGATAACCAGCGGTGCCTGCCGCGACTTTCGCCTGCGGCGGGCACCACTGCCCAAAGCCTTGCTCCTTTCCTCGCGGTCCGGAGACAGTTCCCGCGCGTGGCAGGAACCTTCAATTCTTGCTGCTGACCGGAGTTATCGGGTTCCGGTCAACCGAGTGCCGTCAGCTCAGGCCGACAGCGAAGCCTGCTCGACGCGCACGCCAACGCCCATGGTGGACGACACGGCGATCTTGCGCAGGTACACGCCCTTGCTAGTAGCCGGCTTGGCCTTGACCAGAGCGTCCAGCAGCGCAGCCAGGTTGCTCTTCAGCGCGGTGTCTTCGAACGAGCGGCGGCCGATGGTGGCGTGGATGATACCGGCCTTGTCGACACGGAACTGAACCTGACCAGCCTTGGCGTTCTTCACAGCCTGGGCCACGTCCGGGGTCACGGTGCCAACCTTCGGGTTCGGCATCAGGCCGCGCGGGCCCAGGATCTGACCCAGCGTACCGACAATACGCATCGTGTCCGGCGAAGCGATCACGACGTCGAAGTTCAGGTTGCCGGCCTTGACTTGCTCAGCCAGGTCTTCCATGCCGACGATGTCAGCACCGGCGGCCTTGGCGGCCTCGGCCTTGTCGCCCTGGGCGAACACGGCCACGCGCACCGACTTGCCGGTACCGGCAGGCAGCACCACAGAACCACGGACAACCTGGTCCGACTTCTTGGCGTCGATGCCCAGTTGCACGGCCACGTCGATCGACTCGTCGAACTTCGCCGAAGCGCAGCCCTTCACCAGGCCCAGGGCCTCGTCGATCGGGTAAAACTTGGTACGCTCGATCTTTGCCTTGTTGGCAGCGACGCGCTTGGAAACCTTAGCCATTTACAGACCCTCCACGGTGATGCCCATCGAGCGAGCCGAACCGGCGATGGTACGCACAGCGGCGTCCAGATCAGCGGCGGTCAGGTCAGCGTTCTTGGCCTTGGCGATTTCTTCAGCCTGGGCGCGGGTGATCTTGCCAACCTTGTCGGTATGCGGCTTCGGCGAACCCTTGGTGATGCCGGCTGCCTTCTTGATCAGCACGGTCGCGGGCGGCGACTTCATCACGAAGGTGAAGCTCTTGTCGGCGAAGGCGGTAATCACCACCGGCACCGGCAGACCAGGCTCCATGCCTTGGGTCTGGGCGTTGAACGCCTTGCAGAACTCCATGATGTTCAGACCACGCTGACCCAGTGCGGGACCAACGGGCGGGGAGGGATTTGCCTTACCAGCCGGAATCTGCAGCTTGATAAAGCCAATGATCTTCTTGGCCATCTTTACTCCAATCCAGACCACTCCGTTTCACGGAGATGATCCTGTTGAGTCGTAACGCGCTGTCGCGGTACCGTCGGTACCACCTCGCGCTCCTCTTGGCGCAGCCGTCTGGCTGCACCCTTCGCCCGCTGCCGGCCTTGCGGCCAGGCAACCGGCAAATTCCTTACACCTTCTCGACCTGGCCGAACTCGAGCTCGACCGGTGTAGCACGCCCGAAGATCGTGACCGAGACGCGCAGGCGCGACTTCTCGTAGTTCACTTCTTCCACGTTGCCGTTGAAGTCGGTGAACGGGCCGTCCTTGACGCGCACCATTTCGCCCACCTCGAACAGCGTCTTGGGACGCGGCTTCTCGACCCCTTCCTGCATCTGGGTCATGATCTTGTCGACTTCGCGCTGCGAAATCGGGCTCGGACGGTTACGGGCACCGCCCACGAAACCGGTGACCTTGCTGGTGTTTTTCACCAGGTGCCAGGTTTCGTCGGTCATTTCCATCTCGACCAGGACATAGCCCGGGAAGAAACGACGCTCGGTGACCGACTTGTGGCCACCCTTGATTTCCACGACTTCTTCCGAGGGCACCAGGATGCGGCCGAACTTGTCCTGCATCTCGGCGCGCTCGATGCGCTCCTGCAGCGCGCGTTGCACACTCTTCTCCATGCCGGAGTAGGCGTGCACGACATACCAGCGCTTCTTCGACGAAGGCAATTCCGCGGCGGTGTTTTCCTGCTGGGCGTTATCCGTCATGCGCTACCTCTTATTTCCAGCCCAATACGAGCGAAAAAATGACCCACTCGATGAGCTTGTCTGCCGACCACAGGAACAGGGCCATGATCACGACGAAGGCGAATACCAGGCCGGTCATCTGCCCGGCTTCCTTGCGCGTCGGCCAGACGACCTTGCGAACTTCCCGGTACGATTCCTTGGCGAATCCAATGAAGTCCTTGCCAGGTGCGGACACCAGCGCCACGACTACACCCAGCGCGATACCCGCGAACAGCGCGGCGCCACGTACATAAGACGGTTGCTGTGCCAGTGCATAGAAACCGATGACGCCGGCAACCACAAGCAGCACCGCGACGCCAAGCAACCACTTGCCGCTGTTGGCGTTTACGGTTTCGACATTGGGATTGGCCATGTTTCGCAAACGAGACTAAGCCGCGTCACGATGGTTTCTCGCGACGCGGCTGATTGATTTGGCAGGGGCAGAGGGAATCGAACCCCCAACCTTCGGTTTTGGAGACCGACGCTCTGCCAGTTGAGCTATACCCCTAAAACTACTGTGGGATCAGCAATGCTGCCAATCCCTCTGGCAACGAACGCGACCGGTTGGTGCCGCGTTCGCCTGATACTACTTAGTCGAGGATCTTTGCCACGACGCCGGCGCCGACGGTACGGCCGCCTTCACGGATAGCGAAGCGCAGGCCTTCTTCCATGGCGATCGGGGCGATCAGCTTGACGG
>NZ_CAJPVI010000099.1 GCF_905397435.1 Cupriavidus numazuensis
CCCTTCCCATCCCGAACAGGTCCGTGAAACAGCTCCGCGCCGATGATAGTGCGGATTCCCGTGTGAAAGTAGGTCATCGCCAGGCTCTTATAATGCAGAACCCCTCAGCTCTACCGAGCTGAGGGGTTTTTGCTTTTGGGGCGCCGCAGCTTGCTCACGCAGCACAGCCAGCGTCGCCCGTATGTCCGTTTGCTTATCTCTGTCGAAAACATCATCGAACACGCAGCCCAAAAATAGCGTTGTAGATCAGTCACAACCTTGACTTCTCCTCAGGTCATTTCTAGGTTTATCTGTACTCAACGGCGTGCGTAGCGCACACGCTGCTGTGATAGACCATCCGGTCGGGGAGGGACGACGGTGAACCTGCACAGCAAGTCGATTCTTTGGTCCGCCGTTTTCTGTATCGCGGTGGTCATGAGCGGTTGCTCGAAGCTGAAGGCCGGCCATGTCGAGGATGAAGCGCAGCAGGCTGGCCGCAAGGACGACTCCTTCCAGCACGCGGCGGAAGACTACTTCCGCGACATGGACCGCGGCGTAGCGCTGACGAAGCAAGAGATCCAGGGCCGTAACATGTGGATCGTTTGGACCGGCGGCAACGACCGGTTCTGGGACGCGATGACGCACTACACGTTCGGCGCGTTCGATCTGCTCAAATCCATCAGTTCCCATCCCAGCCAGGGTTATTCGCGCGACAATCGCTGGACCTATCTCGGCCTGCTCAACGAGCCGTGCTTCAGCAAGCCTGCCGGGCCGGACCCGCAGCGTTTCGGCCTGTGGCTGGACCAGCGCGGCAAGGACTGCCCGGCCGATCCATTCGAAAACGAGCAGGCCTATCCCGGCGTCAAGACTGGCGCGCGTGGCAGCACCTTTTCGAATGGCCAGAAGCTGCCCATCGGCTCGTACTATGGCTATCCGACCGGCATTGTCGGTCTGCGCCTCTTCCCCAATCCCGCATTCGACGAGAAAGCGGCCAAAGCCTGGGACCCGGAGCGCTACTACACCGATCCCTCCTACTACAACCGCGCCGACCTGATCCGGCCCTATCGCGTGGGGATGTCGTGCGGGTTCTGCCATATCGGCCCGAGCCCGATCCATCCGCCCGCCGACCCCGAGCATCCGCAATGGGCCGAGCTCAGTTCGACCGTTGGTGCGCAGTACATGTGGGTCGATCGGCTCTTCATCCACAACGCCGCGACGCCGGCGGGCAAGCAGAACTTCATGTTCCAGCTCGTCCACACATTCCGCCCCGGTGCGATGGATACCTCGCTGGTCTCCACCGACAACATCAACAACCCGCGGACGATGAACGCCCTCTATGATCTGATGGCACGCATGGGTGTGGCCAAGCGGATCGGGCAGGAGACCATTGCGGGCGGCGAGAAGAACAACAAGCAGCTCAACGATTTCGTCCAGAGCGGGCCGCTTTCGGAGTTCTTCAAGGCGCCCGATACGGTCTGGACGCCGCATGTGCTCAAGGATGGTGCCGATTCCGTCGGCGTGCTCGGTGCGCTGAACCGGGTCTATCTGAACATCGGGCTGTTCAGCGAGGAATGGTTGCTGCATTTCAATCCGATCCTCGGCGGCAAGTCGATCTCGCCGATCGAGATCTCAGTCGCGCAGAAGAACTCCGCATACTGGCGCGCGACGGAGGCGGGTTCGTTCAATATGGCCGCGTTCCTGCTGAAATCGACACCGGCCGATCATCTTGCCGATGCACCGGGCGGCAAGGCCTACGTGGCCGATCCCGCTACGCCTGATGGCGGCCGCCTGCTGAACCGCGGCAAGACCGTGTTCGCCGAGACCTGTGCGCGCTGCCATTCCAGCAAGGGACCACCACCACCCGCCGACCTGAAGATGCGCGAGTGCGGCGGCGACAAGTACATCGGCTGCTTCCAGCGTTACTGGAAATGGACCCAGACGGACGAGTACAAGGCGAAGATGCGCGACATCGTCAACGCGCCGGATTTCCTCGCCAACAATTACCTGTCCAGCGATGTCCGCGTGCCCGCCACGCTGCTGCGCACGAACATCTGCAGTCCGCTGGCCACCAACGCAATTCGCGGCAATATCTGGGACAACTTTTCTTCGGAGACATACAAGAGCCTGCCGTCGGTCGGCACCGTGACGCTGCACGACCCGTTCACGGCCGAGCGGTGGCAATACCACATGCCCGCCGGCGGACGGGGCTATACCCGCGTGCCGTCGCTGATCAGCATCTGGTCGACGGCGCCGTTCCTGCTCAACAACGCGCTCGGGCCGTTCAGCAGCGATCCTTCCGTCAAGAGCCGCGTGCAGGTGTTCGACGCCTCGATCGAGCAGCTTCTCTGGCCCGAGAAACGTGACCACGATTCTGTACTTGGCACGAAGGTGCCGGGCGTGATCGACCGCACCACGGAACGCAGCCAGATCACGATTCCGGTCGGGTTCGTTCCGGATGCGCTGCGCCCCATGGAAGACCTGCTGCACCGTTGGGTGCCATGGCTCGTGGGCGAGGGCGGCGATGTGACGATTGGTCCCGCACCGGCCCGGATGCCAGTGAACTTGCTTGCGAACCTGCAGCCGCTGTCCGAGACCTCGGACCCGGTCGCCAAGGCAGAGCATGCGGCCAAGGTGCTGAAGCTGCTGGTGAAGCTCAAAGGCGATCTGGCATCCGTGCCTGCGGGCGCGAGCGATGATGATCTGCGCAAGATCTACGCGGACGTGGTGAAACCAATGCTGTCGCTCAGCAAATGCCCGGACTTCATCGTCAATCGCGGCCACTACTTCGGCACGGCCGAGTTCAACAACCAGGACGGCCTGAGCGCCGACGAGCGTGCGTTCGGCAAGGAACCGGTGCTGAGCGATGATGACAAGCGGGCCCTGATCGCCTTCCTGAAGACGTTCTGACAATGCAATGCCGACGGCGTAGCGGGGGGCTATGTCTGGGGACGATGAGACAGAATGGGACTACGTAGTCGTAGGTTCCGGCGCGGGCGGCGGTACGCTGGCCGCGCGCCTGGCAGAGGCGGGCATGCGCGTGTGCGTGCTGGAAGCCGGCTGCGATGCGCGCGCGCATGAGATGTCCTGCATGCCTGAAGACTATGACGTGCCCGGCTTTCACGCCTGTGCAAGCGAGAATCCGGCCATGGCATGGAATTTCTTCGTGCGTCACTACACCGACAACGCGCAGCAGCAACGCGACCCCAAATGCGGTCCGGCAGGCGTGCTGTACCCGCGCGCCGGGACGCTTGGCGGTTGCACTGCGCACAACGCGCTGATCTTCCTGTATCCGCACGATGCTGACTGGGACCACATTGCCGACGTGACCGGCGATCCGTCCTGGACAGCGACTCGCATGCGCGGCTATGCGAAGCGGATCGAGCAATGCCGCCATCGACCGCTGTGGAATCTCGCGCGCCGGTTCGGCATCGATCCCACGCTGCATGGCTGGGATGGCTGGCTGCATACGGAGCGCGCGATGCCGCTGGAAGCGCTCGCCGACGACGCGCTGGTCCGCGTCATCATCGGTTCGATGGAACTCGCCGCGCGCAGCGTGCCAAGGCGCGTGCGCGCGTGGCTGCGGCTGATCCGCTGGCAAGGCGATCCGAACTCGCGGCTATGGGGCCGACGTTGCTTTCACGGCGTTTGCTATACGCCGCTGACCACGCAGCGCCACGCGCGCCACGGTACGCGCGAGCGTCTGCTGGATGTGGCCGAGCGGTATCCCGACAGGCTTCGGATCGAACTCGATGCGCTGGCCGCACGCGTGCTGTTCGACGCGCAGGGCAACGCGTGCGGCGTGGAGTATCTGAAGGGCAGGCATCTCTATCACGCTCACGTCAAGCCGAACGATGGGCACGGTGAGCGCTGCCAGGTCCGCGCCCGGCGCGAGGTGATCCTTGCCGGCGGCGCGTTCAATACGCCGCAACTGCTGATGCTGTCGGGCATCGGCCCGGCGGAGCAACTTCAGCAACACGGCATTCCCGTTCGCGTGGACCTGCCCGGAGTCGGCCGCAATCTGCAGGATCGCTACGAGATCGGTGTCGTGAACCGGATGTCGCGCTCGTGGGAAGTGCTGCAGGGTGCGAAATTCGTGCGTGACGACGCGCCGTACCGGAACTGGTTCGATTCGCGCGACGGCGTTTACACCACGAACGGCGTGGCGACGGCGGTGATCCGCCGCTCGGGCCGGCGCATGCCAGTGCCGGACATCTTCTGCATGGCGCTGCTCGAACGTTTCGTTGGCTACTACCCGGGCTACTCGAAGGTCTTCGCGCAGAACGACAATGTGCTGACGTGGGCGATCCTTAAGGCGCACACGCGTAACCGTGCCGGCGTGGTGTCGCTGCGGTCGGCCGACCCGCGAGATATGCCCGACATCGACTTCCGCTATTTCGACCACGCGGATGACCCGAAGGGCGAGGACATGCGCGCGCTGATCAACGCTATCCGTTTTGTACGCGGGCTGGCGCAACCGCTCGCGGAGCAGGGCTTTATCGCTAATGAAGAGTTGCCGGGCCCGGAAATCCAGAGCGACGAAGCGCTGGCCGGCTATATCCGCGACAACGCCTGGGGCCATCACGCGTCGTGCTCGTGTCCGATCGGCGCGCGTGCAACGGGCGGCGTGCTCGACAGCAACTTCTGCGTGCATGGCACGCGCCGCCTGCGCGTCGTCGATGCCTCGGCATTTCCGCGCATTCCGGGCTTCTTTCCGGTCAGCGCGATCTACATGATGGCCGAGAAGGCCGCCGATGTACTGCTGGCCGCGGCGCAGGCAACGCCGCCCTTGCCATTCCCGACAGGAGACCGCCATGGCCTACGACGTGCACAAGCTCCTGCAAATGCAGCAAGCCGAACTGGATGATCTCTTTCGCAACAGCCCCGCTGGCGATATTCCGAATGGCGAGGCAAAGGGCACGGCCATCATCTCGCCGGGCACGACCTTCAGCGAAAGCATCTCGCGCATGGTCAGCCTGTTCGCCTGGCAGGGCAAGGTGTTCGACGCCAGCCGCGGCGTGCTCAAGAACCGCATCACGCCGTTTGGCCTGGAAGCGATCCTGGCCAAGGTCTACAAGGCGGACAGCTGGCTTGACCAGAAGGAGTGCATCGTGCTCGACTACTCGGAGACCTCGCTGGTCGCGCACTGGATTCGCGACGAGATCCGCTGCATCGCGCCGGGTGTATACCTCGGCAAAGTGTATTGGGACAAGGCTCGCCTGATCGATTTCTGCCTGGAGTTCTGACCTCGCCATGAAGCGCAGAGCATTCCTGTTTGGCGGTATCGGCGCGGCGGGTGCGTTGCTGGTCGGCTGGACCGTGCTGCCCGTGCGCCAGCGGCTGACGACGTCGGCGCCGCTGCAGACGGAAGGCACGGAAGTCGCGCTGAACGGGTGGGTCAAGATCGATGCGGACAACAGCGTCACGATCATGATGTGCCGCTCGGAGATGGGCCAGGGCGTGCATACCGGGCTGGCGATGATCCTGGCGGATGAACTCGATGCCGACTGGAGCCGCGTTCGCGTGGAAAACGCGCCGCCTGACAAGATCTTCAACAACCTTCAGGTCGTCGTCGACGGGCTGCCTTTTTATCCTGATGATCACGGTCTGGTCCGCCGGCTCGCGGATCACGTCACGCGCAAGCTGATGCGCGAGATCGGCGAGATCGCTACCGGGGGTTCGTCCGGCATCAGCGACCTCTGGATGCCCATGCGCGAAGCCGGCGCCTCGGCGCGGGCCATGCTGGTGGCCGCGGCGGCGCAGCGCTGGCGCGTGGCCGAGACGGAATGCCGCACCGAAGGCGGCAAGGTGATGCAGGGCACCGCGCGCTCGGTGACATTCGGTGAACTCGCCGCAGCAGCCGGACGCCAGTCTCTGCCGGACAAGATAAGGCTGAAGGAGCCATCGGCATTCCGCCTGATCGGCCGGCCCTTGCACAGGATCGATGCCGAGCCAAAGACCGACGGGTCGGCCCGCTTCGGCATCGACGCGTTGCCGCCCAACCTGCTGTACGCGAGCGTGCTCATGTGCCCGACCGTGGGTGGCAGCGTAAAGCATGCCGACGTCAGCGCGGCACTTGCGCAGCGCGGCGTCGTAAAGGCATTTGTGGTGCCGCCGTTCGACGGTGGCTCAGGCGGCGTGGCGGTCATCGCCGACAACGTGTTTCGTGCGATGCAGGCGCTCGACGCGCTGAAGGTCGACTGGGATCCCGGGCCGGCTGCTGGCATGACGAGCGCGCGTCTGCTGGCGCGCCTCACCGCGACGCTGGATCGCGATGATGGCCATGGCTACTACACGCGCGGTGATGTCGACGAGGCGCTGCGCGGCGCAGCCAAGGTGGTCAGCGCCGAGTATCACGCCCCATATCTGGCGCATGGTGCCGTGGAACCCATCAACTGCACGGTGCTGTATGGCGGCGATGCGGCGACGGTGTGGGTGTCGACGCAGGTGCCGGGCATTGCGCGAGCGCATGCCGCCAAGGTGCTAGGGCTGCGGCCGGAGCAGGTGGACCTGAAGGTCATGATGCTGGGCGGAGGCTTCGGGCGCCGGCTGGAGGCGGATTTCGTGTCGCAGGCCGCGGCGATCGCGCGCGAGGTCAAGGGGCGGCCCGTGCAGACCGTCTGGACGCGCGCGCAGGACATGACGCATGACTTCTACCGGCCCGCGTGCGTGTCGCGCCTGCGCGCAGGCCTGGATCACGACGGGCGGCTGGTCGGCTGGCAGGCGCGATCGGCAGGGCAGGCTGTGGTACCGGAGATGCTTGCGCGAGACTTTGGCTTCCCGCGCATCCCTATCGACAAGACGGCCGCGGAAGGCGCGTTCGACCAGCCCTATGGATGGCCGGCGGCGCGGATCTCCCATGCGAACGTGGACCTGCCTGTTCCGGTGGGCTTCTGGCGCTCGGTCGGGCATTCGCACCAGGCCTTCTTCACCGAGTGCTTTCTCGACGAGGCGGCGGTGGCGGCAGGCAAGGATCCGGTCGCGTTCCGCGCCGGCCTGCTTGGCGAGCATCCCCGGCACCGGGCCGTGCTGGAGCGCGTGGCGACCTTGTCGGGATGGGGCAAGCCAATGGCGCGCGCGCCGGATGGCATCGCGCGGGCGCGCGGTGTGGCACTGCACCAGTCATATGGCAGCATCGTCGCGCAAGTGGCCGAGGTGTCCGTCGCGCCCGACA
This sequence comes from Cupriavidus numazuensis, assembly GCF_905397435.1. Lineage (GTDB taxonomy): Bacteria > Pseudomonadota > Gammaproteobacteria > Burkholderiales > Burkholderiaceae > Cupriavidus > Cupriavidus numazuensis. Next base: position 7,151 of record NZ_CAJPVI010000099.1, read on the forward strand.
AGACGATCCGCGTGCATCGCGTGTTCTGCGTGATCGATTGCGGGATTGCCGTGAATCCCAACCTGATCCGCCAGCAGGCGGAGAGCGGCATCATATTCGGCTTGTCCGCCGCGCTATACCAGGAAATCACGTTTGCGGATGGTGTGGTGCAGCAGAAGAACTTCCACGACTTTCCGGTCGTGCGCATGGCGGATTGCCCTGCGATCGAGACGGACATCATTGCCAGCCAGGAGCCGCCGCAGGGCACCGGCGAAGTCTGCGCGCCGCCGATTGCGCCGGCAGTGGCCAATGCGCTGTACACGCTGACCGGCCAGCGGTTGCGTTCGTTGCCGCTCAAGCTGGCCTAGCGAAGGAGAGAACCATGGCGACCCTGAACGTGAACGGCAAGGCCGTCAGCGTTGACGCGGAGCCCGATATGCCGTTGCTCTGGATCCTGCGCTGCGACCTTGCGTTGACAGGAACGAAGTTCGGGTGCGGCGTGGGCATTTGCGGCGCCTGCACGCTGCATGTGGACGGCAAGCCCGAACTCGCATGCCAGCTGCCGATGTCGAAGCTGCGGCCTGGCATGAAGATCACGACCATCGAGGGCATGCGGAGCAAGGAACTCGACGCTGTCCGCGCGGCCTGGCTTGATCTCGATGTGGTCCAGTGCGGCTACTGCCAGAGCGCGCAGATCATGGCCGCATGCGCGCTGCTCAAAGCCAGGCCGAAGCCCACCGACGCGGACATCGACGCGGCCATGGGCAATATTGTGTGCCGCTGCGGCACGTATCCACGCATCCGCGCGGCGATCCATCAGGCGGCCGGGCAAGCGCCACGCGGCTGATGTCCCGGGCGATACCGGGACATCCGCGCGCTCAGCCTGGGCCGGATTGCGTGGTCCCAGTCTGGCCGGGCTTGCGCAGCATCTTGTCGACTTCGCCGGCGTGCAGTTCCTCGATCTGGATCTGCTGGCGCGCATATTCTTCCAGCGCCACCGAGCGACCTTCGACCTGCGTGAGCAGTTCACGGTACAACTCCAGCGCCAGCGTTTCCGTCGCCAGCGACTCGCGCAGGATCGATCCGATATCGAGCGTATGGCTATCGAGCAGCTTGCCGATGCCCAGAGACGGATAGGCACCCAGCGTCGTGATCCACTCGCCGGCCTGGTGCGCATGCAGCAGCGATTCGTTGGCCTGCTCGCGCAGCCACGACACGATCGGGATGCGGCCGAAGCCGAACACCACGAAGGAATAGTGCGTGTATCGCACCACGCCGGCGAGTTCGGCTTCGAGTATCCGATTCAACACGCCGACGACCTTGTCCTTATCGAGTTCCGTCATGGCAATCCTTCCTGCAGCGTGGTTTCAGAGGGGACTGTGCAGCAGCACCGCCATCAGCGTGGGAACAGGGCTACGCGGGCGGCCGCATCGATGCACCCGTCGTGCGGGCTGTTTCATTCTAGTCGGCGGGCGTACACTGTCCGGCCCGACTTCGGCATGACCTGTTGCTGCGCCGCTGCGAAGGCTGAGGCTGCGCTGCGTGTCTCACCCGAACGGGGTGACATCGTTCTGTCATCAAGGCCACCGCAACACGAAAGACAGGCCTTAGGTTTTTTCTTACTCAGCCATGAAGTAAACCTATTTCCGCCTCGTGTGGAGAAACAGTACTCTACTGAGGGCAGTCCTGAGCCCCAAGGCTGAGCCGTGCAGTGGAAGCAAACGATCTGATAACAAACGATCTGGATGCAATCGAAGCAAGGAGGGAACACATGTCGACTGAAGCGAAGTGTCCGTTCAATCACGCTGCCGGTTCGGGTACCTCGAACCGGGATTGGTGGCCCAATCAGCTGAACCTGGGCATCTTGCGCCAGCACTCATCGCTGGCAGACCCCATGGACCAGGGGTTCAACTATGCCGAGGAATTCAAGAGCCTGGACCTGGCAGCGGTGAAGCAGGACCTCACCGCGCTGATGACGGTCTCGCAGGACTGGTGGCCCGCGGACTTCGGGCACTACGGCGGCCTGTTCATCCGCATGGCATGGCATGCCGCGGGCACGTACCGCACCGGCGACGGCCGTGGCGGCGCGGGTTCCGGACAGCAGCGCTTTGCGCCACTGAACAGTTGGCCCGATAACGTCAACCTGGACAAGGCGCGCCGGCTGCTATGGCCGATCAAGCAGAAATACGGCAAGAAGATTTCGTGGGCTGACCTGATCGTGCTGACAGGCAACGTCGCCCTGGAATCGATGGGCTTCAAGACCTTCGGCTTCGGCGGCGGGCGCGAGGACGTATGGGAACCGGACCAGGACGTCTACTGGGGTTCCGAAACGACGTGGCTGGCCGACAAGCGCTATTCCGGCGTGCGCGATCTCGAAAACCCGCTGGCAGCCGTCCAGATGGGCCTGATCTATGTGAACCCGGAAGGTCCCAATGGCAACCCCGATCCGGCCAAGGCCGCCGTGGATATCCGCGAGACCTTCGCCCGCATGGCCATGAACGACGAGGAGACGGTTGCGCTCATCGCCGGTGGCCACACCTTCGGCAAGACGCACGGCGCGGGCCCGGCATCGCATGTGGGACCGGAGCCCGAAGCCGCAGGCATCGAGGAGCAAGGCCTGGGCTGGCGCAGCAGCTTTGGCTCGGGCAAGGGCGGTGATGCCATCACCAGCGGCCTGGAGGTCATCTGGACCAGCACGCCGACCAAGTGGAGCAACAACTTCTTCTGGAACCTGTTTGGGTACGAATGGGAACTGACCAAGAGCCCGGCCGGTGCCCACCAGTGGAAACCGAAGGGCGATGCCGGCGCCAACTCCATTCCGGACCCGCACGATCCGTCCAAGCGTCGTGGCCCGACCATGCTGACCACGGATCTTTCGCTGCGGGTGGATCCCGCCTACGAAAAGATTTCCCGTCGCTTCCACGAGAATCCCGACCAGTTTGCCGACGCTTTCGCCCGCGCATGGTTCAAGCTGACGCACCGCGACATGGGTCCGCGTGCGCGCTACCTGGGCCCGGAAGTCCCGGCTGAAGAACTGATCTGGCAAGACCCGATTCCTGCAGTCGACCATGTGCTGATCGACGACCAGGACGTTGCCGCGCTCAAGGGCAAGATCCTGGCGACCGGGGTGCCGGTGTCGCAGCTGGTATCGACGGCCTGGGCCTCGGCGTCGACGTTCCGCGGCTCCGACAAGCGCGGCGGTGCCAATGGCGCGCGCATCCGCCTGGCGCCGCAGAAGGACTGGGAGGTGAACCAGCCGGCCGTGCTCGCACAGGTGCTGGAAACCCTGGAAGGTGTCCGCAACGAGTTCAACAGCAGCCAGTCCGGCGGCAAGAAGGTGTCGCTGGCCGACCTGATCGTGCTGGCCGGTTGCGCCGGCATCGAACAGGCGGCGAAGAAGGGCGGCCATGACGTGAAGGTGCCGTTCACGCCGGGACGCATGGATGCCACGCAAGAGCAGACCGATGTGGAATCGTTCAGCGTGATGGAACCGATCGCTGACGGATTCCGCAACTATCTGAAGGGCACCTATGCCGTGACGGCCGAAACGCTGCTGGTCGACAAGGCCCAACTGCTGACGCTGACCGTACCGGAAGTGACCGCGCTTGTCGGCGGCATGCGCGTGCTGAACGCGAACGTCGGGCAAACCCAGCATGGCGTCTTGACCGATCGTCCGGAAGCGCTGACCAACGACTTCTTCGTCAACGTGCTCGACATGGCCACGGAGTGGAAGCCGACGGCCGACAACAAGGACGTGTTCGAAGGCTACGATCGCGCCACGGGCAAGCTGAAGTGGACCGGCACGCGTGTCGACCTGATCTTCGGCTCGAACTCTCAGCTGCGCGCCGTGGCCGAGGTCTATGGCTGCGCCGACGCCAAGGAGAAGTTCGTCCAGGACTTTGTCGCGGCCTGGAACAAGGTCATGAACCTGGACCGCTTCGAGGTCGCCAACCGATAAGCGTCGCCTGACGACAACAAGGGAAAGCCAGCACGGCCGGTCGAAAGACTGGCCGTGTCTTTTTTTGCCATCGTTTTCGATTACACCCAATGCTAAAACCAACGACCGATGGCCGAAGTCGCGTCGGCGCACCATAATTGGCAGGTATCGTGTCGTCTCACGGCGGTTTCGCACAGGAGACCCGTATGCAGCAGGTTCCCGCCACGGGAATGACGACCCGCCGAAGGCTGCCCGGCATGCGCGTCCGGCGCTTGCCTGTTCTTTGCCGTGGTACAGGCCGGTAGCTGACCATGCCGCTCCCGGCCCGCTTGCCTCTCCGGCTGATGATGGCAGCCTTGCTACTCGGAGGCTGTACGCAGCTTGGCCCGGACTTCCAGACGCAACGTGAGTCGTGGACCGAATCCTGGAGCAGTCCCTCACTCGAACAAGCCACGCAGCAACGGGAGCAGCCCGACCTGCGCCAGTGGTGGCGGGTGTTCGACGACCCCATCCTGGAAAAACTGATTGCCGAGGCCGACGCCAATAACGCCGGAGTCAGGATCGCGGGCCTGCGCGTGGTGGAGGCCCGGGCCCAGTTGGGCATTGCGCAGGCTGGGCGCTATCCGCAGGTCCAGCAAGCGAGCGGCGAGGCGCTTTATGTTCATAGCCGGCAGTCCGGCGCCACGGTGCAGACCAGCCGCGTCTGGCAGTTCAGCGCCGGATTCGACGTTGGCTGGGAGCTGGATTTCTGGGGACGCTTCAGCCGGGCGATCGAATCGGCGGATGCGGCTTATTTTGCTTCCCAGGCCAACTACCAGGACGTACTGGTTCTGCTGCATGCGCAACTGGCCCAGACCTATTTCACATTGCGCACGGCCGAAGCACGGCTACGCATCGCGCGCGAGAATGCGCGGCTGCAGAAGCGCAGCTATGAAATCACCGAACGACTGTTCAAGGGCGGGGAGAGCGACGAACTCGATCTGCAGCAGGCGAAGACCCAATACCTCGGCACGCTGAGCAGCATTCCCGAACTGGAAGGCCAGATCCTGCATGCACGCAATGCACTGGCCATCCTGATCGGGCGTCCGCCGGCCCCGATGCACGAACTGCTGGACATGCCCGACAAGGAGGGCGTGGTGCCGCTGATCGACCGTGCGGTGCTGCAGGATGTTCCGGCCAGCCTGCTGCTGCGCCGGCCGGACATCCGTGCCGCGGAGCTGCAGATGGCTGCGCAGTCAGCGCTGATCGGCGTAGCCAAGGCCGAGCTTTATCCGTCGTTGACGCTGCTTGGCAGCATCGGCTGGTCGGCCAGCTCGTTGCCCGGCACGCCTAACGGGCTGGTGCTGATCGCCGGGCCGAGCCTGCGCTGGAATGTGTTCGACTACGGGCGCATCCGCAACAACGTGCGCATCCAGGATGCGCGCCTGCAGCAGCTTATCGTTTCCTACCAGGACAGCGTGCGCCAGGCCGCGCGCGAGGCTGACGATGCCGCCAGCGGCCTGATCAAGGCGCTGGAACGCGAAGCGATCCTGGCGCAGGCTTCGCAGTCCGCGAACCGTTCGCTTGCGCTGGCCACCGCGCTGTTCCGCGAGGGGTACTCGGACTTCCAGCGCGTGCTGGACGCCCAACGCGCGCTGTTTGCCCAGCAGGACGCTTACCTGGTCAACCGCAGCACGGCAGTCGCGGATCTGATCGCACTTTACAAGGCGCTCGGTGGTGGCTGGGACACGGCGCAGCCGCTTGTCGATGCCGCGACACGGCAGCAGATGGAGCAACGTACCGACTGGGGCAGCCTGCTCGACGAGACGGCGAATGCTACAGCCGGCAAACGGTCTTCCTTGCAGCGAGGCACACCCGATGAATGACGACGCGCCGCCTGTCCCGGCATCTCCGTCCCCGGCGCCTGCGCCTCCCGCGCCGTCCCCTGCGCCATCTCCCTCGGCAGATCCGGCCGGAAAGGGCGTGAAGGTGGTGGTGGTGCTGATCGTGCTGAGCCTGGCCTGGTACTTGTTCGCGGACCGTTATACGCCCTACACGCAGCAGGCGCGCGTCCAGGCCTTTGTCGTGCCGGTGGCATCGGAGGTCTCGGGCCGCGTGACGCGTGTGCTGGTGCACAACAACCAGGACGTGCAGGCGGGGGCGATCCTGTTCGAGGTCGATCCGCAGCAATACCGCATCGCGGCGGATCGGGCGCGCGCAGACCTGGAATCCATGCGCCGGCAGATCGGTGCGAGCACGGCAGGGATCGCGTCGGCACAGGCGGGGCTGCGCGCTGCGCAGGCCAACGAAGTCAAGGCGCGCCAGGACAGTGACCGCCTGGAACGCCTGTATAGCGAGGATCCCGGCACTGTCTCGCTGAGGCGGCTGGAGGTGGCCCGCGCCACGCACACGCAGGCCGTCAGCCAGGTCGACGCAGCCCGCGCCGAGGTGGAACGCGCGCGCGAGCAGCAGGGCGGCAGCGAAGAGGACAACGCCAAGTTGCGCAGCTCCGCCGCGGCGCTGGAGAAGGCCGAACTGGATCTCGCCAACTCACAGGTCCGCGCTCGCATCGCTGGCCTCATCACCGATCTGCGCACGGAAGCGGGCCAGTATGCCGCGGCAGGCAGCCCGGTCATGACGCTGATCGCGATCCATGACATCTGGATCACCGCGGACCTGACCGAGAACAATCTTGGCCGTGTCGAGCCGGGTAGCCCGGTGGGTATCGTGCTCGATGCCTTGCCGGGCAGGGTACTTTCCGGCCGGGTGCGCAGCATCGGCTATGGGGTGAGCGTCGGCCAGAGTCCGCCACCGGGTAGCCTTCCGACCGTCCAGAACAGCCGCGACTGGCTGCGTCCAGCCCAGCGTTTTCCCGTGATCGTCGAGATCGACAAAGGGGAACTGACGACATTGCGGGGCGTCCGCGTGGGCGGGCAGGCCGAGGTGATGGCCTTCCCGACCGATGGCAATCCGCTCAATCCGCTTGGCCGGATATTCCTGCACCTCATGAGCTGGCTGTCTTATGTCTACTGATGGCGACGCGAGCGGCGCGGCAGGCGTCCGCGGCCGGCGGGCGCTGCGGCTGGCCATCGGTACCGCGATCTGCCTGGCGACGAGCTTCGGCCTGGGCTGGCCCATTCCGATGGTGGCACCCGTCATGGGCGCATTCGTGCTCGCGTCCTTCGATCGTCCGTTGCCCGCCAAGTCTGGCGTGGGGCTGGCATTGGTGGCCATGCTGGCCACCGGCAGCGGCCTGCTGATCGTCCCGTTCCTGCGCCACTACCCGTTCAGCGGCGTGTTGATGACGGGGCTGGGCCTGTTCCTGGCCTTCCGTCAGGGCCTGCGTGGTGGCAACAGCCTGGTCGGTACGCTGCTGGCAGCCGGCCTGACCATGATTTCGGTGGCGGGCACCGTGGACATCGGCCTGGCCGTCACCGTCATCGCCGCGCTGGTCAAGGGGCTGCTTCTGGCGGTGGCGGTCCTGGCGCACTGCTACTGGCTGATTCCGGAACCGGCAAAGAGACCCGCCGCGCCGCGCGGCCCGGCAGTCTCGGTGCACGACGCCAACTGGATGGCGCTGCGCTCAGCCCTGGTGGTCATGCCGACCGTCCTGCTGGCCCTGGGCGACCCGGCCGCATACATGCCGATTCTCATGAAAGCCGTCAGCCTCGGCCGCCAAAGCTGCACGATGGCGCGCGGTGCCGCGCTTGAACTGATTGGCTCCACGCTGCTGGGCGGGCTGCTGGCCATCCTGTTCTGGTGGGCCCTGGGCTTGTTCGTGCATCTGTGGATGTTCTTCCTGTGGATGCTCCTGTTCGCGCTGTTGCTGGCGCGCAAGCTGTTTGCAGGGCCATCCGCGCGGCTTTCGCCTGGCTTCTGGCTCAATACGCTGGTGACCCTGATCATCCTGCTGGGCCAGTCCGTCGAGGACAGCGCAGCAGGCAAGGATGTCTACCATGCCTTTGCGGTCCGCATGGGGCTGTTCATCGGCGTAACGCTGTACGCGTGCCTGATGCTGCGACTGCTGGATCAACGCCCCCGGGGCTCGTCCCGCGTGCGCCCCTCGACCTGACAGGGAATCCATCGTGCGCATTCATTTGCTGGTCGCCATCCCGGTCATGCTGACCTGCCTGCTGCTGCAGGGCCTGGTCGTGGCGTTATGCCTGCGCCGCTATGCACGTTTCCGCAATGACTGGCACGGCAGTGAACCGCTCTGGGTGGACGTCGCCATGTTGTCGGCGGTGATGCTGGCCACGTTGTGTGGCAACTTCGCGCAAATGGCCATCTGGGCAGGATTGTTCTTGCTGCTTGGTGAATTCACTAGCTTCGGGGTTGCCCTGTACCACTCGGCGGTCAACTTCTCCACGCTTGGCTATGGCGATATTGTCATGTCCGAAAACTGGCGCATGCTGGGCCCCATTGAAGCGGCCCACGGCATCCTGATGTTTGGTGTGTCGACCGCGGTGATGACCGCCGCCGTGCTGGACGTGGTGAAAATCAGCGCCGCAAAGTTGGTGCGGGACGCTAAAGGCGAGGCAACGACTGCCGATAACCACTGACGTACCGAAATCTTTATCCTTGGTTGCGTCGTGCGATATCCATGCGCTTCCATAGATCAAGGGTTTTGTCTACCCCACACCCTAGTGAAACGGGAAGGTTGCGTTGTGAATGTCAATGCTGTGACGGGTTTTGCAGCGCGATCCTGCGCGGCCGTAATAGAATTGGAGAATTGGATTCCCGTCGATTCTCACTCATGGCGGCCAGGCGTGTTTTCGGACCATTAATGCTGTCTTCTTTACCGGGTTTTCCTGCGTTACCGCCGACCCCCGGGGATCGGCACGGTGCAGTCGCCAAACAGGCCAGGCCAACAACCACATGACGTCGTTTACGTATGATGCTGTGCACGCAGGCAAGACGCCGGGACCGGTCCGTTCCGGCAGCGTTGCCGCAGCGACGACGCTTGCCGGTAACCGGGATGCCTGGGCGTTGCTGGAAGCATGGGGTGGACTGGCGCTGCATGTCAGCGAGACCGGGAATATTCTCCAGGCCACCAGTGCTTCTGCGGATTTGCTGGCTTTCCCGCGCGAATATCTGCTGGATGCCTCGGTCAAGGACATTATTGCCTTCGACGAACGCGAGCGCGCCGCCCATCTGCTGCAGGCGTGTTTCCGCGACGGCGTGCCCAAACAGGCCGAGATCCGTTTTGCCAACGCCATAACCGGCACGCGCTGGATCGACCTGCGCATTTGCCGGCATGTCGCTGCGGATGGCAGGGCTTCGCTGCTGCTGTTTGGTGCCGACGTTACCAAATGGGCGCAGAAGCTCCATCAGTTGACGGAACAGTCGCTCACCGATCCGCTGACCGGCGTAGGAAACCGCGGACTGGTCCGCAACCGGGTGGAAGCGTATTTCACCGGCGATGCCACGCAGCGCGGGCGCTTTGCCATTGCGCTGATGGATCTCGATGGATTCAAGAAGATCAACGATTCACTGGGCCATGAGATCGGCGACATCCTGCTCAAGGAGTTAAGCCAGCGCCTGGTCGCAACCGTGCGCTCGCGCGACACGGTTGCGCGCCTTGGCGGCGATGAATTCGTGATCCTGCTTGACGACGTCGGTTCGGAAGAGGCCGCAGTCGGCATGCTTGAGCAGATCATGCGCGTCTGCAGGCAGCCGTTCCATCTGGCAGGCTGCCAGGTCCGTGTGACGACCAGCATCGGGCTGGCGTTCGCGTCGGGCGTGCGCGAGACCGAGGCGCAGTTGCTGCGGCGGGCCGACCGGGCCATGTACGAGGCCAAGGCGCAGGGCAACAACCGCTATTGCCTGTATTCGTCGGAACTCGATCATCGGTTGAACGAGCAATTCCGCATCGAGCAGGACTTGTTCGAGGCGGTGCTCAATGGCGAGCTGTTCCTGCATTACCAGCCGATTTTCAGGGTCGGCCCGGACACCGTCTGTGCCGTCGAGGCGTTGATGCGGTGGGAACATCCGGCCGGATCCATCTCGCCCGAAATGTTCGTGCCGCTGGCCGAAAGCAACGGCCTGATCAATCATCTCGGCGCCTGGGCCATCCGTTGCGCGTGCGCGCAACTGGCTGCCTGGGAGGCCAATGGTGTCGAACTCGGCTATGTGTCCGTCAACGTGTCGCCGGTGCAGTTCAGGCACCCGGGCTTCATCGACAGCGTACGCACTGCCATCCGCGATACCGGGATCGACCCGCACCGGCTGGTGCTGGAGATTACTGAAGGCGCGCTGATGACCGACCCCAAGGCAGCCGGGGACCTGCTGACCGAACTCGGTGCACTCGGAATCCGTTTCGCAGTTGATGACTTTGGCACGGGCTATTCGAGTTTGTCTTATCTGCGCCGTTTCCCCTTGTCCGCTCTGAAAATCGATCGCAGCTTTGTCGCCGATATGGTCGATTCCCCGCACGCCCGGACCATCGTCTCTGCGGTGCTGTCGCTCGCACGGGAACTGGGGCTGGTGGCGATTGCGGAAGGCGTCGAGACCGAGGCGCAATGCGATCTGCTGGCCGCACAGCGCTGCGAACTGGCACAGGGCTGGCGCTTTGCCAAGGCAATGGCCCCCAATGATTTTGAGGATGCTGTCCGCACGGGCAGGTTCCGGCTTGACGCCGCGGACGCTTTGGCTGGCTGATTGAGACTATGTCTAAGAAACAGTTCCTCGATCAGCTTTGGGCCAGGATGGCTCAGAAGGGCGATTTTCCGACGCTCCAGTACTGCATCGACAACGTCTTCAAGACGCTGAACAGCGACCTGAGCGTTGGCGAAATGGCCAGTACCGTACTGTCGGACTTCAGCCTTTCCCAGAAGGTCATCCGGCTGGCGAACTCGGCCATGTACCGTTCGTTCGGGGGCGAGGTCACTACTGTATCGCGCGCCATCATGGTGCTGGGCGTGGACACGATTACCCACCTGACGCTGGGCGTCCAGGTCCTCGACTTTTTCCAGGGCGTTGCGCCGAACCGGCCGCAGGCGGCGAGGGCGCTCAAGCAGGCCATCATGGCCGGCGAGATCACGCGTGCGCTCAACGATGCGCGCGGCATCCTCGGTGGAGAGGAGGGCGTTGTCTGCACGCTGATGCACCATGTCAGCCGCCTGCTCGTGATCTTTTACTTCCCGGACGAATGGGACCGCATCATGGCGCTGAGCGCCGACGGCGCCATGAGTGAAAACGACGCGTGCCTCGAAGTCATCGGTATTTCGCTCGACGATCTCGCGAAAGCCGCCGCCTTCCGATGGCGCTTGCCGACGCTGATCGCCGACGGCATGCTGGGCCGCGAGCTTCACGAAGAAACCGTACTGGAAACCCATGCCGACTGGCTCGGCGCAGTGGCAAGCCTGTCGTCCGACGCGGCGGCGTCGATCCTGGCCGACCAGCCCGAGGAAGTCGTCCTGGAACCGCTGCTGGCTCATGCGCAAAAGCTGGGACTGGAGCCGTCCCACGTCAACGTGGCGATCCAGCAGGCCGGCACACTGAAGGCGTCGATGGCGCGCTCGGAAGCGCCGGATACAGGGGAGGGCAGCCTTCCCGACGAAGGTGGCAAGCCTGCCAATACGCTGACGCGACTGCAGCAAGCCCTGGCGGAAATCCGGCAGGAAGGCGCGGGAATGACGGTCTCCCAGCTTGCCCCGCTGGTACTTGAATCGGCCATGCGGGCGCTGAACTTCTCGCACTGTTTCCTGATGCTGCTGCACCCGACGACCAAGCGTTTCGGCGCGCGTCTTGGTTTTGGCGAAGGCATGCGGGACAAGCTTGAGCAGTTATCGTTCGAAGAAGGCTTCGTGCCGGACGTCTTCCATTTCGCGATGATCGCGCCCAAGCCCTTGCTCATCGAGGACTTGCGCGACAAGGCCGTGTCGCACCGCGTCCCGCGCTGGTATCGCGACGCCATGCCCGACACGCGCTCGGTGCTGCTGATTCCCGTCAAGGTCCGCAACCGCTGCGTCGCCATGATCTGCGGCGATTGGGGAACCACGCGCATCGCCGGCGGGCTGACTGATACCGAACTGGTTGCTGCGGGGGAACTGGCTGGCGAGATCGCCACAGCTGTGTTGCGTTCGGCGCCGCAGCGCTAATGCGCGCATGGGCGCAGGTGCATCCAGGCCGATCTTGATGGGCGACGGGAGGTTGGGACGGAGGTGCCTAGCTTGCGTATTGGGACGTTGGTGTGGCTGGGTTCGCGGCTCGGCCGTTGTTTTTATCATTTAACATAACATACATTATGCGGACTGTTGGTATGTTCTGAGGTGTTGCGTGCAGGACGGTCTGGAGACTTCAGTTACCACAACGTAAATGTGCTTTTATGGTATCTTTCGCCGTTGCGTTTTG
>NZ_CAJPVI010000100.1 GCF_905397435.1 Cupriavidus numazuensis
TGCGGTTGCAACTGACGACTTTCAGTTCCGGGGATTTCTCTTTCATCGGTATCCTCCTGTGGTGGGTGGACACCATCATCCTCATTCAGCGACCCGTTTGATAGACGCCGGGAAATGACTGCATACAATGCTTCGCTGGCGGCGGGAGTCGAGCAGACCCGACGTGCTGCTGAGCTTGCGCGGACGCAGTATCGCTTTGGGTATATCGGACTGCTTGACGTACTGGTTGCCGAGCGCGACCTGCTTAGCGCAGAATCGCAGCAGGCCGCCTCTGATGCCAGCCTGCGCGTCGGCCTGGTGCGCATATTTGCCGCAGCGGGCGGGGGATGGAAAGTTGGCAGTGGGGAAACCCGAAAGTCCAGCGAACTCGCGCCTGATGCATAGTGGTTGATTAGAATCCCTTTGCCAGGGCACATGCTGCCTTCCGAGAAAGCGGAAGGCGCATGATTCGGCCAGCTCGAAGCCTAGGCCAAGTGACGGCAAGTACGCTCAAACGCTCGCGCTCAAGGCGCCTGCAGCATCGCCAACTGCGGATGGTTCGAAAAGTCTTCCTGCGCTGTCTTTAGCAAGCTGCCAAAGTTGATATTCCTGCCTCCCCCGCCCTGTTTCAGCGTTCGAAGCGCTGCATGCCAAGCAGCCTGACCAGTGGGATGAAACTGGAGACGAGATAGGTCACCACCTGCGCGGCTCCACACCTCCTGATCCTTCGGTCCGAATGGGTAAAGCTCGACCAATACCTTCTCTAGCACGGACCAAGGGTCCGCCTCTCGCGCCGTGCCCGTGGTCTCGGGGCTGTACGGCGACTTCTTTCCGCCTTGGCTCAGCGCGACAGCGAAGTTGCCTTCAAGGTCGTCAGCCTTAAAGATTGGGTGCTGGTTGTCTGGGATCAGCTTAGGCACCTCTTCGGAGATGTAGTTAAACAGGTCAAAGACCTTGATGAGGCCGCTCGCGCTCTTGTCAGCAGCTCCGCGCAAACCTTCCAGCAGTACGGTCGTGAAAACGCTGTTCCTAGCGTTCGTGAATACGGCTGACACTTCGTCAGCGCGACACGACGCCATCAGGGCCCGCCCACTTCCCACTGCCAGCTTTGCGAAGGTGTTTTGCGTATAGCCAGTCTTAAACTCGTGGCCTTTGCCATCAGTCAGGCTCTTCGAGATTGCAGCGCCCCCAGCATGACAGGCGTCGATGAAGACCAGGACTCGCTTCGCCTTGATGCGCGCAAGAGCCGCGGCTAACTCGGAGGAGCCAATGGATGTGTTCTCAAAATCAGCGAGGTCGCTATCCACGGTTACGAGCGCGCTGTCGTTACCCACGACGGCACCGTGGCCGGAGAAGAACACGCAGGCCGTGTCATCTGGGCCTGCCCGGGCCGCTAGTTCGTCCAGACCTTTCAATACAGCTGCCCGCGTAGCGTCTGCGTCCAGGAGAGTGACGACGTTAGCGGGAGCGTAAGCACAGCACTTCGGCGATGCGAGCGTCGCGGCGACGTCGTTGACGTCGTTGAGGATCGCATCAGGTAGGCCAGAAACTTTTTGATAGTTCGCCACGCCGATAAGAAGGGCGTGGCCTTGCGGGTAGCCAGTTGGGTTCATGTTTCAACGATTGGTATGCAGGAGCATCAACGCCAGCCAACGATGTCCGTGTCGTTGGCATACAGGCGCAGCTTCTCGTTCCAGGGGAAATCCTCGCACATAACCGTAAGGAGCTTACGCGTAGTCGGACGGCCGCCGTAACGGATTGAATTCAATGCAGTGTGCCAACGTGTTGCTCCGGTCTGAGACCATCCTGGCAGGTCGGCATTCTTGCCGCCGGCCCGTGACCAGAGCTCATTGCCATCGGGACCACTTGGATAGAGTTCACGAGCCTCTTGCTCAAACGCGCTCCACTTTTCGGCCGCACTTGGTTTTGAGATTTCAAGTTTCCAACGCGTATAAAAGCCAAGCAAGCCCGCGCACAGTCGTAGCCCTGGTATGAGATCTGAACGATGGTCGGCAAGCCGGTCCGACAGATACGTGGCCGCACGCTCCCAACGTCGGGACATCACAAGCGTTCCCAGTTGCTCAGATTCCGTATGAGAAAGAAGGCGAACGTCCCTCAAGAGGTTGCTTAGCCACTTGATAAACACATCCTCTAGGAATGAAGGTAGTGCCCTGACGATCGCTAGACGCGCACCAACCGTCACCGATGGCCTTTCAAGCACGGGCTGCAAACTCGAACTCGCCATGATTGCGCGCTCAAGCGGGGCTTCAGGAGGATTCACCACCGCGGCTTTCGCAGCGAAGTCTAGCCAGCCGGTTGCGGTCGCCTGCAGGTAGTGGTCACGATGTGAGGCGGGTAGTAGTGACCACAGCCGCGCCCGCTCTGGGGTGGCGGTCAGGTCAGCCAAGGGTGTCTGTGCCAGTGCCTCGAGTAGGCCGGTGTCGACTGACCGTCCTTCGACGAGTTGAGCTACAACGGTGTCGCGGACACCGCGGGCATTGCTTGCTGCGTTCCACAGGCGAGAGTTCTTGCCAATCGCAGCGCCCCAGACCTTTTGCTCGATGATGTCGTCGCAATGAATGCCAGACAGGATCTGAGGGTGGGCGGCGGCCGCGTCTGCGCACAATTCGACCAAACGCAAGTCCTTATGCGCGAGTGCGCATTCCAACATCTGGGGAGGGCTCGCATACCGAAGGGCTGATCGCAGACCACCGCTTTGGCCCGGGTCCATGTCCACCTTGAGCTGCTCACCTGCGGCATCGAGTGGGGGTAGCGTTGAAGCGAGTACGGCGCCGTACGCGGTCAGCCAGCGCTTCTTCAGCAGCGGCGAGAGTAGAGAGGCCGGAGTGGCAACGTTGAGCCTCCTGGGCACTTCGTCCGCCAGCCGCTGCTCAATTGCTGCGTCAGCCGGTAGCTTGCCTATGGCTGCGGCGAATGCCGGTCGGCTACGTTCGGCCCATCTCCAGATTGCTTTGGAAAGGGTGATCCCGTCTCGACGAGCGGCAGTCAATAAGCCGGCTGTCACCGCAGCGCGCCACGGCGCCAATGCGAGATCCTCATCAACTGAGGCCTCGACCATTTCCATTAAATCGCTGTCGTCCGCGGGCGCAAATCCGAGGTTGCTGACGAGGTTCCCAACGGCTTCCAAAGCGACTGCGTGTTGGCAAAACCAGCGAGCGCCAAATTCCTCATTGGCAGCAGCTGCTTACAGCCTGCTGCTGGAATCAAGGCCGTGAACCGACCAATGAGCGTTTCCTTGATGTTTGCGCCGAGCGTCGGCTGATTTGAAAGGCCATCAGCCAAGCGTATGGCAGCCAGCAAACTATCGAAGCTATCTTCGCCGGAATAGAGGGTGTGCAGCCGTTCAAGCCTGCTCAGTTCCTTGAGCGTATGAACTTCAAGGCCCAACTCTTCGGCGAGAGCCAGGATTGGCTGCACGTCGCGCTGGCCGCAGAGAATCTCTGCCGATTCAGATTCCGGGCTTTTGTCGTCTGGCTTGACTATACGGTGCTTCGTCCAGCGAGCTTGGAGCTGCTCGGGTGTGCATACGAGCGCCGGCGCGGGTTGCTCTACCACGTCGTTCGGACCGAAGCTCAGCCGAAACGCGAAGGTTCGTCTCAAGGCCGGCCAGAGATTCCTCCACAGTGAATCGACGAGGAGCTCGAATCCCTCGACGCCCAATCGGACAACTGGAGCCAGTCCTTGGGCTGTCAACGCGTTGGCCGCCCCAATCAGGTCAGCGGCGGGCGCGTGGATGCAGGTCGCAGCGCCAAGCTCAAGCGTCTCCACCGAATTGGGGCATTCTGCAGCCGATGGTGCCAGCAACGTGAACAATGCGGCCAGGCTTCCGACCTCACACATTTCGTCCAGGCTGACGATTAGCGCGTGAGTCACCACCATGCCGCCGCGCGACGCAGTCGAATCCAGAAATGTGCGAGCGAGAATATAGTGGTCGTTGCTGGGAAAGCCTCGAACGAACGGTGACCAAGCCTGGACGCCTGGAGGCACTGCATCCGGCAGGTCGAGCTTCGATGCGATGGCAGCGGCTATGTGCGCACTCGCACTCGATACTCTGAGTCCGTGGCCGCGGCCCGGGACCTCGCCATAGACGGCTTGCTCGACTCGCATTCGCTCAGAACCCATCGGCCATCAAAAGTTGGATCGGCAAGGTAATATCGTGGCTCTTCTCACCATCGGGCAGCACAACGTAGCCGAACTCTTCGGGGCCGCGGATTGCATAATCCGGGTCCGCATCCGTCTTGCTGAGCGCGCGTCCTAGGGCTGACAGGCCAATAACCGTGGGCGACGTCCAATTGCTGCGCACGAACGACCACAGCATCGGCAGTCGAGACGCCAGAAGGTCAGCCGGGAGCTCCGTCGTTTCAAGCTCATCCCAGCAGCTCAGCAAGATGGTCAAGCGTGGCTTGCGAAGCGGTCGGTCCAAATGGAACTGCGCCAGGTACAGCAGCATCTGGAGGAGCTCCACTGTCCTTGCCTGGTCTGACGGCTCGTATGCAGCTTCCTCTCCCTGAGGCTCAGCCGCAGTGAATGACTGCAGTGGGCGCGAGAACAGGTCGTCTTCGGACCGAAGCGAATGCAGTCTGATGAGCAAGACCCAGTCCGTAGCTTCGAGCACACGCTCGTGCCAGGCGGTTGGAATCCGGCGCTGCGTGACAAGGTTGCGGACCTGTTCGCCCCCATAGTCCGGCCAAACCAGTTCGGCGTAGCGCCCCGCCTCATCAGTAATGGGCCAGACGCTCTCGACGTAGGTGCTAGCCGGTGTGTGGTCGGTCGCCATTCCCTCAGTCAAGCAACTGAGAGCTTTAGTGAACGCCTCCAGGTTCGTTGGAGCGCCGGACATCTTCAGCGCCCACGCCTTGACCATGAGCCGCTTCAAAAACTGCGCCCCATAGTGAGTCTTCCCGACGTTCGACTCGCCGACCAACAAGATGGTGTGTTGAGCTGCCACCAGCTATCTCCCACCGAATCGAAAAAGCGGGTCGTGACGAGACGATTCCGTCGTGGGCAAATCCACCCCAGCGCGCTTGGTGCTAAGGATCCAGCCAAATAGCTCGCGGAAACCTACTGCGGCGTCAATCTCGCCACGGGGGTACACGCTGACTGTGAATTCCGGGACGCTTGATGAGACCGACGCCACCGCTTTTCTTATCTGCGCTTCCATGGCTGGCGCCACGGCGACGTCCCCCTTCGTCCAGACGAGTGCCAGACGCCGTCCGCGGGCCTCGGCCACTGCACGCTGAGCGAGGAGCTGAAAGTCGTTTCGAGCGGACCCCATCTTGGGTCCGGCAAGTGCCTCACGGTCAGCAATCAGCAGCGAGACGTCTGCGTGCCGGGCAATCCAACGAGCCCCTTCCGCGTCGGCTGCCTGCTCGTTGGCCGCCCATTTCTGAAACCACTCGCCGGGTGCATCGGCAAAAAGAAGGTCGCGTAGCGACCCATCCTCGCGGCGAAAGCCTAGATGAAGCATACCGGGTGCTCGAGCCGCTCCGCTGGGCGTGTGAGGCGGAAAGCGTGGAGGCTGCCCTGGCTTCCAGCGTAGGCAGGTCGCCACCGCCTCCCAACCTGCCAGCGTGTATGAGTTGCTGAAAGAATTGGCGCCGGTCGTCAGTGCACCTTGACCCAGCAGCAGGTAGAACGCGCCCAGGATAGTCGTCTTACCTGCGCTTTCGGGGCCGACGATGCCGACAGTAATGGGCTTAACCCTGCCGCTGATGAAGTTGAGGTCAGACTCTCCCATCGCCAAGCCGCTCCATGGGAGCAGCATCTGGTCGGAGTCAGACGGGGCGGCTACGGCGTCCGTGCTGACGACACGCTTCCACTCAGGGCACTTATCGAGCCGAATGTGGCCAAGCGTGCAGGATGTATTGTCGTCAGCAAAACAGTTGGATTGGGGGCACCTGTGCATGAATGCCTTACTTCTTCTTGGTCCGCTTGGCTGGGCTGTCGCTGGTGGCGCGTGCAGCCTGAAGCTCACGGAATAGGTATGTCCCCCAATCGGATGGGGTCATCTTGGTGGAAGCGTCTACCCCACCGAGTGCGCGCAGAGTCGTCGCTTCGACTGCGCGTGAATCCTGCGGGTGCCCAATCAGCGATAGCAGCGGACCTCGACCATCTGGTGCAGGTGCGTACTGCTCAGCCAGCGCGCGGAGAGGCTGCATGAATGCAGATGTCCTGGCGTCTTGCACAAGGCTAGCCATGTCGCGCTCGCCGTTGCCTTGGTCATTCTTTTCAGCGGGAAGGCAGCGCACAGCCTCCCGCAGGAAGGCTGACACGCTTGCAGGTGAGTAAGTTGGCACCTGTTCATGTAGGTCGAGCGCCATCAAGGCAGAGGCCTCGAACGGTGGCAAGTCAAGGTAGCTCGCATGCGCGCTCGGGGAATACAGTGCTTCCTTCCACCAAAGCAGGTTCGTGCGGCGCTGCAAACCTGCTGTCGCGCCGCTAAAGCTGGCTAACGCCTTGTCAACGTGAGCGGTGACCGCCTTCGCCAACGTCGACAGCGGCCCCGAGAGGTCGAGGGGGGCCGGCGCAAGCTTCTCGGCCATCCCATCCAACGTCTCTGCGATGGCGACGCTCATCCTCTTTGCAAATTCTTGCGCCCACGCCTGGGGATTACTGTTGGGTTGATGCTGATTCGGGTTGGTGGGTCCCCATGGCCCTGCGGCGGAATGGACATTCGCCTGAAGCTCACTCTGATTGACAGTGGGGGCCTCATATTCCGTAGACACTGCGACTGGCGGCGTGTACTGCAACGGCTCGAGCGTAACCATCTCTGGCGTTGCCCACTCTGCCTCGGCGCGCGCATCGACCTTAGTCTCAATTTCGCTAACGGCTTCGCGCCAAATGTCAGCTTCATCGGACGTTTCGGCGTGGGCCAAGGCATTGCGCGCCGTGTTGACGAAGGCGACGGCAATCGCATCGTCGGAACGCGCTGCCTGCACGATCGCGTCTAACAGGATGGCCCTCAAGATGCCAACGGGGCGCACGGCAAAGGCGTTTGCAACAGTCTCCCATTGTTTGCGGAGGGCGGCCATTGCCTCATCTACGGATGGGTCTGTCGCTGCAACGTTGGGGTCGCCACCATCGTGAAGCTGGCAGTCTTTGAGGGCGACTTTCGAAGCGTCGCTGACAGGTCTTTTGCCGTGGACCGAAGCTTGCCGAGTTTGATGTCATCGCCATTGAGGTCGATCGCTCCAATCTCAAGAAACCGCATCAGAAATTCTTGATCCATCCACTGGCTCCAGACCTTTGTTGTGATGCCGCGAAATAGTCCGAGGCGATTCTTGACCGTCCAAGTGCATGTGCTCGGTCCCCGCACATCCTCCCCGTGCGTTGTTCGCCCCATCTCAATGAGGTATTTGAAGCGAGATGATACCAGCACAGCACTAATTTCCGGATCGTCCCAACGGTCGCGGAAGGGTGGGTTATCCACCGGTATGGCGGGAGGGTCTCAAGTGAAGAGCGGACCAAATGCTCACAGGCTCAAAAGGATAGGCTGCATAAACCTGATCATGCGTGTGTAAAACGGTTGCCTATACCCGGTTATGAACAAGCCGGGAACAACCCTCCTTGCAATCGGCGAAGCGGCTGCCGCCCTTGGCGTGGCTGTTGCGACCTTGCGGCGCTATGCGTCGGAGGAGGTCCCCACCGTTTCCGGCGCGCAAATGCCTGCTGCCGGTAAGACCGTCTGCTACGCCTGAACTTCGTCCCTTGACCAGAGCGCGCAACTCCAGACGCAGGCGGCCCGCCTTGAGCGGCATTGCCAGGAAGGTGGGTTCGCGAAAGTCGAGGTCGTGACGGACCTGGGCAGCGGGCTGAACTATCGGAAGACGGGCCTGCAACTCATTCTGGTCGTCTTCCTGCGCGGGCGCGTGAGCCGCTTGGTCATCGTGACGAAGGACCGGCTGCTGCGCTTCGGCAGCGAATTGCGTTCCAGAGTTGCCGGTTTCTTGGCGTTGACATCCTGGCGCCCGTAGATAGTCCAATCGCAGCTCTAACCGGTTGCAAAGTCGAAAGGCCAGCGCGGTGTGGCAGTGCTGGCCTTTCAATTCAAGCTTCAGGCGCGTCTGCGCACATCGCTTCTGAAGGTGGTGCTATCTCGTACGACGTCGGGCGAGGCAGTGTCGTCCGGACTTGGTGCAGAAAACCGTACCTGTCGAACCAACGAGACGGCGGCCGCCCCGAGCGCAGCTACCACCCCAATCATCAGGAAATTTTGATTCAATGGTAGTTTCATTGATACCAGAGTGCCGATAATAATCGGGGCAGCGATGGCACCGATACGTCCGACGCCTGCTGCAAAGCCTACTCCGGTCGAACGAATCGACATTGGATAGAACTGCGCTGCATAGGCATAGAGAAGACTCTGAACACCTAGGATAGAAGCACCGGCAACAGCCACAAGCAACATCGGCTCCACGCCATAGCCCAATAGGGTGGTTGACATTGCGGCCATGACAAAGAATGCGAACGTCACCCACTTGATCCCAAATTTATCAGCGAACCATCCGCCGACAACATTTCCGGCAATCGCGCCCGCGTTATAAATTAGCAAGAAGGTAAGCGCTGAACCGAGGTTGTATCCGGCCAAGGCCATCAAATTGACCAGCCACGAGCTCATTGCGTACATAAGGAATAGGCTCGCGAAGAATGCGCCCCAAAGCATCACGGAGCTAAGGCCGCGACCGTCCTCGAACAATCTACCCAGTGACAGTTCTGCTTTGTCTTTGGGGGGGAGGAGAAATGTCGCTTTGGCATCGATCAGAACGTCTGGGCGCATCTCCGTGAGGATGGATCGTAGTTGGCTATCCTTATTTCTCTTGATAAGAAAGGATAGCGAATCTGGAAGCCTAAACAAAATAAAAGGAACGAGAAGGATGGGAATTCCAGCGGCGATAAAAGCGGATTCCCATCCGTGAGTTTCGATAAACTGCTTTCCGACTAGTGCGGCGGCCATGCCACCGAAAGCGTAACCACATCCAACTATTGCAACCAGACCACTACGCATCTTCTTTGGCGCGTATTCCGTCATGTGCGCTACCACGTTCGGTATCGCACCGCCGATTCCAACACCCGCGAAGAATCGCATCACGCTAAAAGAAATAGGGTCGCTGGTAAGGCCGGCTCCGGCAGTGAAGACGCTAAAGAGGATTGTTGCGATAGCGATTGCACGCCGACGTCCCAGGGCGTCGGCAAGGGTGCCTAGGATAACAGCGCCAAACATCATGCCAAACAGCGCGGAACTGGCCATGAAGCCCGCCGTCGTCGCATTGACGTTCATCGATTTCATAATGCTTGGCAGTGCGGTCCCCGCTACGGCGAGATCATAGCCGTCGCAAATGAGGATAAGGAAGCACCAGAATGACACTCTCCAATGTAAACTATTAAATGCGGCATCGTCTGTTATTTTCTGCACGTCAATTTTGTGCATTTTGTCTCCTTGTGTGATTCTTATATTGAGCCAGCCTTATGGATATTAAAGGCCATCAGGCCGGCCGGGGTGGAATCTACTCGGCGCAATACAGCAACACAGCCACGTGGATTTCTATTACCTCGGTTTTCACGCTTTTGAATTATATGGATTGCTGAAGGAGGGCTATGCTTCCGCCCTCCTTCAGCAATGAAGTCATTTATTGGTAAGATGGGATGCGAATGACGCGGGATGCAATCAACTCTGCCACAGCCTTGTCGCTGTACCCTAATTCGCGGAGGATCGCTGACGTGTGCTCGCCAATTCGCGGTGCCGGTCGGATGGGCTGCCCCGCGATGGATTCGAATTGCGCAGCAGGTTGAGGCTGCCGTACTCGGCCCACAGTTGGTTGGTCGAATTCCTTGATCAGTTCCCGGGCGACAACTTGTTCGTTCTGCACAAGCTCATTTCGCCGCAGAATTGGTGCGCATGGCACATCGGCGTTGTCGAGTCTTTCGAGCCACTCAGCCGAAGTGCGTTGCTTGATCAGTTCGCCCATCAGCAAGATTCTGTCCATTCCATTGGCTGTGCGAGCTGAGGGCGTGCTGAAGCGAGGGTCGGTTTTAAGTTCAGGGTGCCCGGACGCCTCACAGAACCCGGACCACTCGGAATCGGAAATTGTCCCGACGGTGATGTAGCCATCCTTAGTCTCGAATACAAGGTCTGGCCGCAGATTCGGGTCAGCAGTCGCGGCTTCTTTACCGACGACGGTGTACTGCATCATGCCTTCAGGCCAGAGATACGAGATCATGGCGTCGAGCATGGCGACTTTGATATGCTCTCCCCGCCCGCTTTGCTCGCGTCCATACAACGCCGCACAGATCGCCTGGGCAGTGAAGATTGCGGCGGTCTTGTCGGCGACAATGGTACGGATCATCCGAGGCCGGCCGGTTTGTGGATCCGCTTGAATGTCAGCGAATCCTGATAGCCCCTGAACGATGGGGTCATAGACTCGCTTCTTGAAGTACGGGCCATCATCGCCCACGCCGCTAATCGAAACGTAGATCAGCCGCGGAAACTTCTCGCGAAGTTGCTCCGGCCCCATTCCGAGCCGTTCCATTGCTCCGGGCCTGAAGTTCTGCACCAGAACATCTGCGTCCGCTAACAGCTTGAGAAGAATCTCCCTGCCTTCCTGGGACTTCGCATCAACGGAGATCGAGCGCTTTCCGCGGTTGGATGAGATAAAAAGTGCCGAGAATTCACCTTGCTTGTCAATTGCTTGACGGCTGCGTCTGGTGATATCGCCAGACAGCGGCTCTACTTTCAGTACGCTCGCCCCTTGATCTGCAAGGAACATCGTGGCCAACGGGCCGGAAACTACACCTGTGAAGTCGACGATTTTCACGCCATCTAACGGACCAGCCATTTAAAGCTCCTTATCTCCATATCTATTCGTCGAAGTGCGCATAATTGCGCTTACTACCCGTGTCTGCTGCAAAACTATGTCGGCCTGGATCGCACAGTGACTATGACGATTGTTTAATAGTCGGATGGGCTGAGAAATACAGCCCGTTAAATCGGTTAATTCTGTTCCATATTTATGCAATCGCAATGATCAAAAGCAGTGCGCAGGTGATAATTGAAATGCGAAGAGAGAAGATTGATTTCTCGCTGGTGGATTCCGTCAATAAATCGATTTCGTGAGTCATCATTTGTTTTCCTCTTTGTTTATGAAAACACTTATAAATACGATGATGATTCGCTCATATCTGGCCTCGACTGAATCGATAATTGATGATGACGAAAGTTGGAAGGAGTCACACCTTGCATCTTCTTGAAGATCGTCGAGAAGTGCTGTGATTGGCTGAAGCCGCATGCGAGAGCGATGTTCGTAATGCTTTCCTGGGTCGACGTTAGCATTTGTCGTGCCTCGCGAAGACGCATGTCGAGTATGTAGCGGTGGGGCGACGCCCCCTTGCTCTCCCCGAATGCACGCAGGAAATGACGCACGCTCAGGCCGGCGACGTCTGCAAGGTCGACGAGCGTAATCGGGGCGGCAAGGTTTGTCAGGATGTAATCCTCTACACGGTGCAGCGTCCTCGCCGTCAGACCGCCTTTGGAGGGCCTACCGACTCCCTTACTCCGGTTAACTCCGGCTGCGCGAGCGAGATGCACAAGTGTTTGGTACACCCATCCTTCGGCATATAAATGGAAGAGGGCGTCAGGACTACTTGCTTGGGAGCGTAAATCGACCAAACTGCGAATAAGTTCTTGGTTTGAAAAACCCACCAACGGTTTGTCGATTGATACGCCAAGCCGCTGTGCGGCTATAGTCGGATCAATAAATATAATCGTGTATTCACAAACCGAGTCAAAGAAAAACTCACCACGTATATCGGACTCTGCCGGAAACATCGAGAGCGGTCGATCGGGAGTAATCCATGAGTTTACGCTTTCGCCATTAATGTTCAGTCGGCACTCACCGGATCCCAATGTGTACCAAAATAGGCAGATTTTAGGCTGGCGAAAATCCCATTTAACGGCCGCTTCTGAGTTTCTCCGAAGGATTTCAATGTAAGCCATGGGCGTGTCGATCCTTGCTGAGGCAGTAAGATTTCCCGACACGTACCGGCGGTATCGACTTTCAATTGTCACAGCACTTTCTCCTGCAATTGTCGATGTCATCGAGGCCGCGCGTGCTAGCTTAAAAAGGCATTTCCTTGGCTAACACTTCCTGAAGTTCGCTTTTTGATTATGCATAGGAGGAGGCGAGGGCGAATGCACAAAAACGCCATAGTTTCCGCGTTAGCGCCAAGGAAAACCCTGCTTGCGAGTGCTTCATGAGCGTCTTCTCTCGTTGACGAACAGTCGCCTGAGAGCGTGCGCTCGCCGAAAGCGTGGCCTTGAGCTGGCGCCTGCGCTGGGACGAGCGCGGCTCGCGTGCGATTGTCGTGTTCCGTCATCCGCCTGCCGAGTCGACCACTTGGTCGTGACCGAGACGGACCTGTACGGCAACACGCACGGAACCTGCGGCTACCGCTGCTGCGCGAGGACGCCACTTTGGGGCAGCGCGAGCCCGTGCTTGCTGTCTGACGCCGTGCGCCAGGCCCGTCAAGCTGGCCAAGGACACAAGTAAGCCACTGGTGGGCCGAGGACCTGGATTTCAGCGCCAAGAACTGATCTTGAGCAATCCACCCTATACGTCAACGATCGCTGCAGTGAAGTACACCGCGTGCTGGTACGGATGTCCTTACCCAGGTGCGGGGGCGCCATGAAGTCCAGCGGCTACCTGTTAGAAAAGACCGCAGATCACGGGAAGGTGTCTGGGGCGAGGTTCATACAGTGTTTAGGAGTCCGGTCTGCGAGCAATGGCTCGGAGTCGGGCCGCTTCAGTCGGATTCAGTTACCTCCAATGCAGCAATGCAGGCGTTGGCAATTGGTGAAGTTCATGGCGGTTTGACGTACGAAGCGGCGCTCTACTGCAAGCCTATGTAGAAGTCGACGTGTAAAACTAAGTCACCCCTCAAGAGGCAGAGGCACCTCACAAGAGGACAAATTGGAGACGAACAATGGAAAAGAGTAACAAAGTGGCGTTGTTGGTGGCTGCAGGGGACGCCGTCGGCGCAGCTGTTGCGCGCAAATTTGCGACGAATGGCTACAAGGTCTGTATTGCCAGAAGGGATGCAGAGAAGTCACAGGCGCTCATTGATGAGTTGACGGAGCAGGGCTGTGATATTCGGGCGTTTAGCGTAGATGCTCGTAAGGAAAGCCAGGTACAAGAACTGTTTGCCCGAGTCGAAGCAGAAGTGGGTCCCATCGAGGTGTCCCTTTATAACGGAGGGGCGAACATCAAAAAGCCGCTCTTGGAGACGACGGAGAAGATCTTTCACCGCTCGTGGGAGCTTGCCTGCTTTGCAGGCTTCCTGGTGGGTCGGGAGGCGGCAAGGTATATGGTGCCGCGTGGGCGGGGGACCATGCTTTTTACAGGGGCGACGTCGAGCCTTCGCGGCGGCGCCGGCTACGCAGCGTTTTCTGCAGCCAAGATGGGGCTTCGAGGTGCCGTTCAGGCGATGGCACGCGAATTGGGGCCGCTCAACATCCATGTAATGCATTTGATCATTGACGCGGGTGTAGACAGCGCAGAGATTCACCGCCGTTTGGCGGTTGAACTTGGCATTGACGCCTCCAAGCTTCCTCCAGATTCGATGACGAAGACAGCATCGATTGCAGACACCTACTGGTATGTTCATCAGCAGCCGCGAGATGCGTGGACACACGAGATGGATATTCGTCCTGCTATCGAAAAGTGGTGAACTATGGGCGATCTGACACTTTGGGGGGTCGGAACGACCCGGACCATGCGTCCCCATTGGGCGATGCACGAATTGGGACTTAACTACACCACGATGCCCATTAGTCCGCGGAGTGGTGAGACACAAACAAAAGAATTCACCGCTCTAAATGCGCGGCAGAAGGTCCCTTTGCTTCAAGACAATGATTTCGTGATGGGGGAAAGCGCCGCTATTGTCTCCTACCTATCTGGGGCTTACTCCACATCCGAAACGTCGTTGATTCCGACGTCTAGTGTCGACTATGCACAGTGGCTAGAATGGTGCTTCTTTCTGGTGACGGAATTGGATTCCGCAAGCCTGTATGTCATTCGGCGGCACAGCGACCTGAAGCATATTTACGGCGATGCACCAGAGGTCGTTTTGCAAGCGGCGGCATACTTTACAAAGCAACTTCTGCATGTGGAATCGGCGCTGGCGGATGGCAGGAACTATCTGTTGGGAGATTTTTTTTCTAGCGCAGATATCATCCTAACGACATGTCTGACGTGGGCTATATTTTACAATATTTGCCTACCTAGACAATTTCACGCGTACTTGCGTCGCATTGCTGAGAGGCCAGGGTATAAGAGGGGCTATGCCGCAAACTTCAGTCAGCCGTCCGATCCATCGACGGCAGTCTTTCGCGTCGGTCATTGGGAAGATCTTTTAGCGCTCGAATGAGCGGCTACATTGCGGGCGAGGCCGGTGTGATCACGGCCTTGCCATGGCGTGCGGGGAGCGCTTTGGGAGCACCATTCCGGTGCAGCCATGCTGCTGCTGCGATGCAAAATCACGCGTACATCGAAAGCTATATAATCTGTGACATTCAGGATAGATATGCCGGAGTGCATTAATGATGCAAGGCTGCGCAGACATAAACCCTCACGAGGTACGCGAAGTCGGCGGAGAACTCATATCTAGTCTTATTGTTGACAGCGAAGCGACCCGGCTCGAAATTTTGACCCGCCGAACGCCAGGACAAGTCGTCTGGCGTTTTTGTCAGCCTCAACCGGCACTTTTTTGGTGGAGGCGTGGGGCACAAGGGGTGCGCCTGCAAGTCGACGGCCACCAAATACACTCTGCGATCAATCCAAAAGCGAACATGGCATTGTTCCCCGCGGGGACATCGATTGAAGGTGAGTTTGATGTCGGTACCAACTGCGACTACACCGCAGTGTTCTTCAAACCGTCGCCTTTCTTGGCACAAGTTGCTTGTCGCCTGGACCGGCCGCTCGTGGGGTTTGCGGATGAGGACCTGCAACGCGGACTGGATGCCTTGTGCCGCGAGTCTCGCAACGCAGACAGCCTCTATGAACTCTTTTCAGAAGGCTGGGCAATGCAAGCAGTTGCGTTGTTGGCGCGAATTGGCGGACAGAAGTTGGAAATTGCGCGTCAACGAGGTGGATTAGCTCCGGCGAAGCTCAAGCGCGTAATCGATTATGTTGGCAGTGATCTTTCGCGCTCCTTCACTATAGACGAACTAGCTCATATCGCGGGGATTAGTCCCAGGCATTTTATTAGAAGCTTCCAAGAGAGCGTAGGACAAACGCCATTGCGATTCATAAATGGTCTGCGTGTTGAACAAGCAAAGCAGCTCCTTGTCGATCGTGATAAGACTACTACAGAGGTCGCCCAGGATTGCGGCTTCAGCCATGCTCAGCACTTTAGTACGGCGTTTAAGAAGGCCACCGGTGTAACTCCATCGGAGTTTCGAAGGGCCACGATGCTTTAAGCATTATGCTGGCCAGAAAGGTTGTCGGATAACAAGTACGCAAACCTTGACGTCCTCTGCGCCCTAACGGACAGAGATTCCTTCTGCAAGAGGGGCACGTCCGCTCGGGGCCTCTGAAGAGACCAGAGCGGCTTGGCCGGCCGCTGCGGAAAAAGGCTTCTTCCATTCTCGATAGACCAATGCGCAGGTTGTTCTTCGCTGCATTGACGTCTCGGTCGTACCTTGTCTGGCACACCGAACAGGTCCAGTCTCGCAGGCTTAATCCTGCGAGACCTACCGGACCGATCCGTTGAGTGTTTCTTCGACCAGTGCAAGTACGAGCACTGTTGGTTTTCAGATTTCGCCCAGCACCCGCCCGAAGTTCAACTCCGTGTCACCGCGGGTATCGAGACCAATTTTCCGAATCATGCCGATTCTGTCCTGGCACTCGGGAGAACGAGCCAATGCCTGAAAGATTGCCGCATCGCTGCGCACGGCGTCAATTGTGGGGAGTGCGATGGCATTGACCCGCTCCTTGATAGTGAGAAGGCCTTGGCGCGAGAACTTCGCAATACGCTTGGCAAGCTGTATCACATATGTCTCCAATTGGCTGGCCGGCAGGGCCTTATTGATCCAGCCATATTCCACGGCCTCGTCAGCACTATAGTCGTTGGAAGAAAGAAGCACTTCCAAGGCGCGGCCACGGCCCATCAGCCTTGTCAGATGCTGCACTGCCCCCGAGCCGGGCATGAGGCCAACGCCGGCTTCCGGTTGCCCGAAGACCGCGTGCTCCTTCGAGGCAAACCGCATATCGCATGCGAGGGCGAACTCGCTTCCCGCGCCTCGGGTGCGACCTTCGATCTGGGCAATTGTGATTGCCTTGGTATCGGCGACTCGTCGGAGCAATGTGCCAAGAAAATTGTCGCCTGGCCCTCCGGATTTCGATGCGGCCGCCGTGTAGTCAGCGACGTTGGTGATGTCCGCACGCGAAAGAAAAAAGTCGGGGTCGTCGCTCTTGAATACGACCACATTGCAGTCTTGCCTTTGCTCAAGCGCGTCCAGCAAAGCCACTAGGTCGTTGATGAAGCTCGCACCGACGAAGTTGAGCGGTGGGTTCTTGATGCTGACTGTAAGTACACCGTCCGAGAACGATGTGGAGAGGCACGACATCTCGGGATACATCATTGACTCCTACTCAAGAAATGGTTCGCCTGTGGTTCTATAATAGAACCAAGCGACTCGAGTGTATTATGAGCGGTTCTATAACGCAACCGAGAATCTGAAGGTGTCTCATGCGACGCAAGATCCTTGATCCCAGCCCATGTCCTATCGGACGCGCGCTCAATGAGATTGGCGATTGGTGGACACTGCTGATCGTCAGAGAAGCATTTCACGGAGCGACACGCTTCCGTGACTTTGAGCGCCTTCCGATTTCCAAGAACATCCTGTCCATACGACTGAAGCTCTTGCTCGAGGCGGGAATCTTCGAGTTAGAGTCGAGCGATGAAGCCGGGAGGGCGGTGTCCACCTACAGATTGACGGAAAAGGGCGAGAAGCTTTGGATGGTTCTTGTCTCGCTGCGACAGTGGGGTGAAGAGTTCCTATTCGACGAAGGCGAGGAGATGTCTTGGCTGCTGGATCCAGCGGGCCAGCCCGTGAAACGTCTTAGGGTGCAGGCTAGCGATGGCACCGACCTGACCAGAAGGCAGACAAGGCTAGAGGTACGCCAAGTGACCGTCTCTGCCGGCAAACCTCAGTGATTATTGGGCGCATATGGAGATGCGAACTCTATCGTTTAGCATTGGCCGGTGGTCGACTATGAAGCAGAATGCGCCGCAGGCCCTTCTTCCGATAGTTCAGTTCGGCGCCCAGGTCCGCCACGGTCTTGCCGGCGGCAGGCGTTTGCGCGCTGGAAACGGTGCGGACCGCCTCCGATGCGTAGCACCGACAGCCGCCTAGAATAATTTCACTTTCGTGAAATATGCGAGTCGAAGCGGATGAAGACAGCGATCTCGCGTCTTTGAGTTCATGTTACGGCACCTTTGTCGACACGAGCCTATTCTTGCTTTGGCCCCCTGGTTGCTACGCGCGCCCCTCATGGCCGACGGGTTCTCCTTGCGAGCGCGGACTTTGCGGCGTCTAAGAACGGCTAACAAAACTGTTCAACAAATCGAGAGCAGATGACAGCGCAAGCGAGCGTGAGCAGAGCCAGATGAATATCGAGACGTCGTTCGAAGCGAATGCGCAAC
>NZ_CAJPVI010000101.1 GCF_905397435.1 Cupriavidus numazuensis
GATGGATCGGCAGCATCAGCCCGCGACAATAGTCCTGCAATCCGGCGTTTCGATCCTTATGCTCCAACGCTGCGCACAGGTGCTCGATGTAGCGATCGAACTTTGCCAGATTTTCCATTGCGGTCCGCTCATCAGTATGGATTCCATATTATCTCTGACATGCATATAAACATCGTTGTTTTTATGACACAGTAAGATTACCAGCCTGTTCGTGCCGGGCCGCCTGCGGCGCGGCTCGAACGCCGTGCAGGCCGCGGCCGACGCGTACCACACGCTGCAATGCGAACCGCCGGGGCGCATCCGCACCTCGGTGTCCTATGCCGCCGATCCGGGACGCGGCGCCGTGGCATGGCTGCGCGAGAACGGACGCTATCTGTCGCCGACCGGCGCGGGCGACAACCTCTATGCGGCCGTGATGGTCGTGCGCAACTGGGTGGCCATGCATTACGTGATCGGCAGCGCGCTGCTCGTGCTGCTGGCCGTGCTGGCGCTGGGCCAGTATGTGGCGGTGGGCATGTCGTACGGCCTCGGCCGATACGAGATGGATTTGCTGCATGACGCACGCCAGGCGTTCAACCAGGAAGCGTGCGCGATCTGGTGGAGCGCGCTGTTGTGGTTGCCATTGGG
The DNA here is from genome assembly GCF_905397435.1 of Cupriavidus numazuensis. Taxonomy (GTDB): domain Bacteria; phylum Pseudomonadota; class Gammaproteobacteria; order Burkholderiales; family Burkholderiaceae; genus Cupriavidus; species Cupriavidus numazuensis. Next base: position 628 of record NZ_CAJPVI010000101.1, read on the forward strand.
CTCGCTGCTGTTGCTGGCCGCACCGCCGGGACTGGCCTACTGGCTGGTGTACCCGCGTGCCAGCGACCCGCAGGCAGCGGCACGCTTCTTCAGTCCGGGGCCGATCGTGGCCACGCTGATCGCCGTGTTGTTGCTGCTGGCGGCGCGGTGGGTCGTGTGGCTGGGCCCGGGACTGGTACTGGCCTGCCTGCTTGCGGCGGTAGGGGGACTTCTGCTGCTGGCCGTGCTGTGCTGTCTGCTCATGCTGGCTTCCGCGCCGCGTACGGTGTCGGACTACCGCGTGCGCGCCACGCGCTTGCTGCGTGGCGCGATGACGCTGACGCTGTGGCTGCTGGCGCTCGGCCTTGCCGATACCGCGGCGCGCACCACATTCCTCTACGCGTTCATGACGGCCTCGCTCTGGAGCGCCGGCGCACCTGTCGGGACACTGGCCGCGCTGGTCTGGATGGTGCGCTACGGTGCCGGTCTGCGCGACGAGGGCAAGCAGGACAGCGCCGATACGCCATGGCGTGCGTTGCTCGCGCACCTGCCTGTGTCGCTGCTCGCGGGCGTATTGGCCGCGCTGCTGGCGTTGCTCGTGTACGTGCTGTGGTCGTGGCTAGTGCTGTACGTGCGCTGGAACGGCCGCGAGCCAGTCGACTGGCTCGTGTACGGCAATGCCTATACCGGTCCGGTGCTCGCCGTGCTGGTGCTGGTATCGCTGGTGCTTGCGGTGGTGGCGGGGCGCTTCACGGGCTTCCTGAACCTGTCGACGCTGCAGCCGTTCTATGCGGCGCGGCTGACGCGCGCGTACCTGGGCGCTTCCAACGGCGAGCGCTTCGCCACGCATGCAACGGGCCGTCATGCGCGCGATCGCTTCAGCGTGGCCGAGCCCGTGCCAGGGGACCAGCTCAGCCTGAACACCTATTACGATCCGCGCGTGCTGGCGCCGCTGCACCTGATCAACATCACGCTGAACCAGACCGTCGACCCGGCCGAGCAACTCGTGCAGCGCGACCGCAAGGGCAAGCCGCTGTGCCTGGGCCCAGGGCCCAGCATGGTGCAGCCCGGCTCGACGCAGACGCTGCCCGCAGACGCCTATGCACGCTTTCTGGTTGATGGGCGGCCCTGCTGCCCGGACTTGTCACGTCCGGTGACGGCGCGCGTCGCCGAATCGCGCACGGTGGGCGACTGGATCGCAATCTCCGGCGCGACGCTGTCGACCGGGCTAGGGCGGGCAACGACGCTGGGGACTTCACTGCTGATGGGATTGGCCAATCTTCGGCTTGGCACATGGTGGCCGTCCTACCTGCACGACGGCCCGCGTCACGCGGGCGCCGTGCCCGCTACGCAGCGCCAGCCCGAACGCGCCACGCACCCGCTGCTGGCGCGCTTCAGCACGCTGTTCCGTACGCAGTATTGCCTCGGCTGCGAGTTGGCCGCGCGCTTCCACGGCATGCGGCGCGGCTGGCAGTACCTGTCGGACGGCGGGCATTTCGACAACACCGGCGTGTACGAACTGCTGCGCCCGGGCCGCGACGTATCGCTGATCGTGCTGTGCGATGCCGGTGCAGATATCGACTACCGCTTCGGCGACCTTGCCAACCTGATCCGGCTCGCACGGATCGACTACGCGCTGGAGATCGAGGTCGACACCGACGCCGCTACCTCGCATCCGGTGTTGAGCCAGGTGTTCGGTACGCCGGAAGATTTTGGTACGGGCGCCAGTGGCGCGGCATCGGACAAATGCGCGGTGCTGCTCAATGTGTACCGCGCGGGGCCAGGTGCGGACCAGCGCGAACCGGTCTGCCGCATCGTGCTGCTCAAGCCGCGCCTGGCGGCATGGGCGCCGGCCGACGTGCAACAGTACGGCGCCGGCCATCCGGCCTTTCCGCAGGAAGCGACGTCGGACCAGTTCTTCGACGAAGCGCAGTGGGAAAGCTACCGCGCGCTGGGCCACGTTATCGGCCAGCGGGTGTTCGGCGGTGCTGTGGGGCGGGCGTTGCTGGCTGGTTGATACGGTATCAGCGCACGAAGCCGATCACATCCTCGAGCCGGCCACTCGCATCGCGCAGGGCGTCGAGCAGGCGCGGCACCGCGTCCTCGCCAAGCCGCTGCTGGGGGCCGGCAATCGCAATCGAGCCGATCACCATGCTGTGGTCGCGCGACCACAGCGGCAGCGCCAGCCCGGCCACGGTCGCGGCGGCTTCCTCGCGCGTGTGAGCCCAGCCCTGCTCGCGTACCTCGGCGAGCTGCGCTTCGATCGTGTCGCGGTCGAGCGTGGTGTGCGGTCCCATCTTTTCCATGCCCTGTCGATAGACCTCGTCGCGGAACGCGTCGTCCTGGAACGCGAGCATGGCCTTGGCATGCGCGCCCGCATACAGTGGAAAACGCTCGCCGAGTTCGATCGAAAAACGCAACTGGTGCTGGCTTTGCACAAGTCCCACGCATAGCCCCTCATGGCCGTCGAGCCACGACAGGAAGACCGTCTCACCGCTTTGCGCAGCCAGCTTTTCGAGCACCGGCCGCACGATCTCGTCGGGCGAAAAGCTCTTGCGCACAACCTGGCCCAGTTCGAACAGGCGCAGGCCCAGCGAATACTTGCCGGTGGCAGCGTCCTGCACGAGGAAGCCGTTGGCCGCAAAGGTGGCCAGCACGCGGTGCACCACGGCATAGTGCACGCCGCTGTGCTTGGCGAGTTCGCGCACGCCCCAGGTGGGCTGCCGCACGGTGAAGTGGGTCAGCAAGGCCAGCGCGCCGTCCAGTGTCTTGAGTGTCATACCGATTTCCTGCTTCGCATGGGGCAGCATGGTACGGGACAAGCGGCGCTTGGCTCAATCCTTCGGTGGATCGGGCGCCACTGCGATAACCACGCCGCCGGTATGGCCGCGTGGCGGCCGCCAGCACGATTGCCGGGGCCTCACTAAGATAGCGGACGTTTCGATTTTCCCGCGCGGCGGCCGGCAAAGGCCCACCCGCCGCACCAAGGCAGCTTCCATGACGACCCCGATTCCGTATTCCGTTCTCGACCTCGCGCCCATCGCGCAGGGCAGCGATGCCGGCCAGGCCATGCGCAACTCGCTGGACCTTGCGCAGCACGCCGAGCGCCTTGGCTACCGCCGCTTCTGGCTCGCCGAGCACCACAACATGCCCGGCATCGCCAGTGCCGCGACCGCGGTTCTGATCGGCTATGTGGCCAATGGCACCAGCACGATCCGCGTGGGCTCCGGTGGCGTCATGCTGCCCAACCATTCGCCGCTGGTGGTGGCCGAGCAGTTCGGCACGCTGGCTTCGCTGTATCCGGGCCGCATCGACCTGGGGCTGGGCCGCGCACCGGGTACCGACCAGACCACGGCACGCGCGCTGCGCCGCCAACTGTCGCACGACACGGCCGACACGTTCCCGCAGGATGTCGAGGAGCTGCAGGCCTATTTCGATGACGTGCGTCCTGGCCAGCGCCTGCGCGCCGTGCCCGGTGCGGGCCTGAAAGTGCCGCTGTGGCTGCTCGGCTCGAGCCTGTTCAGCGCGCAGCTTTCGGCGGCGATGGGTTTGCCATTTGCGTTCGCCTCGCACTTCGCGCCGGGCTTCATGCGCCAGGCGGTGGACTTGTACCGGCGCACGTTCCGGCCTTCCGCGCAGCTCGAGCGGCCCTATGTGATGCTCGGCCTCAATGTGTTCGCGGCAGAGACCGGCGAAGAAGCGCGGCGCCTGTTCAGCTCGTTGCAGCAGCAGTTCCTGGCGCTGGTGCGCGGTACGCCGGGACAACTGCGTCCGCCCGTTGACGATATCGAGGCGCTGTGGACCGAGAGCGAGGCGGACCATATCCGCCGTTCGCTGGCCTGCTCGGTGGTGGGCGATCCGGAAGCCGTGCGCGCCGGCATGCAGCGCTTCGTCGACGACTTGCATCCGGACGAACTGATGCTGACGGGCCAGATCTACGACCACGCCGCACGCCTGCGCTCGTTCGAAATCGCCGCCGACGCGGCCCGCACGCTCGCGCCGGCAGTCTGACGGGGCGATTGCGCCGCCCGATTTCAGGCGCCCGCGAGCCGGAACGCCGCCACCGCCTGCATCATGCGCTGCCCCTGCTCGGCCAGTGCATGCGCAGCGGCGGCGGACTCTTCCACGAGCGCGGCGTTCTGTTGCGTGACCGAATCCATCTGCGTCACCGCATGGCCGACCTGCTCGATGCCTGTGCTCTGCTCGGCGGACGCGGCGCTGATCTCGCCCATGATGTCCGTCACGCGGCGCACCGCGTCGACGACTTCACCCATGGTCTGGCCCGCGCGGGACACCAGCGCGGTGCCGGCCTCCACCTGTGCCGCGGAGTTGTCGATCAGCGACTTGATCTCTTTGGCGGCGGTGGCCGAGCGCTGGGCCAGCGTGCGCACTTCGCCCGCGACGACCGCGAAGCCGCGGCCCTGTTCGCCCGCACGCGCCGCTTCCACCGCCGCGTTGAGCGCGAGGATATTCGTCTGGAACGCAATGCCTTCGATCACGCCGATGATGTCGACGATCTGACGCGAAGCTTTGCTGATGGCGTCCATGGTCGATACCACCTGGCCCACCACTTCTCCGCCGCGATTCGCGGTTTCCGAGGCGTTGACCGCAAGCGTGCTCGCCTGACGCGCATTGTCCGCGTTCTGGCGCACGATGCCGGTCAGCTCTTCCATGCTCGCTGCGGTCTGTTCGAGTGCGGAAGCCTGTTCCTCGGTGCGCTGCGACAGGTCCGCGTTGCCCGCCGAAATCTGGCTCGTGGCCGAGCCGATCGAATCGGCTGCATCTCGGATGCCGTGCAACGTGGCGGAAAGACGTTGCTGCATCTGGCGCATGGCGGCCAGCACGCTGGTTTCATCACCGTCGCGCGTGTGCACGGGCAGGGTGAAATCGCCGGCGGCAATGCGCGCCACGGCTTCGACAGCATAGGCGGGCTCGCCGCCGAGGCTGCGGTTCACCACGCGCATGATCGCCAGCATCACGGCCGATACGATGGCGCCGATCAGCAGCGTGCCGAGCGCGGCCTGGACCAGGCTGTCGCGGAACGCGTCATTGACGTCCTTGACGTACACGCCGGTGGCCACGTGCCAGTCCCACGCAGGCACGTAGCGCACATAGGTCAGCTTGAGTTCGGGCGTCTCGGTGCCGGGCAGGCGGCCGCGGTAGGTCGTGAAGCCATCGCCGCCGCTGGCGCCTGACTTGCCCGCCTGCACGATGCGCTGGTAGATCGGCGCGCCGTCCGGGTCCTTGAAGTCGCCGACGTCCTTGCCGTTCATTTCAGGGCGGCCGGGGTTGAGCACGATCTGCGGTTTGGAGTTGACCAGCAGCAGATAGCTACTGCTACCAAAGCGGATGGCCTGCACGGCATCCTTTGCCGCCTGCTGTGCGGCTTCGGTCGTCATGCTGCCCTTGGCGGCACGTTCCGCGTAAGCGGAGACGATGGCCTCGGTCGCCTGCACCAGCGCTTTCACGCTGTCGCGGCGCTCGTCCATCATGACACTGCGGGTATGGAAGGCGTTCCAGGTTCCGAGCCCGAGCAGCGCGAGCCAGATCACGGCCAGGGCCGCCCAGAGTTTGGTGTTGAGCGTAATGCGATTCATCGTCTTCGGCGGTAGGGAAAAGGGAGTGGTGCGCACGCCGTCCGAATTCGGACGGTCACGCCGATTCGGGAAGGAGGGCCGGCAGGGCGACGGGTGCCAAGGCCGCCGGCGTGACACTGGCACCCTAACGGCGGGCTCCGCGCTGTCTTGAGAATGTCCTATTGTCCGGTTTAGAAATGCCGTTCGATGCACAAACTTGCCGCAACGATGACACCGGATTGCACCGCTCCGACGGTGTCGGATACAGTAGCCAGCACAGAGGCGCGCGACGACGTGTCCGGTTCGCCAGTTCGCCAAAGTGCCGCCCGCGGCGCATGGCGAAGACCGCAGCGAAGACAACCAGGAGACAGCGATGGACCTGCGGCAACGCGAGCACATCGAGACGGTAGTCCAGGCCACCAGCTACCTGCCCCCGCCTGCCTTGCCCGCGGACCGGCCCACGCATGACGCCGTGATCCAGAATTCATGGCGGCGCTGTGTGCACCAGTACGGGCTGGATCCTTCGCGCATGCAGGAAGCGCGCATCCTGCCGCAGACGCGGCTGCGCGAACACCAGCAACGCATCGACGATTTCGCGCGCATCGCGCGCCATGGGCTGGAGAGCCTGTATGCGCAGGTGGCAGGCCTCGGCTACGTGGTGCTGCTGACCGACGCGCAGGGCGTGACCGTGGACTACATCGGCGACGCGCGCACCGATACCGACCTGCGCCACGCCGGCCTGTACCTGGGTGCTGAATGGAGCGAAAGCGGCGCCGGCACCTGCGCGGTCGGCACGGCGCTGGTCACAGGCGAAGCGCTGACCGTGCACCAGGCCGACCATTTCGACGCCACGCACATTCCGCTCACGTGCACGGCGGCGCCGCTGTTCGACTCGCACGGCAACCTGAGCGCGATCCTCGACATTTCCGCACTGACTTCGCCGCACGCCAAGGAGAGCCAGGGGCTGGCGCTGCAGATGGTGCGCATCTATGCGGCGCATATCGAGAACGCGAACTTCCTGCGCGTGCATCATCGCGACTGGATCCTCAAGCTCAACGTCGCGCCCGAGTTTGTCGACGTCAATCCGGAATACCTGCTCGCGCTCGACGACTGCGGCCGCATCGTCGGGCACAACCACCGCGCGCGGCGCATGCTGGAAGGCGAGCTATCCACTGGCACGGTGCTCGGCCAGTCGTTCGAGACGCTGTTCAACGCGCGCCTGGAAGACCTGAGCCGCTATGTCTATTCGCGTCCGAGCGAGCAGCGGCTTGTCGCGCTGAACCGCAGCGGCGGACTGCTGTACCTGAGCGTGATGCCGCCGGCGCTGCGCTGGCAAGCGGGCGCCCGCGAAGAACGTCCGGCGCCGCTGCCCGAGCCGCTTGCGGCATTGTGCGGTGGCGATGCCGCGCTGCAGCAGCAATTACAGCGAGCGGCGCGCCTGGTCGATTCACCGATCAACCTGCTGATCAATGGCGAGACCGGCAGCGGCAAGGAGTACTTCGCCAAGGCGCTGCATCAGGCCAGCGCCCGGCGCGGCCAGCCGTTCGTGGCAGTGAACTGCGCTGCGATTCCGGAAACGCTGATCGAAAGCGAGCTGTTCGGCCACCTGCCCAACAGCTTCTCGGGGGCCGGACCGCGCGGCAAGCGCGGGTTGATCCAGGAAGCGGACGGCGGCACGCTGTTCCTTGACGAGATCGGCGACATGCCGCGCGAACTGCAGTCACGGCTGTTGCGCGTGCTGGCCGAGGGCGAGGTCTTGCCCATCGGCGCGGCACGCCCGATACCGGTCAGGCTGCGCGTGATTTCCGCCACCCATCACCGGCTGGAAGATCTGGTCGCGCAAGGACGCTTCCGCGAAGACCTGTTCTACCGGCTCAACGGCGCACGGTTCGCGCTGCCACCGCTGCGCGAGCGCACGGACCTTGACTGGCTTGTGCAGAAGATGCTCGACGATGGCGGCCAGCGCGGCATCGCGCTGTCGCCGCAGGCGCGCGAACAGCTTTGCCGCCACCGCTGGCCCGGCAACCTGCGCGAATTGCGCAACGTGCTCGAGTACGCGCGTGCGGTCTGCTCGGATGGCTACATCGATCTGCACGATCTTCCCGATGCGCTTGGCGCCCCGGCGGCAATGCCGGCCGTGCAGGCGTTGCCCGCGCAGCAGGACGATGCGCAGCCGATGCCGCCAGAGGGCATGCTGCTCATGCAGTACCTGCGCGCGTCGGGCTGGAACCTGAGCGCGGTGGCGCGCCAGATCGGCATCAGCCGCATGACGCTGTACCGCCGCATGGAGCGCTACGGCATCCAGTCTCCCAACCGCCGCGACGGTGACGGAGCGCCACAGTAGCGCTGACGCCGATACGGTTGTCCAGCGCTGTACACCTGCGCTGTGACAACTGTCACACCGTGAGTACCGTCAGGCCCCTTTCGGTGGCCCTCTGACCCCCGCTTCCTGCGGGTAATCCCGCAATTTTTCGCGTTCGCGGCGGCCTTTCCGCATGTCGCGTGCGTTGGCACAGCCATTGCGATGTGCCTGTCACCACAAAGACAACAGGAGACAGGCCATGGAGCAGGCACGGTTCGCCGGCGCGCCGCTGGTCGGCATCATCGCCAACCCGGTTTCGGCGCGCGACATCCGCCGCGTAATCGCAAACGCCAACAGCCTGCAGTTGGCCGACCGCGTCAATATCGTGCTGCGCCTGCTGGCCGCGCTGTCGGCCTGCGGCATCGATCGCGTGATGATGATGCCGGACCGCGAAGGGCTGCGCGTCATGCTCGCTCGCCACCTGAGCCGGCACCAGGGGCCGGACGCCGGCTTGCCGGCGGTGGAGTACATCGACATGCCGGTCACCGCGCGCGTCGATGACACGCTGAACGCGGCGCGCCATATGGCCGATGCCGGCGTGGAAGTGATCATCGTGCTCGGCGGCGACGGCACGCATCGCGCCGTGGTGCGCGAATGCGGCGGTGTGCCGATCGCCGGGCTGTCCACAGGCACTAACAATGCGTTCCCGGAAATGCGCGAGGCCACCATCACCGGGCTGGCGACGGGACTGTATGCGACGGGCAAGGTACCGGCATCGCAGGCGCTTGCATCGAACAAGCGGCTCGATATCGTCATTCGCGATGCTGACGGCGGTTTCCGGCGCGACATCGCGCTTGTCGACGCAGTCATCGCGCACGAGCATTTCATCGGCGCGCGGGCGCTGTGGAAGTCCGACACGCTTGCTGCCGTGTACGTGGCATTCGCCGACCCGCAGGCGATCGGACTGTCTGCTATCGCCGGGCTGCTGGAGCCACTCGGACGGCGCGAAGCGGGCGGCCTTGCGATCGAGCTGGCCGCGCCGGGCCAGGGCGAATTCGAACTGCGTGCGCCGATCGCGCCCGGCCTGCTAAGCCAGGTTTCCATCGCTGGCTGGCAGCGTCTTGAGCATGCCCGCCCGCACCGCGTGCGACAGCGCGCGGGCATCGTCGCGCTCGATGGCGAGCGCGAACTGGCCTTCGGCCCGCACGACGAAGTCACCATCACCCTGCACGAACACGCTTTCCGCAGCATCGACGTGGCGGCGTGCATGCGCTATGCCGCCCGCGAGCGGCTGATGCGCAGCGTACCCGCCACCCATCCCACCAACCACTGAGCAAGCCGTACCACCCCAACCAAGGAGACAACCATGAGCGCCAGTGCCATGCAAGCCGGCCCCAGCGGGCTGCCACTCGACAAGGAGACGCTGCTGACGGTGTATCGCAAGATGCGCACCATCCGCGAGTTCGAAGAACGCCTGCACGTGGACTTCGGCCGCGGCGATATTCCCGGCTTCGTGCATCTGTATGCAGGCGAGGAGGCCGCCGGCGTCGGCATTCTGCACCACCTGAACGATGGCGACCGCATTGCCAGCACACACCGCGGCCACGGCCACTGCATTGCCAAGGGCGTCGATCCGGTGGCAATGATGAAGGAGATCTATGGCAAGAAGGGCGGCTCGTGCAACGGCAAGGGCGGGTCGATGCATATCGCCGACTTGTCCAAGGGCATGATGGGCGCCAACGGCATCCTCGGCGCCGGCGCACCGCTGATCTGCGGCGCCGCGCTGGCTGCGAAGTTCCGCGGCAAGGGCGAGGTCGGCATTACCTTCTCCGGCGATGGCGCATCGAACCAGGGCACGTTCCTCGAAAGCCTGAACCTCGCCGCCGTGTGGAACCTGCCGGTGATCTTCGTGATCGAGAACAACGGCTATGCGGAATCGACGTCGCGCGACTACGGCACAGCGGTGGACAGCTATGTGGATCGCGCGGCGGGCTTCGGCATTCCCGGCGTGACGGTGGACGGTACCGATTTCTTCGCGGTGCATGAGGCAGCCGGCGAAGTCATCCGCCGCGCGCGTGAAGGCGGTGGGCCGTCGCTGCTCGAATGCAAGATGGTCCGCTTCTACGGCCACTTCGAAGGCGACGCGCAGACCTATCGCGCTGCGGGCGAGCTCGACGACATCCGCGCCAATAAGGACTGCCTGAAGCTGTTCTCGCGCACGGTGACGCAAGCGGGCGTGGTCTCGCGCGAGGAACTCGAGTCCATCGACCGCGAAGTTGCCACGCTGATCGAACACGCCGTGCAGGAGGCCAAGGCCGCGCCATTGCCTGGTCCGGAGGACCTGCTGACCGATGTCTACGTGAGCTACTGAATCGCCACCCCGACACTGCTATCCACAATTCAGGAGACAGACCATGGCTCGCAAACTGAGCATCAAGCTGGCGATCAACGAAGCGATCGACCAGGAAATGACGCGGGACCCCAGCGTGATCATGCTGGGTGAGGACATCGTCGGCGGCGCCGGCGCGAACGGCGAGAAGGACGCGTGGGGCGGCGTGCTTGGCGTGACCAAGGGGTTGTATGCGAAGCATGGCGACCGCTTGCTCGACACGCCGCTGTCCGAGTCGGCCTACGTGGGCGCGGCCATCGGCGCGGCGGCCTGCGGCATGCGGCCGATCGCCGAACTCATGTTCATCGACTTCATGGGCGTGTGCTTCGACCAGATCTTCAACCAGGCCGCCAAGTTTCGCTACATGTTCGGCGGCAAGGCCGAAACACCGGTGGTGATCCGCGCGATGGTGGGCGCGGGCTTCCGCGCGGCCGCGCAGCACAGCCAGATGCTGACGCCGCTGTTCACGCATATCCCCGGACTCAAGGTGGTGTGCCCGTCGACGCCGTACGACACCAAGGGTCTGCTGATCCAGGCGATCCGCGACAACGATCCGGTGATCTTCTGCGAGCACAAGAACCTGTACGGGTTCGAAGGCGACGTGCCGGAGGGCGCCTACACCATTCCGTTCGGCGAGGCCAATATCGCACGCGACGGCAAGGACGTGACCATCGTCGCATACGGGCTGATGGTGCATCGCGCGCTGGACGCGGCAGCGACGCTGGCGAAGGAAGGCATCGAGGCGGAGGTGATCGACCTGCGCACGCTGTCGCCGCTTGACATGGACACGGTGCTCGAGTCGGTCGAGAACACGGGGCGACTTGTCGTCGTGGACGAAGCGAGCCCGCGCTGCAATATCGCGACCGATATCTCGGCGCAGGTCGCGCAGCAGGCATTCGGTGCGCTGAAGGCCGGCATCGAGATGGTGTGCCCGCCGCATACGCCGGTGCCGTTCTCGCCGACGCTCGAAGACCTGTATATCCCCAGCGCCGCGCATGTCGTGGAAGCCGTGCGCAAGACCATGAAGGGAGGCAAACACTGATGGCCGCAGCAATTATCCCGATCGTGATGCCCAAGTGGGGCCTGTCGATGAAGGAAGGCACTGTCAACGAGTGGCTCGTCGACGATGGCGCCGAGATCTCGGTGGGCATGCCGATCCTTGATGTGGAAACCGACAAGATCGCCAACGCCGTCGAAGCGCCCGATGCCGGTACCTTGCGCCGCAAGGTGGCCGGTGTGGGGGACGTGCTGCCGGTCAAGGCCCTGCTCGGCGTGCTGGCGCCTGCGGAGGTGAGCGATGCGGAAATCGATGCCTATATTGCGGCTTACGAAACGCCGGCGGACGACGGCGACGAAGAGGAAGCCGGACCCGCGTACCAATACGCCGACGTCGACGGCATCCGCGTCCGCTACGCCCGAAGGGGGAACGCGGGGCCGGCGGTGCTCTTCATCCACGGCTTTGGCGGCGACCTGGACAACTGGCTGTTCAACCTCGACGCCCTTGCCGATGCGTACACGGTGGTCGCGCTGGACCTGCCCGCTCACGGACAGACGTCGCCGCGGCTCGCGGGCACGACGCTGGCGGAGATGGCCGGCTTTGTAGCGCGCTTCCTGGATGCGACGGGCATCGATGCGGCGCATGTGGTCGGGCATTCGATGGGCGGCGGCATTGCCGCGCAGCTTGCCGTCGATGCGCCGCAGCGCGTGCTGTCGGTGGCGCTGGTCTCGCCGGTTGGCATGGGCGAGGAGATCAACAGCGGCTATACCGAAGGCTTCGTCAATGCGCAGTCGCGGCGCGAGCTCAAGCCCGTGATCGAGTTGCTGTTCGCCAACCCGGACCTGGTCAGCCGGCAGATGCTCGATGACCTGCTGCGCTACAAACGGCTCGATGGCGTGCAGGAATCGCTGTCGGCGCTCGGCGACAACCTGTTCGCGCAGGGCAGGCAACGCGAGCAGCCGGCGCAGCGGCTGGCGGATACCGGCAAGCGCACGCTCGTGGTGTGGGGCGCGAAGGACCAGATCATCCCCAGTGCCCACGCGCAGAACGCGCCGGCCGGCGCCACGGTGAAGGTGTTCGACGACACCGGACACATGAGCCAGATGGAAAAGGCTGGCGACTTCAACGCGCTGCTGCGCACACACCTGGCCGGTTGATGCCGGATCGCGGACGGCGGCCACGCCGTCCGCGCCGGCCTGCTATCGTGTGGCAGGTCACCGCCGGGACGAATTCCATGCCATTCGTATTTGTCGAACCCCACGCTGCGCACGAAGATCCGCTGCAGGCCGAACTTGCGTTGCTGGACGCTGCCGCACAGGGTAGTGAAGTCGCCCACTTGTGGGAGGCCCCGGTGTCGCTGGTGGTGCCGCGCAGCTACCTGCGCTATCCGAAGTTCGAGGCGGCGCGGGACAGCTTTGCGCGGCGTGGCTGTCCTGTCTGGCTGCGCATGTCAGGGGGAGGAATGGTGCCGCAGGGGCCCGGCATATTGAACCTGAGTCTCGCCTATCGTGTGGATGGGCCACCGGGCGCGTTGAGCGAGGCGGTGTACCTGCACCTGTGCGAGGTCGTCGGCGGGGCATTGCGCATGCTTGATGTCGACAGCCACTGGCAGGCGGTGGAGGGCTCGTTCTGCGACGGACGCTTCAACCTGGCCTGGGGGCCGCCGGAGCAGGCGCGGAAGATTGCAGGCACTGCCCAGTACTGGCGCCGCGCGCCGGCCGCGGTGCAGGCGCCGGATGGCCAGCGCCATGTGGTACTCGCTCATGCGGTGCTGCTCGTCAGTGCGGATCCGGTTTCGATTACGCAGCGCGCCAATGATTTCGAGGCCGAGGCCGATACGGGCCGGCACTACGATGCCGACAAGGTGGTCAGCGTGCAGCAGGCCATGAACGCAGCCGATGACGATCAAGCAGGTTTGGCGCAGCGGGTGCTCGAAGCGTTGCGGGCAAGCGTGGCCGCCTCGGCGCCGCCACGCGCATAGTCCGCTATCGCGCGGGCTGGAACCGCATGTCGCCGTACCACGCACGTGCGGTGGCGCCTGTGTTGTCGGTATCGGTGAGCAGGCCGTAGGCCGTGATCTTGCTGGGCGGTTCGTGGAACACCTGCTCGTAGTCCTGAGCGATATTGCGGCGCAGGGTCTGCCACTGGCCGGCATCGCCGGGCTTGCCGGCGACCACGATCATCTGCACGCGGCCGGTATGCGGGTTGGCGATGACGCTGCCTGGCGCGGCCGTCGTCGACCAGATATACATCAGCGTGGCATAGGGCAGGTCTTCGCCGCCGAGCTTTTTGGCCAGCTGGATGCTCGCGCGATCGCCGAAAGACAGCTTGTCGTTGTCGCCTTCAAAGAAGAACACCAGCCGGGCCGGGGCATCCTCTTTGGCGCCCTCGCTGTTGTTGGCACCTTCGACCGGCGCTTGCGCCTTCCAGCGCCACGCCACGACCGGCGTGCGGTTCAGGTCGATATTGCCCTCGTGCATCAGCGCGGAAGCGGACCCGCTCGCATCGGCTTGCAGGACGGTGGTCGTTCCGTCCGCCACCAGTGTGTAGCGGGTCATCGCCTTGCCATGCACGACAGGGAGGTTCTTCCAGTCGGCCGGCAACTGGGCGCCGGGACGCAATGCGGAAAATGCGATGCCGGGTTGATCGCCCTGCGCGGACTGCGCCGGGGCTGCAAGCAGAACGGCCGCGCACAGCAAGCCGCGCCACAGCGCTTGCGCCTGCCTGTGTGCGTGCCGGGGTGACAGGGGTGGCATGACGCAAACGCTCCGGTGACTGGGCATGGGAGCATTGTAGTGAGGCGGGACATTTTCCGTCTGGCACTGAGAGGTGGCTCAGGAGGTCCTGGGCAGGGTCGGCGCGCAATGGGTCGCTGCGGCACGGCGCCCAAAAAAATCGCGGCCCGCACAGGGGCCGCTAATCGGGAATGCGAGGAGGTCAGTTTCCTCAAGAGGCGTTATCGGCGCAAAGGTGCGCATCGAGACCCCTCTTTGGGAGGGGGGCTGCTGCCTCGCATCGTCCCGATCATGCGATCAGGTAGTTAGGCCCCACCGGGGGCATATGGACTGCGCGCACTTTCTGCACGTTCGCCATCAGTTCCGTATGTGCGGCGTCCAGCCAGTCGACGCGGTGCCGGACCGGATCGTTTGGCGACAGGTCACGTGCCGGGATCTCGCGCAGGAAGTAACGCACCATGTTTCCGGCGCGGGCGGGTACCGGCATCATCCCGAGAAGCTGGTGTTTGGCCAGGAGTCGCCGGCTCGCCGCATGGCGCAGTCCGGACCATGCGGTACGGCCGAGCGCAATATAGAACGCGTCGGGCCGCATCTGGCGGATCGCGCCGAGGAAGTGCGCTTCGAATGCGGCGCGCAGCATCGGCGCCGCGAGCAGGTCTTCCAGCGTGCCGTCGAAGGCAAGGCCCCGGCGCGTGGTGGCACACGGCAGCAAGGCCAATGGCTGGAATTGCTCGAAGCCCTCGTTCCACAGCGCGGCGGCGTGCGGCAGTCCGACAAGCTCCGGTGCGCGGAAATGATCGAGCATGCGGATCAGGTTGGGCCGTATCAGCTGCCCGCCAAGTTCCACGCGGCGCTTGTTCTCGCGCTGGATCACGCGGCCCGGCGTACGCGCCTGCAGCAGTTCCTCTGTCACCGCGGCAGCAAGGCGCACATGGGCGTGGCCTGGCGTCGTGCTGACCAGTACCAGGCGTGCGCCCGGGTTGAGGTGCTCGTGCGGCACATAGGTCATTGTGTAAGTGCCGTCCTGATCGACCAGAATGGGCTTGGCGATCAGCCCCGCGGATCCTGTGCGCCGGATCTGCGCGCAATACTCTTCGATGTAGTTCGTCAAGATGTCCCCGCTCCACTGCGATAAAGGTGCTGCCTTCTTCTTTTTTCTTCATGGTAAGCCGTGGGCCATACACCGACAAAACGTAAAGTGGTGTATTAGGCTCTTGATGCCATGGGCTTGGTGGGGCAGCGAACGAATGCGGCGCATACTGCTGTCAGGCGCCAGTTGCCACGCCGGACGGGCTGACGCGCTTCCTACCGTACCGTCTGGTGTGGGTCAGGACGATGACGCGGCCGAATTCAGCCGGAGATCGTGGTATCGATGGCAATCTCGGCCGACAACGATTTGTGCACGGGGCACTTGTTGGCCACGCGCAGCAGATCCTCGAGGACCTTGGGTTCCAGATTGCCAGTGACGCGGACTTCGCGCTTCATCGCGTAATGGCCGGAGGTTTCCTCGTGGCTGACGGACGCATGGATCCCATCCACGGCGTAGCCCTTGCGCTTGGCATAAAGCTGGAGGGTGAGCACCGTGCAAGCCGCAAGCGCCGAATCGAGCAGGTCATGCGGGCTGGGGTACTGCGGGTCACCGCCCGCTGAAGCATCCAAGTCCGCTTGCCAGCGCGCCTCATCATTGGTGAGGTTGCAAAGGGTATTGCCCTGGCTCGGCTGCCATGTCGCCTGGATAGTCATCGAACGTCCTCGTGCGGAAGAGGGCCGGAGCGCGGCCCGGGAATAACGATTCTATACAGATGTACGAACCATGAATTTTTGGGTGATTGATCGCGCGCTTTCCAAGGTTGGCGAATTATTTCGCCAAAGCGCTTGCCAAGGGCAGTTTGCTGCCGTAATATTCGCCCCCTCGCAACACAACGCGGCGCTGCAAAGCAGGGCTGGCAAGGGTTGCGGGGCGATTGGGTGGTGCGAAGCGAGGTGTTTGGCGCGACGAACCGAGGCAAAAAAAGATGCTGACCCAGTTGACGAAACGAAGAAAGTTCTGCATAATCTCGTTTCTCTGCTGCTGACGCAGCGACGCAAACGGCAAAGCCGGTAGCGTGGTCCGCAAGGACGGGTTCTTTAACAACCA
>NZ_CAJPVI010000102.1 GCF_905397435.1 Cupriavidus numazuensis
AGCAGCGGCTGCAATGCCTTCCACAATTCGTTGTTGATCTTCTTTCGTGCCATGCCACCGCTAACGTCCATCAGGCGCCGTTCGATGACACGGTTTTGTTAGCCGCTCTAAGTGGCTTCGACAACTTACGCGTCATGCATTTGCAAGATATGGCGCGCCATATCAACGCCAAATTCGAATCAGAGTCCCTACTGCATGTGGGCGAAGTTCGGGTATACGGAGAGCGCGATGAGGAATGCGCGGTAGACTTGGCTGCCGGCATGAGAGATCCTCGTCGAGCAATGTACCTGCACTACGGCTTACGTATCAAACGGTCTACGATGCGCGGCAAAGACCAACTCCTATCGGTGGAAGCACTGGTAGAACGATTGAAAGCGGAATATGCTGACGTGGCGGACCTGTTTGAAGCCGAGTCGGGAATCTCTCTGGCCAGCTATTGCGACGGCATGCTGGAGCTGAATGCCGCTTTGAAGAGCCGAGGCGAGTTGTCCGACGACGCATGTGCCGACAAGAAAGGACGGATCGATCCGGAAAAGGCGTCGACATTTATTGCTGTGGCACGAGGGTATGCATTTACTGATGCTGAGCTGGTGGAGGCGATCAATCCCGAATTCCTTGCTTACTTGCGACACCATCCATTCGATAGCACGGCACAGAGCGATGCCGAGCTGAAGTTTCACTATTTGTCGCGCCGGCCATTCTTGATAGGACTCGGGGTTTCCGTGCTGAGTCCGGACCTTGTCTACGATAGTTTGCTCGACAATACCCACTTCACACTGCTCGAAAACGAGGCATCGAAGCCGGCATACATGGCTCGTCGGGCGGTGCAGTTCATTGACCAGATTGCAGTCGCAGCCGCGCGCGCAGGCTATAAGGAAGCTGCGCGGGATGTCTATCTTCATGCGGGTAAGAAGCAGCTTGGTGACATCGATCTTGTCCTGCGCAACAAGAGTACTGGCCACCATCTTCTCATCGAAGCCAAGAATCACGCGTTGCCGCTTGCTGTGTACTTCAGAGCGCCGGAAGCAGTGGACGAACACGTCGAGCGTTCCCGAGACTGGGAGCGGAAAGTCGAGCGCCGGATCCAACACCTCAAGGAGCATTCGTCAGCATATGCCATTGAGGGCCCTTGGGACTACATAGTCGTTACACGAATGCCTGAACCCCTATCGCACCTGTCTCATCTGCTAATGCTTAGTCTTGATGAGTTCTCCCATTGGGTAATGCAGGAGCCACGGCCGTCACGGTTCACTGACATATACGCCAAAATGTATAGGCCTAGCGAGGCAGAAGTGTCTGTTGATGATATGCGTCAACTCCACGCTGAGCGCCTGATTCTGGCCAGACCTGCAGAAGAATAGAGAGAGCTGTCCTTTGTCGGTTTCGGCAACCGGCGCTCCTATTACTGCCAAATAGTGAACATATTGGCGAGCCCGGAAGCCGACCCCAACACGCTATAGTTTCTGCTGCTCCCCAATATCTTGTGCGTACGTCAAAGGCTGGTGGCGCAGTGTCAAGAGCCTTGGGTCTCGTGTTCTGCTGTATCTGTAGCCGATGGCCCTTTGAGATGGAACACTTCGGTATCCAGGTGGTGGAGGTCGGCGCTGCCGCGCGATATACCGAAGCGCGGAGACAGCGATCGGCGTCCGGGTGTTCCGCTCGGATGGGACAACGAAGACTCGTCCTTTCCAACGCTGCAAGAGGTTCTTCGAAGTTGGCTTTGGTGTTAGAAGCGGTGTCGCCCCCTTAGAATCTATAGGGGCGTTGTTGCATAAATCCGGGTTCGGTTGGGCTGACGTTTACGCGCAACGACTGGAACGCTGGCTCTGTTAACTTCTGACGAAGTTGCGTAGTGTCTTGGACTTTTTCCGGGACGATGCGCAAGGACAACCGACAGCAAGCCGAGCCCAAGGGGGTCTACCGCGTCAAGAACTGGGCGCAGTACAACAAGGGGCTGATAGCCCGAGGAGATGTCACGATGTGGGTCGAAGAGAGCTTGCTCGTGCCACCGGCTAAAGCCCAGTCGCCCAAGCGTGGCCACCCGCTCGTCTATACGGATGCGCTGATCCAGGGGCTGCTCGGTCTCAAGCAGGTGTTCCACCTGCCGCTGCGCGCGCTGCAAGGCTTCGCGCAGAGCTTGCGCTCCCTGGCCTTCCCAACGTTGCCAGTGCCGAACTACACGACATTGAGCCGCCGCGCGCAGAATTTGAACGTCGTGCTGCCCGCCTCGCGTACGGGCGAGCCGCTGCATCTGGTGATCGACAGCACTGGGCTGAAGCTTTACGGCGAAGGCGAGTGGAAGGTTCGCAAGCACGGTTGGTCCAAGCGACGGACCTGGCGCAAGGTCCATCTCGCCATGGACGCGAACACCGGCCAAATCTGTGCTGCGCTGATGACCCACCAGGACGTTGGCGATGGCGAAGTGTTGGCCGACCTGCTCGATCAGATCCCGGCTGATACGCCGATCAATACCATCGGAGGCGACGGCGCCTACGACAGCAAGCCGTGCCACGCGGAGATTGCCGCGCGAGGTGCACAGCCCTCGATTCCACCACGCGATGGAGCGAAGCCTTGGTCTGAAAGTACGCCGGGCGCAGCCTGGCGTAATGAGGCCATCGATGTCATTGAGAAGAGCAGTCGACGCGAATGGAAAGCCGCCAGCAGCTATCACCGGCGCTCGCTGGCCGAGACCCTGATGTACCGCCTCAAGACGCTGACGGGACACAGTCTGTGGGCACGCGAAATCGGGTCGCAGGCCGCCGAAGTGGCCATCCGTGCGGGTGTGCTCAACCGCATGGTCGCGCTCGCTCGCCCGCAATCCGTCCGTATCG
Organism: Cupriavidus numazuensis; assembly: GCF_905397435.1. Classification (GTDB taxonomy): domain Bacteria; phylum Pseudomonadota; class Gammaproteobacteria; order Burkholderiales; family Burkholderiaceae; genus Cupriavidus; species Cupriavidus numazuensis. The sequence continues at coordinate 2,832 of NZ_CAJPVI010000102.1, forward strand.
CCTGAGTTCAGCATCACCGAGGACCCCTGTTTTCAATCTCGATTTATGCAACGACGCCCTGGGTCGGCTGCAGCGGACGATGGTCACGGCACAAGTTGCCGAGGCAGTTGCCCGGACCAGCGTGTGTCCCACGTGCGGAGTGCAGTTGGCTTGCAAGGGCCACCATCATCTAGTCTTTCGTAGCGCGTTCGGGAGACTGTCGATTGACAGTCCGAGGCTGTACCCCTGCCGGCATTGCCAGGGCGACGCACCGAGCTTCAGCCCCGTCGCCCGCTGTCTGCCTGAGCGCGTCAGTCCAGAACTGCAGTATCTCGAGGTCAAGTTTGCAGCGTTGATGTCGTATGGTCTGAGCGTCAACGTCCTGCAGGAAGTATTGCCGCTCGATCATGTGCTGGCAGCCAGTTCAATCCGACGCCAGGTCACCACACTCGGTCGCCGACTTGAAGCGGAACAGGCCACCGACGCCCGGCAGCAGGCGGAGGTGGCGGCGAGCGTCCGCTCGCCTGAGATCCCCGGGCCCAGTCCGATCCGCGCGGTTGGCATTGACAGCGGCTACCTGCGACGGGCCGGCCACCGGCGCCGCCAGGATGGCTGGTTTGAAGTGATCGTCGGGAAGTCCCTACGGGATCAGGATGCCGGCCATAGCTTTGCCTACGTACACAGACTGGAGCGCCGACCGGCCGATCGTATGTGGAACTTCCTGCTACGAGAAGGTGTGCAACCCAGTCAGCCTGTCACCTTCTTGTCGGACGGCGGGGATACCGTACGGTTTGCCCAGCTCGGCTTTGGTGACCGCGGTGAGTACGTTCTCGATTGGTTCCACATCGCCATGCGGGTACAGAATCTCGAACAGATGATCAAGGGCAGGCCGGCACACAGCGATGGCCCTAGCAATGCCGCGTTGATCAAGACGCTGCATGGCGCCAAGTGGCACCTGTGGCACGGTTGCCCCTTTCCAGCGTTGCGCCGCCTGGAAAGCCTGAGCTGGGATCTGGACCCTGAGGCCAGCCCCGAGGAGGGCAAACTTCTCGGCAAGCTCGAGGAGTTCATTGTCTACCTCGACAACAACCGACACTTCATCGTGAACTACGGTGACCGCTATCGGAATGGGGAACCCATTGCCTCAGGTTTTGTCGAGTCGGCTGTCAATCAGGTGATCAGCAAGCGGTTCGTCAAACGCCAGCAGATGGCCTGGCGGCCTCGACACGCGCACAACCTGCTGCAAATCCGGACGGCCGTACTCAATAACCAGTTCCGGTTTTACGTTGAACGATGGTATCCGTCCATCGCCCGGGACGAAAACCACCGCCTTGCCGCTTAGTCGGCCCCCGTTTTGGCGCGGTCTCCTGGATTGGCTCGCCGGGGGGGCAGCCACGCGGAGCGGCGAGCTTGTGGTGACAGCGCGTGGCCTGCCAATTCCTACAGGCGGCTTGCAAACCTACTTATCGATTTCGCGGCGCACTCGCTATCCGATCGCTTTTGGGGCCATCGGTAGTCTCACAGCCGGCCGAAATCGGCGAATTCATGAAGAGCCTAGGGAAGTACGAAGCAACGGACTGCCGCTCTGCACAAGGAGGGCGACTAGCAGGTGTGTCAGGAAGAGCGTCTAGTAAGAAAGTCATAACGGCGCCTCCATTACGAAGCAAGCGCCGCCGATACGCGATTTGTCCGAAACGTACGGGCTTCTATACAGTGATGACCCAAATGTATTCCCGCCAACCGGAAACCTCCTGAGGTTAAGGGCCCAGGTGCTGCGTTGACCAGTCAGGTATGGCCGCGTCCTGCCTTACGCCGGTCGCCGGAAGAAGAACATCGGGGCCGTGCCTTCACCGCGCTGGAACTGACCAATTTTTGCCTGAGTCGAGAACATCTGATGGGAGCAGTCCGCCCGTAACGTGGCAATCTATATGAAGGCTCCCGGTTGCGCTAGGTTTTCACTTGTTCAAATACTGCAACTCGGATTAAGTCAGCGTGAAGCCGATTTGAACGGTGAGCGCCATGTTGGAGATTGGGGTTCGTACAGGGTTGGGACGTCGAATGGTTGCGTGGATAATCGAGTGTGATACGTGCTAGTAGGATCGGGCAGCGCCAAGCCTGTGGCGTAATATAAGCTTTGGGCTTGACGAGTGAAGTGCGGGGCAGCGCATTTCATAGGGACCAGCAGCGATGTTACCGGCTGTAAATAGGCCGGATATGGTTAGACGAACAGATCGCTCCTACAGTGCGAAAAAGCACGCTGATTCCGTCGGTGGCATCGCGGTTATCGTCGACGATCATAACCTGTAGTCCGGAAAACTCTGTAACGGTATGGCTAATCTGCTCGCCGCCGAAGGGAAATTGGTCAAGCATTAGCCATAGCTGATGGGATACTGTCCCCGAGTCAGTGGCTGTCTTCCAGGAGCCGCGAGACGGCGGCAAGGATCTCGGACGGCAAACAAGGCTTCTCGAAGACGGCATCAAACAAGTGTGGATGCCGACGCCCGATGTCCGCTTGCGCTGCCGTCAAGAGGATCACCGGGATAGCGGCGGTATCCACCTCAGATTGGAGCTTCTGCGCGAGCTCCAACCCCGTCATCACGGGCATCATAAAATCCGTGATCACTAAATCAGGATGAGATTCGGCAATCAAGCGAAGACCCGCCTCGCCATCGGCGGCCGTTCGTACGGTCAGCCCCACTGCTGATAGCATGAACGCCAGCGCATCGGCATTCATTGTCTCATCGTCAACGACAACAACTGTTGCCATGATTCAGGACTCGCTGGATGTCTGAGCGTCGGTTGATACAACAGAACTCCGATCACCGCCCCCTGGCAGGATCAATCGGTTCGCCACCTGCAAGCCACCGTCGCCGATGACGACATCATGGAAAGCGGTGTCGAAGGCGCTATCGCGCATTTTTACCACGCCAATAAACCGACGCAGCTCTCCGCCTATGCCCGCCTGGCGTAGAAGTACGAGATTGTCCATGAGGCTGGTGAACTCAGGGAGAGGGTCGGTGCCGGCAAGTCCGTCGAGATCCCGCATCTCGAGGCTCGAGATGGTTGATACGCCTTGACCTCGTAGTTCATTGGCAAGGGCGGTGTAGAACTCGATGAGGCGTTGCGGGTAGACCGCAGCTCGCTGAAATCCTGTCATGCCGTCGATGAAGAGGCGGTGGACGCGGCGATCGTTGACGGTCTTGAGAAGCTGGTTCCCCAGGGAATCCAGTAAGTTCTCCGTCATCGGATTCCAGAGAATAACCAGTGCCCCCGATCGCTCCAAACCTTCGACATCGATGCCCAATGCTCGGCCCTTGGCCCTCAGGCGCTGCGGCGACTCATAAAATCCGAAGAAAAGTGCGGGTTTCTCGGGTGTGGCGAGGCTCAGGAAGTTCAGTCCAAATGTCGTCTTTCCGCTTCCTGCAGGCCCGATCAGAAGAGTGACGGACGCAGGTGGAAGTCCGCCGCCGATGAGTTGACCGAGGCCGTGCACGCCAACCTCGACGCGATCCTGTTCCAGCCATTCTTCCGCTGACGGTGTGCCAAGGAGCGCCTCCAGTCGCGGATAAACATCGATGCCGACATCGGATATTCTGTACTGATGCAGTCCTCCCAGCGCTGCACTGCCGCGGGATTTTGAAATACGTAGCTGCCGTACAGTCCGGATGCCAGCCAATTCCTCCTTGAGTTGGATGACACCGTCCACCATGGTGTGTTCAGGGCTGACATCATCGATGCGGGCACTGGTGAGGAACAGAACAGTGCAGCCGGTAAACGCGGCATGACTTTGAAGTTCTGCGACAAACGCTTTTACGTCCAATGCGGACTCAGCCTTGTCCCTTGCAATCAGCAAGCCGTCCAGAACGAGTGTGGTGCAACTATGGCGTGCCAATTCGCTGCGCAACGCAGTAACGAGAGCGGCGAGCCCTTCTTCCTGAAGCACCTTGAACAGGCTGATGTAGAGGATATCGCGCCCAACGGCTGCCGCATCGTAAAAATCGAATGTGGCCAAAGCCTGAAACAATCGGTCGTGAGATTCGGCGAGAAGGGTCACATATAGGATCCTTCCGCCGTTGTTCGCCTGGTGGAAAGCAATCTGGTTAGCCAGAATGGTCTTGCCGGCGCCGGGGCTGCCTTGGATGATATAAGAGGCACCCTGTACCAAGCCGCCACACAGGACAGTGTCGAGGCCGACCACGCCGCTTTGCACGCGAACAAGCTGTTTTGTCATAATTGGCTCAAGGCAGAAGGGAGCGGCGCTGTCAGGCCGGTTGGTATGCAACGATACCCAATCGAGTCTATGCCACTCGAGCCCGAACTATTGTAAGCGATTTGTACTCTCATCGCCGACAAGCGAAGACCGTATTTGCTCTGCGCGCGAATGGGGCTGGCCTAGGCGTGGGTTGCTGAGAAACGCTTGCATAACCAGCTCACCGGAGTATGGATCAGTGGCAACTGGCGCCATAGTGTGGCTGCGTCCCAGAAGTCATGATGATCCGCAACGGAGCCATGCTGATCGAAGCGGAGATGGGTGCAGCCGGGGACGGAGAAGGCATGCTGACGCACTTTCCCGGTAAATGTCCAAGCTATGAAAGCTTCGGCGCCGCCGGTCATTTGTGTGCTGATCGCGAAATGCGGATGCTCTACGGTCTCGAACATATGCTCAAAGATTGCCCGGATGGCAGTGATTCCATAGACGTCGTTAAATGGATCTCGAAAACGCGCCCCCCGCGCGTAATGGTGCGCTATGCTTTCGAGCGATGTGGGAGACAGCGTGTCGTACCACGTTAGTAGTGCGGTTAGCTGGACGGTTTGGACGGCATGTTGATTGTGTGGCATGTCGGATCAGAACAAATTATGAAGCGCCGGTGAGACGTTGTAGTAGCCCAAGGCTTAAGCGGTACGGTAGGAGGCTGATGAGACGGACCAAGCGCGTAAAACGTTGCGGGAAAGCTATCTCGAAGCGCCCCCGCGCAAGCCCTCTGAGTATCTGTTGTGCCGCCTCCTCTGGTGTGATGAGGGCGGGCATGCGGAAGGTATTGCGCGCCGTGAGGCGGGATTTGACGAACCCCGGATTGATTAGGTAGACGCCCAGTCCATGCGCGTGGAGTTCCGCGTACAGCAACTCCGCCAAATTAATGAGGGCCGCCTTCGAGGGGCCATAGAGCGTGGCACTCGGTAAGCCGACGTAGCCGGCGACGCTTGCCACAATAGCGAGGCCACCCGAGCGCCGCAAAAGCATCTGAGGCAGGACAGCGCTCAATCCGTAGTAGACGCCACAGACGTTCGTTTCTATCGTGTCGTGAGCCTCCCGTGCACTCAACTCCCAAGGCCGCAGAGGACGGTATTCGGCTGCACAGAAGACTACTAAATCTACCCCTTCCCAGGCTTCGCACAGCGCGTCGTGAGTCGCTGTCCAGTCTTTCGGTTGGCTCACATCCATGGTGAGCACGACACCTTTTGGATGGCCTTCGACCACAGCGAGCAAAGCTGCGGGGCGACGTGCCGAAACGGCGACCCATGCGCCCTTCTCAAGCAGTGCCCTGGCAAGCGCTGCCCCTATGCCGCTTGACGCTCCCACCAGCCAGACGCGCTTCCCGTGCCAATCGCGCAGTCGCGGGTTAAGGTGCAGATCGACGGCCACGCTCGTGCACCTACGGAGCCAGGCGGCGGAAGACCAGCGTCACCTGTCCGACCTCGAAGCCAAACTTTGTGACGCGGGCGCGGTTGATCATCGTCTGGGGGTCGATGAGCACCATCATGTCATCGAATTGCACGTCGGACACCTTTCCCTCGACCGGCAACTGCAGGGTATAGCGCCACCGGAGGACATTGCCGGCAGATTCTCCTATAGCCATGCCAACGATATCGGGCGCGTTCCCTCGCCACGTGCCGTCCGGCTGACGTTTGAGTGTCCAAGTACGTTCTTGCGACGTGCCGTCGCTGTAGCGAAACGCTTCGTGCAGGACAAACTGTTCCTGTGACATGTGGCCGTCGAGCGCTACGTGGAATCGTTTGACGATCTCACCATTGCGTTTCTGGAACATTCCCCATGCTTCGGTCTTACCTGCAAAGAACTGAGTCACGTCCAGGACTGGGCGCTCATGGGTGTACAGGCTGACTTCTGGCGTGGTGCATGCTGTGCCGAGTGTCGTAGCGGCGCCAAAAATTAGAGCGACGAGCGGTCTCATCGAACTTTCTCCGTGATTGAGTCCAGCGGCATGCGCAATGCGGAGAGCGCCCCAAACTTGAGCAAGCAGGGAAGGCCAGCGTAGGTAAGGGCGAGTACCACGCCGGGGGTACCAGTGGCGGGGGAGCCTGGTCGGTAGCCGAGCCAGTCGAGTCCCGGCAGTGTCAGTGCCGAGAGAGCCAGGCAGAGCTTGCCAATCAAGGTCCAGATACCGACATAGGTACCGGGACCCTCACCGTCAGGTATGCATTGGGCCAGCAGGACAGGCGGTAACGCAAGATCTGCCCCGAGTGCAAATCCACATCCGATGCAGACTAGGAGGAACGCGACCAAGTCACCGGGGCCCAGCGTAGCGCCCCACACAAACGCTGCGATCGCCAGCCCCATTGCGGCGCGCCACGCGCCCTGGGGACCGACGCGCCTGGATATCCGAACCCAGAGCGGCAGCCCCAAGGCGGCCGCCAAAAAGTATAAAGCAAGACTGGGTGCAACCCATTTTATTGCGACCAGCCGGTCTTCGATAAAGAAGACTGCCAAGGAGGCGGGTATTGCGACAGACAGTCCGTTCAGGAAATAGGGCACAAGAAGCATGCGGAATGAACGGTTGTCGCGCAAGGTTCTCCATACGCTCACGATGGCAGGGCGGAAACCGCTGCGGTGGGACTGGCTGGTCTGCGAAGTCGACATCGTCTGCCAGGGCGGGGCGAAGCGCAGCACCCAAATCGCGCCGATCAGTAGAATGCCGAAGAGTGCGATGAACGGGACTATGGCGTTCTGAGGCGCCCTGTCCTCACTCGCGAGCAGCCAGGCGGGTCCCGCACTGGCAATGAGCACACCCAAGACGCCAGCACCTTCGCGCCATGCCGCCGCGCGGGTCAACACGTCGCTATCGTGCCCCAACCTCGAGCCCCATGCGAGGTAAGCGACGTTAATAAAACTGTGTGCAGCGTAGACAGCGACCAGCGCTGCGGCAAACCAGGCGGCCAATGCCATGCCCGAGACCGGTGGCATCCATAAAGCCGCAAACGCTGCGACGAGGCACAGGGCACTGGTCCACAAGGCAGAGAGCAGACGGCGGCTGCCAGCCAGTCTATCTGCCCAACGCCCGAGTAATGGATCTTGTGCGGTATCGACAATACGGGTGAGAAACAGAATAAGACCAGCCGTGGACAAAGGCATACCAAGCCGAGACGTGTAATAGGCAGGTGCCTGGACATATATGGGTAGCGCCACCATGGCGAGCGGGAGTCCCAAGGCACCGTAAGCGGCGAGGTGAGCGAGGCGTGCGGTCATCGATCGAGTCCAAGGAGTTTCCGGCGCAATCCCGGGTCCCGAGTCGACGGACCTAGCCAGATGGAAAAGAACGCGTGGGCAAGCACCGGATCGTCGATCTGGCCAGTTTCGCGGTCGTTGGCGTAGAAGCGCGCGCCCTGCGCCGGTGAGTACACCCCAGTTAATTGATCACCCGCGCGCACGTCGACCAGTACGCGTGAAAGAGCCTGGCGCCACTGGTCAATGGTGCTTTTGAACAAGGAACTGTGGATACGCTGGATTTCCTCCATGCTGGTATCTACCAGGCGTTGCCCACGGATGTCTCGCGCATAGGTGAGGCGTAGGGCGAACGGCGCGTCGAGCACGTCCCTGGATCGTGGGAGTTGGGCGGTTGGCCCCTCCAGAGCTGCGCGTCATAGATGCGCATCCCCAGCCAGCGGTAATCTCCCTGGCCGATCATATACGCCTGCCACGGGTCGGCCGCGATGCCAGGCAGTGATGTCAGTGCAAATATCAAGGCTGCTGCCGGGTGCCGTGCCATGCTAGTTCCTGCGTGCGAGAAGGAACTGCATGACGTCGGTGCGTCCTGCGTCGAATCCGACCTCGCAATAACACAGATAAAGCCGCCACATGCGTATGAATGCGTCGTCGAAACCGAGTGCCAGAATCGCTCCCATTTGGGCCTCGAATTGCTCGCGCCATCTCCGAAGGGTTTCGGCGTAGTCTCTGCCGAAGTCCAATACCTTACGGCTGGAGAATCCAGATCTGCCGGCGGCTTGGGCAAATCGCTCGGGGCTTGGAAGCATTCCGCCAGGAAAGATGTACTCGCGGATAAAGTCGCTGCTACTCCGATAGGCATTGAAGCGTGCGTCATCGATTGTGATCGACTGCACCACGGCCTGGCCTCCCGGGCGGAGCCTCCGAGATATCTGGTCGAAAAAGGTGGGCCAGTAGGCCTCTCCCACCGCTTCGAACATTTCGATGGACACGATGGCATCGTAAGTGCCCTCCAGATCGCGATAATCACGCAACTCAAGCTTGACGCGGTCGGTACAGCCAGCCTGTGCAATGCGTGCCTGGGCCTTTGCAAGCTGGGCGGCGGAGATCGTGATGCCGTATACATTCACTCCACGTCTGGCCGCGTGCAATGCAAAACCGCCCCAGCCGCACCCAATCTCGAGAACGTGCATGCCCGGCTTAAGCCTGAGCACGTCGCAGATGTGTGCGTATTTGGCTTCCTGTGCCTCTGCCAGGGGCCGATCACTGTCACCGTCGAAGTGTGCGGCGGAATAGCTCCAAGTCTCGTCGAGCCACAGGGCATAAAAGGGATTGCCTAGATCGTAGTGAGCGTGGATATTGCGCCGGCTGCCGCCGCGCGTGTTTCTGCGAAGAAGATGTCGCAGTTGATACCAGCGGCGGCTCAGCCATGCGCCATGAATGGCGCCTGACAAAGCTGCTTCATTGTCAAGGGCCACGCGCAACACGGCGCCCAAATCGGGGGTGTCGACCCACCCGGCACGGTACGCCTCTGCAAAACCGATGTCGCCTGCGCGCAGAATCGCTTCGCACGCACGCCAGTCCAGCAGCATCAGCCGAGCCCCCGGCGCTTCATGCGGATCGCCGTAGATCGTCTCCTCCCCGTCCGGACGTAGCAGCACCAGGTGGCCCACGGCCACGCGCTTGAGCGCGGCCAGGAACAGCCGGGCAAACAGGGATGTCCGGGACGACAGCAGGGCGGGGATACAAGGTTGTAGCAGTGCACGCTGGCTGGAAGACAGGCGGTTCATATGCGCGGGTAGTGCCGGACAGAGATGGGATTAACGGACGGGCGGTACCGAAGGCGGATGCTTTCCGTGGAAGGGAACTGACATCCGCCACAGACGCAAGGCCTGCCAGTGAATGCGTACGATGACGGCGATCGCGGCCCAGGGTTGGCAAGCCAAGACAGATAGCATGCGATTCAAGGTGAGCGACGCCTTGCGGCCACCGATCGAGGTGCGAAGCACAAGGCCTTGGTCGTCGTAGTAGTCAATGCCGACATACGCGGCGCCTTCCGTTTCGCGCACCTGAAAGGCGTAGTAACCCTGCACATCGTTGAAGGGCGACACGTGGAGGCGTTTGCGGGTGGCGAGAACTGTCGCCGATTGGATGGCACCAAGGTCCGGTGCTGTCACCAGATAGGCGTGGTGCTCTCCGAACGTGTTGTTGACTTCGGCAACGAGCGCGCGTAACGCACCGGTTCGGTCATAGCAATACCAGAAGCTGACCGGGTTGAAGACGTAACCAAAGATGCGCGGCGTAGTCTGCAACCAGATCGTTCCGTCGTCTGGTAGCCCCAGGGCAGCGAGACGTGGACGAATCCATTGGCTGAGACTGGTGCCATCACGAGCTCCGTGGTCACGCGTATACAGGCTGATCAGCCGCTTGCGGTCGACGCCGAACCACCAGCGCTGCAGGGCCGGCAACGTGTCGATGTCGACACGCAGGCAAAAAACGGAATACACGAACCGGTTGTGCGCTGGGCGCAGGCGGTCGTGCATGACGCGGCAGCGCAGAAGCAGGGCGGCGGGATTCATAGTCGTGACCAAGCCGGCAAGGCGCCAAAATCGCGGGCCACTCTAAGGGCGGACTTCAAGCCATCTTCGTGAAATCCGTATCCTGTCCAAGCGCCGGCGTACCAGGTCCGTCGTTCGCCTTGCAGGGCAGGCAATCGCTCCTGCGCTGCAATGGCCGCGAGGTCAAAGAGTGGATGGTCGTAGTGAAAGCGCCGCAGCTCCGTACCGGGCGCAGGCTCCCGGAATGCGTTGAGCGTCACCACGACGGGCGTGCGGAACGGCAGTGGCTGCAACTGGTTGAGAAGGTAGCTTACGCACACCGCACGTTGAGCGTCACTATGGCGGCGGCCGAGGTAGTTCCAGGCTGACCATACGCGCGGACGGCGGGGCAGGAGCGTCGCATCGGTGTGCAAGGTCGCGACATTAGGCGCGTAGCGCACGCTGGCAAGCACCTCACGTTCGGCTGCTGTTGCATCGGCCAGCATTCGCAGGGTGTCCGGCGCGTGCGAGGCAAAGACAATGGCGTCAAAACGTGAGGTTCCTTCGTCAGTCATGACGGTCACACCCTCTTCATCCCGGCGCACAGCGTGCACGGTAACGCCCAGTCGGATGTCATCGAGATGGGTGGCGATGCGCCTGACGTATTCTCGCGCGCCCCCAGCTACCGTGCGCCACTGAGGGCGGTTGCGAACCTGCAGAAGCGCATGATTCAAGCAAAAGCGCAGGAACGTGGTGGCTGGGAAGCGCAGCACATCGGCCGTCGCGCACGACCAGATGGCGGAGGCCATGGGGAGCAAGTAATGCTGACGAAAGGGATGACCGTATTGGCCAGCCTCTAACAAGTCGCCCAATGAGCAACCGCTGCGCTCGGCGAGCGCCAGATGAATCTGCGCTGCACTGTTGAAGCGCACAATGTCCCGGAGCATCCCAAGAAAGGTCGGTGAGAAGACGTTGCGTCGTTGCGCAAACACGGTGCTCAAATTGGTGCCGGCCCATTCAAGACGCCCCTCATCTAGCGAGACCGCAAAAGACATATCGCTCGTATGAGAGCGCACACTCAGCGCCTCGAACATCGCGATCAGATTCGGGTATGTGCGGTCGTTGAACACGAGGAATCCCGTGTCGACGGGACAACTGCGGCCGTCGAGGGCGACGTCGACCGTATTGGTATGCCCGCCCAGATACGTGCCAGCCTCGAAAAGCGTGACGGCGTGATCCCGCGATAGCAGCCAAGCGCTCACCAAGCCTGAGATCCCGGCGCCTACAACGGCAATCCGCAAGCCATTTTGAGTGACTGAATATGCGCTCACGCGGCACCTTTCTGATTTTTTACGCAGTTGTTGATGCGCCTTGGATCCGGAGTGCTACCATACGATTACCGTCTTGGAAATAAGATTACTGCACAGTAACGAAATTTACAAATGGGTATTTTTGGCAAGCTCAGCTTCAAGGACCAGACCTTCCGCTTGCGCGAGGACGCGATCTTGGACGCGACTACGCGCGTCCTGGCGAGCAAGGGGTTCGACCTGATGACGATGGACGATGTCGCCAGCGAGGTGGGAATCTCGAAGCCCATCCTCTACAAGCATTTCAAGTCCAAGGATGACCTTGTAGGCGCTGCCATGATTCGGCTAATCGAAGGAGCCCTCGATTTTCTGGAGCGTCTACCTCAGGAGGAAACGGCGATGGGTCGCCTGCGTGCGCTCTTGGCGTGGGCGCTACGTGTACGCCTGGAAGGCGGACTGCCGTTCCTGCCTTCGACCAGCCCGCACGTACGCGACATGCTGACGCGAAATCTTCGCTATGTGACACGCGTACTGAAGCTCAATGGCATCCTGAAGGGTCTTGTGGGAGAGGCAAAGAAGACCGGCGAACTGGACGGCGAGCTTCCCGACGACGTCATTCTTTTTTCCTATTACTCGCGTACTTGCGATCCTGCGGTTGAGTACCTGCGCCTATACGGCAAGATGGACGACCAGCAGATCGTCGCCTATATGCTCGACGTGTGTTTCCGTGGCATTGCCGTGCGTCCGTAGTTAGTAGTTAGTAGTTAGTAGTTAGTAGTTAGTAGTTAGTAGTTAGTAGTTAGTAGTTAGTAGTTAGTAGTTAGTAGTTAGTAGTTAGTAGTTAGTAGTTAGTAGTTAGTAGTGGGGTAATCGTTCGAAACGTGCAAAATGTAATGGTGACTGCCCCGGAAAGCCGCTTCCAGCAACGCTTTCCGTTACGCTTCGTTTGGGACATTGCTTCTCCTGCAAGCCCTTGGATTACCCCCGTTTTGGGAGCCCAACCGTACAATCCGGGGAAGGGCGGTAAGCCTTCGAATTGGAGGGAAAGTCCGCACGCATTCTGGAAATTCTGGAAAGCGAAGAGCCGGATTTGGACGCCTGAGAAACCGTTGCCCCACACCGCAGGCCGATCTTGATCTTGCTACGGGGCCAGGCCCCTGCGACATGGATGGGAGTTTCCCGCAATGGCATGGAACGGTGCGGCAGTGCCTAATGACTCGATGCCGGTTGCGGCCAAGGTGGCGCTGCTGCGCAACCCAAAGCGGTCGCTTGCGCCGGATACGCATGGCAAGGGCCTAGTTGGCCGATTAGTAGACTTTCGTCATTGCGAGCCACATGCTGGCTGTGTGGAAATTTTGAGCTCGGTCCGAGAATCAGGGAGCCGGATTTACAGCCGCAGCGTCGACTGTGAGAGCATCCGGAACATCAACCTGCCTGATCCCGATGCTTCGGACAGCCAGTAGAGCGCCTGGAAACGCAGCACCGTTAAGGTCGTCCTGGCGAATGTTTGTGCCTTGAACGTGAAAATTCACAGTCAAGCTCCACAGCCCGCGGTGGATGCCATGGTGCCGAAGCAAGATGGTAGTGAGCTCCAGCGGGCTGTTCTCAAAGGTGGCTAGCGGCATGGTGGAGCCCTGTAAGTTCTCGGGAGCGAGCAAGTCTCTGCGTTACGCGCGTTCTTGGCCTTCGGTTGCCTCCGCCCATGGGTCGTCGCTGTGAAGCAGTGCAAAATCATCAGGGAACAGCCCGCGAAAGGGCGGGGGGTATTGAAATGCCAGCACCGGTTCCAGTTTCCGCTGGTCGGTTACGACAAACACCTCAATGAGACGGCGTTGGCCGATGTAGTCCCGAGCATGAATATAGTAGTACCTGACGTCCTGCCAGACTAACGATTCTGCAATGTACGGCCCGACGATCCCCGGGACCAGGCTGAAGGCCTTGAATTGCTCCAACGCTTGGTTGACATACTCGGCTTCGGATAACTCAGGTCCCATGGCCGCTGCCGTGAGCCTCAGACGTCTGGCTTTCGTCATATTGTGATGTAAGGCGCCGTTGGAAAGCTGCCTTCATTATTACGGCGACACCCTGACGTGACAAGCCCACACGCCCGTGCGATGGGTTCTCTGGCCCGAAGGGATGCAGCTCGGCCGCTACCCCGTCAGCTTCTCTGTGTCAATGCGCTTGGCGCGGCAGATGCACCAGAACGGAACCGAGTCGGTGGCGATAAGGGGCCGGCAGCGTGCTCGACGCCGCCTATGAGGCCGGTGCGGGCTGGGGGCATCAGACCGAAACTGTTACCTGGGTCCGGCACTTTTCTGAGGAGGCATTTGCCGGGGTTCTCCAACGGAAGTTATTGACGGTGTCTGTTAAGGATTGTTTGATGCCTGCCCTCGACTGCAAGACAGTGAGCGGCGGTGGCGCCTGTGGGCAGGCGTCGAACAATCCTCGGGGGAGGAAACCGCGGGATGCAGCG
>NZ_CAJPVI010000103.1 GCF_905397435.1 Cupriavidus numazuensis
CAGCCAAAAAAAGTGGGGGCCTGTCGAAAACTCGGGCCGCCTTCCCGCTGAAATACAACAAGGCGGGAAAAGCCCAGCGCAACACCAGGCCACAGGTGCCAAGAATGCGGAGATTAAGTCACTTTCGGATCCATGACTTGCGTCTCAGCCAAAAAAAAGCCCGCGCATGGCGGGCCTCGGGAAAGTCGATAGGTCATATTCTGTCGACATGGCGGATTCTTATCGGTGCACGGCCGATGCGAAACCCCTCCGGCGGGGGGCTTTCTCTTCAACAGAGCCAGAACACCATGCACTCGGGTGGCAGGTTTTGAGACCCGGCCGACCAGGCACTAACCCGCGACGTCGCGCGGATCGTGACCGAAGGTATTCCGTTCTCGGATTTGACCGTCCCGGCCATGGATAAATAGCTCGACCTTCTTTTCCTTGGCGCGCCGCGTGCCGGCGGCAATGGCGTCGGCCTGAGTATCGAATGTCTCCACATGGATGTCTTGTCCAGGCATGGCTGTCTCCACCGAGCATCCCCGCAACCTTGACTTCCGCACAGGGCAGGCAGAGTGAATGCGTGAACCGCCTATAGGCCCGCGATGCTCCCTACCCTCTCACAACTGTCCTTGTTCCCTAACCCACGATCAAATGTCCAACCATACTGTGAGCTGGCACCCGCCTTGCTGTTGCTGGCGTGCTCAGGAACGAAGCTGGACCGGCCGGCACGTGCCATCGACCTTTATCAAGGTGTGATGTACCAATCCTACCGCGCGCACGTCCGTAGCGATGCCGCACCACGCGTGCTGATCTTGTCAGCGCGGCACGGCTTTCTCGACCCCCATGCCGAGATCGCCCCGTACGATGAGCGCATGACCCCGCAGCGTGCGGATCGGATGCTAGCCGATCTGCCGGCCTCTCTGCGGCAAACGGCCTGGCCCTCGCGGATCGGCGCGGTGATGCTAGCCGGCGGCAAGGAGTATCGGCGCGTCATGCGCGCAGCCCTGGCCCGCCAATACCACGCGGAACTGCCGGACGTGCGGGAGACTGAGGGAGGGATCGGCCTGCAGCGCTCCCAGCTCGGTGCGTTCCTCGACGGGCTCGCGCCTGCTTTCAGCGATCAGATTGGCCAGCATGCCAATGGCAGACCCGTGTATCGGCGCTACGGTTGCCTCGAAGCCGGCGCCATGGTGAACGTACGGTACCGCGCCGTGCCTGGTCGACCTGCCCTGACGGCACGCGTGCAGGCGGTCTTCGATGGCCCGAGCGGGCCAACCGCGGATGTCGAGATCCAGGAGGTCGTCCGCGGCCGCACAATGTTGTCCGCACGCTGGGTGAGCGTGAATGACGTGCACCCTCTCTCGATGCAGGTAGCGGCATGACTGACTTCGAGCGAACCCTGCAGCAAGAGGCGAAGGCGCTGTTCCAGCCGTTCCACGGCACGCCTGAGGCATTGCTTGCGCTGGCCCGCGCCGGATTCCGCGCCTGGGCCAACGCCGGCAAATTGCACTTCCCGGACGAGAAGCGCTACGCCCTGCTCCACGAGGTCTTGCGCTTCTGCGCCGACGAATGCTTGCTCGCCTGCTGCTTCTCGAAAGAGCGCCGGCTGCGCCAGATCGCCGAGATGCTGGACGGGAGCTACCCGCGCTACGCGCTGACGCGTGCTCGTACAACGGCCCGACGCAATCAGCGCGGTCGTCGTTGCTGCTGACGCCCCTCTCTTGCGAGCGGTGTCCGCCTCAGCGAGGCGGCATGGGTGTGCGGGAAGCTAAAATCAGTATATAACAATAGGCATGGCTGACCATGGACGATCTCTGGCTGTCGAACCCCACCCTTGCCTACCGTGACTGGCAGGCTCGCGAAGCTGCTGGCGCAGACCGGCGACCGTTCTCTGCCCGCTCGATCGTCCAGCACCAGGCCATGTTCGAGCACTTCCGACGACACCTCGTGGCCAGGGGCGCTACCGTCGCCACCTTCGGCACCGACGACATCGAGGCCTTCTGGCAGACCCCTCACGCAAGAACCTACTCGCAGGCCACCCGCATGCGGTACGCGAAGCTGCTGGATCGGTTGTGCCGGCATCTGGTCTTCGCCGGCGTGCGCCAGGACAATCCCGCAGCGGGCCTGCTCGCCTCAGTGCGCTGGCCAGAGGAAGAGCCCACGCCGCAATACCTCGATGCGACCACCGACCAGCAGCTGCAGGCCTACCTGCAACACCCCGCCGCGGACCTGGCCAGCCTGCGCAGCCGCGCCATCGTGGCCACCTTTCTCGGAGCAGGCATCACCGCAGCCGAGGCGCGGTCGGCTCGCATGGTGGATCTCTACCCCGACGCGGTGCCGCCCTACCTCTTCGTGCCGGCGCATGGACCGCGTGACGCTCGCACGGTGCATCTGGCTGACTTCGCGGTACCGCTATTGCGCGACTGGCTGGCCCGACGCAAGTCGCTGCCGATCGATGGCGACTTGCTCTTTTCCCTGCTTTCAGACGGACGCCCCATCACCGACATGAGCTTCGGCCGCCTTGTGCGGACCGCACTCGAAGCTATCGGCGCCTCGGACGTCGAAATGAGCCCGCGCACGCTACGCAACACGTTCTGTCGCCGGCAACTCCTCGCTGGCCGCTCGCATGAGGACGTGAGCCAGATGCTCGGGCTCACCAGCCATCGGACCTGTGACCGTATCGCGGCCACTATCGCCGAAAGTCAGAGCAAGAACGAGGATTAGCCGGACTGCCGTGAAAAGAAGCACGAGTTAGCCGGACTGCTCCGCAGGCGCCCCTGGCACACATTTCGTAGGCCTCCCAACCTCGAAGTTCTACGGTGCTCGTGCCCCGGCAAAGGCTCTTGCCGACCCATCTCCGCCGTTTGGCGCGGCCAGAGCGAACGGCTGTAATGACCAAAGTAGCGGTCATCGGCTTTCATCTTGCAGTACGTTGATGCCGGGTTTTCCCGGGGCGTCCCAACGCATCAAACGTCGACCCGAAATATCAGATGAGCGGCCGCATCATCGCCAGTACTTGCGCGTGCCCAAGAGGATTACTCAGGCGCAAGCAAGGTTATGAAGACAACCCGGAATATATATGGCAATCCAAATCGCACCACTTCTGTCGGGAACCGCAGCTCCAGCGTTTTCGCAGACAAGTCCCGCTTCGGGAGCTGCCCGCACGGGCACAGCGATGCCGCTCGAGAACTTCCATTGTTGGCTTTCAATCGACTGGAAGCTGTCCCTCATCAGGCCAGCCTGAGACAGTTGCTCGCTGAGAAGCCCGTGGTCGTCGCTAACCGACCCTGGAGTTGCGCTTCAACCCAGCGCAGGCTTAGCGGGAGCTCTCAAAGGCCGAACGGCCACACCGTCTATTAGCGGGGCTGGTGCGCCGGTCAGCCGGCGCGGCGCGGCCAGGGCGCGCCTGGCAGTCATCGGCTCGATCCGCTTGGTCCCTCGACCACGCCGTTGCTGGATACTCACACAACCGGCGCTAGTACTTAATGTCCCGCTTTTGCTCGCGGCCCTCCTGCTTCGTATCGCGCTTTTCTTGTCGGCATTGGGAGTTGCTCTTCTCGTTTGCAGCTCGGCAGTCGACCTTGCCCGCTCGCGCTTCCTGTTTGGCAGCCTGGTTTGCGTTCCTGCCTTGTTGGCGCTGTTGCGACTGGTTGGTGGCCAGGGCAGTGCCCGATAGCGCCAGGAGTCCGGCTGCCACCAGCATTGCGCCCTTCCGCCTCCAAAGTCCATTTCTTGATTCGACCATTCTCACGCTCCTTCGTGCTTGGTTGAAACGGCGGTCAGTCAGTTGTCGCTGCGCTGTCCCGTGTAAAGCGCCAACTCCTGGGCCGAAGAGGATGCAGAGGCAACGCAGACCGCGCTTTATCGGTGGCGCTACGGTAGCAGCTCGCAGAGCGCGGTTGCACTGGCGGCGACCTCACTGGCATTGGCTGATAGCACCAGCCGCACCACTGTCGGCGCCGCGGAAGCCGAGCCATGAGCCAGCTCCGGCTGGCGACTTTCGCACGACCGCTGCCGCACCGGCTGGCGGCTGCTGCCCCGGAACGTAGACATCGAATGCCTGATCATTGGCGAGCATGTACTGCATCCACACCTGCTGCCCGGAGCTTTGCATCCATTGTTTCCCGATGCACTCGGCGGCTGCCTTGGGCTCAAGCTTGCTTTGGCCAACGGCACGGGTGTCTTGCGTTGGGGGCGGCGTGAACGGCGACGGAGCGGCGCAACCCGCGATTGCGGCTGTCGCAAGAGCGAGGATGAAGGGAAGTTTCATGTTATTAGCCCCAATCGATTCGCAGGCGCACCATGCTGCAGTTTGAGCTTGGGTCGGCACCTGCCGATGCGGTGATATGCCCCCGGGTGGGTCAAAGACCAGATCCGTACACCGTAACAGTCTAGGCAACAGGCGCAGGAGGCTGCAATGGTATCGGAATGCTGCACAGGACGAGAATGAGTGAGCTTGCCGACACACGAGGCATGGCATGCGGATTCGCGGTGGGATTGCACGGTACTTGTGGCAAGGAAAGTGGCGCATGAGGTGGCAGCCAACTCGCGTATGTAATCCCACTGGGCAGAATAACAAGCACTAGAATGAATTTGCGCCGCCGCGCAGATTTCGGCAACTAAGAAGAACGGAGACAAACCATGTTGCCCACGCCCGCTTCTGGGAAAGCTCTGTCCCGTGAATTCCTTGACGTGCTGATTCGAGCGGGCCTGATCGCAGTCCTGGCGATTTTCTGCTTTCAGATATTCCGGCCATTCTTCGACCTGCTGGTCTGGTCACTGATCCTTGCCGTTACGCTCTACCCGCTCCAGGTGTGGCTTAGCAGCCGCTACGTCAAGAGAGATGGTTACGCTGCGACGTTAATCGTTTTGATTGCCATTGCCGTCATCATTGTGCCGGCGTATCTGTTGGGTATGGCCATCGTTGACTCTGCAGAGAGCGCTATGGCAATTGCCAAAAGTGGGAGTATTCAGATTCCGCCTCCAGCGGAATCGGTAGCCGCCTGGCCCCTGATTGGTAAGCGAGTCTATGCAATTTGGCAGCAGGCCGCGACCGACCTGACAGGCTTGGTCCAGACTCTTGCCCCCCGACTCAAGGACGCGAGCCTTGCATTTCTCAGCATCATGGCCAGTGTCGGTACGGGGCTGCTCGTATTCGTTGGTGCGCTGATCATTGCCGGGATATTCATGGCCTATGGCGAGCTGGGTAGCCGCAGTGCCGTGCAAATCGCCTCGCGCATCTCGGGTCCGGAGAAAGGCCAGCGCATTACTACCTTGTGCGCGGCGACCATCAGGGCAGTCGCGCAAGGCGTGGTTGGTATCGCATTCATTCAAATGCTCCTGATCGGTGTTGCCTTTGTGATCAAGGGCGTTCCAGGTGCTGGGTTACTAGCCTTGGCGGTACTCCTGCTGGGCATCATGCAATTGCCGGCCACACTGATCACCATACCGGTCATCGTTCTCGTCTTTGTCACCGAAGGGGCAACTGCGGGCACCATTGCCTTCGCCATCTACACCTTCATTGCTGGCCTCGCCGACAACGTGCTGAAGCCCCTGATGCTGGGCCGAGGCGTTGACGTCCCGATGCCAGTGGTCCTGATCGGTGCGCTGGGTGGAATGGTGGCGGGCGGCGTGATCGGCCTGTTTATCGGGCCGGTGGTGCTCGCTGTTGGCTATCAGTTGTTCTGGCAATGGGTCGAAGACGTCCCGGCCGACGCTGGGTCTGGCGAACAGAGACAGCCTTGAGGCGGCCACGCGTGCCTCTGGACGTTTGCTCTACAACGGAGGGAGGGATTGCAATGAAACGTCGTACGGTGGTCCTGGGAGTGATACCCGCAGTGGCCTTGTCCGGCATTGCGCTTGGCGCGAGCAAGGCCGAACAGCAGGCCGAAGTCCGTAAGGCCGCGCAAGACGCCTTGAATGCGCTCTACAAAGCGCAACCATCGGCCCGTGCGGCGGTGGAATCGGCGGCAGGCTATGCGGCGTTCAGTAACTTCGGCATGAAGATTCTGTTTGCGGGCAGTGGAAAGGGCGAGGGCATCGCGGTCAATAACAAGACCAAGGCAACCGCCTATATGAAGATGGTCGAGTTGCAGGCTGGGTTAGGCATTGGAGCCAAGAAGTTCCAACTGGTGTGGGTGTTCGATAACGCGAAGGCGCTGAACGACTTCATCAATTCGGGATGGACGCTCGGCGGGCAGGCGACCGCTGCGGCAAAAGCGGGCGACACAGGCAGCGCATACCAGGGCGCCCTTGCCGTTGGGCCGGGCGTCTGGCTTTACCAGATCACCGACAAGGGGCTCGCGGTTGAACTGACGGCCAAAGGGACGAAGTACTACAAGGACGACGAACTGAACTGAGGTTGATCGCCTGCTAGCGAAAGCGAGGTACCCGGCGTGATCTGGGAGGACGATGCCGGTGTCTCCTGTCATCGATAGGGGGCCGGGTGGTCCCAGTCCCGTGCGAGCTTGCCCATGGCCACGACCGAGTCCGACGTTGCCACTCGCTGTTCCATGTTGATGGAGCCTGCCCGCGCTTTCTTGCTGACGATCGCTGTCATGGCCACGGTGGGGTTTCTGGCTGGCTGCGCTACCCCGGCCACCACGGAATCCGACACCGACTTTCACGGCCGTGCCGTGACACGTGCCGACGGCGGCGTGACGGTGTCGGTGGCAGTCCTGTCGGCCGACGAAAGCGAGGCCAGGTATGAAGCGCCGCTTGCGAAGAAGGGGATGCAACCGGTCTGGGTCGAGGTGCGAAATGACGAGGATCGCCCTTACTTCCTTTTGTATCCGGGGCTCGATCCCAATTTCTTCCCAAGTTCGGAAGCTGCCGACGTGTTTGCCGCAGGCGAGTCGCCCCAGGCTCGGGAGCAGACGATCGAACGCTTTCGGCAGCTTGCCTTCAGGAACCCCGTGCCGCCGGGGCATTCCGTTTCAGGCATGGTGCTGACCAATCTCGAGGAAGGTGTCAGGCTGATTCAACTGGACCTGGTGGCCGACGGCCGCGAACGGGCGTTCTCGATATTCACCGTTGTGCCCGGCTTCCGAAGCGACTATCAGGAGAATGCTGTATTCCGGCGCGAGGTATATCCGCCCGATCAGATCCGCAACTACGAAGATGACGATGCCTTCCGGGCAGCGCTGGAGGCCTTGCCCTGCTGCACCACCAATGGCGACGGCTCAAGAAACGGCGACCCCCTGAACCTCGTCGTCGTAGGGGGGCTTGACGATGCGTTCCCCGCCCTGGTGCGCCGCGGCTGGCGCCCAACCGAAATGAAATGGTCCGGGGCGATCATGAAGGTGGTGTCGTCAGCGCTCTCAGGGGAGCGATACCTCAACGCGCCAGTGAGCGAGCTCTACCTCTATGGGCGGCCACAGGATCTGGCGCTCCAAAAGGCGCGCGACAACATTCATCAACGCAACCATCTGCGGCTCTGGTTGAGTCCCATGCGCTATCACGGCAAGTCGGTATGGGTAGGGCAGATCAGCCGGGACATTGGCAGCCGGCTCACGATCCACTCGCCCACACTGACCACGCACAAGATCGATCCCGATGTCGACGAAGCACGCACGGCGCTGGCCGAGGACATGGCCTATTCCCAGGGCCTTGCCATTGTCGGATACGCTTCCGGCGTCGGTGCCGCGTCGCCGGCCACCCCGCGAGAAAACCTGACCACGGACCCGTACTATACGGATGGGGACCGCCTGGTCCTCGTGTTCGACCGCCGCCCTGTTTCTCTCGCCACGATCCGCTTCCTGCGATGGCGCGAACATGAGGGGCCGCGTCATATCATGCCGGGACTCGGGCGATGAACCAGTCGGCTTTCCTTCGCCGCTGTCTTTGCACGATAGCGCAAGCCGCGGTACTGGCGTGCCTGCTTGCGGGTTGCTCCACTTGGCAGCCTCCGCCCGATGCGGGCGATGCACCGGTCAGGGCTCGCGCGACGAGCGTGACGAAGCAGGACGTGAGCTTGAGCGCGGCGGTGCTGAGTACGGCGGATAGCGAGCGCATGTTCGGCGTGAATCTCAATGCGACCGGCGTGCAGCCGGTGTGGATCGAAGTCACCAACCAGACGTCCCAGTCGCTCGGGTTGCTGCGCACAGGTACCGACCCCGACTACTTCTCGCCACTGGAGGTCGCCTGGTCCGTGCATACGTGGTTCGGCGGCAAGACCAATGCGCGAATTGACGAATGGTTCAACCGGCAGGGATTCCACAACCCGATTCCTCCTGGGGCAACCCGCTCCGGTGTCGTGTTTACCAATCCTGAGCGTGGCACCAAGCTGCTGAACGTGGATCTACTGGGAAATCTGTCCCTGGTGACCTTCACGCTGTTCCTCAAGGTGCCCGACGATGCGGGAAATCCGAGCTTTGCCCGACAATTGTTCGAGTACCCGGCATCTGCCGTCACGGATTACCGCGACCTGCCGTCGCTACGCGCTGCGCTCGAGCGGCTGCCCTGTTGCGCGACTGACGCTACCGGGCAAGTCAGCGCGGACCCGCTGAACGGCGTCGCCATTGGCGATCTCGAAGATTTTGGGGCTGCCATGGTGCGACGCAATTACCGGCGCAACCAGCAAGCCTTTGACAATGCCCAGTATGTCTTCGGGCGCATCCCCGATGCGGTACTGCGCAAGCAGGCGCAGGCCGGGGCGCCCGCCAACTGGATACGGGCATGGCGCGTCCCGTTCAGCTACGAAGCGCGGACGGTTTATGTTTTGCAGATTGGCCGCCCGGTTGGCGGTCGCTTTGCTGCGAAGGACAGCGTCCCAGTGCTGCACGAAGACGTCGACGAGGCGAGGAACCTGGTGATCCAGGACGGCATGTATTCGGAAGGCATGGAGAAGCTTGGCTTCATCGGCGGTGTGGGGCACGCACCCCGTGCGCAGGTGCGGACGGCACTCGATGGGGCGTACTACTTTACCGACGGGCTGCGCGCGGTCATGTTCTTTGCCACCAGACCGCTGAGCCTGTCCGATCTGGAGATATTGGACTGGGTGCCATACGTGGTTCGGTATGGTGCTCCCGCCTCCGGGGAGGACAAAGATGATCGCGAATGAGCGAGTTCCTCTTCGCGCGCGTAGCAGCGCCAGGCGGCACGCCTTGCTTTGGGGCGCCCGGTACCTGAAGTTCCTGGCCACGTGCATAGGGCTCGGCGCATTCTTGGCGTTAGTCGCATGCGCTTCGAAGCCGCTCATCCCCTACACCGCTGAAACGCCGCCGTTGGTCCTGCTGCCGGCATCCGCGGCGGGAGTGAGCGACGCTCGCGGGCGGTTCCGCGAGATATTCTGCGCGATTCTCGAGGCCCGGCAGTCGGAACTCCCCGATTACCGGCCATGCGGCGAGGCGCTGGCGCGCGTCGGTGTGGAGCCTGCCGGCACTGGCATGCCTGTCAATCTCGGTCTGTCGCAACGGCATCTCGTAGCGATGGTGGTGCCTGGCATCGGATACGACTGCTTCGCGCCATGGCTCAATCCGCCCGGAACTGTTGTGGCGCACCTGAAGCGCTTTGGCTATGACGCGACCTGGCTCAACGTGGATGCCTTGTCGAGCTCCGCCAACAACGCACGCCAGATACGTGATGCGATCATGTCCACGCCGCCACCAGGCAACGATGGACCACGCATTGTCCTGATCGGCTACTCAAAGGGTGCGCCCGACATCCTCGAAGCCGTCGTCAACTATCCTGAGATCCGCAGCCGCGTGGCAGCCGTGGTGAGCGCTGCAGGTGCGGTCGGCGGCTCGCCGCTTGCCAACGATGCCGAGCAATACCAGGCAGACCTGCTGCAATACTTTCCCGGCGCCACGTGCCGGACGGGAGACGGCGGTGGCGTGCAGAGCCTGAGGCCGGGAGTGCGCAAGGCGTGGCTGGCGGCGCATCCGCTGCCCACGGAGCTGCGCTACTACTCCCTCGTGACCTTCCCCCAGCGCGAACGAATATCCTCGATCCTTACGTCGAGCTACGACAAACTGGCACAGGTCGACGCGCGTAACGACAGCCAGATGATCTTCTACGACCAGGTCATACCCGGCAGCACCATCATCGGTTATGCTAACGCCGATCATTGGGCGTTGGCTGTCCCGGTTGCGCGTACCCGCCCGACCATCGGTGCGATGTTTGTCACGCGGAACGCCTACCCGCGCGAAGCCTTGACCGAGGCCATTCTGCGGTTTATCGAGGAGCAGTCGGAGGCCACGACTCGATAATTCCGGGCGTTAGACGTTTGTTCCCGACATACCGGAAATTCCAGAAAATCCGGAAAACGGTGGCCAACTTGCGTAGAGAAACTCCGGCGCCGAACGTCTCTAAAAGCCGAGAGCTGCCGTTCGCGATGAAGCTGCTGGATGTCGCCTTCTGGCCGGTTTCCGACGCTGACGCGTCGGCCACAACGCCTGGATCGCCCAAGTGGCGGCATTCAGAACGCATGCCCGGATGAGACCTTCGACGTCAAATATCCCTTCCGCCCGTGCATGGCAGGCATCGCGGTCGCGGGCTCGGATAGCCAGGTGCTGGTCTCGGATCGGCAGTAACGCATGTCTCAGACTGGGAAAATGGCGGTGTCTCGTATTGACGTCCGCCTCGCCCGATCTCTTGACCATCCACTGCTTACGTCAACCAAAGGGCGACGGTGAACTTGGCCGTCAGGTCCTGGCTCAGCGTCACGGGATTTCACGCCAGTCCGGCTAATTCCGGATTTCCAGTCCGGCAAAAACGCACGTAGTCCGGCTAATTCCGGTTTCCTACATAAAGCATCACCTTGGTGATACCGGGCTTGTCGTGTTGCACAAGCCCTTCGCATTCGTCATATCGTTGGTCCGGAATTCGAAGAAGTTCATGTCGGCCATCGATCTGGCCAGTCTCCCGATCGAAGTTTGGATAGATGCAACAGAGGCGGGTACCAGCGGCCGACAATCGAACTGCAATTTCCAGACAGACACGCTACATAAGTAGATCTACTCTTCTGCCACCGTAAGGCTCTCCATAGACTTTTTCCCCGCTGCCGCCAGCAAGACTGGGGGACTAGCACATGACAATAATATTGGGGAGAACCGGTGTGCACCGCTGACCTTGAGGAATTCAACCTCTCTTACCTCCTGCTAGCCCAAAAGCTCGCCCGGGAGGACAAATTGGCCGCAGCATACAGATTGGGAGTCAGCCCGGAGCTCGCAGAGCTTCTGGGAAAGCTGACGACGGCACAGGTAATCAAGCTGGCAGCCTCTGGCGCCCTGATTTGCGATTTCCGGATTACTGACGCCAGCAGGCTTAACGTCCTGGTAACGGAGACCCCGGCGATCGGATTTCAGTCCGCCCACGCAGCAATCTTGCTGGCACAGCAACAAGTCCGATCCATTTGAGCAGCGAGCGCCGCCTCAGAAATTCGTAGAGAAAAAAGAGGTGCGTCTACATCGTAGACGCACGCTATAAGGCATCGGGGAGTGATGCAGCGGATTAGCGATCCGCATGCCTCCTGTAACGGCCACAGCACACCAAAATTCATCCCCACCTCGGTAGGGATGCGACTTGAGTATCGTGCGCACGCCAACCGGAAGGATATCCCGGCGGGAAGCGGAGCACGGGGAACGAGGGACATGCCGCGGGGCTCCCCCGCAACCATATGCTGATCGCAGCAGCTTGATGGGCGCAGGAAATCAACTATGGATGGTGATGAACTCTCCCGCAGCTAAGCGTCTTGCGACGCTGTAGCGGGGGTTTCGCGGGTCACAGACTTTGACTTGGCGCGTTGCCGCCCCCAGAGGTTTCGGTCTCGCCGCCGTCGTTACCACCACCAGCGGGTTGCCGCCGGCCGCACGATGCAGCAGCGGTCTTCTTCAATCCGTGCAGGTCCAGTGACTGCAAACAAATAGATTCTTCATACAATGGAAAACAGTATGACTTCGGCCGATAGGGCCGCCACGCTGCTGCCGCGCTACATCGACACCAACCAAAAGGCGCTGCACAAGCTCCAACCCTGGCTTGCCGTGATGGAGGTGTGTCCGTGAACTTGATCGTGAGTATTGGGCTGGATGGCCCGGAGCTCCAAAGCACAGCCGGTCCCGCAGAAGTGGCACGCCGCCTTCGGCAACTTGCCAGTGAAATCGAGGCCAATGTGCGGGACTTCTCGCTTTGTCGCGAAGGGGCACGGATCGCCGGCTCGCCAGGCGATGTCAGTTGCATCGCCTACGTGGCAGATCTGTAATCTCTCTCTCAACCAACCCATGGGGGCACGCCCTCATGGGTGGTGCCTCGTCCAAAGAAGGGGCACCATGCAAATCATTTCTCTTTTTCCTGTTGAGGCGCTCGATCCCATTGAGGACCGGGCGAATCAGGCCATAGCGTCGATCCGCCAACTGTTAGAGGCCGGGCGCGGTACAGAGCTAAAGTCGAAACTGGTGGTGCGACACGTGTCGCACCACCACAATTGACTTTATCTCCATGCTGATCGCAGCAGCTTGATGGGCGCAGGAAATCAACTATGGATGGTGATGAACTCTCCCGCCGCTAAGCGTCTTGCGACGCTGTAGCGGGGGCTCGCGGGTCACAGACTTCGACTTGGCGCGTTGCCGCCCCAGAGGTTTCGGTCTCGCCACGATAAGGCGAAGGTTGAGGTAGCAGTGCAGATCGTAGAACGTTGGATCCTCGCTCGACTGCGCCATCAGCGATTCGAGACCGTGCATGCGGTCGACCGTGCGATTGCGCAGTTACTGCCCGCACTCAATGAGCGCCCCTTCCAGAAGCTGCCGGGCAGCCGTGCCAGCGCCTTCGCGGCCTTGGATGCGCCGGCGTTACGCCCATTGCCGGCGGTGCCCTACGAGATTGCCAGGTTCCGCACCGTCAAGGTCCACATTGATCAGATGTCGAGATCAACAAGCATCGCTACAGCGTGCCCCACGCCCGGAACATATGTTTGATTGTCCTCAAGTTTAGACATTGACATCCGTAATCCGCATGGGAGGCGGAGCAAGTCACTACGGAAAGGCCATGCCGGCTAGCGTCGGCCAGCGTGATGCCCAGCAGCAGGTGTGCGAAGCGCCATCGATGACCCGGATCTCCGGACGCTTGTCCGCCGGGAAATGTGCGGCGTAGGCGGCAGCGACGTCCGGCGGGACGTTGGTGTCTTCGGCGCCGACGAAATGCACTTGCGGAATGTCCTGCAACTGGCGCCAGGCGTCGGCCGGGTTGAGCGAGCCAGCAAGCGGCGGCAAGTCGTGCAGACGGGTCCAGGCCAGCGGTTCCAGGTTGCCGGCGACAGTCACCAGGCGGACCACGTCGTGGCGCCGCGCGGCGACCAGCGCGGCGATGGCGCCACCGCCCGAGTAGCCCACCAGGACCAGCCGGCTGGCGTGGTAGCGCTGTTTGAGCGCGTCAATGGCTTCGCTGGCGGCTTCCACCACCTCCGCGGCGAACCGGCGGTCGGTCCAGTACGGCGTGGCGCAGCCCCTGCGTTCGGCGTCCTGAACGTACTGGCATGGCCGCGCGAGGTAGGCGGCCGTGCCGTGGCTGTGCAGTAAGGCCAGCTCCAGCGCGACCGGCCGCAGTGGCGTGGGGTCGTCGGAAGGGCGCGAGGGGCTGAGCCAGGCCATGCCATCGCCTTCGATGTAGATGGTCAGCACGTCTGCCATCGCGGCCGGTGGCGCGTAGCCGGCCAGCACGAAGTCGCGCACCGGCAGGCGCAGCGCTTGCCAGCCGTGTGACGAGGCCAGCGTGTCGGCGCCCTGCCTGCGGGCGACAGGGGACAGGCTGTTGCACGCGGCCAGTAGCGCGACAAAGGACAGCAGTAGCGGTAGCCGCAGCCATTGTCGCGGAGACTGGAAGCGAAGCCGGGCGGCAACGCCCGTGTGGATGCCTTGCATGTGAGCAGTACAGAAAAGCAGTCGGCCGGAGCACGGGGAGTCTACCGAGTCCCCAGGCGGTTTGGCCACCCGGGTTTCACGTAATCAGCCATCAACAGAAGAAAATGCATTCAAAGAAACAGTCGTACCGGAAAGTCCCCCGCGCAGCCGATGTAGCCACGGCCACTTCCCAATTGCCGCCTTCTGTGCCGCGCATCATGGTCAGCGCGGTGATGATGGCAGTCGGGGTGCTGGCGGCCACGCCGGCCATGGCCATCATCCCTACGTGCAATGAATACGGGGCGAATACGATCAGCTCGACGTTCGGTTACACCTGCACGTTGTATTCGGGCAGCAGCCTGCATGTCACGGCTCCGAACGGGGTGATCAGCGTGACGGGTGGCGATGCCGTAGTGGTGTCCCCCTTGGCCGCCGTCGGCGTGCCGATCAACAACGACGGCGTGATCGAAAGCCTGGGCAACAACGGCACCATGGGCACCTCCGGCGGCGGTGCAACGGCGATCCGCATTTATGACTCCAGCAGTCCTTCCTCGTTGCTGCTGGACAACCTGATCAATGCAGCCGGAGCAAGCATTCGAGCGACCGGCGGCGCGGGCTCTAGCGACGGCGTCCTCATCTCCGGTTCCGGTGGCGCTGCCACCGCGATCAGCGTAAGCGGCGGCCAGACCGGCACCCTGACCAACTTCGGCACGATCTCCGCCACTGGCGGTGCCGGCGGCAGTGGCGCGATGCTAGGGCCGCCCGGATCGGGCGGCACTGGCATTGGTATCGACATCCAGTCGGCCACTGTCGGCGATATTGTGAACAGCGGCACGGCGAGCCAGATTACCGGCACAGGCGGAAATGCCGGCACAACCATTACGCTGCCAGCAAGCGCCGGCGCCGGCGTCGGCATCAACGTCGCGAACAGCACTATTGCCTCCATCCGGAACGACGGAACCATCACCGGTACCGGTGGCGCGTCGTCTGTGGGCGCCATCCCGACGGCGGGCGGGGCGGCCTATGGCATCAAGGTAAGCGGCGGCGCGGTAACCAACGGCATCGTCAACACTGGCACTATTGCCGCCTCGTCGTCGGGCGGTTCGGCAACCGGCATTCGCGTGGAAGGTGGCGCTGTTATCGACTCCATCCGCAACGATGGCGTGATCACGGCGACGGGCAACAGCATTGGTTCCGGGCTGCCGGGCTTTTCGATGATCGGGCAGTCGATCGGCATTGACGTTGCGGCCAACAGCACGGTAGGGTCGATTTCCGTTGGCGGCACGATCACCGCCGCGACCGCGATCTCCGTCGACAGCACCAGTACCGTCACCAACGGCATTAACCTCACCGGCCAGTTGACTGGCAACGTCGCGCTCGGCAACGCCACGCTGAATCTCAACGGCAACCGGGCAAGCATCAGCGGCTCGGTCACCGGCACCGCTACCGTCAACGTCAACGGCACTTACACGTCCGGCCCGTCGAACATCTTCTCTGTCAGCGCGTTCAATATCGCGGACGGCGCCGTCTTCAATATGGGTGCCGGCGTGATGGTGATTGGCGGTGCCGTGACTAATGCGGGCACGCTGGCCGTCGCACCGGGCGTGACCGCCACCGTCACCGGCAACTACATCCAGACCGCCAACGGCGTCTTCCAGACCGGCATTGGCGAAAACGGCTCGTACGGCAAGCTGGTCGTCACCGGCACCGCGGACCTGTCGGCCAGCAACAAGATCAACGTGAACGTGGCGGGCGCGCCGAGCCTGGTGGCTGGCACGACCGTGCAACCGGGCGTGATCACCGCCGGCACGCTGATTGCCGGCCCGACCTTC
>NZ_CAJPVI010000104.1 GCF_905397435.1 Cupriavidus numazuensis
CCTGCTCGGCATCGCTGGTGACGTCACCGCGCCGACCTATGCCGAGCTCTACGCCAAAAAATCGCTACCCACTACATCTAGTAGGTCTGGGAGCTAACCGGATAAGCACGCGGTGAACCACACTGCTGCAGCCAGGCGCTTGCCTCGCCGCAGCGCGCCGCAGAATACAGATGACAAGGTTGGAGACACCATGCGCGATTACACCGAGACCTTTGCCGGATTTTCGTACCAGGACACCGTCAGCCGTCAGTTGCACGGTAGCCTGGATGCCATGAACGCCTGCGTGGAATGCTGCGACCGGCATGCGCTGCCGGGCCGCATCGCGCTGTTCTGGGAGGGGCGCGATGGCACGTCCGAAACCTGGACCTTCTCGCAGTTCAAGGCACTGTCCGCAAAGGTCGCAGGCTTCCTGAAGGCGCAGGGCGTACAGCCCGGTGATCGCGTGGCGGGTTTGCTGCCGCGCACGCCGGAGTTGCTGGCCACCATCCTCGGAACCTGGCGCGCCGGCGCGGTCTACCAGCCGCTGTTCACGGCGTTCGGTCCGAAGGCCATCGAACACCGGCTCAATGCGTCGGGCGCAAAATTCGTGGTGACCGATGGCGCCAACCGCAGCAAGCTCGACGATGTTGCCGACTGCCCGCCAATCGTCACCGTGGCGGGCGCCAAGGGCCGCGGCCTAGTGCGCGGGGATTTCAGCTTCTGGGCCGAAGTGGACCGCCAGCCCGCCGAGTTCGAGCCCATCATGCGCCGTGGCGACGACCCGTTCCTGATGATGTTCACGTCCGGCACCACGGGCCCGGCCAAGCCGCTACAGGTGCCGCTGAAGGCCATCGTTGCGTTCGCGGGCTATATGCGCGATGCGGTCGACCTGCGCGACGAGGACGCGTTCTGGAACCTGGCCGACCCGGGCTGGGCCTATGGCCTGTACTACGCGGTCACGGGCCCGCTCGCGCTGGGCCATCCGACCACGTTCTACGACGGCCCGTTCAGCGTGGAAAGCACGTGCCGCGTGATCGAGAAATACGGCATCACCAACCTGGCGGGCTCGCCCACCGCATACCGGCTGCTGATCGCGGCCGGCAAGGCGGTATCGGGCCCGTTGCGCGGCAAGCTGCGCGCGGTCAGCAGCGCGGGCGAGCCGCTCAACCCTGAAGTGATCCGCTGGTTCGCCAATGAGCTGGGCGTGACCATCCACGACCACTATGGCCAGACCGAAACCGGCATGGTGCTGTGCAATCACCATGCGCTGTCGCATACGGTGCGCATGGGGGCGGCCGGCTTCGCCAGCCCGGGCCACCGTGTGGTGGTGCTCGACGACGAGAACCGCGAACTGCCGGCCGGCCAGCCGGGCACGCTGGCGCTGGACCTCACGCAGTCGCCGATGTGCTGGTTCCCCGGCTACCACGGCACGCCGACGCGCGCCTTCGTCGGCAACTACTACCTGACCGGCGATTCGGCCGAACTCAACGATGACGGCAGCATCAGCTTTATCGGCCGTGCGGACGACGTGATCACGACCTCGGGCTACCGGGTCGGGCCGTTCGACGTCGAAAGCGCGCTGATCGAGCATCCGGCCGTGGTGGAGACCGCAGTGATCGGCAAGCCCGATCCCGAGCGCACCGAGCTGATCAAGGCCTTCGTCGTGCTCGATCCGCAATACCGGCCGACGCCGGAGTTGGCCGAGGAGCTGCGCCTGCACGTGCGCAAGCGCCTGGCGGCACACGCCTACCCGCGCGAAATCGAATTCGTGCCGGAACTGCCCAAGACCCCCAGCGGCAAGGTGCAGCGCTTTATCCTGCGCAACCAGGAGGTCGCCAAGGCACGCGAAGCCCAGGGTACGCAGACCGCCTGATCGCCACGCAAACGCCGGCACAGCGCTTCCTATAATGGGGAGGCGGTGCCGGCCGTCTCCTGGTTCATCGGTAGCAGGCGGGCGCCGCGCCAGGCGTGCCTGCAGGCAGGGGCACGCTCCTTCCGGGCTCCAGACCATCAGGCGAGGCAGACATCATGCAGAGTAGCGAAGCGGTGCTGACGCAGGCGCGCGCAGCATTGGCACATGTGCCTTATCAGGGTCACCACCTCCATCCCACGATCCAGTTGCGGCTGTCCGACGGCGCGCTGATCCTGGAGGGCGAGGTGGCGGACATTGTCGACAAGACCCGCGCGGCCGCGATCCTGCGGCGGGTGGACGGCGTGACGAGCGTGATCGACCACCTGCGCGTGGCCGACGGCAGTACGCCCGTGGGTGATGGCGAACTGCGCGACGCGGTGTGCGAGCGCCTGCTGAATGCGATCGATTTCCGCAATTTCAAGATCTGTGCAAAGGTCAAGGGGCACCTCGAGTCCATGCGCGAAGCCGTGGGCGAGCGCAGCGGCTGGATCGAAGTGGCCGCCAGCAACGGCGTGGTCACGCTGTCCGGACAAGTGATCAGCCTGTCGCATATGCGCCTGGCCGGCGTGCTGGCGTGGTGGTCGCGCGGTTGCCGCTGCGTGGTCAATGAGCTCGTGGTGGCGCCCGACGAGGCGGACCGCGACGACGAGATCACCGAAGCGCTGATGCTCGTGCTCGAAACCGACCCGTTCATCGACGCGGGCCGCATCACCGTTCGCACCGACAACCACGTCGTGACGCTGGAAGGCTACGCGGCGACGGATTACGCGCGCAAGCAGATCGAGCGCGACGCGTGGTACGTGCAGGGCGTGGAGAACGTCATCAACCATATCGTGCTGCGCAGCTGAGCGGCTGATACTGGTTTTCTCTCTGTATGCACAGGCGGTTCCGGTCAAAGACCGGCCGCCCGAGCGGACTTGTTCCCGGCGCTTACGTACAGGCGCAGTGCAGGCTCGGTTCAGGCCCGCGCCTCGTATCCGCATGCGCGCTGAACGGCGTTCGCCATCTTCCCAGTTCGACGGGCAACGGCTAGCATCGGCAGGTTTGTGATGACTTGCCGACAGGAGACTTCATGCCGCTTGCCCTTCGTCCGTTTGCCCTTGCCGCCGCCGCGGCCATGACCGTTGCTGCCGCCGGCGCTGCGCAGGCTGCCGGTAACGCCGGTAACGCTGATACCGCGCTGCTGGATGCCGCGCGCGCTGCGCAGCCCGCGGTCGTGCAATCGCTCAAGGAGATGGTGTCGATCGAATCCGGGAGCGCCAACGCCGACGGCCTCGCGCAGATGGCCAGCTATACCGAGCGCCGTCTGCAGGCGCTCGGCGCGCAGGTGGAACGGCTGCCGGTCGCGAAGGGGCCGGGCACGATGATCCGTGGCACGCTCCAGGGCTCGGGCAAGGCCCGCATCATGCTGATCGCCCACATGGATACGGTCTATCCGGCCGGCATCCTTGCCACGCAGCCGATCCGTGAAGACGGCAACCGGCTCTATGGCCCGGGGATTGCCGACGACAAGGGCGGCATTGCGGTGATCCTCCACTCGCTGGAGATACTCAAGCAGCGCGGCTGGCGCGATTATGCGCAGATCACCGTGCTGTTCAACCCGGACGAGGAAATCGGTTCGGGCGGCTCGGGCGCGACGATTGCCACACTGGCCGACCAGCATGACGTGGTGCTCTCCTTCGAGCCCAACGCGGCGAAGGCGGTTGCCAAACAAGAGTCGCTGCTACTTGGTGCCAGCGGCACGGCCAGCGCCATCATGCAGGTGCACGGCCGCGCGTCGCATGCCGGCGCGGCACCGGAACTGGGCCGCAATGCCCTGCTGGAACTGGCTTACCAGCTTCAGCAGACGCGTGACACGGCAAAGCTGGTTCCGGGATCGCAGCTCAACTGGACGCAGGCGAGCGCGGGCCGGGTACGGAATCAGATCCCCGATAGCGCGGTCGCCTACGCCGATGTCCGCATTACCGCCGACGGCGCCGACGAGAAGCTGCGCGCTGCGTTGCAGGAGAAGGTCAATGCCAGCCACCTTGTTCCGGACACGCGGACCACGGTGACCATGGAGTCAGGACGGCCGCCTTACGTCGCCGACGCGCGCGGGCGCGCACTGGCACAGCGTGCCCAGGAGATCTATGCCGAGCTCGATGGGCGCCGGCTGGGGCTTGTCGAAGGCACCGGCGGCGGGACTGACGCTGGCTTCGCGGCGCGCTCGGGCAAGGCCGTGGTGGTCGAAAGCTTTGGGTTGGCTGGCTTTGGCTATCACGCACGTGATGAGTACATCGAGCTGGATTCCATTGTGCCGCGGCTCTATCTGGTGACGCGGATGCTGGAGGAGATTGGTCGTCGTTGAGGGGGGATGGGATGGGGGGCTGTGGTTGGGGATGGGGTGTTGCTCTTGGCATGCGCCGCTGTTTCGCCGGCGTAGCCGGCGAGTCACTTTTTGTCCGAGCGACAAAAAGTAACCAAAAAGCGCGTCGTTGCCGCTGGCCATCAATTCCACGGCGGCAGGGGTTCAAACGGTTTTGGACGCCTGCGATGGTGGTCAGCCGTTCCAACCTGCTAACGCTATGTGAGTCAGAACCTGTGCCTGGCGCGGCACGACTTTTGGACGATCCCCAAGACGGACTCAGGTACAGCGTTTCAACCGGGTCAGTGGTGGGACGCCTTCGGCTGCGCTGCGCGCACGTCGTAATTGGGGTGCAAGCTCATCATCGTTGCAGGCGCCCAAGTCCCACGTCCCAATTCCTCGTTCCAGTCCCAGTCCCAATGCCATTTCCCGATGTCCTTTCTCTACGCGCATGCAATGCGTGCTCGGCATCGTTGCCGAGGCGAGGTTTGAACTAGATTCTCAGGGATATGGCATTGGCATCCAACGCTCCGCATGCCCGCTACGTGCGCCGCGGCAGCTGGACGCCGAATATCGTTTCTGTCGCATCGGACCGCACGGAGATGGCCCCCTGATGCGCCTTGGCGACTTCGCTGGCGATATACAGGCCCAGCCCTAATCCCGCCCGGGCGTCGTTGATGACTGTCTGGCTCGGACCCCGCTGCAGCG
The DNA here is from genome assembly GCF_905397435.1 of Cupriavidus numazuensis. GTDB lineage: Bacteria > Pseudomonadota > Gammaproteobacteria > Burkholderiales > Burkholderiaceae > Cupriavidus > Cupriavidus numazuensis. The sequence continues at coordinate 4,944 of NZ_CAJPVI010000104.1, forward strand.
GATCAAAGATGCGCTCCAGCATCTGCTCGTCGATGGCGGGTCCCGCATTGCGGACTTCCAGGCAGACCTCGGTATCGCTTCCGTTTGCCACCACGCGTACCGGGGTATCCTGCGCGCCGTAGTTGATGGCATTGAGCACCAGGTTGCTGAGCAGTTGCTGCAGGCGCGGACCGTCCCAGGATCCCTGCAGGTCGCCCGATATTTCGAGATCAATCTGGCGGCCGGGATTGGCTGCACGCAGCTGGTCCACGACATCGGCAAGTACCTCGGCCAGATCGACATCGCGCGGTGCGATGTTGATGCCCAGGCCGAGCTTCGTCCGGTTGAAGTCGCACAGGTCGTCCAGGAGCGTCTGCATGCGGGCGCCGCTTCGGATCAGCCGCGCGGCGGCATCCGTGACGGCGTCGCCCGCATTCAGCGCGGCAAGGTACGAGGCGGTCATCTGGATGGTCTGCAAGGGGCTGCGCATGTCATGTCCGAGCATTCCAAGCAGCAGGTTATGTGACTGGTCGACCTGTGCGCTGAAGAAGCTGACCGATTCCGCGAGGGCCTGATCGATCGCCTCGTTGAACCGGATCATGTCTTCGAGATCTGACGCAGCCGGCACGCCGTTGTCGATCCACAAGCGCAGGACACTGGCACGTAGGGCACGATACTCCGCCGCCAACTGGTTGATGTTGAAGCCGCTTCGTGCCCGCAGGACCGCGTGCGTCTGCGCGGCGGTTTCGGGCGCACCGTTCACCTTGGGGGCGCGCCCCAGTGATTTCTGGTGCTGTTCTTCGCGCGTCTGGGGCATCGTCAGATCGTGCGCGATCGCGTGCAGGATCTGCTGGGCATCGTCTCGCAGGGTGACCGAATCCATGTTCCTGGCTGCCGGCAACAACGAGGCCGCGAATGCTTCCCACTGCTCCAGAATGGGTTCGGTGTTCCGCAGGATGAAGTCGGCTAGCCGCATATGTGTCCCTACGCAGGAATGTGACTCTATGCATCTCTCACGCTTGTGAAAAGCATATTAACCGCAAATCAGGCCAGCACAACAGCTGCGTCGAACGCTGCACATCGCGCCTTGCGCCACATGCGGGAGACGCATGCCACGCCGACGGATTGCTCATGGCAGGCGCCCCTGCGGGTTCGCACAATGGAAAGGCCTAACGGAGCCTTTCATGTCTAGCACCTTCACCCTTCAAGCGGAATGCCGGCGCCTGCAACTGCAAGCCGGCGCGGAACTGGTCTGCCGCGGCGGCATCGTCTGGCTGACCTTCGAAGCGAGGGACCGAACATCCGAGGATGTCGTGCTTGCGCCCGGCGAGCGCTATCGGCTGCGCCGCGACGCCGAGGTGTTTGTTGCCGCGCTGCACGGAGCGGGCCCCGCATTGTGCGAGATCGATGCGCCGCAGCTGCGCCGCCGTGCCGCCGTGCCGTGGTTCAGGTGGCTTCGGGACGCATGGACATCCTGACGGTCTGCTCGGCCTGTTCGCAGATCCATTCGGCGACGCGTCTGACGTCATTGCGCGGATCCGGCGTGGCGAAGATCAGCCAGTACGCGTTCGGGCTTGGCGGTGCCGACCGAAGGGTCGGCACGATCACCAACTGGCCGCCTTCGATCAACGGCCGCATGAGTTCAAGCCTGCCCAACGCAATGCCTTGCCCCGCCAGTGCGGCGTGGATGACCTGATCGTACTGGTTGAAGCGAAGCATGCCGCGCTGGCTCGCCTGCCGGTAGCCGCGCGGCTCCAGCCAGCCGCGCCATTGCAGCCACGGACGCGGATCGTCGAACTCGAGCAGCGGCAGCTTTAGCAGTACATCGTCATGCGGGCCTGCATCGGCCAGCAGCGACGGATGCGCGACCGGTGCAATGTTCTCGCCGAACAGGCGCATGGCATCGGGCGGCGCCGCGGCGTCGCGGCAATAGCGCACGGCCAAGTCGATGCCCTCGGCGCGCAGGTCGCTGATGCGGTTGCTCGCGGACAGGCGCACGTCGAGGTGCGGATGCGTCTTCTGCAGGCTCCCGAGCCGTGGCAGCAACCATAAACCTGTGACGCCAATGCTCGCAGTGACCGTGACGGGCCGCTGGACTTCGTTGCGGCGCACTTCGGCGACGACGTCCTGCAGTTGCTGCAACGCGCTGTCGGCGCTGCGGAACAGCCGTTCTCCCTCGGCCGTAAACGCCACGCCGCGATGCTTGCGCACGAACAGCGGTACCTTCAGCTGCTCCTCCAGTGCATGGATCTGGCGGCTGACCGCCGATTGCGTGAGGCAAAGGTCCGGCCGCCTGCGTGATGCTCATGCGCCGGCCGACGGCGACGAAGCCTTTGAGCAGGTCCAGCGGGAACAGTCGGACGAGCGGGACGGACATGCGGGGTGCTCCTGGCAGGCCTTCGATGGACTCAATTACAGCACGATTCACGACGGCCTTGCCATGCGCCGTACGCATGGCAGAACGACCGAAAGATCGCTTGAGCGACGGCCGCGGGGAAGCTGCAATAGAGCCATCTCGCGCCCGCCTGCGCCATCGTTCAAGAAAGGGGCTGCCATGCGTTTTCATCCGGAGCATTCTTTGACTTCAACCACCACCGTCCTTCCGCCGGGCGGCACGCCGTGGTGGCGGCAGCTTTGGGTACTGGTGCTCGCAGGCGGGGTGCTGATGGGACTGGCGCTCGGCGTGCGCCATGTGCAGGGGCTGTTTTTGTTGCCGATCATTGCCGAGCGCGGCTGGACGCGCGAGTCGTTCGGTTTTGCGATGGCCGTTCAGAACCTGACCTGGGGACTGGTGCAGCCGTTCACCGGCATGCTGGCCGACCGGTTCGGCTCATGGAAGGTGATGGCCGGCGGCCTGGCGCTGTACGCAGTGGGGCTGTACGGGATGACGCAGGCCGACACGTCGCGGGCCTTTGTCTGGTCCGCGGGCGTATGCATCGGCATGGCGTTGTCCGGGACGACCTTTGGCGTGGTCTATGGCGCGCTGAGCAGGATGACCGACGAGAAGCAGCGCAGTCGTGCATTGGGCCTTGCGGGGGCTACCGGCGGCGTCGCGCAATTCGTGCTGGTGCCGGGCGTGCAGGGCCTGCTCATTGCATCGGGATGGGCGAGCACGCTGCTGGTGCTCGCACTGGCATTGGCCGTGATCTTGCCGCTGGCCTTGCCGTTCCGTGACCAGATGCCGGACCGGCCCGCCGACGCACGCGCGCAACCCGGCAGCCACGAAGACGCTGCCGGCGGTCAGCCGCCGCTGCTTCGTGCCGTGCGGGAAGCGTTCGGGCATTCGGGCTTCTGGTTGCTCAACCTCGGCTTTCTGGCATGCGGGTTCCAGCTTGCCTTTATCGCCAGCCACTTGCCGGCCTATCTGCTGGATCGCGGCATGCGGCCGGCCGATGGCATGGCCGCGCTGGCCATCATCGCGCTCGCCAACGTTGCCGGCATCTATGTGTTCGGCCTGCTGGGCGGCCGCCACAGCAAGAAATACCTGCTCGCCGGCATCTACCTCGCGCGCACGTCCGCGATGGCGCTGTTCCTGCTGCTGCCGCTGAGCCCGGCGACGCTGTATCTGTTCTGTGCGGCGATGGGCTTCCTGTGGCTCGGTACCGTGCCGCTGACCAATGGCATCCTCGCTCAGGTGTTCGGCGTGCGCTACCTGGCGACGCTGTTCGGTTTCGTGTTCTTTGGCCACCAGCTTGGCTCGTTCTTCGGGGTCTGGCTGGGCGGGCTGGCGTTCGAGCGGACGCACTCGTACGACGCGGTGTGGCTTGGCGCCATGGCGCTCGGCGTACTGGCCGCGGCGCTGCACTGTCCGATCGATGACCGGCAGATCGAGCGGGGCGGCCTTGTGCCGGCGCGGTCATGACACCGCGCCGGGGTCCGATGCTCGGTGTATGGCTCTCCGCACTGGGCCTGTCGGCGCTGTGTACGGTGGCTTTGGTGGAGTGGCTGGAGCCGGCACATGCGCTTGTGTGGGTGCAGTTGATGTCGCTGTGTCGGTGAGGTTCTTTTGGGGCTTACGGGGGTTGCTTGAGGAACGGCATGGTGTCGTTCTTGGCAGGCGCCGCTGTTTCGCCGGCGTGGCCGGCGGGGTTTTGTTGGCTGGGATTGAATGTGTCGTTCTTGGCATGCGCCGCTGTTTCGCCGGCGTAGCCGGCGACCTACTCTTTTGTCCGAGCGACAAAAGAGTAGGCAGAAAAGCGCGTCGTTGCCGCTGGCCATCAATTCCACGGCGGCAGTGGTTCAAACGGCTTTGGACGCCTGCGATGGTGGTCAGCCGTTCGACCCTGCTACGCCATGTGAGTCAGAACCTGTGCCTGGCGCGGCACGGCGTTTGGACGATCCCCAAGACGGACTCGGGTACAGCGTTTCAATAAGGTCAGTGGTGGGACGCCTTCGGCTGCGCTGCTCGCGCGTCGTCGTCTGGGAGCAAGCTCATCAGCGTGGCTGGCGCCCGAGTCCCGATTTCAGTTCCCGTTCCTGATGTCCTGTCTCTACGCGCATGCATTGGCAGGCATCGTCACCGAGGCGTAGTTCGCCCTAGGCCTGCGTGCTCAGACTTTAGCTCTGCGCGTAGCGCAGCCGTAGGCGATCACACGATATCGCCGACAGCAGGGGCCACGAACGCTTGCAGGGCTCGTTCAATCAGCGCCGTATTCCCGGCCACGGTGGTGCCCCACGCGGCAGGCAGCGTAATTCACTCTGAAGCCCATACCCGTACAACACCGCTGGCACACTATGATAAAAATTCGCCCCTTTGGGGCAACCAAAACGCGTTTTTGGTTACTTTTGTCGCTCGGACAAAAGTGACTCGCCGGCTACGCCGGCGAAACAGCCGCGCCAGCGAAGAGCGATAACCAAGCCCAAACGACAAGCCCTGGCCGGCTACGCCGGCGAAACAACAACGAATACCACTCCCTCAAAGCGGCGCAGCCACCTTAGCCGCAGGCGCCACCACAGCAGCCGGCTTCTTCTCAACCGTCCCACTGTACCCAAAATACTTAGCCTTCGCCCCCTTAGCCCAATACGCCACCGTGAACTGCTTGCCATCCCGCGCATAAAGCAATTCAAGGCTGCCATTCGCCGCCGCCCATTCCGCATAGGCATTCTCGGCATTGGCTTCGGTTTTCCGCCTGGACTCATAACGCGTATCGAGCTTGCCGGCGACTTCGTCAAGCGACGAGCGGTCGAACGTGAGGGTAACGAGCGCCACCATATCCTGCGCATCGCAGTTGACGATGGCACGACTCAGCCCCGGCAAATTGAAACGATCCAGGTTCTTGATCTCGATGGCATCGCCACCGGCCCATTGCGCCTTCCCGGTCGTGACACGGTTCGGGCCGGGCGTGAGCCGCGCGCACCGCGTCTTGCCAAGTTCGAGACCAAGCGGGGCGGCCACGTTGCCGGGCGGCTCGGCATGGGCGAGGGACGCGGAAAGCGCGGCGGCGAGCAGGAAAGCCTTCTTCATCTGGGGAATTCTCCGGGCAAACTCTGGAGAGTTTTACGGCGATTCGATGCGGTCACTTGATAGCCGGCCCCGGTCAGGCGCCGGCGACCACGTTGATGCGCAGCGCTTCCGCGCCTGCGGCAATGGCGAGCAGACGGTCGACGTTCGGGTGCGCGCCAGGGCGGTTGCGCGCGTCGGCAGTGTGTTCGGCGAACAGCGCAAGGCCGTATTCGGCGGCCTTCGCGTCCAGCGTGCCGAATGCCTGCTGCAGGGTGTGATACACGGCCAGCGAGCCCTGTTTGCCCGGCTGGTTCTCGATGCTGGCTACCACCGCGCCGCTGCCGTCGATCAGTTCGATGCGCGCGATACCGTCGATGGCAGGCATCTGGGCGAGGTTGTCCTTGAATACAGGCGTGGGCTGGATCACTGATTCACTCCGTTTGTTGGCAAAAACGGGGCGTATCTTATCCGATCGCGGGGAAGGCATCGGCATGTGGCGCATAGTCCGATGTTCGTCGAGCCCATTGCCTGGACCAAAGTACGGCTTTATTGCTTGTGTGCGGCAGACGGTGCCACGGGCTTGCGCGTTGCCGCCATGTGATGGAAATAGGCGAGCAGGTCCTTGAGTTCCGCATCCGGCAGCGTGCGCTGGTCGATCGATGGCATGCGCGCTTCCGGCCACCAGCGCAACGACTGCGGATTGCGGATCAACCCGGCGAGCTTGTCATCGCCGAGGTACTCCACCGGGCTGTACGGCATGTTCAGGTCGGGGCCAAGGTGCGAATCCCCGGCGCCGTTCAGCGAGTGGCAGGACAGGCAGACCCGTTGGTAGGCGGCAAAGCCGCGCATGACCGGCCCATCGGTGGGCTGCCCCGCGGCTGGCCGGATGGCCGGATAGCGCTCGCCAGGCGACCCCGCAATGTCGATGCGCACGATGTTGTAGGTCCAGTAGCTCTCGGTGACTGTCTCGGTACGGCCAGGCGGGGCTGTCCAGACCAGGCGAAACGGGCCGATGCCCTGGCCCCGGAGCATGGGCCACGGGGCGGCGGGGTTTTCTACCGCCAGCCATGCGCGCGGCTGCGCCTTGCCGTCGGCCAGCAGCGCGCGCATCGGCAGGTGCGACACATAGCCATCGCTTGCGGCGGTCGTGGCGGTGCCGTCGGGCCTCGCTGGCAGGCCCGCAAGCAGGGCAGCGAACGGGATCGCCTTGAGCGTCATGCGTTGCTTCAGGTTCTCGTCGTCGATGGTGATGTCCGTGACGCGCGGATCGTGCAGCAGCTGATTGGCGGTCCAGCTTCGCTGTTGCGTGCCGGCGGAGATGGTGAGCGTGCCGGGGCCGGCAGCGACGGCCGGTGCGGCCGCTGCTGCCATGCCCACGGCGATGGCGATGGCAAGGCCAACGTCGGCTGTCTTCTTTGCGATCCACGCTTTCATGCCCTGATCTCCGGCGGCGGGAGCATGCATTGCCGGCAAGCTGGCCTGGCGCAGTCATCCCGCTCATGGGTGCCCCGGGGCAGGATGCCCAGGGGCGGATCAGACTGTAACGCGCCTCGTGCGCCGACTCAATCGGCCAGTGAGGTCCCTGTGTGCACACGAAAATGAAGAGACCGTCCCCTGTGGGACGGTCTCTCTCGATGAGCCGGGCGCGATGGCGCCGGCCCCGCTGCGGAATGGAGAGCGCGGACTGGCGCCGGCTTCTCCGTTCCTGGCGCGCGGCTCAGTGCTGCAGGGCCGCGACAACTCCCCCCACATTGTTGATCGTGTTGGTCATGGTCTTCAGGTCGACGTTGGTGCGGGTCGAGGCATCGACCTGCGTGACCGGCGCGAAGATCGTGTTCGGGCTGGCGAACGACACGCCGGCGCCGCCCACGATGGCGTTGGTGCCGGAATTCACGAAGACGCTGCCGCCGCGTACGGCGCCCATCTTGGCGTTGTCGAGGTCTTGTTCGAGCGGGAGGTTCTGGATGGTGAGGGACATGATGATCTCCTGGGTAGGCTGAGTGAGCTAGAAAAGTTGGAGGCTGGATTAGTGCTGCAGGGCTGCAACCATGCCGCCCAGGTTGTTGATCGTGTTGGTCACGGTCTTGATGTCGACGTTGGTGCGGGTCGACGCATCGGCTTGCGTAACCGGAGCGAAGATGGTGTTGGGGCTGGCGAACGACACGCCGCTGCCGCCCACGATGGCGTTGGTGCCGGAATTCACGAAGATGCTGCCGCCGCGCACGGCGCCCATCTTGGCGCTGTCGAGGTCTTGTTCGAGGGGCAGGTTCTGGATGGTGAGGGACATGATGTAACTCCTTGGGGTACTGGTTTGGCTTGGGTTGGTGAGCATTGGATGTTGCGCTCGCAGTCATATACGCATGGGGTGTGCCAGGTCTGGTCCCGGAGCGGTGCGAGGAGATCAACCCATTGAAAATAAAAGAGAAAATGGCAACTATCGGGCGCGGTGATCGCCCCGGGTCTCCGGCGCGCTGTCTGCGTGGGACCGACACTGATGTGGTGGCATGTTTGCGGCGGGCAGACACCCGCCAAGCCGTGAGTAGGGCGCCGATCGGGGCGCGCATATTGAGCGGAACAAATGGGCGCTATTCGCAACGAACCAGGACAGGGCCATGCAGCGCGTAGACCCTGCCTATTGGGCGGAGTCCTCACGTGCCATGGCGCGACCGACATGAAGGAGGGTCGACATGAATGCAAAGGAACCACTCGTTCCCGCGACTGAACTGGCGCAACGCAACCCCATCCACTTCCCGAATGAGAGCACTGAATACCGCCAGGCACGCAATGCGCTGCTCGCGGAGGAAATCGAGTTACGCCGGCATATCGAACGCGTGGCAGAGCAGCGGCGCAGCCTGCCACCAGGCGGAGAGGTGACAAAGCGCTACACGTTCCAGAGTGAACACGGTCCGGTCACGCTGGCGGACCTGTTCGGAGACAAGGACACGCTGGTCATCTACAGCTACATGTTCGGGCCGCAGCGGGAAAAGCCTTGCCCGATGTGCACGTCGATCATGGCATCGTGGGACCACAAGGTGCCGGATATCGAGCAGCGCGTGGCGCTGGCGATGGTGGCGCGCTCGCCCATCGACCGGCTTGTGGCCGCCAGGGAGGCGCGGGGATGGACGAAGCTCAAAGTCTATGCAGATGTCGACGGCGATTTCACGCGCGACTACGTGAGTCCCGAAGATGCCGACATGCCCGCCTATACGGTCTTCACACGCCGGGACGGCAAGATCCGGCACTTCTGGAGCGGCGAGTTGTTCGGCATTCCGCCCGACCCGGGACAGGACCCGCGCGGTGCACCGGATTTGGATCCGCTGTGGAGCTTGCTGGACACCACGCCGGAGGGGCGGGGCAAGGACTGGTATCCCAAGCTGGAGTACTAGTGCGCTAGTGTGCGCATCCTGCTGTGCGGCAACCGAAATCCGTCACGGCAAACGTAAAGACCGCCCGTTGAAGGGCGGTCTTTGTTGCGGGAGGCAGAGAGGCGGGCAGAGCGGTGGTACACCGCCCGCGGGATACTGCCTTGCCCGGCTCAGTGCTGCAGCGCCGCGACGATGCCACCGACATTGTTGATGGTGTTCGTCGTGGTCTTCAGGTCGACGTTGGTGCGCGTCGAGGCATCGACCTGCGTGACCGGAGCGAAGATGGTGTTGGGGCTGGCGAACGACACGCCGCTGCCGCCCACGATGGCGTTGGTGCCGGCGTTCACGAAGACGCTGCCGCCGCGCACGGCGCCCATCTTGGCGTGGTCAAGGTCTTGTTCGAGGGCGAGGTTCTGAATGGTCAAGGACATGATGGTCTCCTGGGTAGGCTGGATGAGCGAAATGGACTGGCTGGGGAATTAGTGCTGCACGGCCTGCGCGATGCCGCCGACGTTGTTGAGCAGGTTGTTGATGCTCGTGAGGTTGACGTTGGTGCGGGTCGAGGCATCGACCTGGGTGACCGGGGCGACGATGATGTTGGGGCTGGCGAAGGACACGCCGGAGCCGCCCATGATCGCGTTGATGCCGTTGTTCAGGAAGAGGCTGCCGCCGCGCACGGCGCTCATCTTGGCGTGATCGAGGTCTTGTTCGACGGGCAGGTTCTGGATGGTGAGGGACATGATGGAACTCCTTGAGGGGGCTGGTCTGGCTTTGGTTTAGAGGGCATCGTGTGTTGCGCTCGCAGTCATATACGCATGGGGTGTGCCAGGCCCTGCCCCAGTCGCCAAAATATTTTTAAGTCATTGAAAATAAAAGAGAAAAATCCATATATCCGGCCGAAGGTTAGGGCATCCGGCGCCGGGGCATGTTGGATCTCGGCAGACACCTTGGCGAGAACCAGTTCGTATCGGGCAGACAGGGCGCCAGCAACACGCGCAGAGCCTGACGAAGGGGTGCCGGTCCTCGGAATTGCCCGTCATGAAGCAGGGGAGGACCATGCAGCCGTCAGCAGTCATGCACGCGCTCGACGATTGAGCAGCCGCAAAGCAAAAAGACCGCCAAGGGCGGTCTTTGGGCGAGCCGGCGCCGAACGCGGCTCGCGGGAAAGGCGGAACCTGAGCCGGTTCCGCTGTCCTGTCAGGGCATTCAGTGCTGCAGCGCCGCGACGATGCCACCGACGTTGTTGATGGTGTTCGTCATGGTCTTCAGGTCAACGTTGGTGCGGGTCGAGGCATCCACTTGCGTGACCGGTGCCACGATGGTGTTCGGGCTGAAGAACGACACGCCGGCGCCACCCACGATGGCGTTGGTGCCGGAA
>NZ_CAJPVI010000105.1 GCF_905397435.1 Cupriavidus numazuensis
TGGGGCCAACCTCCACCTTCCTGATTCTTGTTGTGTCGCAACTCCAAGATAACAGCGGTGGGCGGTTGGCCCTTTTTGTTTCTAAGCGGTCACGCAATTCGGCGAAGAACCCGAAAAAAGGGGACCAAGTCATGACCGAAGCCGCAACATTTCATCTGGAGATGACCCGCCAGATCCGCGCGCCGCGCGAGCGGGTATTCGATGCATTTACAGACCAGGCTGCGCTGGCCGTCTGGCATTGCCCGCGCGGCATGCAGGTTCGGGAAGCCAGCGCCGACGCGCGCGTGGGCGGCCGCTACCGGCTGGTGATGGGCGCAAAGGACGGCGAGCAACACATCGTCGGCGGCGAGTATCAGGCAATCGATCGCGCCAACTTCCTGGCTTACACCTGGCAATGGGAAGGCAGCGAACTACCGGCCGGCGTGCGTACGCTGATCGAGATCACGCTGACCGACAAGGATGGCGGCACGCATCTGCATATGCGCCATTCCGGCTTCCCCGACGCAGCCACGCGCGATGCGCACGACGGTGGCTGGCAATCGGTCTTCAACAACCTCAGCGACTATCTGGATGCCGAAGGCAGCGCCGGCACGCTGACCGTCTACGGCGATGCGCGCAGCACCTACGTGCGCACGGTGCGCCTGGCGCTCGAAGAGAAAGGCGTGCGCTACACGCTCAAGCCGGTAGCGCCGCACACCGACGAACTGGTGGCCCACAACCCCTTCGGGCGCATTCCGGCATTCAGCGACGGGCCGATCGACTTCTACGAAACGCGCGCCATCCTGAGCTACGTCAACGAGGTGTTCGGTGGCCCGAACCTGATACCGCAAACCGGCCCCGCCAACCGCGCGCGCTGCGAGCAGTGGATCAGCCTGATCAACTGCCATGGCTACGATGCGATGGTGCGCCGCTATGTGCTGCAATACGTGTTCCCGAAGGGCAAGGACGGGCAGCCTGATCGCACCACCATTGATGGAGCACTGCCCGATATCGAAAAGCAACTCGATGTCCTGGAGCAGGCATACGGCGGACGCGACTTTCTGGTCGGCAATGCGTTGTCGATGGCCGACCTGTTCTTCGCGCCGATCGTCGAGTATCTGGGGCTATTCCCGGAAAGCGCGGCGATGTTGGAAACGCGGCCGAATATCCGGCGCGGGCATGCAGTCATGCGAGCGCGGCCGAGCTATGCGGCCACGCAACCGGATTTGGGATAGGCAGTTGAGTGAACGTCAGCGCGACCTGGCAGGCAGCCACGCTTGCAACGCCTGCCAGGCGCTCAGCTTTTCCGCGTAGGACCTGGTATGCGCCGGGCTGCTGGAAGGCAGCCTGACGATATGATGGCGATCGCCATGCTCGCGCAAGGCCTTCAATCCGATGCGCTCCGCTGTACCGCCATTGAACGCAATCACGGCAAGGTTCGGCAGCGAATCGATCAGGCCGATCAGGTCATTGCCGGCGTGATCGCGGATGTTGCTGTCGAGACTGCCTTCGCGCTTCGCTTCGGCCACGACATCCCATAGGCCCACGTGGTGAGCCAGCAGTGTCTGCAGGCGCAACGGATAGTCCATCTGCACCAAGTCTTCGCCGATCGTATCGCCGACCAGCCGCCAGAACTGGTTCTGCTTGTGCGCGTAATACTGACCTTGCGCCAGCGATGCCTCGCCCGGCAGGCTGCCGAGGATCAGCACCCGCGTCTCGGCATCCACCACGGGAGGAAAGCAGCGCTTCAGCATCGTCAATCGTTTTCGGTTATGTCCTTCGCCGTCATGCAGACCATAAGCAAAAAAGGCCGGTCGCCCGGCCCTTCAGATTGCTGACAAAGCTGGCGCACCAGATTGTTTGCTCCCCTCGCCCGCTTGCGGGAGAGGGGTTGGGGGAGAGGGCAGGCGCATGGCAAGCACCATGACGCCTCACTTCGTGGCAACTCCTGCCCTCTCCCCCGCCCCTCTCCCATAAATGGGAGAGGGGAGACATCATTCGCTGCTTTTGACTTTGTCAGCAACTTCAAGGGCCGGTCGCCCGGCCCTTCTCTTCACGCCCGCATTCAGGCGAGCAGCTTGTTCACGCGCTGCACATAAGCAGTGGGGTCATCCAGCATGCCGCCTTCCGCAAGCAGTGCCTGATCGAACAGCACCAGCAGGCGGTCATTGAAGCCCTCGCCTTCCGGCAGGTCGCGCAGCTTCTTCACCAGCGCGTGCTCGGGGTTCAGCTCCAGGATCGGCTGGGCGTCCGGGGCCTTCTGACCAGCTTGCTTCAGCAGGCGCTGCAGGTAGCCGCTCATGTCGCCTTCATCCGAGACCAGGCACGATGCCGACGCGGTCAGGCGCAGCGTCACCCGCACGTCCTTGGCCTTGCCTTCGAGCACGGTCTTGGCGCGGGCGACCACGTCCTTCCATTCGGTTTCGGCCTTTTCCTGCTCGGCCTTTTCGGCTTCGTCAGCGAGGCTGCCGAGGTCCAGGTCGCCGCGGGCCACCGAAACCAGTTCCTTGCCGTCGAAGTCTCGCAGGAACGACAGCATCCATTCGTCGACGCGATCGGTCAGCAGCAGGACTTCGATGCCCTTCTTGCGGAACACTTCAAGGTGCGGACTGTTCTTGGCTGCGCCCCAGGTGTCGGCGGTAACGTAGTAGATCTTGTCCTGGCCTTCCTTCATCCGGCCGACGTACGCAGCCAGCGAGACGCTCTGCTCGGCGGTGTCGTTCTGCGTCGAGGCAAAGCGCAGCAGCTTGGCGATGCGTTCCTGGTTGGCGTTGTCTTCGCCCAGGCCTTCCTTGAGCGCCTGGCCGAACTGCTGCCAAAAGGTCGTGTACTTGGCGCGCTCGGCTTCGTCTTCGCTGTCGGCCAGCGATTCGAGCATCGACAGCACGCGCTTGGTGCTGCCTTCGCGGATCGCCTTGACGTCGCGGCTTTCCTGCAGCAGTTCGCGCGAGACGTTCAGCGGCAGGTCGGCGGAATCGATCACGCCCTTGACCCAGCGCAGGTACGACGGCAGCAGTTGCTCGGCATCGTCCATGATGAACACGCGCTTCACGTAGAGCTTGAGGCCGTGCTTGTGGTTGCGATCCCACAGGTCGAACGGCGCGCGCGCCGGGATGTACAGCAGCTGCGTGTATTCGCTGCGGCCTTCGACGCGGTTGTGCGTCCAGGACAGCGGCGCCTCGTTGTCGTGCGCGATGTGCTGGTAGAACGCGGTGTACTGCTCGTCGGTGATGTCCGACTTCGAACGCGTCCACAGCGCGCTGGCCTGGTTGACGCTTTCCCACTCGTCGGTGCGCTTGTAGGCGCTGGTGTCGGCATCCCACACTTCCTTGGGCATGCGGATCGGCAGCGAGATGTGGTCCGAGTACTTCTGGATGATGCTCTTCAGGCGCCAGGCCGACAGGAAATCGTCCTCGCCTTCGCGCATGTGCAGCGTGATGGTGGTGCCGCGCTCGGCGCGCGTGATGGCGTCGACGGTGAACTCGCCGTCGCCGGTGCTTTCCCAGCGCACGGCTTCGTCGGCGGCCACGCCAGCGCGGCGCGTTTCGACGGTGACCTTGTCGGCCACGATAAAGGCCGAGTAGAAGCCCACGCCGAACTGGCCGATCAGCGCGGCGTCCTTCTGCTGGTCGCCGGAAAGCTGCTGGAAGAATTCCTTGGTACCCGAACGGGCGATGGTGCCGAGGTTGCGGATGGCCTCGTCGCGGCTCATGCCGATGCCGTTGTCGGTAATCTTCAGCGTGCGGGCGGTGGTGTCGGCCTCGATGCGGATGGCCAGGTCGGCGTCGTTCTCGAGCAGGGAGGGGTTCGCGATCGCCTCGAAGCGCAGCTTGTCAGTGGCGTCCGAAGCATTCGAGACCAGCTCGCGCAGGAAAATTTCCTTGTTGCTGTACAGCGAGTGGATCATCAGGTGCAGCAGTTGCTTCACTTCCGCCTGGAAGCTCATCGTTTCGTGCGGTGCGGTCATGGTTCTCCTCTTCGAATCCGGTAAATCTGGGAATTAGGGTCTGGCGCGTCGCCAATGCCACTCGAAATAGGGTCGCTACTGGCGGATTTCAAGACCCCGCCGCCCCCTCAGAGCCGTTCGAGCTGCCGCGACAGGAAATCCAGCACCTCCGGGTCCCCGCTGCTGGTGACGTTGAAGCGCATCCAGCCCGACGGCATCTGTGATGGCGAAAACAGGCTGCCGGGTGCAAACAGGTAGCCTTTCTCGTGCCCGGCCGTGGCGATGGCATTGGTATCGCGGCCGGTATCGGCCCACAGGTACATGCCCGCGTGCTGCCCCGGGAACAGGCGCAGGCCACGACGCTCCAGCTCGCGCCGGGTTTCGTCGCGGGCCCGGTCCAGCCGCCCGCGCACGCGCTCCACGTGCTTGCGGTAGTGGCCTTCGGTCAGCACCTTGTACAGCACGCGTTCGTTGATCTCGGGCGTGGCCAGCCCCGCCAGCAGCTTGCTGTCGGTCAGCGTCGCGGCCAGTTCCGGATGGGCGGCGATGAAGCCGACACGCAGGTTGGCGGCGAGCGTCTTGGAAAAGCTCCCCAGATAGATCACGCGGCGAAGCTGGTCCAGGCTCGCCAGGCGCGTGGCGGCATGGCCCGGCGGGCACAGGTCGCAGTAGATATCGTCCTCGACGATCAGGAAGTCGTACTGCTCCGCCATCTGCAGCAGCCGGAACGCCTTGGCCGCCGACAGCGAGGTGCCGGTCGGGTTGTGCAGCACCGAGTTGATGACGAAGAGCCGCGGCCGGTGCGCCTGGACGATGCGTTCCAGCGCCTCAAGGTCCGGCCCTTCCGCCGTATAGGGCACGCCGATCACCTGTGCGCCTTGTGCGGCGAAGCGTCCGAACATCACGAACCAGGCCGGATCGCCGACCAGCACGGTGTCGCAGGGGCGCAGGTAGAGCCGCGCGATCAGGTCCAGCGCCTGCGTGATGCCCGACGTCAGTACGATCTGGTCCGCCGTGGCGCCGATCTCCAATTCCTCGAGCCGCGTGCGCAGTTGCTGGCGCAGCGGCAGGAAGCCCTGCGGCGTACCGCTGGCCAGGAAGTGGTTGCCGGGCTGGCGGCCGAGCCCGCGCAGCGCGCTGGCAATCAGTTCGCCATCGAGCCATTCGTTGGGCAGGAAGCCGAGGCCGGGCGCCTTGTGGGTCTCGGCGGTATGGAACATGCTGCGCAGCAGCCAGGTCACGTCGATATTGCGCGCGGCCACTGCAACCGGGGCCACGGGCACGGCCGAGGCCTGCGCCACGCGCTCGCGCACGTAGAAGCCCGAGCCGCGGCGCGATTCCAGGTAGCCGAGCGCCACCAGGCGTTCGTACGCCTCCACCACGGTGAAGCGGGAAATCCCCTTTTCCTGCGCGAGCTGCCGGATCGACGGCATGCGCATGCCCGCGCGGAATACGCGCTCGTCGATGCGCATGCGGGCCCATTCGGTCAGTTGCTCGACCAGCGTCATCTGCGCCGACGGCACTGGGTCCGGCATGCGTTCCGTGCTGCCCGCCGCGCCTGGCGGCACGACCAGCCGCAGGCCGCGCGCCGGGGAATCCTGCAAGCCGCCTCCGCTATCCTTGCGGTCTGGCGTGGCCGGTGAATCCTGCTGCTGGCTGCCGTCCATGTGGTGCTCCTGCAACTGTACTGAATACGATCCGCATAACTGTACCGGTACTGTACCGACTACCTTGTCTACCATCAAGCCACGATGAAGCTCGCTCTCGATCACCTCGTCATTGCTGCCCAGACGCTCGACGCCGGCACGGAATACGTCGCCGACGTGTTGGGCATCGCCCCTCAGGGGGGCGGCGCCCATGCGGCCATGGGCACGCACAACCGCGTGCTCGGCCTGTTCGGCGGCATGTATCTCGAAGTGATCGCCATTGACCCGGCTGCCCCGGCGCCGCAGCGTCCGCGCTGGTTCGGACTCGATAGCGACAGTGTGCGCGAGCGCCTGCAAGCCGGCCCATACCTGTTGCACTGGGCCGCACGCGTGGAACGCCCCGCGGACCTGTCGCGCTGGCAGGCGCAGTATCCCGATCGGATTGCGCCGGTGATTCCGATGCAGCGCAGCGACCTGCGCTGGCGCATCACGGTGCCGGAAGACGGCAGCCTGCCCGCGTGGCAAGGCGAGGCGGCGAGCGCGGGCGACGGCCTGCTGCCAAGCCTGATCCAGTGGGATGTGTCCCCGCATCCGGGCGCGAGCCTGCCGCGGCAGGACCTGGCGCTGCGCAAGCTCACCGGCCGTCATCCGAACGCGGAACTCCTGCGCCAGGGCCTCGCGTGGCTCGGCGCGGAACCGCTGATCACGATCGAGCAGGCCGACGGCCCGCCAGCGCTCATCGCCGAGATCGAAACGCCCCAGGGCATCCGCACCCTGCGCTAGGCACCAGACATCAACAAGAACAAGACCACGGAGACACCCACCGATGACCGTCACCCGCAAACGCTTCGACGACGATCCCTATCTCGACCATTGCAGCGCCACGGTGCTGGCAGTGAGCGATGCCGGCATCGAACTCGACGAGACCATCTGCTATGCGCGCAGCGGCGGACAGGCCGGCGACACGGCCACACTGACGCTCGAGGACGGACGCACCGTCACGATTGCCGACACCGTCTACGCCGACGACCGCGCCCGCATCCTGCATGTTCCGGCGGAAGGCACGGAGCTGCCGCGCGTGGGCGAGCGCGTCACGGTCACCATCGACTGGGAACGCCGCCACCGGCTGATGCGGCTGCACACGTGCCTGCACCTGCTTGGCTCGCTGATCCCTGTGCCGGTGACGGGCTGCGGTATCTCGCCGGATTCGGCACGCATCGACTTCGACCTGCCCGAATCGACGCTCGACAAGGCCGTGCTGACCGAACAGCTCAACGCGCTGATCCGCGCCAATACGGCAATACGCATTACGCTGATCACGCCGCAGGAACTGGCCGCCCAGCCGGAACTCGTGCGCACGATCGGCGCCGCGCCGCCAGCCGGTACCAGCAGCATCCGCATCGTCGAGATTCCGGGCGTGGATCGTCAGCCTTGCGGTGGCACGCATGTGGCCAACACCAGCGAGATCGGCGCGGTGGTGGTCACCAAGATCGAGAAGAAGAGCCGCACCAACCGGCGCGTGGTCGTCAATTTCGCCTGACCGCCATGACCGGAGATTTCCTGACCGGCCTGTCGGCCGCGCAATTCCTTGCACTCATTACGCTGCTGGCGGTGGGTTCGTTCACGCCCGGGCCTAACACCACGATCGCGGCAGTGACGGGCGCGAATTTCGGGCTGCGTGCGACGCTGCCCCATTGCGTGGGCGTGGCGTTCGGCTTTGCCAGCATCCTCGCGCTGTGCGCGGTGGGGGTCGGCGCGCTGATCCTGAGCAATCCGGCACTCGCCACCATCGTGCACATGGCCGGGGTCGGCTACCTGCTGTGGCTCGCGGCAAAGCTCGCGCGCAGCACGGTGCTGGCGGAGAAACAGGTGCTGCGCCCGCTCAACGTGTGGCAGTCGGCCGTGCTGCAGTACGCCAACATCAAGGCGTGGATGATGGCGCTCGCCACGGCGGCGTCGTACATGGCCGGCGCGCCGTCGCCCGCGCAGCGCGTGCTGCTGGTGTGCACGACGTTCGGCATGTTCGGCTTCGTCAGCAACAGCGTGTACGGCGTGCTTGGGGCATCGCTGCGGCAATGGCTGATGCAGGGCAACCGCGTGCGCTGGTTCAACCGCGCCATGGGGCTGGCATTGGCGCTGACTGCCGTGTGGATCGCCGTCAGCGTGCGGCCGGCGACGGCCTGATCTGATTCCTGCCCCGATACGACCATGACTGCTCCGCACACAAACACCACCCCGCATTCGCCGCATTCCGGCGGCATGCTGCTGGGCTTTATCGGCGTGGCCATCTTCAGCCAGACGCTGCCGTTCACACGCATGGCCGTGGCCGAACTCGACGCCACGTTCGTCGCACTAGCCCGCGCCGTGATCGCGGCCGTGCTGGCGCTGGCACTGCTCGGCATGCGCGGCGCGCTGGACGCCAAGCGCCGTCCGCGCGGAACCCAGTGGGCCCGGCTTGCGGTGACGGCGCTGGGTGTCGTGGTTGGTTTCCCGGTGTTCTCGTCGCTGGCCATGCGTGAGGTGCCGTCGAGCCATGGCGCCATCGTGATCGGCCTGCTGCCGCTGGCCACCGCGGTGTTCGCCGCGTGGTTCGGGCGCGAACGGCCATCCGTGGCTTTCTGGCTGTCGGCCATCGCCGGCAGCGCGCTCGTCCTCGGCTTTGCCGTATGGCAGGGAGCGGGTGCGCTGCAGCATGCCGATTGGTACCTGTTCGGCGCCGTGGTGCTGGGTGCGCTCGGCTATGCCGAAGGCGGCAAGCTGTCGCGTGAACTCGGTGGACTCGAAACCATCAGCTGGGCGCTGGTGGTGTCGCTGCCGGTGCTGCTGCCTGTGGTCGGCTGGCTTGGCTGGCGCGACAGCGCCGCGCTTGCCGCCGCGTCGCCGCGTGCCTGGCTTGGCATGGCCTATGTGTCGGTGTTCTCGATGTTCATCGGCTTCCTGTTCTGGTACGCGGGGCTGGCAAAAGGCGGCGTCGCGCGTGTCGGGCAGATACAATTGCTGCAGCCGTTCCTGACGCTCGCGGGCGGCGCCGTGTTGCTGGCCGAGCCGCTCGACCCGGCCACCATCGCCTTCGCGGTGGCCGTGATTGCCGTGGTGGCCCTGGGCCGCCGCGCCGCCGTGCAACAGGCGGCCCCGATGACAAACGCGGGCATCGGACCCGCTGCGAAAACACCCCCCGTCCTCACCGAACGCCCTCACTGACAGGAGATCACATGTCCGTTTATGACACCCTTGCACGCCTCGGCGTGGAACTGCCCACCGCCGGCGCCCCTGCCGCCGCCTACGTCATGGCCGCGCAGACCGGCAACACCGTTTTCCTGTCGGGCCACATCGCCCGCAAGGACGGCAAGGTATGGGCCGGCAAGCTGGGCAAGGACATCGACACCGAGTCCGGCAAGGCTGCCGCGCGCTCCATTGCGATCGACCTGCTGGCCACGCTGCACGCGCATGTCGGTGACCTGAACCGCGTCACGCGCATCGTCAAGGTGATGAGCCTGGTGAACTCGACGCAGGAGTACACCGAGCAGCATCTGGTCACGAACGGTTGTTCGGAATTCCTGGCCGAAGTCTTCGGCGACAAGGGCAAGCATGCACGCAGCGCGTTCGGCGTGGCGCAGATCCCGCTGGGCGCCTGCGTCGAAATCGAGATGATCGTCGAAGTGAACTGACCGGCCGGGCCGTTCCGCCATGCGCATCGATAACCTGCCCTTCGGCACCACCGACTGGTCCGCGGTCGAGCCCACGCGCCACCCCGGCGAACGGGGCGAGGCGCTGTGGCGCACGCGCCAGTTCGGCGATATCCGCGTGCGCATGGTCGAGTACTCGGCCGGCTACCTTGCGGACCACTGGTGCAGCAAGGGGCATATCCTGTTCGTGCTGGACGGCGAACTGCATACCGAGCTGGAAGACGGCCGCCAGTTCGTGCTCCGCGCGGGCATGAGCTATCAGGTGGCCGACCAGGCGGAACCGCACCGATCGTCCACGCCGACCGGTGCGAGACTATTTATCGTTGACTGAGCCGCCCGCCAGGCGGCTCTCCCCCAGAGAAAAGAGAAACATCATGACATGGGCCATCTCCCGCCGGGCGCAGCAACTGACCAGCTCGGCTATCCGCGAAATCCTGAAGGTCACCGAGCGTCCGGAAGTCATTTCCTTCGCCGGCGGCCTGCCCTCGCCGGCGTCGTTCCCGGTAGCGGCCATGGAGGCGGCGACGGCCCGTGTATTTGCCGACAACCCTGCCGCCGCGCTGCAGTACGCAGCAACCGAAGGCTAC
Source organism: Cupriavidus numazuensis (assembly GCF_905397435.1). Lineage (GTDB taxonomy): Bacteria > Pseudomonadota > Gammaproteobacteria > Burkholderiales > Burkholderiaceae > Cupriavidus > Cupriavidus numazuensis. The sequence continues at coordinate 9,845 of NZ_CAJPVI010000105.1, forward strand.
CTGCCGCTGCGCGAGTTCATCGCCAAGCGCCATAACGTGGGCGTAGAGCGCGTGCTGATCACCACCGGTTCGCAGCAGGCGCTGGACCTGATCGCCAAGGTGCTGATCGACCCGGGCAGCAAGGTGCTCGTGGAAACGCCGAGCTACCTTGGCGCGCTGCAGGCGTTCTCGCTGTTCGAGCCGGAGTTCACGTCGGTGCCGACGGACGAAAGCGGCCTGAAGCCGGAAGCGCTGACCGCGGAGCTGACCGCTGGCGCGCGCTTCCTCTACGCCCTGCCCAACTTCCAGAACCCGACCGGCCGCCGGCTGCCGCTGGAGCGCCGCCAGGCGCTGGTGGCACGCGCGAAGGAACTGGGCGTGCTGATCGTAGAAGACGATCCGTACGGCGAACTGAGCTACACCGGCGACCAGTTGCCGACGCTGCTGTCGATGAACCCCGACGGCGTGATCTACATGGGCTCGTTCTCGAAGATCCTGGCGCCGGGTCTGCGCCTCGGCTTCGTGATCGCGCCGCCGGAACTCCATTTCAAGCTGTGCCAGGCCAAGCAGGCTTCGGACCTGCACACCCCCACCTTCACGCAGCGCGTGGCCTATGAGACCGTGCGCGACGGGCTGCTGGATCGCCACATCCCGACCATCCGCGAGCTGTACGGCAAGCAGTGCAAGGTCATGCTCGACGCGCTGGCGCGGCACATGCCCGAAGGCGTAAGCTGGAATGCACCCGAAGGCGGCATGTTCATCTGGGTACAGCTGCCCCAGGGCCTGGACAGCATGGCTATCCTGGAAGAAGCGGTGAAACGCAATGTGGCTTATGTGCCGGGTGCGCCGTTCTATGCGAGCAACCCGCAGCGCAACACGCTGCGCCTGGCGTTCGTCACGGTGCCGCCCGAACGCATCGAGCAGGGTGTGGCGATCCTTGGCACGCTGTTCCGCGAAGCCATCGCCGCGGCACCGCAGGCCCGCGCTGCCTGAGAGGCCACACCAAGGTGTAACACTGCAGTGCAACAATAAGCGAAACAGCCAACGCAAAAGATCAGGGGAGAATCTTCATGCTGCGGATCTGGGGTCGACTGTCGTCGATCAACGTACAGAAAGTGGTCTGGTGCGCGCGCGAGCTGCACCTGGACCATGAACGCGTGGACATCGGCATCAGCCAGGGCGATCTGGATACTGAAGCCTATGTCCGCCTCAACCCCAACCGGCAGATCCCGGTGATCGAGGATTTCCGGGGCACGGATGTGGGCGGCGAGCCCTTCGTGCTGTGGGAATCGAATGCGATCGTGCGCTACCTGTGCGCGCAGTACGGCGAGGGCACGCTGTGGCCCGAAGACGTCAAGGCGCGCGCCTCGGCCGACCGGTGGATGGACTGGCAGACCACCACCTTCAGTCCGGCCATGGTCACCGCCTTCCTGAACATGGTTCGCGTTCCGACCGAACAGCGCGACGAGGCGGCGATTGCCGCATCGTGCAGGCGCACCGAACCGCTGGCCGCGCTGCTCGACAAGGCGCTGGCCGGCCGCGAGTTCATCGGCGGCGACCGCTTCACCATGGCGGACATCTCGCTGGCCTGCGCGGCGCACCGCTGGATGGGCACACCGGTTCCGCATGAGCCGCGTCCCGAGCTCGAGCGCTGGCTGAGCGCCATGCGCGCCCGCCCCGCCGCAGGCGGCATCCTGGAACTGCCGCTGCGCTGACGGCGCGGCGGCAAGTCTCCTTTACTTCGCGGCGCGCGATCCCGACGCCGCCGTGAACACACCCAATCCGATAAACGCCGCTGCCGTCAGGTAGCGGCCCGCTGCGCGTGCACGCCCTGCCCTGCGCAGCGCCGGCATGACGGCTGCCGCGGCGGTCACGTAGCAGATGTCGGTAGTGGCCGCGATCAGCACGAAACCAATGCCTAGCGCCAGGCTCTGCGCCAGCGCGGACCCGGCCGGGTTCATGAACTGCGGCAGGAAGGCGGCAAAGAAAATGGCCGTCTTGGGATTGAGCAAGGCCACCACGAAACCATCGCGGAGCACCTGGCGCAATGGCCGCGCCGGCGGCGGCGTGTCCGTGGCAACCGCCGGCGCTGCACGCAAGGTGCGGATGCCAAGCCAGATCAGATACGCGGCCCCCGCGTACTTCACCACCGTAAAGGCCAGCGCCGAGACCGAGAACAACACCGCCAGCCCGAGCGCGGCGCCAGCCGCGTTGCCGAGATTACCCAGCGCCACCGCGCCCACGGACGCCAGCCCTGCGCGACGTCCCTGCGCGAGCGTGCGCGTCACGATATAGACGACGGCAGGCCCCGGCGTTACCGCCAGCGCAAGGCTGGCCAGCACGAAAGCGCCAAGCAGCGGCCAGGGAGGAAGAAATTCGGGCATGAGGAGTCTCCTGCTTTTTGTTTGTCGTTTCCGCGATCACCAGAAAAACAGACTACGCAGCGCGTACACGGTTGCCAAGCGACATTATGCGCATCGTCTGGTTGGCATACATTTCTAATAGGCGCCGTTTAGAGTACTCTGGCCCTAGGACAGCACGTGCGCCATGCTGCCCCCAGGCAAACCCTGATCCCTGAATCCGGTTCATGTATGCCATGACCGGATTTAAGGCGGCGCGGCGGGAACCCATCCTTACAATCCTTGTTCGACTCACGTGTGCGGTTGACGCCGCACGTCTGTACGCGTTGTACAACGGCAGCCCAGGGCACGGAGATCGCCCGGGACGCCCGAGCCAAACCTGAGGAGGATTATCAATCGTGTGGAGTCAAGTCTATGACCCGCTAGGCAATATGGCGCTGTCGACCATTGCCGCGGGTGTCCCGGTGGCCGTGCTGCTTGCAGCGCTGGCGTTCTTTCACATGCAGGCCCACCTGGCCGCCGGCCTGGCGCTGGTGGTGGGCGTGGTGGTTGCTGCCTCAGTCTTCGGCATGCCCGCAGCCATGGCCGGCAAGGCCGCCGGCCTCGGTATTGTCTCGGGCCTGTTCCCGATTGGCTGGATCGTTCTCAACATCATCTTCCTGCACCGGCTGACGACGCTGAACGGGTCATTCAAGGTGTTGCAGAACTCGATCTCCGGCGTGACCGAAGACCGTCGCCTGCAGCTGCTGCTGGTGGCGTTCAGCTTCGGTGCCTTCTTTGAAGGCGCGGCCGGCTTCGGCACGCCGGTGGCCGTGACCGGTGCCATCCTGATCGGTCTGGGCTTCTCGCCGCTGGCCGCCTCGGGCCTGGCGCTGATCGCCAACACCGCGCCGGTGGCCTTCGGCGCGCTAGGTGCCCCGATCATCGGGCTGTCGTCGGTGACCGGCATCGACCAGGTCACCCTGTCGGCCATGATCGGCCGCCAGTTGCCCTTCTTCTCGGTGCTGGTGCCGTTCTGGCTGATCTGGGCCTTTGCGGGCTTCCGCGGCATGCTCGCCATCTGGCCGGCGATCCTGGTCGCGGGCGTGACCTTCGCGGTGCCGCAGTTCCTGGTCTCGAACTTCCACGGCCCGTGGCTGGTGGACGTGATCTCGTCGCTGATCTCGATGGGCTGCCTGACGATGTTCCTGAAGATCTGGCAACCGAAGGAAATCTGGACGTCGACCAAGATCCTGGGCCGCCACGATGACTCCAAGGTCGACCACCCCGAGGCACTGGCCGCTGACGCTGCGGCCAGTGCCGCCTCGGCCGGCATCTCGGTCGCCAAGGCCTGGCTGCCGTGGATCATCCTGACCGTCTTCGTGTTCGTCTGGGGCATCCCCGAGTTCAAGAAGTTCATGGATAACCTGTGGGCGTTCAAGTTCCCGATCCCGGGCCTGGACAAGGCGATCATCAAGCATCCGCCGGTCACGCCGAAGGAAATCGCCGAACCGGCGGTGTTCCTGTTCAACGTGCTGTCGATGGCGGGTACCGGCATCCTGGTCTCGGCCATTCTTGGCGGCCTGCTGATGGGCTACTCGGTGCCGCGCCTGGTCAAGGAATACTGGGAGACCATCAAGCTGACCAAGTTCTCGCTGCTGACCATCAGCGCGATGTTCGGCATCGGCTACCTGACCCGCTACTCCGGGCTGGACGCGACGCTGGGCCTGGCCTTCGCGCAGACCGGCGTGTTTTACCCGCTGTTCGGCACCATGCTGGGCTGGCTGGGGGTGGCGCTGACGGGTTCGGACACCGCGTCCAACGTGCTGTTCGGCGGTTTGCAGAAGACCACGGCCGAGCAGCTTGGCCTGTCTCCGGTGCTGATGGCCGCGGCCAACAGCTCAGGCGGCGTGATGGGCAAGATGATCGACGCGCAATCCATTGTGGTCGCCTCCACGGCGACCAAGTGGTATGGGCATGAAGGGGACATCCTGCGCTACGTGTTCTTCCATTCGATCGCGCTGGCGATTCTGGTGGGTATTTTCGTCACGCTGCAGGCGTATGTGGAGCCGTTCACGCATATGGTTATTCATTGACCTTGCCATCCCGAAGACCCGGCAGCTGTTTCACCAGCCCCCATGCAGCCCCGCTCCAGCGGGGCTGTTTTTTTGGGTCATCGCCGCATTGCGGGGGTGGCGTGCTTGGCAGGCGCGGCTGTTTCGCCGGCGTAGCCGGCGAGTCACTTTTGTCCGAGCGACAAAAGTAACCAAAAACGCGTTCTGGTTGCCCCAAAGGGGCGAATTTTTATCGTAGTGTGCTGAGGGTGTTGTACGGGTATGGGCTTCAGAGTGAATTACGCTGCCTGCCGCGTGGGGCACCACCGTGGGTAGAAATACAGCGCTGATTGAACGAGCCCTGCAAGCGTCTGTGGCCCCTGCTGCCAGCGGTATCGTGTGATCGCCTTCGGCTGCGCTACGCGCAGAGTCCTAGTCTGAGCGCGTGGGCCCAGGGCAAACCACGCCTCGGTGACGATGCCTGCCAATGCATGCGCGGAGTAGAGAGAGGGTCGAGAAGAATGCAGACCTTGGCGCCAGCGAGGTTGATCAGCTCGCCTCCCGACGACGCCGTGCGCGCAGCGCAGCCGAAGGCGTCCCACCACTGATCTCATTGAAACGCTGTACCCGAGTCCGTCTTGGGGATCGTCCAAAAGCCGTGCCGCGTCAGGCACAGGTTCTGACTCACATAGCGTAGCAGGGTCGAACGGCCGACCACCA
>NZ_CAJPVI010000106.1 GCF_905397435.1 Cupriavidus numazuensis
TGCCGTGGTCTACCTGAACCCCGAACGGGCCGAGCCGCAAACCACGGAGTACAGGAAAGCAGCATAGCGGCGGACGCGACAACTACCTTGACACACGCCGCTCGGACAAAAGTAGGTCGCCGGCTACGCCGGCGAAACAGCGGCGCCAGCCAAGCACGATAACCGCCAGATCAGGAGAAAGCCCTTATTCCGCCGCCCTCTCCTCCACCACCTGCGTCAACGCCGGCCGCTTCTCCTCTTCCTTCCGCGGCAACGGCATCCCGAGATAAGGATTGATGTTATTGAAATCTGCCCGGTTGCTACGCCGCTGCACCACCCCGTTCAGGATGCCGCCAGCCAGCCGCGCATCCGCGCGAGCCAGCCGCTTGAGGGTTTCGTTCACCTGATCCGCAGGCGTGACGTCCGCTCGAATGACGAGCAGTGTCGACCCCGCCAGGCTGGCAACTAGCGTGGCATCGGCAACGGCCATGACCGGCGGCGTGTCGACGATCACCAGGTCGAAGCGGCTTGCACAACGCCGCAGGTTGTCGGCCAGCGTCGGCAGCATCAGCAGCTCTGACGGGTTGGGTGGCGTTTGCCCGTGGGTGAGGATGAAGAGGCCGTTGACGACGGTGGGCCGCACGGCCTCGGCAATCGGCAGGCAGCCGGACAGCACCTCCGCAAGGCCGCCTTCAGGCGCCTGGTCGAACCAGTCGGCTACCTTGCCACGACGCAGGTCGGCGTCGACGAGCAGCACGCGCTGTCCCGCTTCGGCGAACAGCACGGCGAGATTGACCGCGGAGAAGGTCTTGCCCGCACCTGCCGCGGGACTGGTCACGGCGATGACACCGTCGGGCGCCGCGCGCAGCGAGAAATGCAGTGCCGCACGCAAGGTGCGCAGCCCTTCGACCGCGAGCGAATGCGGCGCCCGGCGGGCCAGCAGGAAGTGGTCGTGGAGTCCCTGCCTCAGCAAGCGTTCGCTTTCCGCGTATTCGGCATCGACCTCTTCGACCACCGCCGCATCGACCAGCGCGGTGCCGGGACGCGGCGCCTCCAGGCGGCCTTTCGCCTGCGTGGCAAACCCCGCGGCAATGCCCAGGCGGCGCTTGGCTTCGATTTCGCGTTCGAGCTCGGCCTGTTCGTCGCTGAACGCGACATCGCCAAGCATGGCGATGCCAAGCCGCTCTTCCGCGTCGTTGGTCGTCGCTACCGACGGCTTCAGGCGCTGGCGTACGCCGACACCGACCACGCCAAGGCAAAGCCCCAGCAACATGCCACTGGACACGAATGGCCACGCGCCAGGCCCGACAGGCCGCGTCGGCACGATGGCGTTGTCGATCACGCGCATCTGGCTCGAGTTGTCCGAGCGCAGCAGCGACAGCTGCTCGACTTTCGTGCGCAGCGTCATGTACATGTCTTCGGCCACCTTGACGTCGCGCGCGAGCGCTACCGATTCGCGCTCGGAGACCGACAGGTTCTGCATGCGCGCATCGATCTCCGCGCGCTCGCGTGTCATCTGCTGGATCTGGCTGTCGACGGTCTTGACCTCATTGGCGTCCGTGGTGAAACGCTGCAGCAGCTTCGTGCGCTCGAGCCTGAGCGCGGCGATCTGGCGCTGGTATTCCATGCTGTTGTTCAGGAACGACTGCGCGTCCCGGCTCGGCTGCATGGATCCGGTGCGGGCACGATAGCGGCTCAGCGAATCTTCGGCGCGCGCCAGTTCGGCCTGCACGCGCGGCAACTCGCTGCTCAGGAAGGCGAGCGTGTCGGCGGCGTCGCCGCGGCGCTGCGCGGTCTGCCCGTTGATGTAACCGCGCGTCACGCCGTTCACGAGCGCGGCGGCGGCATCCGGGTCGGGGAACTGCCACGCGATGCGTACGGTGCTGCCGGCGGCGTCCGCGCTTTCGTTCTCGACGGCAAGGCCGAGCCGGATCGCGTCGGCGGTGCGCGCCGGGTCATGGCGCGTGAGCAGGAAGCGCGTGCCGGGCGCGGCGTCGATGCGCGCCACGCGCAGTTCCACGCCATTGCCCGCGGCGTTCTCGCCGACGACGCCCTCTACCAGCTTGGTGTCCTGGTAGCTGATGCGGTAGCTGCCGTCGCGCAGCACTTCGAACAGCATGGGCTGGTCCACCAGCCGTTCGGGCACCGCAAGGCTGTCCAGCTGCAACCGTTCGCCGCCCCATGCATAGCCCAGCCAGCTGCCGCGCGGCTGGCCCGGCGTGGACCATCGCTCGACCAGCGTGCCAACAAGCGGCGCGCGCAGCGGCCTGGCGGAGATGTCCAGGTGCAGTTGTTCGACCACCGGCGACACCACCGCGCGGCTACGCAGCAGGCCCGCGTCAAGCGGTGCGCCCTGCGGCGTCTGCGCGACGTTGCCGATGTTGCGTACCGCGCCGTCCTTGCCCTCCACCTGGACCAGCGCCTGGGCGCGGTACTCCAGCGGGGACGACAACGCGATCACGCCGCCGATTGCCGCGCCAGCTACGCCGGCGGCGACGATCCACCCCATATGGTCCAGCAGCGCGCGCGCCTGCAAGGCGCGCGGCGCCGGAGCTTCACGCCGGGGGGCCTCCCGGTCGGCCGGTGCACCGGCATAAGACAGTCTGCTCACGGACACTGCTCCTCAAAGCCATGAAGGCCGATACGCAGCACATGCTGCGTCACCGGCCATACCTGTTCACGTGCGGCTTGCCGGCCTCAGGCATGCGCCAGGGCGGGCAGAAGGCGGTCGTATTCGCGCTTGACCAGCTTGTAGCACTCGCACGAGTGCTTCTCCAGCCCACATCGGTCAAGCACGGTGATGTGGCCGCGGCTGTGGTGGATCAGCCCGAGGTCCTCGAGCTTGCCGGCGGCTTCGGTCACACCCTCGCGGCGCACGCCCAGCATGTTGGCGATGACCTGCTGCGTGATCACCAGCTCGTTCGAACTGAGCCGGTCGACGGCCAGCAGCAGCCAGCGGCACAGTTGCTTGTTCAGGGAATGGTGCCGGTTGCACGCCGCGGTCTGTGCGATCTGCGTGAGCATGGCCTGCACGTACAGCAGCGTGACGCGTTGCAGTGTGGGCGTGCGGGGCAGCTCGGAACGCAGCAGGCGAGCGGGGATGCGATAGGCCAGGCCCGGGCTGCGCACTTCCACGCGGCAGGGCATGGTGTCGCCACCAGTGACCACGGGAACACCGACCAGGCCTTCGTTGCCGACCGCGGCGATCTCCACGGTGGCGCCGTCCTCGAGCAGGGACAGCAGCGACACCACCGACGTGGTCGGGAAATACACGTGGACGATGCGTTGCCCGGAATCGGTCAGCAGTTCGCCGGCACGCAGGCGCACCAGCTCGATGTGCTGCGCCAGTGACTCCCATTCGCTGCGCGGCAATGCATTGAGCAGATAGTTGGCATTCAGATCCGAGCGATGCGTGATCATTTTCGTACCCCCCTGTCCAATCCCAAGCCCGTCTCCGGGCAAGAATCTACCCGCCGGCGCCGCGCACCCCACTACCCTGCCGCAGGGCCCGGCCGCACCAGACCGGTCTGTCGCCAGCCAGGTTCGCCGGCCCGGCGTTTGCGTTCGTTTTCCCGTCAGTGTTGCCGCGGACCCCATCCATGCGGCAATTAAACTGATCCGGTGTCTTTATTAAGCGCCATGGAACGTCAATGGGACAGTAGGCAGACGGTTGGTGCCCCGTCATCCATTGGTAGGTTGGCCGGATAGCGGACATGCCCGCCGCACGCCCGCGGGGCCGGCCTGTGGACAGGAACAGAAGCGGGAAGCGCTACGCCCCGTAGTGGACGGGCGCGTCCTGGTTGAGTGCGCAGACCTTGCCGGCGGGGCGCATGGCGGGATGAGAGGCATGCCCGCCTTCATGCAAAAGACGGATGCGGATGCATCCGCCGGGTGCCAGGTGAAACCAATCCTGCGCCGGCTGAAGCGCGTCGTCTTCGATATGCACCCAGCGCGCAAACTGCGTGGCCGATATCTCCAGCCACCACTGTTCCGCATGCCGCTGCACTTCGACGTGCAGGCCGGCTTGCGGCAACGCGTCGGCGCGGCGATCCCGCAGGTGCACGGCCTGGCTGAGCAGCTCGCCACTGCGAGCATCCGACAGTGTGGCCAGCACCACATCTGCCGCCGCCGCAGATGCGCCATGTTGCGGCCGCGGCGCCAGCACAAGCGCATCGCGCGCTTGCAGACAAAGCACGTGCTCGGCCTCGGCGTGTACCTGTGCGCCGTTCCGGATCCAGCAAACCCGCACGCGGACCTCACGCGGTGCGGCGGTCTCGTTCAACAGGTCCAGCCGGATGCTGCCGTTGCTGTCGCTGCCGATCAGCACCTGCAGCGGACGGCAGGCCGCACGCATGGCATGCCAGCCGGATTTCGGGCGGCCGCACACATCGACCAGGCCTGTGCCGTTGGCCAGCAGCACATCGTGCAGCGATGGCGCCAGCGCCAGTCCCGCGGTGCCGCCATCGCGACGGCAACCGGCGATGAAATCATTCACGAGATCCGCGGCGAGCGCGCGCGACAGGCGCACGTAGCGCTGCGGATCGGTCCGGCGCAGATGCGGAGGATCCACGTCGTACAGCGTGCGCAGGTTGCGGTCGCGCACATCCTCGGCATCCCATAGCGTGCCGACCGGATGCGGCACGCTGGCCTTCCAGCGCGGATCGGCCACGGCGTGCGACAGGCCGAGCGCATCAAGCGTACGCGCGCACGGCACTCCAGCAATCTCGGGCAGCCATGCAGCGTCGGCCGGGGCCATGCCGTCCCGCCAGAGCAGCATGCCGGCGGCTTCGCACGCAGCGAGAAGATCCGCGGCAGGCGCGCAATCGCGGTCGAGATACAGCACGTTCAGGCCCGCGCCGCGCGCAAGCCGCATCCAGTGCCGCGTGGCCAGCGGCGATGCCGCCAGTGCGGCCAGTTCCTCGGCGTCCAGGCGTGCGCCGCGGCAGAACACGGGCACGTCATTGATGCGGGGATACGGCATGTGCCCCTGCCTGTCGCGCCGGACGCTGCGCAAGCCGATTTGCCCGCAGTCGAGTGCATGCGCGCCCGCCTCGGCCACGATGCGATAGCGGGCGGGCCGGCCGTGGGTATGCGGCCACCATGGATCGGGATGCGCGAGACGCACCTGCGCCGTCAGCGTGAAGGCATCCTCGCGCGTAAGTGTCGCCTGGACGGTGCGCTGTGCATGGCCGACGTTCAGCGTTGCCCGCAGCGGTGCCTCGCCATGCAGGTGCAGGCGCATGCGGACCACGCCCTCACCGTCTTCCAGTCCGGTCGAAAGGTCCACGGCTGCATCGGCAAGGACATCGCCACTGGCAACGTCAAGCACTTCGACCGGCTGCAGTACACCGACCGCATGCAGGGGCGTTCCCTCTGCCGCCGCATGTCCGATGACACCGGACATCGGGAACGCGCCTGCCTGGCGCCAGCACAGCGTCGCGCGCGCGCCATGCAGCCGCGGCACGCTTGCGCGAAAGCACAGGTGCAGCGTGTTGAGGCCGGCCAGCTCGACCTCGGCGTCGCAGGCATCGCCCGGCGCTTGCGGGGCGGAGATCTGGCGGCCATTCAGCCATGCCTGCGCGGTGCCCGCCAGCCCGCGCAGGCGCAGGATCCGGCGGCCAGTCGCAGCGAAGCGCAGGCGGTACCAGTAGTCGTGGCGATGCACGGCCACCGGCGCCGAGTCCCGCCAGCGTCCCGACACACGCATCGCGTCGGCCACCGTGCCAGGCACCGGCGCCGGCAGCCACGACGCGCGTTCGTCCAGGCACGCGGGGCTGTCGGCGGCGCCGGGCAGGGTCTCCAGCCACGACCAGTCGCCCGATACGCGCCAGCCGCCTGGCAGGCGCTTGTCGCCGCGTGCGATCGTGGCCGGAACCGTCACGCCGTGCTCCCGCCGAAATGCCGCGCCAGCACCGGCACGCAGGCCTGGTAGGAGGCTTCGAGCTGGTCCAGGCAGTCCTCGCAGGTGTCGGGCTTGCGGCTGATCACCGCGCGCATCAGCCGGAACTGCATGACCATCGCTTCCGATGCCATGGTGTAGCAAGCTTCGGCCGTCTTGTCCGGCACCTGCTCGCCTTGCATGACCAGCCAGCGCAGATAGCGCGCCAGCAGTTCGAAGTTGGCACCGAGCTGGCGCAGCACACCGGCCGCGTAGTGATGAAAGCCAGGCTCGCCGCGCGCCATCAGGCGATCAAGATGCTCGGGGAAGGCCGCGCGGAATGTACTGACCGGGTTGTCGCGCGGGCGGTTGGCCAGGTGAAAGCGAAAGAGTTCGAGGGAGGCCTGCAGCAACGATGCCTCGCTGAGCGTGCAGGGATTGCGGCGCACGACGTCGGCATGGGCATAGAGCTGGACTTCCGGCATGCGCCCCCCCGGCACGCGGCCGAAGAGCGCGGTGTAGTCCTCGCCGCTGGCGGTGTGATAGCCATCGGAGTGGAAGTAGCCGACGGCCAGCGCATCGGGAATCATCACATCGATGCCGATGCAGGACAGCGTGCGCTGTCGCTGGTAGGCCGCGCCGGGCGCGGGCGGCAACTGGGTGCTGTCGACCTCCATCACCACGATGTTGCCGCGGCTGGTCTGCGCGGCCACGTGGCTTTCGAGCGAGTCGTACAACGTCAGGGCATGGATGCTCAGGCCGAACAGCCGCTCGAGGTCGGCATCGGGTATCCGGCACTGCGTGAAATGATCGGCTTCAAACGCCTGCCTCACCGTGCAGGGCAGCGCCGCCACCGGCGGCAGGTCCAGGCCGTGCAGCAGTTCAATCCAGAGATCCACGTGGCTGTTGACGTGCGACCAGACCGGATTCCCACCTCGCAATCCCGGACCGCCACGTCCACGCATCTTCGTGTCGCCGTACACTATTGGCCTCCGCGCGTGCCAAGACGTTGCGTTCGCGGGCGCGCACGGTCAGGGTTGCCGGCGCACTACCGCGCCAGCAACTCGATTGTCCGTGCATTCACTCCTGTCCTGCGCGCCTCCCCCCAACCGTGTCCGCTGCTTGCGCGACCGGTTGTGCTGGCGATCATTGCGCGGCGTGTTCCCGGCAGTCTGTTGGACGGCGCACAAAGTTCTGCAGCCCTGCGCGCGGCGGCTCGCGCAGGGTGTAAAAGGCCCCTCCGGCATGGTTGAGGCATGGATGAATACCTTGCGCACCGGACCGTGCGCATGGTGCTTCTGGCTAATGGAGCCGGTGACGGCGATTGCCTATCGTCGATGAGACGTGCAAGCGCTTTGGGCCTTGCACGGTTCAAAGCCCGCATGGTCCCCCGGTCGGCGGGCTTCTTTTTTGGATGCGTCCCATCGGGATTGCGTGGCGCGCGCGAGACCGGGGCACGGCATGGACATGCCATCTCCCCGATCCGTCTCGCGAGGCTGCATTGCGCAGGAAGTTTGCCGAAAGGCCCGCACGGAGCCAGGGGCCAGAGTCAGGGCACGAACGATGGCGGCAGCCGGTGCCGGTGCTGCGCGACGATGAGTGCCCTCAGGCTTTCGACGCGCAATCGCGCTTCGCGCTCGCCTGCTTCGCGTGCCGCCTCGGCCGCGGCCAGTTCGCAATCGAATTGCCGGCCGTGCAGCTCACCGCGATACAGCAGCGGTTCATCGCTTTGCGTTGCCAGCCGGATTTCGAAGCAACAGGCCCACTTGCCTCGTCCTTCACGCACGGCGAAGCCGCGCACGACGAGGAATTCCAGACCGCCCTCCATACGACCCCCTTGCACTCCCGCGACGGCGGCCTCTGAAACGGGCCAGCTTCTGCCGCAGGCATTTCAAGCATAGCCGCGCAACGGCTGGCGCGCCCTCATCCGGTGGCCGTAGTCCCTGCCGGACAAAGGAGTGAGGGTGCTGGTGTACCGGTAGTCAGCGTGATCGCGGTGCGCGGGAAACACTGCCCGCCGGCCCACACCAACGCCGTGGCAGCGCACACCAGTTCGGGCGATGCGGGTGCGGCAAGGCAGCCGCTCGCACCGAGCAGCGCGGCATGGAGCATGAGCGAGGCATCAAGGCGGTCGGAGACCACCAGCCAGCGCCGCGGTGCGAGCCGTGCATGCAGGCGGTCCAGCAGCGCGCGCGGATCGCCTTCGACGCCGCTGCAGTCGAGCAGCGCGATATCGGCAGGATCTTCGATATGTTCGGAAGACATTGGCGCGTCAGCCTCGTCAAGCCAGCGCGGCGCGCGCCAGCGGATCGGGCTCGGCAGGTTGAGCGCCTGCAGGCGGCGGGCCAGGACCCGGCACATCACTTCGTTGCTGGTAATCAGATAGGTCGACATTGACGGTGAGTGGCGACGGGCCTGGCCACAGGTGCGATACCACCGTTGCAGGATCGGGGCGCGGTGCGCCCCGGCTTTCCGACACGTCAGGCAGGCCGCGCTAAGCTGCTGCGCACAAGTGCCTGCCGGTGCCTTTACTGAGAACGTAGCAATCCGCCGCCATGTCCGCCTCATGCTTTTGGATGAGGCGGGGTCGCCAGAAGGATGAGTCCGACTGGCCGTACCACACGGCCAGTCTACGCAAGCGCTATGCCGCGGCCATTCCCGCGCCTGCAGGCGCCTGCGGCAGTCCGGCCGGCGGCGGGCCGGCCCAGTTGAGCGTGGCGCCGCGCTGCAGCGCGACGTAGACCGCCTCGCCCTTGTTGCGCACATGCAGCCGCTGGTACAGCGTGCAGGCATGCGTCTTGGCGGTGGCCACCGAGATATTGAGAATGCGGCTGACCGTTTTGATCGGATAGCCGCGCGCGAGCAGTGCAAGCACCTCGTACTGGCGCTCGGTGATGTTGAGCAGGTGCGCGCCCGCAGATGGCGTTTCCTGGCTGCCAGCGTGCGCTGGTCGCGTGGATTGTGAGGATGGCGCGGCGGGAGGCGCAGCGTGTGCGACCAGCGCCGAATCGGTACGGAGGACCGCTACAGCGGGTACGCCCTGGCTGCGCGGCAACGCCACGACGTGCCGTTCGTCCTCTTCGGTCGCCACGTCGGCCAGCATGCCGTGTGCCGCGACTGCGTCGTCGATCCCCGCGCTTTGGCTTTCGAGCTGGACACGGGACGGAAAACACTCGCCGCCCGCCAGTACCAGCCGCACTGCAGCGTCCAGCGCCGCCGCACTGCTGTGCTTGTGCATGCAGCCACGCACGCACTCGGGCAGCGTGGCCGCGGCGAGTGCGGCGGCCGGCGATTCGGCCAGCACGAGCACGCGCTGCGGCTGCAGGCGCGCGCACACCTCGGCAAGCATGGCGCAGCCGCTGCCGTGGTCGGACGGCAATCCGAACACCAGCAACTCCGCATCATGCAGCCACAGGTCCGATTCAATCGGTGCAAGGGGATCGATATCGACAAGGTCACCCGCGATGTGCGCTTGCGCCAGGAGATGGCGCAGCCCCAGGCGCAACAGTGGATGAGGCTCAATCAAGAGGATGGTGGCCATGGCCGCTCTCTTTTTATAGCGGCAAGCGCGAACCCTGCGACGACCCGCACTTGCTATTGGAAACTGCCTCGCTATCTTGCGAGATGCGGCTTCCATACGATCCGACAGAGCTCCAGCGCTCTCAGCCTTCCCGTCCGGCTGGCTGACAGCCCTTCCCGTGGAGGTGTCGAATCGCCCCGTTTGCGTCTATCCGACGCTTATGTCCCGCAGGCGCTCTTAGACGCCGTTGAAAACAGATGTAAGAAAATGTAATTCCGGTCTTCAGCTTATGAAAGGGTCTTGCCGAAAGCAAGAGAGCAGCATCCCGCACGGGTTTTCCCTATGCACTGTTTGATGGATGCGCGCGAGCGGAAAATCGGCGTATCGCGACGAGCCGCATGTGGCGCCAACGCCGCCGCATCGCAACATGGTCGAGTCGAGCCGCCGATGCTGTGAAGTAATCGTTGCCTGACGAGGCGCTCACGGAGAAAAAAAGCACCTGATCGGGTGACAGGTGCTCTGCGATGCGAGGACGCTCCCCGCTGAAGAGGGGTGCGCCTCTGCGTGAAGGTTGAGGCGCAACGGTGGCCACCAGGAGTCTGGCGTGCCACCAAAGGCGACTAGAACTGCTCCCACTCCTCCGTGGCCGGTGCCTCGGCCCTGGCCTGGCCGTCGGCGGGCCGGCTCTTGGCGGCACTCAGCGCGGGCGTTGCCGCGCGCGGGGCGGTGGCGGGCGACTTCACCGGCGCGGCAACCATCGCGCGCACAGGTGCCGCGGCAGGCATCGGCGACGAGGACAATCGTGCGCTGCCGTCGATCTTGAACACGCTGACCGCCTGCGCGAGGTGCCCGGCCTGTTCCTGCATCGAATGGGCAGCGGCCGAAGCCTCTTCCACCAACGCGGCATTCTGCTGCGTAGCCTCGTCGATCTGCGTGATGGCCTGGTTGACCTGCTCGATGCCGGAGGTCTGCTCGTGGGTGGCCGCCGTGATCTCGCCCATGATGTCGGTCACGCGTTTCACGCTGTCGACGATCTCCGCCATGGTGCTGCCGGCCTGGCCGACCAGTTCGCTGCCCGCATCGACCTTGCCGACCGAGTCGTCGATCAGCGACTTGATCTCCTTGGCCGCCGCGGCGGAGCGTTGCGCGAGCGTGCGGACCTCTCCGGCCACCACGGCAAAGCCGCGGCCCTGCTCGCCGGCGCGCGCGGCTTCCACCGCTGCATTCAACGCCAGGATATTGGTCTGGAAGGCAATGCCTTCGATCACGCTGATAATGTCCACGACCTTCCTGGACGACTCCGTGATCGAGCCCATCGTCTCCACCACCTGCGACACGACCTGGCCGCCCTTCACGGCCACGGCCGATGCCGACACCGCGAGCTGGTTGGCCTGGCGCGCATTGTCGGCGTTCTGCTTCACGGTGGAAGTCAGTTGCTCCATCGACGCCGCGGTTTCCTGCAGCGAGCTGGCCTGCTGTTCCGTGCGCGACGACAGGTCGGCATTGCCCGCGGCGACCTGCCGCGATGCGCTGGCGATCGTCTCGGCACCGTTGCGCACATCGTTCACGATGCCGGCGAGGTTGCGGTTCATGTCGCGCAGCGCGCGCAGCAGCCGGCCGGTTTCATCCTGCGCCGCGATGCCGGCGTGCGTGGCCAGGTCATCGCTGAGGTCACCGCGCGCGGCGCGGCTGGCGGCATCCACCGCGCGGTGAATCGGGCCGGTAATGCTGCGGGTCAGCCACAGCGCACAGCCTGCGCCGAAGACCACGAGCAGTGCGGCCAGCGCGACGAGCAGCTTGCCGCTGCTGTCCGCCACGGCATCGACACGCTCGCCGAGCGCATTGATGTCGCGCCGCTGGTGTTCGACCAGTTCGGCGATCGCATCTTCATAGCGCTTCGAGATCGGCATGAACTGCTCTTCGAGCGCGCGGTTCGCGGCTTCCTGGTCGCCCGCGGCCTGCGCCTTGGAGATGGCAGTGCGCGCCACCAGGTACTCTTTGCGCAAGACCCCGAAGCGTTCCAGGAGGGCCTTCTCCTCGGCCGAAGTGGCCAGCGCCTCGACCTGCTTGGCCAGAGCCTGCGCGGCTTCGGTAGAGGTCTTGGAGTCGCTCTCGAAGTACTTTGCCAGCGATGGGTCCGGGCTCTTGGCAATCGCGATGGTACGTCGCACGCCGCCGTACACGTAGCGGCTCCAGTCGGCCAGCATGCGTTCCTTCTTCAGCGGAACGTCCATCATCTCGCGCATTTCCGTCGCGACGGATTGCAGCCGGTAGACACCAATCGCCGTGCTCGCGATGAGGGCCAGCAGCAGCACCGCGAAGCCGAAACCCAGGCGTTTTCCAATACTCAGATCACCCAACCTCACAACCGTCTCCTCCAGGGATTACATTCTTTTCGATATCACTTCAATCGCCGCGAAGTTCCGCTGGCTACCGCCGCAACGCGCGGTCGGCACCCGTCTTCGTTAACGGAGAGGCCATACCTTGATCAAACCCCTACTTTTGGGGGGCAGCGCCTGATACCGGCGCACGGAGGCGCATACGCGCGCGTGCCGTGTGTGGGCACGTGTGCGTGTGTGCGCGGCGCGTGCGTGTCGCCGACGGGAGTCGGGCCGGCAATGAGTAGTTCTACTCTGTCGAACCGCCACAAGTGCTGGAAGAATCCCGCAGCGCAGTCCCGGCATGTCCGGCAGACGGTCCGAAGCCTGCGATGGTTCTTTGCAATCGGCAAGGCAGTTTCGAGCGCCGCTGCGCCGAATGTTCATGCTTTCGCACCGATCACCGCGCAATCTCCGCACGCGCATCGCCCCGACGTCAGTCAGTGCATGGCGACCGGTGTGGGCGCCAATTTCACTGACTCCCATGAGCACTCCCCTTCCTTTCGCTCCGCTGGTTCTCGCCGTCCTCGCCTGCGCCGCAAGTCTTTCCGCGACTGCCGCTGAGACACCGCTGACGACTCCGCCGACGCCGCCCGCTGTTCAGGCTATCTCCGATGCCGATGCCGCGACGGTTCAGGGACATCGCGCCGAATTCGAGCAGCGCCTGAATGCAGGGACCGTGCATGAACTGCGCGCGACGTCGAACGGTGACTACACCACCCGGCTGCTGATCGCCGATGACCAGGCCGTGTTCTACGTGGCGATGTCGTACCAGCGCAGCCTGTGGCGCGTGATCCGCCTGCAGTCGCAAGGCCCGGCGGAAGACACCTATACGCGGCTCGCAAGGCAGAGCGCCGCGTGGGCGGAGAATGACATCCAGCGGCAGGTGCTCAGCTCGCGCAAGCGCGAAGCGGAGAAGGCCCTTCAGCTTGGCGAAGCCCGGGCGCAGGCGCTGTCGCGCGAAGTGGCCGCGATGGAGGCCGAGCGCGCGCGCATGGTCGCGGAGCGCGAGGCCATTGCGGCAGAGCGCCGCGCGGTCGCGGCCGAAGGCCGGGATACGACCGCAAAGGTGGGACAACTGCAGAACCAGATTCGGCAGATGGAAGCCGAACTGGCCAACCCGGGCACATCCGCCACGCACCGCTCCACGACACGCCGCAGCCGCCCGCAGGCACTGGCGAAGAGCCAGTAAGCGTCAGCGCGCGGCGGATCGCTTGCCGTGGAGGATGAACCAGGCGGCACTGCCGATCGCGATCCCCCAGAACGCCGAGCCGAGCCCGAACATGGTCATGCCTGACGCCGTGGCCAGGAACGTGATGACCGACGCTTCGCGGTGATCGTCCTGCGTGATGGCCTCCATCACGTTGGACATGATGGCACCGATCAGCGCGAGCCCGGCCAGGATCGCGACAAAGGCGTGGGGCAAGGCATCGAACAGCAGCACGATGGTGCCCGCGAAGGTCCCGCCCACGAGATAGAACACGCCATTGGCAATGCCGGCCACATAGCGGCGCGCAGGGTCTTCATGCGCGTCCTTGCCCGTGCACAGCGCGGCGGTAATGGCAGCCGTCACGATGGTGATGCCGCCGAAGCACGCGACTGCGGCGCTGGCCAGGCTGGTCGCCGCAAGAACGGGCCGTGCCGGCGTGTGGTACCCGGACAGCCGCAGGATTGCCATGCCGGGCAGGAACTGCCCCGTCAGGCTCACGATCACCAGCGGAATGGCAAGGCTCAGCGTCGCGCTCAGCGACCAGTGCGGCGCGGTGAAGACCGGCCTCGCAACCGCGAGGTGCAGATCGCCCACATGCGTGAGCCCCAGTGCCGCGGCCATTGCGACACCAACGGCCAGCACCACCACCATGCAATAGCGTTGCAGCCAGCGCCGGCACACGAGATACGTAGCGATCATCACGCCCGCCAGCAGCGGCATGGTTCCTGCCGCCTTGAAAGCGCCCGCACCGAACTGGAACAGGATGCCCGCCATCATGCCGGCCGCGATGCCGCGTGGAATCCGTTGCACGAGCCAGTCGAAACTACCCGAGATGCCGATCACGAACAGGATCGCCGCGGCGCTGACGTAGGCCCCCACTGCGTCGGCAAGACTCATCTGCGGAAACAGCGTCACCAGCAGCGCCGTCCCGGGCGCCGACCACGCGGTGATGACCGGCACACGCAGCCACGCGCTCAGCAGCAGCCCGGAAACGCCAGCGCCGATCGAAATTCCCCACACCCATGACGTGACCATGTCGGCGGGCAGGTTGGCAGCGTGCGCGGCCTGGAAAAAGATCACCAGCGGGCCGGAATACGAGATCAGGACCGCGAGGAAACCTGCGGTGATCGCGGACAGTGACAGTGGATTGCCGGGGTGATCCGCATGGCTCTGCGGAGCCGGAGAGATGAGGGGTTCTGGCATGGGGCGATGAAGGCGTAGGGCCTTCCTGTCTCCGTTCTGGCCCAACACGGGGGCCGGATGTTCTTCCTGGGCTGCGCCGAACTGACGGGGCAACCCATGGTGCACCTGCCGCTCGCGTTTTGTGCGGTGGGCGCGAACCGAGAATAGACAAGGATCGCGTGGAGCGTCCAACACTGATTGAGTATTGGGTTGATACGTTGGAGGTATGGTGGTGTGGTTAGGGTGGGGTTGTCGTTCTTGGCTGGCGCCGCTGTTTCGCCGGCGTAGCCGGCGGGTTTTGGTTGAGACCGGAGTATCGCTCTTGGCCAGCGCCGCCGTTTCGCCGGCGTAGCCGGCGAGTCACTTTTTGTCCGAGCGACAAAAAGATGGAATGAACGCGCCCCGGCCCACTAAGCAGAAGGCACCGGCAATTCAGTTGTAGATCTGG
>NZ_CAJPVI010000107.1 GCF_905397435.1 Cupriavidus numazuensis
GGATGGCTATGTACAGATCCGGGACCGTTCCAAGGACGTCATCATTTCCGGCGGAGAGAATATCAACTCGCTGGAGGTGGAGGAGGTGCTCTACCGGCACCCCGCGGTGCGTGTGGCAGCCGTCGTCGCCCAGCCGGACGAGCGTTGGGGGGAGACGCCATGCGCCTTTGTCGAAGTCGTCGATGGCGCTACGGTCGGCGAGCGCGAACTGATCGAACATTGCCGCGCCCACTTGGCGCACTTCAAGGCGCCGAAGAAGGTGGTCATCGGCCCCCTTCCCAGGACGTCGACCGGCAAGATCCAGAAGTTCCTCCTCAGGCAACGAGCAAGCTCCGGCGCTCCCTGGCCCGGCCACGTACCGGCGTGAGTTCCCCCGTGAATGTCTTTCGGTGGCCCGCCGAGCCTGCTCTCCACATTCGGGATATCCGTGAGCGCCAGGTTGTGGCGGAGCAGAAAACTCGTGTCCGGTATGGCGTTGTTGCATAAATCCGGGGTCGGATGGGCTGACGTTTACGCGCAACGGGTGGAACGCTGGCTCTGTTAACTTCTGACGAAGCGGCGTAGTGTCTCGGACTTTTTCCGGGACGATGCGCAAGGACAACCGACAGCAAGCCGAGCCCAAGGGGGTCTACCGCGTCAGGAACTGGGCGCAGTACAACAAGGGACTGATAGCCCGAGGAGACGTGACGATGTGGGTCGAAGAGAGCTTGCTCGTGCCACCGGCTAAAGCCCAGTCGGCCAAGCGTGGCCACCCACTCGTCTATACGGATGCGCTGATCCAGGGTCTGCTCGGTCTCAAGCAGGTGTTCCACTTGCCGCTGCGCGCGCTGCAAGGCTTCGCGCAGAGCTTGCGCACCCTGGCCTTCCCAACGTTGCCAGTGCCGAACTACACGACATTGAGCCGCCGCGCGCAAAATCTGAACGTCGTGCTGCCCGCCTCTCGTACCGGCGAGTCGCTGCATCTGGTGATCGACAGCACTGGGCTGAAGCTTTACGGCGTATGCGCAAGTCGGGAACGATTTCTTGATACTCGCACGTTGTGTTAATGAGGACGCCCACTCAATCACAGCATGAGGATCTGGGCGATGACAGCAAGACGAACGACCATCCGGCAACTGCCGTTGACCGAGGGCGTTGACCGCAACACATCCGGCGCGACGCCGGTCAGCATCACCACGCCCGAGGGCGGCACGATCTATCACACGGCCCCGCTCGCAGACCCCGCCATCGGCAAGCTGCGCGACGACCGCCCGCAGTGGATCACAGGCACCTTTCCTCTCTTTCCTGTTGTCCGGCTCGCTGACGGCGCGCCGTGGGCTGAGGCGAACCTGTGGCTCATCGACATGATTGAGTCGAAGCCGTCGCCCAACATGCTGAAGTTCGCCAGCATTGCTGACGACCTGGTGGCGTTCCGTCGTTATCTGGATAACGAGGGCGTTGACTGGCTGGCATTCCCCGCGAGCAAGCGGCAACATCCAACCTACCGCTACAGCGCCTCGATCAGGCTGGCCGTGCGGGCAGGCGAACTGTCTCCGGGCGCCGTAGTGCGCTTTTATCGCTGGCTCATGACCGAGGCAGGCTTCAGGCCCGCGAACGCGCCGTGGGTCGAATCTGGCCGTTTCATCGAGTTCAGGGAACATAAGGGCTTCAGCCGCGCGATCGAGGTCAAGACCACCGAGGCACAGCTTGACGAGTCGCTGGCTCGTGAACTTGCTGTGCTGCATCAGGTGTTCCGCCTGCGCAAGGAGCTTGCCGCGCTGCGTGGCGGTAGCGTCCTGCCCTTGCAGCCGCGCTAGATTGCGGCGGTCATCTTCACGCGAAATCAGCTGCGAAACTTGCGACTGAAGATGGACATTCCGACGGTCGTTGTGTCCACTTTTTCTGCTGACTTTATGGACATCCGGCAGCCTGCTGATTCCAGCATTTGCAGGGCTCTGGCTGATGTCCATTTTTGTCTCTTGCGCGTAACGGCGAAGGCGAGTGGAAGGTGCGCAAGCACGGTTGGTCCAAGCGCCGGACTTGGCGCAAGGTCCATCTCGCCATGGACGCGAACACCGGCCAAATCCGTGCTGCACTGATGACCCACCAGGACGTTGGCGATGGCGAAGTGTTGGCCGACCTGCTCGATCAGATCCCGGCTGATACACCGATCGATACCATCGGAGGCGACGGCGCTTACGACAGCAAGCCGTGCCACGCGGAGATTGCCGCGCGAGGTGCAAAGCCCTCGATTCCACCACGCGATGGAGCGAAGCCCTGGTCCGAAAGTACGCCGGGCGCAGCCTGGCGTAATGAGGCCATCGATGTCATTGAGAAGAGCAGTCGACGCGAATGGAAAGCCGCCAGCGGCTATCACCGGCGCTCGCTGGCCGAGACCCTGATGTACCGCCTCAAGACGCTGACGGGACATAGTCTGTGGGCACGCGAAATCGGGTCGCAGGCCGCCGAAGTGGCCATCCGTGCGGGCGTGCTCAACCGCATGGTCGCGCTCGCTCGCCCGCAATCCGTCCGTATCGCCTGAGTTCAGCCTCACCGAGGAGCCCCTGTTTTCAATCTCGATTTATGCAACAACGCCACGCGGAGGCCTAACACGCGTTGTTTACGAACAACAGCAGTAGACGTCACAACACAGCAGAAATAGCTTATGGATCATTCAGATAGCTCGATGACCATTGGCGGAATCAGTGGTCACGATTGGCCGAATTAACGATCTGCAACAGCAGTCGTTGATGCGCACGGTCCGGCATGACGTTGGGTGGAGGGCTGGCCATGGCGTTGCCGCTGCTGTTCGCGCTGTTCACCAAGCATCTCATCTGCGACTACCTGTGGCAGCCGAGCTGGATGCTGGCCGGCAAGGGCGATTTCCGGAGCCCTTGCGGTTATGCCCACGCGGGCTTGCATGGCCTGTGTACCGCGGTGGTGCTCGTTGGCTTCGGTATGGCCTACTGGCTCTCGCTAGGGAGCTTCGACGCTGTCGTTCACTACATGATCGATCGCTGGAAGGTGCGCCTTGGCCGACGCGCCAAGTTGGCACCGAATCAGCCGCAGTTCTGGTGGGCATTTGGTTTGGACCAGTACGCGCACGTGCTGACCTACCTTGCCATCGTCTGGCTGGTTGGGAGGCTGGACTGAAAGCGCTGAGATTCACTGCCAGCGACGCGCAGGGGACCCAGTGCTGGTAGCGGGAAGCGCCGGTCGCAGGCGACAACCCCCCGGCCCTGACGCCCGTGACCGCCGCGCTGATTGCCGAGCTCGCCCGCTACTGACGCGCGCAAAAGGTGCAGCCGACGCCCGGCCAGCGAAGATGACCACGCGGCACACTGTCGACGAGCACCCCGATCACCAGCATCCGGCCAACATCGGGACGAGAAGTCCGCTTCCTTTCCCGCAAACGCTCCACCGCATATACGGGTCTGCGCGAATCAGAGCTGCGCTCGCGCCTCGGTTTACACCCGCTGCCTCATCCAGCATGCGATGCTCACGCGATCGCGCGTGGCGGGCAGCACCTCGTGTTCAAACTGCGCCGAGAGAAACAGCAGCAGCGTTCCGGCGCGCGGAAAGACGTCGTGATAGGACTGATCGGCAAGGTAGAGCCGCAGTGCGCCGCCCTCGGCGTCCTGCCAGGCTTCGTTGAGGTAGAACACAGCGGAAATCACGCGGCTGACGTTGTTACGCAGGCAGTCGAGGTGGCGTGCATATGCGGCGCCTGGCCGATATACCGCGTAGTGTGATTCGCTGTCGATCAAGCCGAGAAACAGGTCGCGGTTGAGCGCATGCCGTAGCGCTTCGATGCGATCGGCGAACGCCTGCTGCGCTGTGCTCAGCGCGTCGGGTTGAAACCAGCGCGTGCTATCGCCGCGCAAAAGCGTGGTGGCGCGATTGGCCCCAACACGGGCCGGTGTCAGCAGCTGCGCGTCGTGCATGGCCAAGCATTCGGTCGATAAGGCCTGCGTCTGGGTCTGTGACAAAAAGTTCGACACGACACACCAGCCGTTGACGGCAAGCGCGCGTGTCGCGATGTCGTATTCGCTGGGTCGGGAATTCGTCGAGACATCGATTGCCTCTTCCGGAGCGGCGTCGCCGATCGGGCAATCAACCAACAGTTCGATTTCCGCTTTAATCAGGTCGCGTTCCAGAAACTCATCTCTCCTTATTTGCTCGCGCTTGCAGCGCGATCGAGTCTGCTACAAGCGGGTCAAAACCAAAACCATCGAGCAAAGAAAAAGCCCCCCGGTTTCCCGGCGGGGCTTCTTGCGCGCTTTGGGCGGACGTTTCAGACCGGCTCGATCTTGGTAGCGGCCGGACCCTTCTGGCCGACACCAGCCACATAGCGCACTTTCTGGCCTTCCTGGAGCGACTTAAACCCGTTTCCGTGAATTTCAGAGAAATGGGCAAACAGGTCGTTTCCGCCTGCATCAGGCGTAATGAAGCCAAAACCCTTTGAATCGTTAAACCACTTTACAGTACCGGTTTCCATGTGAGGACTCCTTAAGAATTCTCGCCGAGCTGAGAATGCGGGCGAGGCATGACGATCAAGGAGGAAACATGGAGAGAAAGTGGCGCCGCCGGGGCGTGTACCTAACACTTCGAGGTTACGCTTGAAGATCCTGCGCGGATTCTTATACAGGCATGCCGCATCGTGGTCAATGAGGATCTCACAGCAATCGCCGCGTACTTGCCAGGCCCGCCACAAGCCAGTGCGCTGAACAATCCGCGAATGAAGCCCGGATTGTTCAGCGAGGCATGCTACAGTGGCGTTGCTCCGGCACAAGAGGTCGGTATGTTGCTCTGCGCAACCTGCTTGCAGCGTCGCGTGTCGCCTCCGGTGCCCCAGGACATCTCGCGTTGCGCATCATCGATACGCGGCGAAGCAAGATTCCTCGATCGATCACAGTCACTATCAGTACATTTCGCTGCGCGGACCGCGGCGCAATCTGGCGCTACCGGGAAGTAAAGGACAGCGGTCCGCAAGGCTGGTCGCTAGTGCTGAGCGAAGAGACAAGCGATGGTGGCCAATACTCCGAGCCACGTGCTGATGACTTGCGAAGACACGGAGAGACGTGACCGGTCTCTTACACCGCCCACACTCCCACCAGCACAAGCTTTTCGGTCGTAGTGCCTTGGGGGACCGCGAAAGCCTGTAGTCGATGGATGCCAACGCCCGCACGATATGCAGGCAATGGCCTATGCTGTTGAGCAAGCAGTGAGGAACCACCGGATCATGATCGAAACCATCCTCCTGGCCGTCACGCGCGTTGCCACATTCGAAGGTCAACAGGCAAAGACCAACGCTACCGGTTTTTTCTTCAAGCGAGGGCAGCGACTGTTTGTTGTGACGAGCCGGCACGTGTTGATCGACGAGCCGACCCAGCATTTCCCCGACCGGATCGAGATCGAGTTGCATGTTAATGCGAACAACGTGGCCGAATCCATCGGCTTCTCAATTCCGCTGTATCACGACGGCAAGAGTATCTGGCGCGATGGGCTCGATAGCGGCGGCGGCATCGACGTGGCCGTGATAGAACTTGACCGTACTGCGCTCCCGCCGACAATGGTCTACCGGGCCTTTACGCCCTCTCACCTTTACCGGCCACGCGACCGCATCGAAGCAGGCACCCCGTTGCTGATCGTTGGTTTTCCGCTGGGTTTCCACGACACGCTTCATCATTTGCCCGTCGTGCGCCAAGCAGTCATCTCATCCTCGTTCGGCATGCGCTTTCAGGGGCAAGGCTACTTCCTGACCGATGCGAGGACGCATCGCGGTACGAGTGGAGCACCGGTTGTCATGCGCATGCCCAGGACCGATTCATCCACGCGCACACTGCCGTGGATGCTGCTCGGTACCCATTCGGCGCGCTTGGACGTGGGCTCGCGGGACTTTGAACTGGATGAAGCCCTGGGCTTGAATTCCGCCTGGTATGCCGACATCCTGATGCCTCTTACCGAGTCATGATCCGGGAAGACGATCGAGCTTGCAGGATTCTACGTTTGAACGGATTGCCAGGGAAGGTAGTACCTGCGTGAATTGGGTGCCTGCTGCAAGCAGAGGTGCCCAAAAGTGGTATCATCCGCTGTCGTCGATACCCATCGACGACAAATGCGCTGTCCGCAAGACATTATCATTAGAAAAGTATCAGCGGCAGCACGGGCGTACACCCGAATGATTCGCGGCAACAACCGGCCGCAACCTTTTCCGACCCGCGGCACGTCCGCTCCGCAGCCACTGCGCATGTACCAGGCGCGCTCGCTGATGCAAGAACGGTCAATTCCACACCAGTTTCTCCGCCTGCGCTAGAGCGCGGGACTCGACACTGATTTTTCCAATGGCAACCGATTGCGGGGACCACGCGCGCCGCTCCCACAAGGGAATGCCAGATGCGCCCCCGAACCGAGCGCCTTCCGAACAGGCAGCAGTTTGAATCACAGCATGACCCCGTTCACCGTTTCGGTGTACCCCATCCAACAAGAGCCCGGCGTATGGTTCGCAAGTTACATGATCTCCGAGTACAAAGACGGCGCTGAACGCATCGTCGCCAACGTCTCAATGCGCCATGCCACACACCACACCGAAACCAAAGCGCGTCAAGCCGCCCGTCGCGCAGGGGAAAGCGCAGTCGCGCGCATACGGTTGCAACCATCCCCGCATCGGCATACGGCACTCGCTTCCACGTTGCCGCGTGGCATTCGCTAAGAGTAAAGGAGCATCCTTGGCAAAAGAAGAACTGGTAGAGTTTGGCGGAAGGGTTTCCGAAGTCCTCCCGGATAGCCGTTTTCGCGTCACCCTGGAGAATGGCTTCGAAGTCTGGGCCTATTCGTCCGGGCGGCTCAAGAAGAATCGCATACGAATTCTCGCCGGAGATCGCGTCACGCTCGAAATGTCGCCATACGATCTGACAAAGGGTCGCATCAACTATCGTCACAAGGTCTGAGCGAATGCTGTTGCCGCATTCCTAATCTGAGCTGGCATGGTGCAGTGCAGGGTTCTCCCAGATAGACACCACGCGAGCGTACGGCTTCCCGACGCACCCTCGATCGCTATCCCGCATCCCCAATACCATCGCGTTTTTGCACGCCAATTTCCGGGCTGCTGGGACGCTTTGATTTCGTAGCTGAAAGTAAATCCGACACGCCAATGTTATCAGCGTATGCTCGGTGATAAAAGGAGACCAACATGTCCCAGAACAACGCCATCTACAAAGGCTTCAAGGTATCTGCTTGCGTACGTCGTGCATCCAGTGCCGACCCCGGTAGCAACTCGGTACAGCCGCGCTTCCTCGCTACCGTAACTATCCTGCAAGTCAGTTCAGGAATGGGTTCCCGGAGACAGCTGCCGCCGTTGCTCCAACATTTCGCAAACGCGCCGCACGCTGCGATCACGCTAGCCCTCTCGTCCGCCAGGGAGGCGATCGATGGCATGTCTACCTTCGTCAAGGCGAGGTAATCACTCGGCCATGCCGCAGGCTCAGATTAAAAGTGTGTGTGGCATGACATTTTGCATGGATTCTCCGCGGCCCCGTAGGCGACTTCCGGAGTCACCGTCCTAACGCCTTGTGACTGTCGCCGTTGTCTCCCGGTCTGGCTAGGCGTCACGCCCCCTATGCCGGGAGTCCTGACAAGCCCTACCAGTCTGCGGCTGACGTTTCGTGTACCTCGCGATGGAAGGGAGGCACGGTGGGACGGATGGCCGCTGGCGGTCGGATGGTGCAGACACCGAAGGCTGGGACAGCAAGTTGGACGAATTGCGTCATGACGAGATTGCACCGGATAGAGGAGATGATTTTGGTGCCACGCCGTCGCAGGATTGACACGATCCGTCTTTCAGCGGCGGGCCGGATCGCGCGTTGTGTGCCACGCCTTGCGGCGCTGAGGATATGACCCGAAAAACGATCACGCCCCTACCGAGGGGCCAGTACTGGACCACGCCCCACGCGCCCTTTGCGCTGGACGGTCCGAACGGCCACGACGAAGTGTTTCCTGGCGCCCACTGCGTCAGCGACGGCAAATGGGTCACCTTCTATAAGAACGGGGAAGAGGTATGGGCGTGCAATGCCATGTATGCTGCCGCCCATTTCGACGTTGCGCTCCTTTCTAGCGCCTGCGCGTCGACGGCCGACTGAGGGACCCACGACGCCGACCGGCTGGGATACTCGCCGCATGTGACATAAGCGCCGCGCGACAGCAATTGCGCGACAGAAATTTCACCACGGACGGCAACCCCCTCCCTCCCCTGCTGGCGCCATTGGTTGTTTGGCTTGTTTGCTGGCGGTTAATTGCTATTCGGATGGTGTTCTCAGGATGTCGCCAGAGGCGACGCGCTTACCCACACGGCGAGAATGCGATCGATCTGGCCCAAGTTGATCGTTGCCATGAGCCAAGTCCTCGGTGGGATCGTGCTCACCCAGCCGTAGGCGTTCGACTTCCTGCACTTGGTCGGCGACCATTTTTCGACGCTGCGACACGCTTTGCCGCGCAAGGACGGCGCTTACCGGCCTACCTGCTCGACGTCGCCGATTACGAGTCATGCCAGAATGCCATGTCGAAGATCCAGGTCGAGATCGGGTCCGTCGCAGGAGGCCCCAACGACGCCGTTGCATCCGCGGCAACCGTTCGCTATGAATAGATGAGAAGCCCCAACTGGAAATCGGAACCCGTGTTGCAACGTGCGCTCATTCTCGATGACGATCCCAACGGTGCTTCCGCACTCTGTGAACTGTTGCGGCAATCCGGGTGGGACGCCCAGTGGTTCGACGACGGCGAGGCGATGATGCTGCTTGCCGCGGGCTTTCAGCCGCAGTTGATTGTGCTCGATCTGGACATGCCCCGAATCACTGGTTTGGAGGTCGCCCGGCGCCTGCGTGCACAACCTTGGGCACAGCAAGCCGTGATCGTCGCATTCAGTGGCGGGCGCGGCGACAAAATGCCAAGCGAAGTCATGGAGGCAGGCTTCGATCATTTCTGCCCCAAGCCGTACCGTCCGGAGTACCTTGAATTATGGGGCGCGCCACGTAGCGGCTCGGGTTGAGGGACCCTGGGTCTTGGTTTGCCGTGCGCGTCAAGCCGGCCGAAGGGCTAGGCAGCGGTGACATTTCGCACGCGTTTCGGTCAATGGATCATGACGCCGACAAGCGGATCTTCTTGAAGTCGGTCGCGGCAACGAGCAGCGGCTGGTCGCTGCCCGGCGCGACCATGGCCGCCACCTGCGGCGCCATGTAACGCAGCAGCCGCACCGCAAGCGCGCCGTGTAGCTATTCCTGGCCTCATACGGCTCCCTCACGCTGATGGGTAAGCTCCCGCAGCCGGCACGAGGCTGGTGTTGCAGATCGATGCCGGACGCATCAACCGGTTCTCCGCCACCGGAGAGCTGGTCGACGTCTATCGGCTGCCCGTCGCGCCCCGACCATGTGCTGCTTCGGCGGCGCGGACCACCGCACGCTCTTCGTCACCTCACTTCGCGAGGACGAAGGGAACGACGCGCTGCTGGCCGGTCGCATGATCGCCTTCAACGTTCCGGTAGCGGGGCCCCCGTCGGCCCAGTTCGGCCCGCCGGGGGCGTAGGGGCCGGCGCTCCGGGCGGCAACGCGCACGGTGAGCAGGCTGGACTCAGTGCACGTGCACTGGCTGCGCCACACCGCCGGTTCGCACATGACTGACCAACAGGGCGACCTACGCTTTGTGCGCGACAACTTTGGCCCTACTCGATTGCAACCACGAGCGCGTACCTGCAGCGAAGAGGATGCGCGCCATGAAGCCACGCAGGAGCAGCCCCCCATCAACTGGGGATGGCGAAAAAATGGTGGCCTACTTGTGATTTCATTATCGTGAATATATCGGATCACCCTCGATGCCCTAATAAGTCGTCACACCCTGCCCATTTGTGGCGCAGTTTACAGAACTGCGCCACAATGACGCCATCCCTCAAGCGAACTGCGCCACGACCCACATGTCCTCTGCCCACGCCTTGCTAGAAAGCATTCGGAAAGCCTCCGCGGGATTGATGCTCAACGAATTGCTGGCACAGCATCCCGACGTTGCGCGGCGGACAGCACAACGCTGGATCAGCCAATGGATCGATGGCGGACAGATCAGGGCGATCGGCGAAGGGCGCGCCCGTCGTTATTTCGTGGCAAAAACGACAGAGGTTGCCACGACCGCCACGGATCGGGACCGTTTCCCGGGTTACATCCCGCTTTCCGCAGACAGCCGGGACATCGTGGCGTATATCGATCAGCCCCAGGAAGCGCGCAAGCCCGTGGGTTACCAACGCGACTTCCTTGACGCCTATCAGCCCAATGTCACACGGTATCTGTCGGAATCGCTTCGGCGTCAGCTACACAAGATGGGCAAGACGGCCCAGGCTGATGCCCCCGCTGGAACCTATAGCAGGGCTATTCTGAACAGGCTGCTGATTGACCTGTCATGGGCATCGAGTCACTTGGAGGGGAACACCTATTCCCGCCTGGACACCCGTGAGCTGATCGAGCAAGGGAAGGCGGCGCAAGGCAAGGCGGCCATTGAAACCCAGATGATCCTCAACCACAAGACAGCCATCGAACTGCTGGTGGAGAACATCGGTACGGTCGGTTTCGACCGGTATACCTTAATGAACCTGCAAAGCGCCTTGTCAGAGAACCTGTTGCCCAACCCTGCCGATGAAGGCCGGATTCGCCAGCACGCCGTGGACATTGGCCAAAGTGTTTATCGTCCCCTGTCAGCACCACAGCAAATTGAGGACGCACTAGATGTCCTGCTCGATAAAGTGAATCAAATTGCCGATCCCTTTGAACAATCATTCTTCGTGCTGGTGCACCTGCCATACCTGCAGCCATTCGCGGACGTCAACAAACGCACCTCGCGCCTAGTGGCCAATCTGCCGCTGTTCCGTGCAAACCTTTGTCCACTGACGTTCCTGGATGTGCCGGAGCAAGCTTATAGTCGCGCCATCCTTGGCATGTATGAGATGACCCGCGTCGAATTGCTGCGTGACCTCTACGTTTGGGCCTACGAGCGCTCAACGCAAGAATACCTGGCCATCAGACAGGATCTGGCGGAACCCGATCCGCTACGGCTTGCATGGCGGGATGTGATCAAACAAACGATCCGGGACGTCGTGCTGCAACCCGATCAGGATGCGCTATCCGTGATTCGGCAGGTCGTCACGGCAACAGTGCCAGAGGTTGATCGTGACAACGTGCAAGCGCTGATCGTAGAAGAACTCCGACGGCTGCACGAGGGCGTACTGGCCCGCTACGGCTTGCGCCCCTCGGAGCTTGCAGCCTGGAAGGCGTCCCTGGTGGTAGGGCCTCCCAACTGATTACATTACCGCCAAGTGAACAAACTCTACACTTTGCATCCTCCCGATAGGGATCGCGGCGTGGAAGCCTCTCCTGAAAAAAGGGAAGCCCGCGCAAATTCTACGATACCGAAGCCCGGTGCTGCGGCTGGTCAGCAGCTAAACGACGCAGCGGCGAATGAAGGCGCGGCCAGCCCTGCCTTGTCGGACGTGCTGCGCCGAAGCGAACCGGTGTACGACCGCGCTGCTACAAAGTGACCATCGACCGCTGGCTGTGGCCGGATCTGTTCAAGAACCAGGACACCTCAGTCGCCAAGGCGAAGAAGGCGATCTCGGAGTACAAGAAGGCCAATGGCCGGCCGGAAGGCATGGCCGAACTGATGGTGTTCTATTGCGAACGGGCTTCCGGCTTCAGCGCTGACGTTGGCTACCAGGACGACGGCTATTTTGATGCTTTGGTGCGGATGTTCGAGCAGTCGCTGCAAGTGATCGCTACCTTGCCCGATACACAGCGGCGGCCACTCTGGTCACGCCTTGCCCAAGTGCGCCGCACCAGCGACAATTTCGGCTATGGAGTAGCCGATGACATGGACGCATTGCTGGCCGAATATGGCGTCGATGGCTGATCGTGATGCGTTTGCCGTGCTGCAAGCCGAGAACGCCCGCCTGATCGCGTTACTGGAATCGCATGGCATCGACTGGCGCTTGCCGGCGAAGGAGGCCGCGCAATGCGTTCAGGAGGCAGAACAGCGGCATCTTTCCACGGTCGACAAGGTGGCGCTGTTCCGCCGGCTATTTCGCGGCCGCACGGATGCCTACCCGATCCGCTGGGAGAGTAAATCCACCGGCAAGTCTGGCTACGCGCCGGCTTGCTCCAACGAATGGCGCGCCGGCGTTTGCGAGAAGCCGCGCATCAAATGTGGCGACTGCGGCAACCGATTGCTGATCCCGCTCTCGGACCAGGTCATCTACGACCATTTAGCCGGCGAGCACACGGTGGGCATCTATCCGCTGATGGAAGACGACACCTGCTATTTGCTCGCCGCCGATTTCGACGAGGCCGAGTGGCGGGACGATGCCCGTGCCTTTGTGCAGTCCTGCGGGGAACTCGGTGTGCCGGTCTCGCTGGAGATTTCCCGTTCCGGCCAGGGCGCGCATGCCTGGGTCTTCTTCGCCGGCAAGGTGTCGGCGCGCGATGCTCGTCGCTTGGGCACGGCCATCATCAGCCACACCTGCTCGCGCACCCGGCAGCTCAAGCTCGCCTCCTATGACCGGCTGTTTCCCAACCAGGACACGATGCCCAAAGGTGGCTTCGGCAATCTAATTGCCCTGCCACTGCAGAAGCGACCGCGTGAGCACGGCTGCAGCGTGTTCGTCGATGCCGATCTTCATCCCTATCCCGACCAGTGGGCGTTCCTGGCGTCAATTCAGCCCATGGTACCGCACGACATCGAGCCAACCATATTTCGTGCCACGGGTAGTGTCCACCCGTTGGATGTCACCTTCATCGGCGATGAGGACTTGGCCACGCCATGGAAGCACGACGCTTCGGCGGCAAAGAAGCTCACAGGCCAGATGCCCGAGTCGCTGACTGTGACATTGGTCAACCTGATATATTTTGAGAAGGCGCAACTGCCACAGCCGCTGGCCAACCGCCTGATTCGGCTGGCGGCATTCCAGAACCCCGAGTTCTATCGGGCGCAAGCGATGCGGATGTCGGTGTGGGACAAGCCGCGCGTGATCGGCAATGCTGAAAACTATCCGCAGCACATCGCCCTGCCGCGCGGCTGTCTCAATGCCGCGCTGGAACTGCTGCGCGACAACGGCATCCGCTGTGATCTACGCGACGAGCGCTACGCGGGTGAGCCCATCGATGTTGACTTCGTCGGCACGCTTCGCCTCGACCAGGAGGCCGCCATTGCCGGGATGTTGCAGCACGATGCGGGCGTGCTATGCGCACCGACCGCCTTCGGTAAGACGGTAACGGCGGCAGCCATGATCGCCCGCCGCGGTGTGAACACTTTGGTGCTGGTACATCGCACGGAACTGCTCAAGCAATGGCAGGAGCGCCTGCAAGCCTTTCTGGGGGTCGGCAAAGGCGTGGTTGGCGCCATCGGCGGGGGCAAGACCAATCCTTCCGGCAAGATTGACATCGCCGTAATGCAATCTCTGTCACGGCAAGGCGAAGTCAACCCGCTGGTCGAGCACTACGGCCATGTCATCGTCGATGAATGCCACCACATCGGCGCCGTGTCGTTCGATGCAATCCTTAAGCGGACCAAGGCGAAGTAAGTGCTCGGCCTGACCGCCACCCCGGTTCGACGTGATGGCCAGCAGCCCATCATCTTCATGCAGTGCGGGCCGATCCGGTACACGGCGGCGAAGCCAGCCAGCGCGCCTCACGCCTTGGAGGTCGTACCGCACACATGCCCCTCGCGCATCGAGCTGCCGACCGCGTCTGGCATTCAGGATGTGTTCCGGCACCTGGTCCACGACCAGGCCCGCACTGACGCCATCGCTGCGCAAGTGCTCGAGGCTTTCGGGCAAGGCCGCAAGATTTTGCTGCTTACAGAACGCACCGAACATCTCGACGCCATCCAGGCTGCACTGGGCGGGCAGATTTCCCCCCTCTTCGTACTGCACGGGCGACTGTCGAGGCCGAAACGCGCCACATTAATCGCGGCGCTCGACGCCTTACCAGCCGACGCACCGCGCGTCTTGCTGGCGATCGGCAAGCTGGTTGGTGAAGGTTTCGACCACCCTCCACTCGACACCCTGGTGCTGGCGATGCCCGTGTCGTGGCGGGGAACCCTGCAACAGTACGCGGGCCGCCTACACCGCGAACATGCCGATAAGACCGACATACGGATCATCGACTTTGTCGACACTGGTCACGTGGCATTGCTGCGGATGTGGGACAAGCGTCAACGGGGATACCGGGCGATGGGGTATCGGATGGTTGGAGGGGCCGGGACAGAGTGATTATTTCCCTGCAGCTGGGGCCCTACGAGCGCTTCTTCGCCGATCCCCCCGCGCGCTACATCAGCGGGCCCGCCGCGAGGTCGGTGCCAGCCTCCGCCGCGGCGTCGGTTGCCGCCAGCAGCTGTTCGCTGCCGGGATTCGCGGTCATCAGGCGTGAAGTGACGAGGTCGTCGCGGCGGCTGTTACTGACCGGCGCACTAAATAGTGCGTACGTTTGATCAGGCTGCGTAGCGAACATGCTTTTCCTGAAACAGGTTGCGAATGACGTGAGGCTGCTTCTGCCGGCGATGC
>NZ_CAJPVI010000108.1 GCF_905397435.1 Cupriavidus numazuensis
AATTCGCCCCTTTGGGGCAACCAAAACGCGTTTTTGGTTACTTTTGTCGCTCGGACAAAAGTGACTCGCCGGCTACGCCGGCGAAACAGCAGCGCCAGCGAAGAGCGATAAGCCCCCGCAATTCAGCCCTGTTCCACACCTCCCGGAACAAAAAACCCCAAAAATGAGCCGCTTTATGCACCCGCACCCCCGGGTTGCGCAGCAAGAAAGCCTTCTCCACGAAAAATCCGAAATACCGTAGATAAATACACCCCCTCGAAATATAGATTGCCTTCCTCTTCGACAGGTCGTACATTATTTCCATATATCGTAAATACGTACAGCCCTTCGGAGAAAGAGCTTGCCCGTCCAGATTCCCGCAGCCAGCCGCGCCATGGCCGTATTCGAGGTCTTTGCGCGTGAAAAGCGCGACCTGTCCAATTCCGAGATGGCGAAGCTGCTTGCCGTGGCCGACAGCAGTTGTTCCGACCTGTTGCACACGCTGCATTCGCTCGGCTACCTGATGCGTACCACGCGCACGCGGCGCTTCTATCCGACCGGCCGCCTGTTCGAGACCGCGCGCCACATCGCGGAAAACGACCCGCTGACCCGGCTTGCCCAGGAAGCGGTGCATCGGCTGACCGATGCCACCAACGAGAGCGCGTTCTTCGGCGTGCTGGAACCCCAGGCCGTGCGCGTTGCTGCCGTGGCGCAGAGCCGGCTGCCGCTGCGCTACATCCTTGACGTGGGCGAGCGCGTGGCGCTGCACGCCTCCGCGCTCGGCAAGGCCCTGCTGGGCGTGCTGCCGGAAGACGAGGCGCGCAGCAGGCTGGCAGCCATCCGCCGTCCGGCCGTTACGCGCAGCACCGTGGTGGACATCGAGCCACTGATGGCGCAACTGGCACGCGGCCGCGAGCAAGGCTGGTACGAAGCCCATGACGAAGGCACCGCGGGCGTGACGGCACTGGCGGTGCCGGCGCGCCTGGACGAGCGCCCGGTGGCGATCTCGCTGGCGGGTCCGGCCGAACGAATCGAGAAACACCGCGAATCCTATCTGGCAGCCCTGCGCGACGTGCGCGATGGACTGCTGGCCGACCACTGACTCTGCAAACCCCGACTCTGCAAACCCATCAAGGAGGAGAAATGGATCTTGGACTGAATGGCCGCGTGGCAATCGTCACCGGCTCGGCGCGCGGCATCGGCGCGGAAACCGCCCGCATGCTGGCGAAGGAAGGCGCAGCCGTGGTGATCACGGACCTGGACCTGGACGCCGCGCGTGAAACCGCAAGCGGCATCGAGCAAGCCGGCGGCAAAGCCATTGCCGTGCAGTGCGATGTGCGCAAGGAAGACCAGGTGCGTACGATGGTCGGTGCCGGCAAGGAAGCCTTCGGCAGCATCGACGTGCTGGTCAACAACGCCGGCCTGGTCAAGGACCGCACCATCCTCAAGATGGACGAGGCGGACTGGGACCTGGTGCTCGACGTGACACTCAAGGGCGCCTTCCACACGTGCCGCGCGGCGCTGCCGTTCATGCACGAGAAGGGCTGGGGCCGCATCATCAACATCAGCTCGCGCGCGCTGTTCGGCAACCCCGGACAGGCTAACTACTCGACCGCCAAGGCGGGCATCATCGGTCTCACACGCGCGCTGTCGCTGGAGCAGGCGCGCAAGGGCGTGACGGTCAATGCCATCGCCCCGGGCTATATCGAGACCGAATACATCAAGAGCCTGCCGAACTACGACACCATCCTGGCCAACGTCATGGCCAAGAACGCCGTGACCTTCCCGGGCGAGACCAGCGACATCGCCGGCGCCGTGGCCTTCATGGCATCGGAACACGCCCGCTACATCACGGGTACCACCCTGTTCGTGACCGGAGGTCGCTATGGTTGATTCCAGCGTTGACGTCGACGGCCTCGATGCCGACCAGCGGCTGCTGCGCGACAACATCCGCCGCTACCTGAAGGAAACCTTCACCCCGCACATCCGTCAGGCCGAGCGCGACAAGCACTTTCCGCACGAACTGATGACGGGCCTGATCGACTTCGGCTACTTCGGTGGCGTCCTGCCAGAGGCCGATGGCGGCCTGGGCCTGGACTACCTGACGTGGGCCGTGATGATGGAAGAAGCCGGTTACTGCTGGCTGTCGCTGCGCATCCTGATCAACGGCCTGAACATCGTCTCCGGCATCATCAACACCTACGGCACCGAAGAGCAAAAGGAACGCTTCGTACGCCCGCTGCTGCGCAACGAGCGCAAGCCATTCGTGTCAATCTCGGAGCCGGACGTGGGCTCCAACGTGGCCGAGGTGAAGACCCGTGCCGACAAGAAGGGCGACCGCTACGTGCTTAACGGCAGCAAGCTGTGGGTCACCAACGGCATGTTCGCGGACTTTGGCATCGTGGTCGCCCGCACCTACAGCGAGACCTGCAACGGCGAGCTGTCGCTGTTCCTGGTCGAGCGCGACGTGACCAAGTACACGGCCGAGCCGGTGGACGTCATGTTCACGCGCAGCACTGGCACAGCGGCCTTCACGTTCGAGAACGCCGAGATCCCCGCCGCCAACCTGATCGGCGTGGAAGGCCAGGGCCTGCGCCAGATCCTGATCGGTCTGAACTTCGGCCGCCTGAACGTGGCGATGGGTGCGGTCGGCGCAGCGCAGTGCGCGCTCGACCTGTCGGTCGACTACGCGCTGCAACGCAAGCAGTTTGGCCGCCAGATCGGTTCATTCCAGCTGATCCAGAAGCACATCGTCGACATGACGATGCGGGTGCAAGCCTCGCGCTCGCTCGGCTACCGCGCCGCCCGCTCGATGCAGAACGGCACCTCGCGCACGGAATGCTCGATTGCCAAGCTGTACGCGACGGAGGCCGCGTTCGAAGTATCGAACCTCGCGCTGCAGGTGCATGGCGGCATCGGCTATGCCACGGAATACCCGATCGAACGCATCTTCCGCGACACGCGCG
The DNA here is from genome assembly GCF_905397435.1 of Cupriavidus numazuensis. Classification (GTDB taxonomy): domain Bacteria; phylum Pseudomonadota; class Gammaproteobacteria; order Burkholderiales; family Burkholderiaceae; genus Cupriavidus; species Cupriavidus numazuensis. The sequence goes on from NZ_CAJPVI010000108.1 coordinate 2,946, forward strand.
GCGGGATGATCCCCGAGGGCACCACAGAGATCCAGACGCTGATTATCGCGCGCGAGATTCTGGGGATCAACGCGCTGACGTAAGCACCAACGATATCCGCCGCATGCATTGCAGCTCCCCTCTCCCGCTTGCGGGAGAGGGGTCGGGGGAGAGGGCAGGCGTTACGACGAAGTGACGGCTTTCGTTCCTGCCAGCGCCCGCCCTCTCCCCCAGCCCCTCTCCCACAAGTGGGAGAGGGGAGCAAATCAGCGGCTATCACAAACACCGCAAGTATCGAACACCGAGAGACACAATCCATGACCCAACCCGCCATCCTCGAACAAGTCGCGAACACCACGCTCTTCTGGGAAGACCTGACGCCCGGCCTGACCTACAGCACCTCGTCGCGCACCATCACCGAAGCCGATGTGGCCGCGTTTGCCGCGCTGACCGGCGATTTCAACAAGGTGCACGTCGATGCCGAGTACGCCAAGGGCACCATCTTCGGCCAGCGCATCGCGCACGGCATGCTGGTGGCAGCATTCATGGCCGGCCTGACCTCGCGCTCGATCCCGAACCAGTTCTTTGAAGGCTCGCTGTTCAGCGTGCTGGAAAACCGCCTGAAGTTCCCGAAGCCGACGTTCATCGGCGACACCATCCGCGTGGACATCGAAGTGGTCGAGCAGAAGACCACGAGCCGCCCGGACCGCGGCATCATTGCCTTCATGCGCAAGGCCGTCAACCAGCGCGGCGAAGTCGTGGCTGAAATGGCCGCCACCTGCCTGTTCAAGCGCCGCCCGACGGGAGAAGCGCAATGAGCAACCAGGGCATCTGGTTCAGCGACCTGTCGCGGCTGGTCAACCCGAACTCGATCGTGCTGGTCGGGGCGTCCGAAAAGCCGGACAGCATCGGCGGCCGCACACTGGAAAACCTGACCACGTTCTCCGAGTTCAAGGGCGAACTGCTGCTGGTCAACCCGGGCCGCACCGAAATTCACGGCCGGCCGTGCGTGGCATCGGTCAAGGACCTGAAGGAAGCACCGGACCTGGCCATCCTGGCCGTGCGCGCCGACATGGTCATCCAGACGCTGCGCGACTGCGGCGAGATGGGAATCAAGTTCGCGATCGTGTTCACGTCGGGCTTTGGTGAAACCGGCGAAGATGGCCGCGCGGTGGAAGCCGAGATGCGCGAGATTGTCGCCAGCACCGGCATGCGCATCTACGGCCCGAACTGCCCGGGCCTGAACAATATGAATGCGCGCCTGGGCCTGACGTTCTCGCCCGCATGGCGCATCGACCGCCGTCCCGGCCCGATCGGCGTGGCCACGCAAGGCGGCGGGCTCGGCCGTTCGTTCATCCAGGCGATGGACCGCGGCGTAGGCGTTGGCCTGTGGTGCTCGGGCGGCAATGAAGTCGACCTCGAGGTCAGCGACTACATCCACTACATGGCCGACGCACCCGATATCGAGGTGATCGTCACCACGCTCGAAGGCGTGCGCAACGGCCCGCGCTTCATGGCCGCGGCCCTGCATGCTGCGCGCCGAGGCAAGCCCATCGTTGCGATCAAGGTCGGCAAGTCGGAGTACGGCGCCAAGGCGGCGCAGTCGCACACTGCCGCCATCGCCGGCTCGGCCGAGATCAACAGCGCGGTGTTCAGCCAGCTCGGCATCATCGAAGTCGATGATATCGATGAGCTGATCGACGTGGCATCGCTGCTCGCGCGCCGCAAGCCGACCGGCAAGGAACAGCTTGCCGTGTACAGCTTCTCGGGCGGCACCGCCGCACTGGCCTCCGACATGGTCGGCCTGGCCGGCCTGAAGCTGTCGGAGTTCGCGCCGCACACGATCGAAGCGCTCAGGAACGCCCTGCCCGGCTTCGCCGCGTTCACCAATCCGGTCGACGTGACGGCCGAAGTGCTGGTCAACACCGAAGTCAGCTACGCCACGCTCAAGGCCACCGCCGCCGACCCCAACACCGACCTGGTGCTCGTGCCGATCCCGGTGGAGTACGGCAAGACCACCGCCATGCTGGCCGACAGCATGGTGCGCGTGCAGCAGGAAGAAACCAACACGCCGATCGTGCCGGTCTGGATGAGCGACCGCACCGGCGAAGGTCATCGCAAGATGATCGACGGCGGGCTGATGCCGATGCGCGCCGTTGGCAACGCCGTGCTGGCCGTCCAGCGCTTCATCGAATACGGCCGCTGGAAGGCGAAGTTCGAACGCGAATGGCGTCCTCTCGCCGACGTGAGCGATGCGGAGGCCACCGCCAACCTGTCCGAAGCGAAGACCAAGGCGCTGCTGGAACAGGCCGGCGTCCCGACTCCGCGGGGTGTGGTGGCACGCTCGCCGGCCGAGGCCGCGCAGGCGTTCCGCAATGTCGGCAATGGCAAGGCGGTCATGAAGATCGTCAGCGCGGCCATCACGCACAAAACCGATATCGGTGGCGTGCGCCTGGGCATCGCCTCTGAGGGTGCGGCCATGGCCGCGTATGAGGAAATCCACGCCAACGGCGTGAAAGCCTGCGACGCCTCGCAGATCGAAGGCGTGCTGGTGGAGCCGATGCTGCCCTCCCCGTTCGTCGAAGCCGTGGTGGGCATCCACCGCGATCCGGTGTTCGGCCACGTGTGCACGTTCGGCCTGGGCGGCGTCAGCATCGAGCTGTTCAAGGACGTGAGCCGCCGCCTGCTGCCGCTGACGCCGGCCTCGGCGCGCGAGATGATCACCGAGACGCGCTGCTATGAACTGCTGAAGGGCTATCGCGGCCAGCCGGCGTTCGACATCGACGCGCTCGTCGACATGCTGGTGAAGCTGTCCGACTTCGTCGGCAAGCATGCCGCACGCATCGAAGAACTTGAAATCAACCCCCTCGCGGTGCGTCCGCAGGGTCAGGGAGTGGCTGCGCTCGACGCCGTCCTCTCGTATCAGGGCACGGAGCCTTCGACATGGTAACGACCGTCAAGACTGAAATCGGCTACACCACCACCGACACGATCATGGTGCGTGGCCTGAACCTGGCCACGGAGATCATCGGCAAGTTCGACTTTGTCGACATGATCTTCTTCACCACGCTGTCGCGCATGCCCACGCCGCGCGAGAAGATCATGGTCAACGCCTTGCTGGTGACCACGGCCGACCACGGCATCACGCCGAGCTCGCTGTCGGCCCGCCTGACCTACATCGGCGCGCCGGAAGCGCTGCAGGGCGCGGTGGCCACCGGCCTGCTCGGCGCGGGCAGCGTGTTCCTCGGCCCGATGCAGAACGCGACCGAGATGCTCAACGAAGGCACGCGCGAACTCAGCGAAGACGCCACCGACGAGCAGCTGTTGGAAACCGCGCGCGCGCTGATCAAGCGCTACAAGGAAAGCCGCCAGCAGGTCTACGGCGTGGGCCACCCGATCCACGTCGACGGCGACCCGCGCGTGCCGGCGCTGCGCGAACTGTCGCGCCAGAACGGCTACTACGGCCTGCACTGGCGCCTGATGGAGGCGATCGTCGAGGTGCTGGTCAAAGAGCAGAAGCGCAAGCTGCCGATGAACGTGGTCGGCGCAATTGGCGCCATCGTCGCCGCGATGGGCCTGGACCCGCTGATCGCGCGCGGCCTGGCACTGGTGGGCCGCTCGGCGGGCCTGCTCGCCCACGTGCTCGAGGAAAAGCAGGACCCGATGGCGCGCGAAGCGTGGCAGCTCGTGCTGAAGGCAGATCCGCGCAACGTCCTGCCCTGAGGGGACGGGCGCCTATGACGCCGCTGCACGGCGCGTCATAGGCGGGTGGGCGGATGACGCGGACTTTCCGAGCCGTACGAAATTTCGTATAGTTCCACTGTCCGCTGAATCCACCACCTCTCCCAAGCATGCCCACAATGATTCCTGCCGCCAGCCGAGCCATGGCGGTATTCGAAGTGTTCGCGCGCGAGAAGCGCGAACTGTCCAACTCCGACATGGCACGCCTGCTGTCATTGCCGGAAAGCAGCACCTCCGACCTGTTGCACACCCTGCATTCGCTGGGCTATCTGATGCGCACGACGCGCACTCGGCGCTTCTATCCCACGGGCCGCCTTTCTGAAATCGCACGGCAGATCGCCGAGAACGACCCGCTGACCACCGTGGCGCAGGAAGCCATCGAGCAGGTCAGCGCCAGGACCAACGAGAGCGTCTTCTTCGGCGTGCTCGACGGGACCGCGGTCAAGGTCATGGCCGTCCAGGCCAGCCGCCTGCCCCTGCGCTACATCATCGAAGTCGGCTACCGCGCCGCCCTGCACGCGTCCGCGCTCGGCAAGGGGCTGTTGGGCCTGCTGCCCCCCGAAGAGGCCCGCGAAACACTCGCCAAAAGCAGCCTGCGCGCCGTCACCCCGCATACGGTCGTCGACATCGACACGCTGATGGCCCAGGTCGCCAAAGGCCGCAAACGCGGATGGTACGAGGCGCACGAAGAAGGCAGCGAGGGCGTCCACGGTCTGGCGGTGACGGGCTGGCTGGGTGGCCAGGCTGCCGGCATCTCGCTGGCGGGGCCTGCCGAACGCATGAAGAAGAACCACGACGCGTATCTGGCGGCGCTGATCGAGGTGCGGGATGCGTTGATGAGCGAGGAGTGAGGGGTGGGGGGTGTGAGGGGTGACGAGTGATACCGGGCCGTTCCTTTGCTTGTCACGAGGCCTTCCAGGCCATGCAATGCCGGCACGCTATGCGCGGTCCGGCCGAGCCATGGCGGCCCGGCACTCGACCACGCCTTACTGCATGTGCTGCCCGCCATTGATGGCGATATTGGACCCGGTCACATAGGCCGCGTCCTCCGAACACAGGTAAGCAATCAGCGCTGCTACTTCTTCCGGCTTGCCGACGCGGCCAACCGGAATCTGCGGCAGGATCTTGGTATCCATGATTTCCTTGGGCACGGCGTTGACCATTTTGGTAGCAAGGTAGCCCGGAGAAACCGTGTTGACCGTCACGCCCTTCCTTGCCACTTCCAGCGCCAGCGACTTGGTGAAGCCGTGCATGCCGGCCTTGGCGGCGGCATAGTTGGTCTGGCCGAAGGCGCCCTTGGACCCGTTGACCGAAGAGATGTTGATGATGCGTCCCCAGCCGCGTTCGACCATGCCTTCGCACAGCGGCTTGGTGAGATTGAAAACCGAGTCGAGATTGGTCCGCATCACGGCATCCCAGTTCGGCTTGTCCATCTTCTTGAAGGCCATGTCTCGGGTAATGCCGGCGTTGTTCACGAGGATGTCCACGCGGCCAACGTCAGCGATGATCTTCGCGGCGCAGGCCTGGCAGGCATCGTAGTCGGATACGTCGACCTCGTACGCACGCATCTCGCGGCCGGCGGCGGCCATCTCGGCAAGCCAGTTCTGTGCGTTCGCATTGCCCGGCGAATGCGTCACCACCACGGCGTGGCCTGCGTCGTGCAATTTGATGCTGATGGCTTCTCCCAGCCCGCCCATGCCACCCGTTACCAGTGCGATTTTCTTGGTCATCCTGCCTGCTTCATTCTCGTAAAGTTGAAAAACCCCTGGATTGCCGATTAGGGCGTTCCCCTGGTCGTCCCGATCAAGTTCCCGTTGCATGCGCGCAAAAAGGCAAAAAGCGGGCCGCCGGAATGATTCCGGTGCCGCTTTGGTCTGCCGTTGCGGGAAGGTTGGTGTCGCGGTGCGGCAAGCCAGGGACACTGGGGTCCCTGCACTGCCAGCCTGCGATCTCTGTTCGGCGCGCTGGCTTGCGCGCCAGCGGCACTACGCCGTTACTGCCGGGGCGCGCGGGCCCCTGCCTGCTGTGCCGCGCCCGAGGCCGCTACGGCGGTCGTGACAAACCTGGCACCGGCGGCTTCAGCCGTCTGCTTGGCTGCGCTCTGGATCGATTGATAGGTGCTGCTGGCGGCTGCTACGCTCGATTGCAGCAGCGCGGTGATCGCTTCAGACCCAGCCGGCGCGTTCTTCACGAAGGTGTCCACGAAGGACTGCATATTGCGGCTGTGCTGTTCGTATCGGGCTTCGACCGCCTTGGTCAGTTCCGCCTGCGTGTTCGATGCGATTTCGTACACATTGCGTGCATAGGCAATGGCCTGCTCGGCGGCGGGCTGCGCCAGGTTGCCTTGCACGGCAAACACATCGCGCAGGTCCTTTCCTGCAAACAGGGCCCGGACATTCTCCTGACTGTCGGCAAGCGTTGTCCTGGCCGTCTGCAGGTTCAGCTCGGTCAATCGCTGAAGGCCTTCAACCGCAATGTTCGTCAGCGTGAACCAGTAGCCGACGCTGGATTTTTGCGCTGCAACAAACTGATCTGGCGTAGAGGGGAACATCCGTAATCTCCGTTGGATTTGAAACGGCGGATTTTGCGCAAACATGCAGCAAACGTTACCCGCCAAGCGGTGTTTTCGGGATCGGCAGCGCCGTCAATCCCTACCTCGCACCATTCGAGTGCAGATCCTAGAATAGTTCCTCTAATTTTATCCCTAGGTATATACCCAAAAAGTATTGAAAACCTGACAATAGAAGTGATTTATAATGCCCAAATGTTACATATATTTACGTGAGGATGTTGCAATGCATCGACAGGACTGCAGCGTCGTTTCTCAGGGGGCCAGCCCCGCCATGCGCACTGGCGGCCAAGCTGCCGCCGCGGGTTCGGCGTGAGCAAACCTCGACGGCTGCACCCTCCACACCACCCCACACCTCCCACGGCGGAACATAGCGTTCCCGATGAAGCGGACCCTATAAAATCTGCCCGGCCCACCGATTGCGGGGGGGCGCTATCTTTGCCGCAAGGCTCTAAGGTGTAGGCATCAGAAAGGCCGATTTCAGCCGGCCATGCAACACCGGAGAATTCTCCATGACCTGTCAGCCCGCCCCGGCACCCCGCAGCTTCCACGAAGACGCCCGCCAGTTCCTGGCCCACACCCTGCCCACGCTGCGCCGCTTCGATGCCCAGTTGCACGCGCTTGCCGGCAGCGCCCGTGCCGGCGGCATGACGCTGGCCACGCGCCACGCGTTCCTGCTGCGCCTTGCGGGCTATGAAGCCGATCTGAAGGCCATTGCCGGGATCGCGCGGACGCTTGCCGCGACACAGCAGCACGACAGTCCCGCCGCACAGGCCATGGGGGCCATGATTACAGCCCGTGGTGCCGACCTGCATCATCAAATGGAGGATTTCCTGGCGCAGTCGCTCGGTGACTGCGGCCTGGCGCAAGACCGGGCCGCGCGTGCGGCGCCTGCGGGTACCCGCGCGGCAATGCCGGCCAGCGATTCTGCGCGTGCTGTGACGGCAGGCGCGTAGCGCTTGAAATGCAACCGGCGCCCTGGGGCGCCGGCATAGGCTTTCCATACGCCGGCCGCCCGATCGGGGGCCGGCCTGAATGATCAGTCCAGCGTCGCGCCGGCGCGTTCGATCGTCCCCTTCCACTTGGTCCGCTCGCTCTGCACGAAGGCACGGAATGCCTCCCCGCTCAGCGGCAGCGGTACACCCCCCATCTTCTGCAGGGCTTCAACCGTGGCCGGTTCCTTGAGCATACGCCCGACGTCGGCTTCCCACTTCGCCACGACGGCGGCAGGCGTGCGTGCCGGGAAGAACAGGCCGATCCACGAGGTGGATTCCGCACCCGGATAGCCCGCCTCGGAAATCGTCGGCACCTGCGGCAGCGCGGGCAGCCGGCTCGTGCCGGTTACGGCCAGCGCTCGCAGCTTGCCGGCCTGGACCTGCGTCAGGGTCGACACAGGGTAGTCGAAGGTCAGGTCGACCTGACCGGCCAGCAAGTCATTGATCGACGGCGCGCTGCCCTTGTACGGCACGTGCACGAGCTTCACGCCGGCCAGCGTCTGGAACAACTCGGCCGCCAAATGGCTGCCCGTGCCGTTCCCGGCCGAAGATACGGTCAACTTGCCGGGGTGCGCCTTGGCATACGCGACCAACTCCCTGACGGACTGGTAAGGCAGCTTGCCGTTGACGACCAGCAGGTTGGGAATCGACACCAGCGCCTGTGCAGCGATGAAATCCTTCGCGGGATCGAAGCGCAGCGACTTGTACAGGAACTGGTTGCTGGCCATCGTGCCCTGTGTGCCGAGCAGTACGGTATAGCCGTCCGGCTCCGCGCGCGACACGATCTCCGTGGCCAGGTTGCCGCCCGCTCCGGGGCGGTTGTCGACGATCACGCGCATGCCGTAATCGCTGGTCATCCTGGCCGCGACCAGCCTCCCGAGTTGGTCGGTAATCCCGCCGGGCGGCCCGGGCACGACCAGCGTGACAGGTTTGGCCGGATAGGCCGGTGCGGCGAGCGCAGCGGGCGCCAGCGCGGCCAGCGTGCCGCAGGTCAGCAGCAAGCCGCTGCCGGCCGCTGCCGCGCGGGCAAGCAAGGTTCGAAACTGGGTAATCAGCGTGGTCATGGAATGCGTCTCCTGTAGGCCGGGATGCCGGCTATGCCTCTCGTGAAGCCATCTGTGCTTCTGGTTCACCGCGGAACGTTCATGGTCCCGGCGACTTCGATTAATTCTACGTTATTTCGTAGATATCTACTGTATGTCGTAGATAGGAACATCCCCTAGGCGGGGCGGCAACCTGACTGTGTTTCGCAAAAAATGGGTCTTATCGCCACCGGGGTGGGGCGGATCGCCGCATACCCCCCTTGGTCGAGTGGGGGCAAATCCGGCGTGCCCGCGTGAAACTGGTTTCCACCATGGCGCGGGCAGCCCTTGCCCAATGCGCAGCCATTTCGGAACGCGACACGATGCAGGCTCCACAGACAACGTCCCATACCCACACCGCCCGCGGGCAAAGGCACGCGGCCACCAGCGGCACCACGCACGCCATCGCTCCGATGGAACGTTTGATGGACCTGCTTCAGGAGGTCCGCCAGTTCAGCCGCCAGTTGCAGCGCTGCGCGCGCGAATCCGCGCGTGCCACGAACACCCCGTCCTATATGGATACGCTGCACGCACTGCTGGACAGCCGCATGCAATGCGACGATGCCCGCACGCGCATCGTCTGCTACGCCTGCGCGGCCGAGCTTGGATTACCGATGGAACTGGAAGCCGAACATTGCCGGCAAGTCATGAGCGGCAGTCTTGGATTTCCGCTGCGCGTGCTGTTCTGGGCCGCACACCGCCGCATGCAGTCCGCGCGCCGCAGCCATGGCAGCGCCTGGCTGATGCCGCATAACTGATGGCGGCTGTGGCGCCCACGCCACGGCTTTGCACTCCGGCTCCCAATCCCCCCGATCCCTGCGAGTTCCACTTCAGTTGCCACCAGGCGTGTTGCGCATGAAGCGGCATGGCCTCTGTATCGATGGGGGGGAGCCGCGCCATCCGCGCGCCGGCGCCAGCTACGCCGGAATGTCCGCCACAAGGGGTGGGCAGCCGCTTGATGCGCAGATGTCCCGTTCGGGTTGTTTCACTCCTGCCGAGGCAAAACACCACCCCGAGACGGGTAGCGGAGCACAGCGGCAACCATGCTTTCCTTGCAGATACGCACAACCGGTGCGTGAAGAACTTTCCCCGGCCGGGGCACCACGGTGCACGGCACGGGTAGCACAAACAACGACGGAGGAGATGGCAGCACATGAAACATAAACTGTGCGCAGTGGCGGTACTGGGAGCAATGTCGGCATGGAACGGCGCCGCGCACGCGGCGAACAACGTCACGCTCTACGGTGTGATCGACGCCCCGATCGAGTATGTGAACCGCGTCGCCACATCCGCCGCAAGCCCGAATACGGGCGGGTCGCGTATCAGCATGCCGAGCGTTGGCGGCCTGTCCGCGTCGCGCTGGGGCATGCGCGGCACGGAAGATCTTGGCAGCGGCTTGCAGGCAACCTTTGTCCTGGAAGGCGCGTTCATGCCGGACACCGGCGCCATGCCTTCCAGCGGGCTGTTCGGTCGCATCGCGACGGTGGGACTGAAGAAGAACGACCTGGGGCAAATCACTTTCGGTCGCCAGACCACCAGCTTGCTGGACGGCCTCGTGAACTTCTCGCCGCTGCGCTTTGCCGCCACGTACGAGCCGGGCATCTGGTGGATGGGCGTGAACTACCGCGAAAGCAACATGGCCAAGTACACCGGCCAGTTCGGCAATGTGCAGGCGGTGGCCCACTACTCGTTCGGTACCGGTGTGCCGGCACTGTCGTCCGGCAACCTGCTCGCTAACGGCGGTGCGGGCGAAGATCCGGCGCATGGCAAGGACAACACCGCATACGGTGCGTCGGTCATGTACCTGGACGGCACGTTCGGCCTTGGCATCGGCTATGACCAATGGAACCCCGCGCTCACGCCGGGCCAGACCGCGAAGGTGCGCAAGGCTTCGATCGGCGGCAGCTATGCCAATGGTCCGTTCAAGCTGACCGCCGGCTACCGCTGGAACAAGGCTGACTTCCCGAACGGCAACACCTTCCTGCGCGACGACTACTGGTGGGCTGGCCTCAACTACCAGGTCACGCCGGCTCTCGGCCTCTCGCTGGCCTACTTCTACGCGGACGTCAAGAAATCCGCCGCCACGCCCACGGCCGCTTCCACCAATCCGCCGAACATGCAGCAGTACACGTTCCTGGCGGACTACAACCTGAGCAAGCGCACCGACGTGTACTTCTCGGTGGGCTATGCACACAACGGCAGCCTGAGCTTTGACAGCGCGGCGACGGCCTATGCGTTCAGCTATCCGTCCATGGCTGGACAGAAGAATATGGTCGGGGTGATCACGGGGATCCGGCATATCTTCTGATGGTGTGTTGGTAGAGGAAGTGATGGTGTTCCGCGCGGCCGGTGTGGCCGCGCGGGCCTCGTCTGGTGTTACTGGTGCCGCGGGCTTTTGCCTGCGGTTTTTTTTTGGGCTTTTTGGCGGAGCGCCGGGGGTGTCGTTCTTGGCATGCGCCGCTGTTTCGCCGGCGTAGCCGGCGACCTACTCTTTTGTCCGAGCGACAAAAGAGTAGGCAGAAAAGCGCGTCGTTGCCGCTGGCCATCAA
>NZ_CAJPVI010000109.1 GCF_905397435.1 Cupriavidus numazuensis
AGCAGCGGCTGCAATGCCTTCCACAATTCGTTGTTGATCTTCTTTCGTGCCATGCCACCGCTAACGTCCATCAGGCGCCGTTCGATGACACGGTTTTGTTAGCCGCTCTAATTGCAAATGGCTCTGCAGGGAGGCATGTATGGTGCACTGTGCAAAATGCTGTTCCGAGAATGCCGATGGAGCCAGCTTTTGCGAGCAGTGCGGTGCCAGCCTCGCGCGCGCGTGTTCGCGTTGCGGCCAGAGCCTGAGTGCAGCGGCGCGCTTCTGCAACGCTTGCGGGGCGCCTGCCGGCGAATTCTCGCAACCGGCATCCACTGCCCCCATCCGCCACACGGCAGCTCAGCTTTCCGAACTCATTGGGGAACAGGCAGCGCTCGAAGGTGCTGGAGAACGCAAGACCATCACGGTCTTGTTCGCCGACATGGCCGGTTCCACCGCCCTGATACACGACCTTGATCCGGAAGATGCCCATCGCCTCATCACGCCAGTCATCGAACTGATGATGGAGGCGGTGCACTACTATGACGGTTACGTTGCCAAGTCGCTGGGGGATGGCATTCTGGCGTTGTTCGGCGCGCCTGTCGCCCGTGAGGATCACCCTCAACGGGCGATGTACGCTGCACTGCGCATGCAAGAGGCAATGCAGCGGCACAGTGACCGGCTCCGGATGGCGCAAGGCATTTCGTTGCAGATACGGGTGGGTATTCACTCGGGCGAGGTGGTGACGCGCTCGATTCGCAAGGACGCCCTGCACACCGACTACGACCCAGTGGGTCACACAATCAACATTGCCGCGCGGCTGGAGACAATGGCCGCGCTCTCTTCAATACTGGTGAGCGAGTCAACCCAAAAGCTTGCCGAGGGATATTTCAGGTTCGAGGCACTAGGATCCGCCGAGCTAAAGGGCATCCCGAAACCGCTGCTGGTCTATCAATTACTCGGGATCGGACCGCTGCGGACGCGCCTGCAGGTCGCAGCGCATCGCGGGCTGGCTCGTTTCGTGGGCCGCGAGCGCGAGTTGTTGATTCTTCAGCAAGCGCTGAAGCAGTCCACCGCCGGACACCTGCAGATCGTCGGAGTGGTGGGCGAGGCAGGCGTCGGCAAGTCGCGGCTATTCCATGAGTTTAAGGCGCGCTCGCCGCGCCAATGCCTTTTGCTGGAGACCTTTTCTGTTTCGCATGGCAAAGCCTTTGCCTATCTCCCGCTGATCGAACTCTTGCGCAACTATTTCCAGATTACGCCTCAGGACGACGAGAGGAGTTGCCGCGAAAAGGTCGCAGGCAAAGTCCGCACAATGGAGCGCAGCCTGGAGGACTACCAACCGTATCTTCTCTTCCTGCTCGGCATCAAGGACATCGGTTCGGCATTGACAGACATGGTCGCCAGCCTCCGGCGCGAGCGCACATTCGAAGCCATCATGCATCTGCTGGTACAGGAGAGCCGTAATCAGCCTGTCGAACTCCTTTTTGAGGATTTGCAATGGCTGGACAGAGAAACAGATGCATTTCTCTGCTACCTAATTGAGCGGGTACAGGATGCGCGGATCCTCATACTGGTTAACTACCGGCCCGAGTACCGCTGCGCTTGGCGCCATCGGGTCAACTACACCGAGGTAAGGCTGAATCCCTTGGGGCCTGCCGAGGCACAATGCCTTCTAACCGATCTGTTGGGCGACGACCCCGGAATGGACGCTCTAAAGCAGTTGATCTTAAGAAAAACTGAGGGCAATCCGTTTTTCATGGAGGAGGTGGTCCAGACTCTGATCGAGGAAAAGGTGCTACTCGGCGACCCGGGATACTACCGGATCGAGAGTGTTCCAGCCGAGCTCCATATTCCGGCCACGGTTCAAGGCGTGCTGGCAGCGCGCATTGATCGGTTGCCAGTAGCTGAAAAGGAACTGCTGCAGACCCTGGCCGTCATCGGCAAGGAGTTTACGTTGAGCTTGGTAGCCCAAGTCTCTGGTCAGTCAGAGGAAAGTCTCCAGCCTCTCCTCGCAGATCTGGAGGCAGGAGAGTTTATCTATAGTCAGCCCATCTATCCCGAGGTGGGTTACGTGTTCAAACATGCTCTAACTCAGGAAGTTGCTGGCAGCTCTCTGCTTTCCGAGAAACGCGGGTCGCTCCATGAACGAACGGGCCGTGCCATCGAAGCGCTTTTCCATCATCAGCTGAAGGACCACTGCAGCGAGTTGGCACATCACTACAGTCTCAGTGGCAACCTTCCCAAGGCGGTGGAGTACCTTCAATGCGCGGGGCGTCAGGCCCTCGACCGCTCGGCCCATCGTGATGCATTGCATCATCTCAGCGCGGCGCTAGAACTGTTCAATGAGCTACCAGAAACGCAGGAACGTGCACATCTGGAGTTGAGCTTGCGCATCACCCTTGGTCAGGCCCTGATCGCCGCACGAGGCTATGCAGCACCCGAGGTGGAGACGAACTACTCCCGTGCCTTGACCTTATGCGAGATGGTCGGAGACACCGCTGAACTCTTTCAGGTTAGGCTCGGTTTGCGCATATTTTTCATGATTCGCGCTAAGCATGAGACAGCCTATCAACTTGGCCAAACGCTAGTCCAACTCAGCGAGAAGACGCAGGATCCGGTGTGGCTTGCGCAGGCGTATACGGCCCTAGGTGGGTCCTCATTCTTTCATGCCGACTTCCACACCGCTCAATCGCATTTAGAGAAGGGGATTTCCCACTATAGGCCGGAGCAGCATCGGGTCCATGCCGCCCGTTATGGACAAGATCCTGGAGTCCGGGGGCTCAGTTTTCTGGCGTTGACCGATTGGTATTTGGGCTATCCCGAGAAGGCCGTGAAACACAGTCAAGAGGCGTTGATACTGGCTCGAAAAATCTCTCAGCCCATTAGCATTGCTTACGCCTTGGTCTGTACTGCTCAAGTGTATCAACTACGGCAAGAGGCGGAACTTACCAGCGAGCACGCCGAAGCAGCGATTGCGCTCACTGCCGAACAGGGATTTCCGTACTGGCTCGCAATGGCAACGATCTTGAGAGGTTGGGCACTGGCCAAGCAAGGGCAAAGCGACGCAGGAATTGCCCAGATTCGCCAAGGCCTCGCGGCTTGCCGCGCCACTGGCGCCCGCGTGCTGCGACCATATTATCTCGGCCTATTGGCCGAAGCTTATGCCGATTCGGGGCATTTTCAGGCGGGGTGGAATGTTCTGTCCCAATCACTGACTTCGGTAGCCAATACAGGAGAACACTGCCACGAAGCCGGGTTGCTTCATCTCCAGGGCGATCTCCTTTTACGGACGGCGGTCGCGCAGCCGGACATGTCATTAGCTCCCCAGGCTGCGGAAGCGTCCTTTCTCAAGGCAATTGCCATCGCACGGCAGCAAAGTGCCAAGTCCCTGGAGTTGCGTGCGTCAATCAGCCTTGCTTGGCTATGGAAGGAGCAAGGAAAAATAGAAGCCAGTCGCCAGATGCTTGTCCCAGTTTGTGAAACCATTACGGAACAAAGCGACTCACACGACTGGCTTCAGGCGAGGGACCTGCTCGACCTCCTACATTGCGCGAATGGTAGGTAGCTGCGCTGGCTAGGGTTGCTCGTCCCGCCGTGGCGCGAATAGTAGACCGGTCAGCAGCCGCCCAATTGCTCCAAGGTCGCGCTCTCCTCGAGGACCAGCGTTGGTGAAGTTCTGGCAAACTCTATGCAGTTCTTCTTACCGAAGAGCCCCCCCCGGCGATAGGGAAGAGCGTGGGCATCAATATCCGCTCGCGAAAAAGGCACAGGGTGCCAACTTCAAGGCCTCGGGAAATACCGAGATTTTGCATGGATGGCAGCTAGAGCGTTGTCTTCAAGTCGTGCGCTAGGTGCCGACAAGGGTTTGCCGAGTAAATAGCCCTGCGCATACGGTATGCCGATGTCCCGACATACCATCAGATCTTCCACATTTTCAAGACCTTCCGCGATTAGCGTTGCATTTCCGGCGTTTGCAAGTCCCCGCAAATAACGAAGGACTTCAAGTCGGAAGGCGGATTTCGCTACACCATCAACCACGGTACGGTCTATCTTGACGTAATCTGGCTGCAAAGCAATCCACAGACTGAGGTTCGCGTTACCCTGGCCAAAGTCATCCAGCGCAAACTGCGCGCCAGCTTCCCGGATTGTTCGAACCGCTGACTCTAGGCACGACAGCGGCTCGGGGCTCGCTTGCTCAGTTAGTTCGATAACTACTCGCCAAAGGGGGAATCCTACTGATTCCAAGAAATCCCGGGCATCGCTTTCATTATTGACAATCTCCTTAATGGCAGCGGCGCTATAATTTATGAACAGCTTTCCTGGCAACCGGGCGTGCACGAAGGCCTCGATGCATACGCGCGCGGCGTATCGTTCTAGGCGAACCATACATTCCTCGCGACTTGCCAACTCAAAAAGCGCCTGCGGGCTCTCTAGCGCGTAGACTGCCGGACCTCTAATCAAGCCTTCATAGCCCAAAATTTCGCCAGATGTTAGAGACCCAATAGGCTGGAAAACTGCTGTTAGCAGCTGTTGCTCAATGCATTCTGCGATCGTCGTTACCATATCGAGGATCAATAGGGAATATGAATCTGCATCTACCGGAACTTGGCTATGTTTTTTCCGCGCCCGTCGAGCTGCACTCAAGGAAGTGATGCTTTCAAGACTACGTACTTGATGGTGTGATTGGAGGTTCGAGTTTAAATACACCGGTGTCCGCAGCAAGAGTCTCAGCTTGCTGGTGGAGTATGCTTGCAGCGGCGTCTTGCTGGACCAACGCAGCATTCCGCATGGTTGACTCGTCCATTGCCCGCACCGAGTCGCCGAGCGCGCCAATTCTGGCGGCTTGAGGATGACTGGGCATTTTCATGGCCGTTGCGAACTCAGCCGTGCGCTCAATTGCGCGACGCACTTTTTCCATCGACTTGGTGGCATCGCGCGCCAAAATTGCCCCCGCCTCGACGTCGGAAACCGTCGTTGAGATGACCTTACCAATCTCTCTTACTACTGCCGTGCACCGCTGAGCCAACGTACGCACTTCCGCTGCGACGACGGCGAATCCTCTCTCATGGTTGCCGACCCTAGCGGCCTCTACAGCGGCGTTCAATGCAAGTATGTTGGCTTGGAGTGCGATCTCAATGAGTTGCAGAATCTCCGTTATCGAGTCGGAGTGCTGGTGGAGGTCGTCCATTTTTCCTGCGAGACGCTGTGTAACCGCGCTTCCATGGGAGACGGCCTTCAGTGTCGTCGTGGCCACGTTGCTACGCTCAGTAGCTTCATCCTCGGCGAGTTTGATATCGGCAAGCACGAGAGGCTGACGCTCTATCAGATCGATGTAGGAAGGCGCCAACTCCTGCACTTTCTTGTGCTGGCTGTGTGCTTCCACAAGAACGGTGTTTGTGTAGACACGTGGGTCGTTTAACAGTGCATCGAGCGTCTTCATTTCCTTCAGTAGCTCCTGCTTTGCCAACTCACGTTCATCACCGCTCGTTGCAGCGATCAAGGAAAGCCGTGCACGTGCTGCCCTGGCAATAGCACGCTTGCGTCTTTTCATCTACACCCTTGGTTCGTAACCTCTGCGGCCAGCGGCAAATTTAACTTGCATCGTGATAGTGGGAACTCTAAACTAACTATCACGTTGATAGCAACAAAAACGTAGAGGGGGATGACGACATGCAGCGAAAGCCATTGCACGGCACGCCCTGTTCCTACAGTCGCACATTTTATTAAGGAGCAAAGTATGGGCAACGAAGTTAGAGCGGCGGAAGTGCGTATGACCGTCGAAGGGCACATTGCCGTCATCTCGCTGGACAACGCGGCCAAGAAGAATGCAATCACGCCGGAATTGATGGATCAACTCTCGAAGCACCTGACCGAATTCGACGACAACGACGATCTCTGGGTCGCGGTGCTTGACCCCGCTGGCGAGCACACTACGGCGGGCCTGGATATGGCGAAATTTTTTGGCCCGAACGCGACGGCGAAGCCGATTCCCGACGATCAGGTCGACCCGCTTGGTTTGAAGCGACGTTGCCGTAAGCCGGTGATCTCAGTCGTGCACGGGATCACCTATACGGTAGGGATTGAGTTGATGCTGGCCTCGGACATTGTGATTGCGGCCGATACGGCGCGATTCTGCCAGCTTGAGCCAAAGCGCGGGATCGCACCGCTCGGTGGTGCCCATTTCCGGTACTTGACGCGAACGGGCTGGGGTAATGCGATGTACCACCTCTTCCTTTGTGATGAGTTTTCCGCGCAAGAAGCGCTGCGCTGCGGTTTTGTTCAAGAGGTGCTCCCTTACGGGCCGCATCGCGAGCGTGCAATGGATATCGCACGACAGATTTGCAAGGCCGCCCCGATCGGACTGCGGGCAACGAAGGCTGCAGCAATCACCTTTATCGAACACGGCGAGGACGCGGCGATCGCCGCTATTCCACATATCCGTCAGCAGGTCTTCGCTTCCGAGGACTTCAAGGAAGGTATCCAGTCGTTTGTCGAACGCCGCGAGGCACGTTTCCAGGGGCGCTGAGCCTTGACCATCTGCAGGGAGTCAGAAGCCATGACGTCGCTATCCGTACGCGAACAACTGATCGAGCACACGCTCGTGCTGATCCGTCGTAAGGGGTTCAATGGCTTCAGCTATCGCGACCTCGCCGAACTCGTTGGCGTCAAGACCTCGAGCATTCACTACTACTTCCCGTCCAAGGATGACCTCGTGCTGGAAGCGGTGGGCGAATACAGCGCCCGCACCCATGAGCGCATCCGTGCGATCGACACCAAGCAGCCTCCCGCGGAACAGGCGCGGCAATACCTGGAGCCACTGCGCGCGGGATTGGACTGTGATCAGGCCTGCCTGGTAGACATGCTGTCAGCCGATGTGCTGTCGCTGTCCGAGCAGGCGCGTGCCACGATGCGGGAGTACGTTCGCCTGCACGAGCAATGGCTGACTGGCCTGTTCGAACGGGCGCAGCCGCTGCGTGACACGCCGTATCCCGTGCCGCCCGCGCAGCTGGCGGAGGTCACCTACGGCGCGCTGCAGAGCGGGATGATGGCCGCACGGCTGTTTGGCACACACGACCGGCTTGAGGCCGCCGCGGCCGTGCTGGCTGGGGTCATGCCGCAATCGTGACCTGGCGCCGCACAGTCGATCTGGATCATCATGCGGCAGGTCGTGGCCGGCCCATGGCGGCACTGCCGCCTGGCTGGCGGTGCCGCGCACCGAGCGCTATCGCCGGCGCTTCGAAGGGACAGCCAATACCGTGGCGGCAACGCAAACCTACCTGGACGGGGGGGGGTGGTCTGATTGCGCAACTGCCCCGTGATGGCGCGCATATATTCGAGGTAGCTTGAGCCGTCTGGTATTGCATTGGAGCATGAACCCTGCGCAATGCAGGGCCCGACTTCGAAAGAAGCAAAATCATCTAGTGGGCGAGACGCTGCGAGTCTCATAGACTTGCAAGTTGCAGTATGCGACTTGACAAAGAGGCAGGGTGACACCCGCAGTTTCGGCTCGTCTGATTAGGTCGCCAACGATGGCGTCCGCCTCGATGCGGGTTGCGCCCTGGGCGATATCGCGCATCATTGAAGCCGCCCAGGCGGATGACTCGTCCAAAAGCCTGCTTCGCGCGTCGGCCAGCACATTTTCAGGCAACGCGTGGCCAGCAAGCTCTGCAACTTGAGCACATTCGCTGATGGCCTGTCCCATTAGCTTGCGGCCGTCGCGGGCTTTCATGATATCGCCCACGGTCCCCCGCATAAGGCAGGTCATTAGTGCCCCTGCTGCAAGTGTGGACCACTTGTTCCACAGATCCTGTTCAATATCGTTGGACAGATGGCGCAACCCTGGCGTGCGAGAAACCAGCGCGTAAAACTCCGACGCTTTAGCGTCGGCACTCTTCATCCGAGACCCCACGATGAGTTTGTCCAAGCCACCCGCGTGAAAGATCGAGCCGTCGGTCGCAAGCGTTGTGGCAATGTACGATACGCCGCCCAGCACACGTTCTTTGCCAAAGCGTCGATCAAGCTTGTCATATGCCTCTAGCCCGTTGACCAAGGGCAGAATGAGTGTCTCTCCGGTGACAGCGGGGGCGATAGCGTCCAACGCTGCATCGAGGTCATAGTTCTTGCAAGTCAGAAGTATGATGTCATAACCGTCGCCGACATCTTCAGCCATGACGGTCCGCACCGGACCTTCAAAATCTCCCAGTTCGCTGCGTACACGTAGGCCATACCGCGTCAAGGATTCTCCTCGTTGAGGACGCACTAGGAACGTGACATCTGCGCCCACTTGGATAAGTCGCGCACCGTAGTAACCGCCCATACCACCGGCGCCGAGTACTAGTATTTTCATGGCAATATTTCTCTGAAAAAATTTGGTGCACAAAAGTGGCGCCATTTGCGTCTTCGCGCCGTATGCGCGAAGACGCGTCGCGTTACATCTCAGCTAAGATGGGTCTTGTATGGTTCAGAAGGTATGTCGAATACCCACGGATAAGCCAAGCATGTTGGACGCACCATTGCCCGGGACGTAGCTGTTGCCGAGTGACAATGTCGTAGTGTATGAAAGAAGACTGGTATCGAGCGTAAGGCCGGCGTTTTTTGCGTATGCCGTAGAGAGATACAAGTCAGTGCGCTTGGAAAGTGTATAGTTTGCAATCAAGTTGATTTGCCACGGATTGGCTGTATTGGCGTGTCCCGCAACCGTCTTGACGTTGTCGTAATCATACTGAATTGTCATGCTAAAGGCGGGCGTGAACTGATAAATTCCCCCCAACCAAAAATAGTCGTCACGCAAATAGGTGTCTCGAGAAGGGCTCTTGTTTTGCCCCCAACGGTAACCGCCCATGATGCGACCCGACGAGAAGTTGTAGCCCATAGCGCCCGCGTACTTTTTGAAGCTGCCGCTGCTCGGGTTCGCCGCAGGTCCGATGGTGGGGTTGAACTGATCCATCGACACCATCGCCGAAAATGGGCCCTTGGAGTACACCAGTGCCGCCCCGTATGCACCATCGCGTCTGGCGTGTCCAGGTATTTCTCCGTTCCCGCCAATAGCGACACCCGTGGAAGCTGTCTGCGGAAGTGCGGTGCCGGTACCAAAGGAGTAGTGGGCGACCGCGGTCAATGGTCCAAATACGCCCGTGTACTTAATTGTATTGTCCTCCCGATTGTTCGAGCCAAGAACTAGAGCAATAGGGGTATATTGAGGAGCGTAGTAGGCAGGATAGAAGTCAGCCGTCCCATCAAAAAGCGACGTATATTGTCTTCCAAGTGTAATCTGACCGTATTGAGCATTCTTCAGGCCTATGTACGCCTGTCGGCCAAACAACCTGTCTCCTTGCATCAAACCGCCGCTATCAATACGGAATCCGCTTTCCAGAACAAATAGCGCTTTGGCTCCCTGTCCGAGATCCTCGACTCCTCTAATGCCCCACCGAGACCCAGCAAATCCGCCGGAGTTCAACCTGACAACATCTTTGGCGGGACCAGGATTGAATCCATTGGCAGCAGTCGGCAAAACGCCGATGTGATTGACATACTCGATGTTTGCGTCTGCAACGCCGTAAAGTGTCACGCCGGACTGCGCCCAGGCGGGGCATGAGCTTGCCAGCATCGCGGCAGTTGGTACTAAGTACTTCTTCACCTACGTCTTCTCCAAGATTCCGCACATCGTCATGGATGTGCTTGTTTCGATATTGTGAAAGTCCGATTTTCGAAGTCGCTTGTCCGTCCTGTGTCTCGAGAACTGTCGTGGGATCGGAGTGCATACCAGATTGGTAAGCCACCTTTATCGCGAGATCGGAAAGTTTCTAGCTGATCCAGTGAGCTACCTAGAAAGTTCGATCGAGACCGGCGTGTTGGGGACCATGGAAATGCGGGTGACGGCTTCGTTCATATCAGTCGGCCACGCCAACTCGGGTAGCGCGTTTTCGCGACATTGCCCACACCGATGTCAGGCAAATTTTGCGCGACCCAATCGCCTGGAGTACCTTGAAGCGTGAGAGGGCTTTCTCGGGCGACGTGCAGCGGACTTCGGGGCAACAATTCTTTATCCTCACCAACTTGTGAAACGGCGGAGGCGACCACGACGTCTCCGTACATCTGGTCGGGGTCGAACGACGACTGCTGCATCTCGAACTTCCGGCCGTGATAGGAGGAGTTCCTCCACTACCAAAGCAGAGCCTCGTTCGCCTGCGACTTTTGTGACGTCCTTGATTCGGTCTTCGAAGAGAATCGAGCTATCTTTGGAAAATCGCACTCGATTCTTGGTATCGGCGACGCCCTTTTGTAGCACTTGAAGATCGTTCGATCGCGCGCGTTCACATAGGTGACTACGCGATAAGAGTTTGAAGTTGGTCGTCTCCTGAGGGTGCGCCTTTTGGCGTCGATATGCCGACGTATCTAAGCACGTTCTACGGACTCGATCGGTCCCGACAATGGTTTGCCGAAACGTATAACCAAACAAGGTGAATTCCGGCCAGCTAGGCGGTCATTCGGTGCCACGGGCGCCGCTGTGCGGGGTGGATGATGGCTGGCGCTTGTCCAAAGGCAGGAGACAGCGATCGCTGCAGTCATAGCATCGGCAACGTCTTGGCGTGCTCGCCAGACATTGGCGCCTCGCACGTCAATGAAGCGATGGAATGGAAGGCTGATGGCATGATTTCCGGGGGCGAAAGGACTGGGTCGTTCTTCCCGAGCGGCCCAGCTTCTTCATGCTCACGACGGCATTTGTGATCCCGTGCTTGAGGCCGCACCATAGTGATGCCGACGGCTCACACCCTGCCAAAAACCCGATTTGGCACCAAATCACCCTTGGGGCGGCAGAATGGAATCTAGTCATGGGGCTCCCGCCTTGCGAGTATTGTTGCATAAAAGCGAATGATAAGGCATCGCCCTGGCGTCATACGCGTGACTTGGAAAGTGATCATCCAATCCACGAAGTGGCACATGAAGAGTCCAAGGGCATGGCAACGAATTGCGTTAGCAAGGAGGAGAGACTGATGGGATTGAATTTTAGCCGCTTGACGTTAAGAACCAAGCTTTGGTTGGTCTTAGGGTTAATGTGGATTTGTTTGGTAGTTATCTGTGCTTGGGCGCGCTGCATACTCGCCAGACGATGATTGAAGAACGGAAATCTGCTCTTAAAAACATCGTAGATGTTGCGATGAGCATAATTCAAAAATATGCCGACGCCGCTGAAAAAGGACAGATAAATAAGGATGATGCACAGCGGGGCGCACTGTCCCAGCTGCGTGCGATGCGTTTTGGTGATGCCGGATATCTGCTGATCACGGATACAAGCACCAACGTGATCATGCACCCGATCAAGCCGGAATTGGAAGGAACTAATCTGCGCAGCTTAAAGGATCCAAACGGGCGGCCGATCTTTCGTGATGGAGCTGAGCTGGCCCGGTCCGGTGGAGGATATACGTCGTACTTGTGGCCCAAGCCAGGCCATCAGAAGCCAGTTGAAAAGATTAGCTGCGTTGGATACTTCGCCTCATGGGACTGGAGTATTTCCACTGGGCTGTACACGGATGACATCGACGAAGCCTTCCGCCGCTCGCTCTTGAGCTGGAGCTTGCTGCTGGTCGCGATGGCAGGAGCGCTCAGCGCTGTCATGTTATTGATTTTCCGGAAAATCAAACAGGACCTTGGTGGCGAGCCGGCTTACGCTGTCGAGATTGTCGGAAATATTGCCAACGGCAATCTTACGGTCGACGTTAACGCCCGATCCGGAGATAGAGATAGTCTTCTTGCCAGTATGGGCCGTATGCAGAAGAACCTCTGGTCAACATTAGGGAGAATTCGCGAAGGGGCAGATGCGATTACATCGGCCGCAAGTCAGATTGCCGCGGGAAACACTGATCTCTCGGCGCGGACGGAAGAACAGGCAGTCTCACTGCAGCAAGCCGCGGCGAACATCGCCCAGTTGACTCAGACGGTTAAACAGACTGCCGACAATGCACGTGAAGCCAATGCGCTGGCGACAAACGCTGCCGACATGGCGGGCAGCGGGAATGACGCCGTTCTAGGCATGGTCGCGAGCATTAGGGAGATCAGCAGTAGTTCCGCTGCGATTTCAGAGATTACCGGCCTGATAGAAGAAATCGCTTTTCAGACAAATATTCTCGCCTTAAACGCAGCGGTTGAAGCTGCGCGGGCCGGGCAACACGGGCGTGGCTTTGCAGTCGTGGCGGCCGAGGTGCGAAGTCTGGCTAAGCGCGCATCGATCGCCGCTAAGGAAATTAAAAACTTGATTGAATCGTCGGTGATGTTGGTGCAAGACAGCTCCAAGCAGGCGGCAGAAGTCACCGAAGTCAAGGAAAGAGTAAAGCAGGCAATTAGGCAGGTGTCAGATCTCGTCAACGAGATTTCTGCAGCCTCGGGGGAACAAAGCCAGGGTATCGAGCAGGTCAATGAGGCCGTCCATCGGATGGATGAAATGACGCAACGGAACGCTGCATTGGTGGAGCAGTCGGCCGCTTCCGCGCATTCGATGTTTGAACAGGCGACCAACCTTGTGCGAAGTGTCAGCGTGTTCAAACTGGAGCGCGAGATGCAGCCAGTCCCTTAGATTGGATGCCAGTGTGTGGGATTTCGCAAGTCGGGGTGGTTGCGGTTACTCATAAAAGGTGAGCATCCATCCCTTTCAGGGTTGGGGCGCCGACTTTGGCGATTGGGCAGCGATAAGGGCGCAGGCGGTGACGCGCATGATTACCTCATCTGCTCCATTCATTTTTAATTTTTTACTTGTAATGTTCAAGTGCAACGGAGACCGGGCCAGGTCGACTGTGAAGGGAAACGGATTTTCGTTGCACCTTCACGCTCATATCGAATAGATAGTCGAAGGTTGCAATTGTCTGCATCGCGCGTTGAACAAAGTATCGGCACGAATCAGTTGGACTCAAGGTGAGATAAATGTTGAACGACTTGGAAGTAGCGTTGGAGTCTGAGGGCGAGCAGACAAATGCCGTGCTGGATAATTTGATTCGTAATTTCTCCACTCCTCAGCGAATTGCGCTCACGCAAGAGGAAGAGAATTGTCTTTTGCATGGCGAGAGATTTGCCCACTATCACGATGGATTCCGCTTGGCATGCTGGCATTTTGGCTTCGGGCCTGAGGTCGTGCTGGCGCATGGGTGGAATGGTCGGGGTGCGAACTTGTGGAGATTCGTAAATCCGCTGGTATCAGCAGGATTCTCTGTAACGGTCTTCGATGGCCCCGCCCATGGAGAGTCGAAAGGCAGTCGTACGAGTCCCGTCCATTTCGCTGACGCTCTACGTACCTTGTGCGGGTATCTAGGGCCTGTTCACACTATCTGAGCCCGTCGACGATGAGCGCAAAATTGATGAAGGCGATGAACATCACGTCCAGCTTGTCGAACCGGGAGAAGATGCGACGAAAGCCTT
>NZ_CAJPVI010000110.1 GCF_905397435.1 Cupriavidus numazuensis
ATCAACTCATCGTGACCGCGCCCTCTACAATCTGAACCGCGTAACATCCCCTCGCGCGCAACGGTCACGTTGCGCCGGAATCGTCGGTCACGTTCACCGGAATACGCAGCTGGCGGGTAGGGCTGCGAGCAAAGCCAGACCTGACGCACTGGTAGCCAATGGCGTCCGGGATCCAACATTTAGGCTGAGTGTCACAATCGATGTGCTGTGGCAGCATTCCAGATACAGCATCGACAGTCGGTCACGCGTCGCCAGGCCAACGACCGCTCCCGTTTCGGCGGCCAGCGATGTCAAGTACGGTCGCGCCACTTGGCGCACATCAAAGTTTGCCACCATCGAACTGCTGAGTGCCGCCGTTGCTATGCCGAGCCGGTACTTTCCGCGGTCCGTAACGAAATGCAAATAGCCCAACTTCGTCAAAGTGTAAGTGAGCCGAGTAACGGTCGATTTCGGCAACCCGCATAGCTTCGCAATTTCGTGGTTGGCAAGGACGCTTTCTCCACCACTAAAACAGCTTAGAACGTCCAGACCACGCGCCAGGGCCGTGACAAAATGACGGTTCCGACTCTCGTCGTTCCGGGCCTCCTCATCGAGTTCATAGCCTTCCTGGGTAGTTGCGTTGCTCAACTCGCCGCGTTTCGATTCTGTTGCCATGTTCGATTTTATTGCGCGGTTCCCGGTCGACCAACAGCGAGGCGCACTACGCCACAGGCACTTAAGCCGGTTACGCATCCTCGTCGGCAGCGGGAAACTTAGCCTGCAGGCTGGTCAGCCACCGCTCACGACATGCCGTTGAGTCGCCTTTTATGATCGTCTCCCCCATTTGCCGGGAAGAAGATCTGCAAGTAAGCCAAACATTGTCGATAGGATTACCATCATAATATAATAAGTTCGGCTTCGGTGCTGGTGACAAGGGCTTGTGCCAAGCCGAGGTTCGCGCTTACCCCTCCTGGCTCCGGGCCCTCGGAGGGAAGTCGCGAGGTTTCGTTACGGCGCATGATGGGCCGAGCCCCTCACGCGAGCGCTGGATTGAGCAGGATCACTATCCGATTTCATGGAGAACCAAATGAGTCTCGTAAATCAAGTCGCAGCTGGCTTGGATGGGTTATCGCAACTGCGCGCGTTACTCGACTCTGGCCGCAGGCCTGGGATGTCACATTCACTAGACATCGACTTTATCGAGGTTGATGCTGGACGCGCTGTGTTTACCGGTATTCCCGGTGAACATGCCTACAATCCTTTGGGGATCGTGCATGGCGGCTATGCAGCAACCCTGCTGGATTCAGCCTGTGGTTGTGCTGTTCATTCGCGCTTGTCAGCAAAACAGGCTTATACCACTTTGGAACTTAAAGTGGCCTACCACAAGGCTATTACGCGAGAAACCGGACTGCTACGTGCCGAAGGCGTAGCACTTAGCGTGGGCCGGCGCGCGGGTTTTGCTGAGGCGAAGCTAGTCGGTGCTGATGGAAAGCTGTATGCATCGGCCACGTCTACCTTATTGATAATGGACCGATGAAGCAGCGACATGTCGCCCTAGATGCACAGTGAAACGTGCACCTACCTCGCTCGCAGGCCTAGTTACCTAAACTCGACATGCACCGCGCCCCTTTTTTGGCTCAGGGGCAGCGGAAACGCAGAGCGCTACCATGGCGGAAAACGGCATTTCGGCAAAAACTCCAACATAGGGGAATTGATGAGTAAATCCATCGCACAAAGCGGCCTTCAACTGCGCTCGCTGATCACAAGTTCAGGAACATTGGAACTTTCACTGGTCGACGAACCGGTGCCAGTCCCGGGTCCCGATGAGGTACTGATTCGCGTTGACGCGTCGCCGATCAACCCATCCGATCTCGGTTTGCTGCTCGGACCGGCGGATCTCTCAACTCTGAAGGTGGCCGGGACCGCCGAACGGCCCATTGTGACGGCGAGCCTGCCTGCGGTGACCTTGCGGGACCTGGCGACACGCCTCGATCAGTCGCTGCCTGTTGGTAACGAAGGAGCCGGTCTGGTAGTCGCGGCCGGCTCGTCTTCTGCCGCGCAAGCACTGCTGAATCGCAATGTGGCGGCGATAGGCGGGGCGATGTACTCGCAGTATCGCTGTGTGCCAGTTGGCCAGTGCATGCCGCTGCCCGACGACGCAACTGCCGTGGACGGTGCCTCGTCGTTCATCAATCCGATCACGGCGCTGGGCATGATCGAGACGATGCGCAACGAAGGACACAGTGCACTGGTTCATACGGCTGCGGCGTCGAACCTCGGCCAAATGCTCAACCGTATTTGCCAAGCCGACGGCGTAAAACTCGTCAACATCGTTCGCAAACCGGAACAAGTCAACCTTTTGCGCGACCAAGGTGCTACCTACGTGTGTGACAGCAGCGCGCCGAGTTTCCTCGACGACCTGACCGAAGCGCTGGTGGCCACAGGCGCCACCATCGCATTTGACGCCATCGGTGGTGGCAAACTCTGCGGGCAGATCCTCAGTTGCATGGAGGCGGCTATCAATCGCACCTCAACGGAGTACAGCCGGTACGGCTCGTCGGTCCACAAGCAGGTGTATCTATATGGCGGACTTGATCGCGGTCTCACAGAGTTCACGCGCAATTTTGGCATGGCGTGGTCGATCGGCGGCTGGTTACTGAGACCCTTTATGCAAAAAGTTGGTCCGGCGGTCATGCAACGCCTGCAAGGCCGAATCGCCAGAGAGCTGAAGACGACCTTTGCTAGCCACTACACCCGGCAAGTCTCCTTGGCAGAGGCACTACAGGCCGATGTTATCGCCCAATACGGACGACCTACCACTGGTGAGAAATACTTGGTCGTGCCCGGCCGAGCATAACCGCGCTTCTGACTATTCGGACGGTCACAGGGCCAACGGCCTGACTGTTCGCAGGAGAAGCAACTCCCGCGTCGACGCGGCGCATTGCGGTGCTATTGCAATGCCACGTGCCGCGGTAGCCGGAAGATCTCAGGACCATCCGCCGCCAAGGGCTCGAAAGGCCGATACGGCAGCACGTGCGTTGTCGGCCTGTACCTTGGCCTGCTGGTCACGGGCTGCCAGCAATTGACGGTCTTGGTCGAGCACTTCAAACAGACTCACCGCCCCGCCCTTGTAGGCATCCTCGGACGCATTGCGAGCGCGTTGTTGGGCGCCCACTTCATTAGCGAGTTCATGACTTTGCGCGTCGAGCTGCGTAAGCGCGATCAGTGCGCCCTCGACATCTGCTGTGGCCTGCAGCATCGATTTGCGATAGTTCGCCAACGCCTCGGCGTAGGCGCCCTTGGCACCCACGACTTCGGCATCGACACGACCGAAATCGAACAGGCGCCAGCGCAGTCCTGCCGGGGCGGCGGGCTGGAAAGCCTGCGCCGTGAACAGCTTGCTGGCCGAGAGGCTTTCGAATCCGAGCAACGCGGATATCGACACCTTCGGATAGTACTCGGCAGTTGCCACGCCGATTCGTGCATTCGATGCGGCCAGATGGCGCTCTGCCGCAATGACATCGGGGCGACGCTGCAGCAAATTGGCGGGCCCCTGCGCCAGGGCGACCTGCGGCACAGTCGGTTCGCTCGTCGAATCGCGCAGTTCCGCAGCATAGGTACCCGGCTGCGCACCCATCAGAACGTCCAGTCGATTGAGCTGCGTGTCAAGCTCGCTGCGAAGCGGCGGGATCGTGACGCGAGTCTGGGCGAGCTGAGCTTCGGCCTGTGCCTGCTCGCGCTCGGCACCAATTCCATCGGCCAGGCGCAATCGCACCAAATCCAGTAGACCTTGGTTAGTCTTGACCTGCTGCTCGGCGATGACTATCCGGTTCTGAGCGCCACGCACGCGGAAGTAGGCATCCGCCGCTTCGGCCGCCACCATAATTCTCACTCCAAGATGATTTGCCTCGGCGGCCTGCAATTCCGCATTGGCTGCCTCGGCGCCGCGCCGCAATCCGCCGGCAATATCAATCTCCCACGACGCGGCCGCGCCAACCGAGTAGAGCGTTTGCCCCCGCTTGTAGCCAGGAACCTGGCTCCCGATCTTGCCGAGCGGGCTTTCCACCGACTGGCGCAGTTTGGTCACATCACCATACGCGCTGCCCTGCGGCAGCAGTTCGGCTCCTGCGAGGTTGGCCGCCGCACGGGCCTGCTCGACGCGGGCAATTGAAGCAGCCATATCGAGGTTTTGGTCCAAAGCCCGCTGAACGATCTTTGTCAACACGGGGTCATTGAAGCCGCTCCACCAAGTGTCCAGAGATACCGGCTCACGCGCCGCATTGACCGACGCAAGTTCCTCCGCGTGCTGATACAGCTTCGGCAATTCGCTTTCCGGCGTGTGGTAGTCGGGGCCTACCGCACTACAGGCTGCCAAGCCAAACGCCACGAGTGCTGAGGCGGCAACTGTCAATGCGTGCCGGACCAAGCCCAAGGGTGCTTTCTTCGACATCTCGATTCCTCTCATCAATTCACGCATCACCTACTCACTTGCATATCAATAGTCACAAGCCTATACTAACTTGCATGTTGATATCAACTTCTTTTTGTGGGGGACGTCGATGAAACGAAAGTCTCACAAAGATGCCCCATGCCCCATGGCGCGGGGCATCGAGCGTATTGGAGATACATGGACCATGCTGATCCTGCGGGATGCCTTTTACGGGACCACGCGCTTCGACGAGTTCCAGAAACGATTGGGCATTGCGCCGAATGTGCTGACGCGGCGCCTGAGCAAGCTCATCGAGGAAGGATTGATATCACGCATGCAGTACAGCGCACATCCGCCGCGCGACGACTACGTGCTCACCGAGCGAGGCCGCGACTTTCGCCCGGTACTGCTAACGCTACTGGCATGGGGCAATCGGCACTACTCAGATGACGGCGAAGCCATTCGCCTCGTCGAGCGCCAGTCCGGCCGCCCGGTACGAGTCGCACTAGTCGACGCCGACACCGGGGAGCGGATTACCGAGACCGATCACTACCTCGCACCAGGCCCAGCGGCCAGTCCGGGTCTGCGGGCACGCCTCGAATGCTCGGCACAAGCCCAGCCCCTCAAATCGACCCCATTCGCGTCCACCGCGGACGCCCTCTGAATACCGAGTACGGAGTTCCTTTCATGACTAGCGTTACCACCGCCAACCGCGCGCCTTCCGACGTTGCACCGTCGAGGCAGACGCAGGGTAAGAAAGCACTGATAATCCGCGCCGGCGGCGCACTGATAGCGTTGGCGGCAGCTGGCTATGGCTACCACTGGTGGACCGAGGGCCGCTTCGTGCAGGACACCGATGACGCCTACGTCGGCGGCGACGTGACTCTGATTGCCACAAAGGTACCGGGTTACCTGACCGAAGTACTGGTGACTGACAACCAGGCGGTGCACGCGGGAGATTTGCTGGCTCGCATCGATGATCGCGATTACCGTGCGGCCCTCGCAAAAGCGGAAGGTGCCGTGGCATCGCAACAGGCTCTGATCGCCAATCTCGACGCACGGACCAAGCTCCAGGAAGCCGTGATTTCGGAAGCAAAGGCTAGCGTTGCTGCTGTCGACGCGGAAGCAGCCCGGGCCCGTGACGATCAGGCGCGTTACGCGAGCCTGGTCGCAAAATTTGCGGTCTCAATCCAGAGCTCCCAGAAGGCAGATGCCGACTACAAGCAGTCGCTCGCCAATACCCAGAAGGCCAAGGCCGGCGTGGAAGCCGCGCAGCGCCAACTCGACGTTATTGCCACGCAGAAGCAGCAGGCGCAAGCCTCCCTGACGCAAGCCATCGCCGAGCGCGATATTGCGAAGCTCAACCTTGGATTCACCGAACTGCGCGCGCCCGTTGACGGCACGGTGGGCAATCGGCGTGCGCGCGTCGGCGCCTACGCCGCCAGCGGGGGACAGCTACTGTCGATCGTGCCCGCCCAGGGGCTATGGGTCGATGCCAACTTCAAGGAAGGCCAGCTTGCTCATATGAAGCCTGGCATGCGCGCCACGATCGTGGCCGACGTCATGCCCGGCAAAGTTTTCCATGGCCGCATCGAAAGCTTGGCGCCAGCCACAGGGGCCCAATTCAGCGTCCTTCCGCCCGAGAACGCCACGGGCAACTTCACCAAGATCGTCCAGCGCGTGCCGGTGCGCATCGTCCTCGACGCGGAAGACGCAAAGCTTGGACTGCTCCGCCCCGGCCTCTCGGTCGTGGCAGAAGTCGATACCCACGGAAATCGGGAAGCGAGCAAGTCATGAGTACCGCAGTCGCAGAAAACCCTCCTGCACGCGCATCAGTCAAGCCTTCGCCCATCCAGTCGCCCGCTGACATGCCGATGGGTACCAAGGTGCTCGCCTTTGCGACGATGTGCGTCGGCATGTTCATCGCACTGCTCGATATCCAGATTGTTTCGGCCTCCCTGCGCGACATCGGTGGCGGCCTTTCCGCCGGCGCAGATGAAACGGTGTGGGTCCAGACGGCGTACCTCATCGCCGAGATCATCGTGATTCCGCTGTCCGGATGGTTGGCGAAGGTGATGTCGACGCGCTGGCTGTTCGCCGCATCCGCCGCCGGCTTCACGGTGACCAGCCTGCTGTGCGGCATAGCCTGGAATATCCAGAGCATGATCGCGTTCCGCGCGGCACAGGGTTTCCTCGGCGGCTCGATGATTCCGATGGTTTTCACCACCCTGTTCGCGTTCTTCGAGGGACGCCAGCGCACGTTGGCAGCTGCCATCATCGGCGGGCTCGCATCGCTGGCGCCGACGCTGGGACCGACCATCGGTGGTTGGATCACCGACAACTTCTCATGGCACTGGCTGTTTTTCATCAACCTTATCCCCGGCGTGTTCGTGACAATTGTCGTGCCGATGCTCGTCAAGATCGACCATCCGGACTGGTCGCTGCTCAAGGGTGCCGACTACCTCGGCATGGTCCTGATGGCGCTGTTTCTCGGCTGCCTAGAATACACGCTGGAAGAAGGCCCCCGCTGGGACTGGCTCGGCGACCCAACCATCCTAACCACGGCGTGGATATCAGGCCTGTCCGGCGTCGGATTCCTGTGGCGATCGCTAACCTACGAGAACCCGGTCGTCGATTTGCGTGCGCTGAAGGACATCAATTTCGCGCTCGGGTGCTTCTTCTCGTTCGTGACAGGCATCGGCATCTTTGCCACCATCTACCTGACCCCGCTGTTCCTGGGACAAGTGAGGGGCTACAGCGCGCTGCAAACCGGGCTCGCGATCTTCTCCACCGGGCTGTTCCAAGTGATGTCCATCCCGTTCTACTCGTACCTTGCAAACCGGGTGGATCTGCGCTGGCTGCTGATGGTAGGCCTTGCACTCTTTGCGCTGTCGATGTGGAACTTCGCACCGATCACGCATGACTGGGGTGGTGCGGAACTGCTGCTCCCGCAGGCAATCCGCGGCATGGCGCAACAGTTCGCGATAGCCCCCACCGTCACGCTGACCCTCGGCGGATTGCCACCCTCACGCCTGAAGCTCGCTTCGGGCTTGTTCAACCTGATGCGCAACCTCGGCGGCGCAATCGGTATCGCGGCATGTGCCACGATCCTCAACGACCGGACCAACCTTCACTTCCTGCGACTGGCCGAGCATTTGAATATCCGCAACGAGGCGATGAGCGCCTTCCTGAACGATACGACCGCTCATGCGCTGGCGCTCAGCAACCAAGTTAACGATGCCAGTGCTGCGGCGATCAAGCAACTTTGGGCGCTGGCCATGCGTGAAGCGCACACGCTTACCTTCTCGGATGCGTTCCTGGCCATCTTCGTGTGCTTCGTGATCGCAACACCGCTAGTGCCACTGATGCACAAGGTCGCCGCGCCGAAGGGCCCGTCGGCGGACGCCCATTGACGAGCACCGGAGGCATAGATGATTCGACACTTTCGAGTACTGGTCTTTGCGTCGGCTGTCGCGGCCGCTATTCTGGCGCCTCCGGCAGGCGCCGCCGGCCGCCCGCCCGCCGCATGACACCGGGGTGGCCTGCTTGCGCGCCGAAAACACCTACTGCAGTCGGCACAGTGACCGCGATTCTATAAATGTGCAAACTGAACATTCAGAATGGCGCAAGGCGAGCGGTGGTCCTTGCTGGAGGGCACCGGAGGTATTCACGTTCCGCCATCGTTGCAGCGCAAACCATCAGTGATGGCGGCAAGGCTACGTAGCGGCCGCCAAGCCAGGCGTGCACGAATGGAACCTTGCGGCCCGAGCGCATCGTAAACGGGAGTTTACGGCTAAAAGCGAGCAGTGGCTGGATAGCATTCCACAATCAACAGGCCACTGCTCCTTCTACATACATACTCCAGATGACATCGGTTGCAGTAGACCGGCGTTCAGGCATCTCCGTTGCGTCACTGTACGGAGGCCTATATCACTTCGAATCCGAGCAGCAACAGACGGGGAGCGCCATGCCTGCCGAGATCGTATATAGGGGAAGTAAGGATGATCAACGTTTTAGTTGCCGACGACCACGCACTGGTGCGCAGTGGACTGTGCCACATCATATCGACATGGGATGATTTCATCGTAGTTGGCGAGGCAGCCAATGGCGCCGGTGTGATTGACCAACTTCGTCGGCATTCTGTTGATCTGTTGCTGCTCGATATGAGCATGCCCGGCCTCAGTGGTCTAGGATTGATCGAGCGCTTGCGTATCGAATGGCCCTCTCTGCGTATCTTGGTGCTTAGCATGCACAACGATCCGCAAATCGTCTCGCGTGCGCTTAATGCTGGGGCAAACGGATATGAACCAAGGACAGCGGCCCAGATGTCCTCCTTGCTGCGATGCGCAAGGTGGAGCAAGGAGGACGCTTCATTGATCCAAGCTTGGTGGAATCGATCCTCTTCAAGGAGGACACCCCACTTCATGATGTGCTATCGAACCGCGAATACCAAGTACTACAGCGAATCGCGGCAGGCGAAAGTGTCAACGACATAGCCCATAGCCTCTCACTGAGCGCGAAGACGATTAGCACACATGGCATGGCTAGTTGACGCTTCCTTCGTCGAGCCTTCTAAAAGATTTCCGCCCAACAAACATCGCGACCAGACTCCGCAGGAAAAGCCCACGCGTCCACGAAAGATCTCCGATAGCGCGCATTGCAGTTCCTTCCTCCGATAATTCAATCCCCTAGTTGCGAGATGAGGCATGCCCGCCCATCAAACACGGATCGGATTAATGTCTTGACAGCCAACACCAAGCGCCCCATCTGCTTCGCAGATAGACAGCTTTTCCTTCCGCATTTGCGCGCAGCCGGGCGAGAAACCTCATGAGAAAGAAGATGGCTAGATTGCTAATGGCTCCCATCCACATCAACGACGGCATGAACTTTGCTTAAAGTTCATTTGACTGTCTCGTTGAGACATATATTTCGTCGACTGACTCGCGACGGGATGCGCCAGATCCAGGGCCGGCGATAACAATCAAGAAGCACGACGGATGCACAGAAACTCTCTTTCCTCAAGAGCAAAGTTGCTTGAAGATGCCGATGTTGAATCCGCGAGCACAATGAAAACCGCATCGTTGCGGTCATCGATCAGACTGCCGACGACAGCCACCTATGACCCCGCAAAATCCGAAGTCGAGTTACTAAAGGCTCGCATCACGGAATGCGAAGTTGATCTCCAGAAGCACCGAGCCGCCTTTACCGAGGCAGAGCGGTTGGCGAGGTTTGGCACGTGGTCTTTTGATGTTCTGGCAAAGCAACCAGATTTCTCCGAAGAAGCGCGCCGCCTGCTCGGCTTTGACGACGTGCATCACATGTCCGCCGCTGTCGACCAACTTGCCCATTTATATAACGAGGACCGTATCCGCATCTCCGAGAGACTGCGTGCGTCCTTGAAGGAGGGCAAAGACTTTGACATGCACATCAGAGTGGTGCGCAAAGATGGCGGACTACGCTGGCTGCGCGTAATCGGTCGGCCCGAGAAGAGCGGCATCTATCAGCCTCGCCACGTCAGCGGAATTCTGGTTGATATTACTGCGCACAAGCGCGATCGGATGAAGCAGCAGGTGGAGCTTGCCGTAACGCGCTTGCTGATGGGTACCGATCCCCTTCCCTACGTAATCGGTAAGATCATTCGAGTCGTATGCCAGACCCTAGGCTGGGAATGGGGTGCATACTGGGCGTTGAATGAAGCGACTGACCAGATGAATCTGATCAAGGGGCTGAGTGTCGACCGCAAGACATACAACGCCTTTGAGCATGCTTCCCGGAAGGCCAGTTTCTCGTCCGGCCTTGGTCTGATCGGTGAAGTGTTCCAAACTGGAGAGTCTCGTTGGATCAACGACGTCACCAGTGACACAACCTTTCTGCGTCGGGATGAAGCTATCGCTGTTGGCCTCCGCGGGGGATTCGCCTTTCCCGTGCGAGTGGACGGCCGGGTGGTTGGTGTCCTCGAGTTCTTCAGTCGTTTCGCGCGCCAACCGGACGCGTCGCTACCGGCGCTCAGCAGAGCCTTAAGTACGCAGATCGGTCAATTCATCCAACGTCAGCTCTCCGACGAACGCATTCGTCATCTCGCCAGCTATGATGACTTGACCGGCCTTCTGAACCGCCAGCAGTTCAATGAGCAGGTACGCCAGACCTTGGACCAGGCTCAGCGCAAACGGCAGCGCATAGGCGTGATGTTCATCGACCTTGACCGGTTCAAGGTAATCAACGACACGCTTGGCCACGACGCAGGGGACGCCGTACTACAAGAGTTTGCCGCGCGCCTGCGTACCGCACTTGGCGGAGCCAACGTTGTAGCGAGATTGGGTGGCGACGAGTTCGCCGTGCTGGTGCCCCAGTGTGACGATGTCGACGTTCTTAACCAGATGGCGACCAAGATACTGCGCAACACAATCGCGCCAGTTCGTCTAGTGGGCAGTGACTACAGGATCAGTGCGAGTATCGGCGTCAGCATCTTCCCAGACGACGGCGTTAGTGCACCTGTTCTGCTACGCGGGGCGGATATAGCGATGTACCGCGCAAAGTCGCGCGGCGGTAACAGTATGCAATTTCATTCAGCCGCAATGGACACCGCATCACCAGAGCGACTGACTCTGGAGGCAAGCCTCGCACAGGCGCTCGTTCGCGACGAACTATCCCTGAACTTCCAGCCAATCTACCATCTGAAATCGCAGTGCGTAATTGGTTTCGAAGCTCTAATGCGTTGGCACCACCCCAACTTCGGCGACGTATCACCCGGCCAATTCATCTCTCTTGCAGAGGAGACCGGATTGATCCGCACCTTGGGGCAATTCGCCTTACGGCGCGCGTGCGAGGAGGCAATGCGATGGCCAGCATTGCTCACGATAGCCGTCAATGTCTCCACTCGGCAGCTCATCGAAAGCGATTTTCTCGAACAGGTGACGAGCACACTGCGCGATACCGGCCTGGCCCCCGAGCGGCTTCGGCTAGAAATTACAGAGAGCGCTCTTATGCGGCAAGCCGCGGTGCCTCTACTCGAACAAATCCGAAAACTTGGCGTGCGCCTGTCAATCGACGACTTCGGAACCGG
This sequence comes from Cupriavidus numazuensis, assembly GCF_905397435.1. GTDB lineage: Bacteria > Pseudomonadota > Gammaproteobacteria > Burkholderiales > Burkholderiaceae > Cupriavidus > Cupriavidus numazuensis. The sequence continues at coordinate 11,472 of NZ_CAJPVI010000110.1, forward strand.
CTACTCATCACTCATGTATCTCAAACGGCTCCCCTTGGACAGCATCAAGCTTGACCGGAGTTTCGTGCGCGGTCTACCCCATGATCCCAACGACTCCGCAATTGCTTGCGCTGTCATCGCGCTCGGGAAGAGCCTGAAGCTTTCGGTAGTCGCAGAAGGTGTCGAGCGCGTAGAGCAGCGCGACTTCCTCGATGCCGCCGGCTGTGATGCCATTCAGGGCTATTTGCTGAGTCGTCCCATGCCAGGCGCTCAAGTAGCGAGTTGGCTCGACACACACAACGTCCCTGGAGACCTGTGACTCCTGCCAACAGGCGGCTCTCCCTTCCGCGGAGTAGGTCTCTCTTTCCAAGCAGCATGCTCCACGTACGGGCTTCAGATGGCATGTACCGACAGTGAAACAGCAAATGGGAGAAGTGTCGAGGAAAGATAGAGGCGGCGCCAAGGCTGAATTCTCTGCAGACGTCCGCCCCGCTCAGGTTTAGGTCAGATCGATCTTGTGGATATCGATTGCAACCACTGCCCGATCGAGGATGGGGTGATTATCCGGCGTCGTCCTGTATACACAACGCTGAGTGGGGAAGACAATTCCACCAAAGGTCTTGTGCTCAGTCGTGTAGTTTGCGCTCGCGCTGCCACCGATGATGTCAACGCTGTAATCGTGGCGCCGCAGCAGACCGCGATCATCAAAATAGAAAGACTGCTGACGGCTATGGCTGCGGATGTTCTCCGGGAACTCCACCTTCAGCCGCCTCCAGACCTCACCGGATTCTTCCCACGGCTCACCCTCTTCGAGCCTGAATCCAGGCGTACGAAGCAAGAATGGCGTCGTCAAGTAAGTCCAAATTGCGTACCCGGTAAAGTAAATCAATTGCTGTACGTTCCAAGGCGTCATCAGGCTATGTCCGCCAAAGGATTGTGCCGTATCTTGCTGCTCTTCGACTACAGCGCCATCACCGGTAACGATTGCTGTACGGTTACCCTCGAAGAGTCCGATTTGCCCTGCTTTCAGAAAAGGCGAATACGCAGCGTGTTGCCGATGGGGATCAACTTCTACCTTCACCGCCTTCAGAACGTCGGGCCAGCCCTTCAAATGCCAGAGACCAACCGCAGACATGTCGGCAGTGATGCCCTCGATTTCTTGCCAGCGCCCCCATCCACCGTGCGCTTCAATTGCCTTATCCAAAAGATCGCTCATTATGACTTCCTTTAGCTGAGTCCAGTACGTAAAACGACCAAGCGCCACATGCCCTTAGTCGCAACCTCACTCTAGATTAGCACTTGTACATTGCAAGTGCAACGAAAAGACTTGTCTGGCGCGAGGTAGCTACAGGAATTGCCTACCTGCACGGGTATGTAGCTGAATACGGATAGGCTGCGCAAACCTGATCGTACGCGTTTAAAACGGTTGCCTATACCCGGCTGTGAACAAACCGGGAGTGCCAATCGAGGCCAACCACGCGCTCATCAATGAGAATGTTCACATTGGCCCTGCACTTGCTCAGTGCTTGCGCTTCTCAACCAATAGGTTCGCAGGCCGTTACTTTGTATGCAGTCATTTCCCGGCGTCTATCAAACGGGTCGCTGAATGAGGATGATGGTGTCCACCCACCACAGGAGGATACCGATGAAAGAGAAATCCCCGGAACTGAAAGT
>NZ_CAJPVI010000111.1 GCF_905397435.1 Cupriavidus numazuensis
GCCCTGCCGTCCTTTCCGTTCCGCCAGCGCATCGATGCCGAGGTCGTTCCATTCGGGCTGCTCCACGCAAACCGCCGCGGGGCCGTAGACCTCGGTCAGCCCGTAGATCTGCGTGAAGAGAAGTAAAACTCTTCCCTCCGGCCATTTTTCAAAGACGTTATAAAACAGAAAGTTAGCGATTTCTGCGTTGGCCTCCGTACTAAGATTACTTCCAGTTTTCGAGAAGTAAGCTTGGTACTATCCGCCGGCGGGAAGTAATGTTGGAACTATCGCTGTTCCGTCGCTTAGTAGCAGCTTTACTTCTATGGCCCTGTCATGCCGGATCCCCTACGTCAGTACAGTCGCCCACTTGCCTTCCCGCGCAATGGATGGCGGCGTCGCATTGAGTTGTTCAGCCCAAAGCTTGGGCGTCGATTGAGCCTCGGTAGCTATGAGGCCTATCGGACCTGGCTGATGGTCGAAGCCAATCCTGCGATCGAAACTTTTACCGAACGCCCGGCTCGAGTCGCTGGTCCGGGGAGTGCCATGATTGACTTCTGGGTCCGCCTGCAGGAAGCGCCCGCAGGTGAGTTCTGGTTGATTGATGATCGTGATGCCGAGGAAGGCGGCGATCGGGCACGTGAAGAAGGCTGTGGCTCGGACAGTCTTTTGCATGGTTTGCCCGTTCGCTTCATACGTCAATCTGAACTACAGGCCTGGAGGGTGCCGATCGCCAATTGGTCACGCATTGTCCCGTACCTCGTTAGCTACCGGCGGTTCCGTGCGCCTGTGCTCGAGCAGGCTATTGTGGTCTACCTGAATAAGCCAAGAGCGTTGGATGCGATCGTTGAGCGCTTCTCCGAATATGACCAGGCGAGTGTGGAGGCTTCACTCTTTGCCCTGTTGGCATCCGGCCGTGTCGTCAGTCCCGACGTAGCTCTGGCACCGCTGAGCGGAGCGACTTCTTTTCAGCGGGCATAGGAGGTATCCAAATGGCATCTCGCCGAATCGATCCGAACACAATTCGCTTGTCGGATTGGCCCCAACTGGACGAGCGTGTCCTCACGGGCGAAGCGCGGACCACGTTTGGACGGCGCCGCAACGCGATTGAGGCTTATGCAGGCGGCAGCTCTCTCGCACAGGTCTACGAGACCTGGGGCATCCACCGGTCCACCATAAAGCGTCTGGTACGTCGAGCACTGAGCGCGCACCCAGATGGCCGCCCATGGGGATATCGCGCATTGGTGCCGCATGTCCACGTGCAGCCCTATGAACGAATCAAGGCGCCTCAGGCGCTCGTGAACGGCCAAGCGGGAAACGCAGGAGCCTTCGGCCAACTGCTACAGCGCCACCGTAGCCTGGCCCAGCAATTGCGGGAAGAACTGGTTGCGCGAAAGGTCATCTTGCAACCCGGGGAGAAGGGCCGTCTGCTTGGCCTCAAGGCGGCGGCTCACCGCTTCGAGCAGTCCTGTCGTGAATTGGGCCTAGGCGCAGGCGATTATCCGCTAAACCAAAAGTGGAAGGGTTTTCGTTCATTGGCCAGCACGCTCAGGGGGTGGCTGCAGGATGATTTCGACTTAGCTGCACGCGCAGCTGGCCACAGGATCAAGCCCGCTTCGGCGCTACGTCAGCTGCCTGAGCGTGGTTCTGCCGACGCGTTCGATACGGTCGAGTTCGACGCTCATAAGATGGACGTGCGCCTGAAGGTAATCGACAACGATCCTCTGGGCGGCGAACAGAGCTATGAGATCGAGCGCGTCTGGTTGTTGGCCATCATCGACGTTGCCACTCGCTGTGTCCTCGGCTACACCATGTCGTTGCAGCGTGAATGTAGCCGCTTTGACACCATCGAAACCTTCAAGCGCGCCGTGACGCCAGCGAAGGTCCCGGAACTGACGCTGCCGGGCCTACGCCTGTTGCCTACCGGCGGGTTCGTCTCCCAGGCCCTGGAACAGACTCGCCATGCCTGTTGGCGGCAGATCCGGTTAGACAATGCGCGAGCGCATTTGGCGGCCACCAGCCTCGACGTCGTGTGCGAGGCGTTGGGCTGCACCGCCGATTTCGGGCCGGCGTATCAACCCGATGACCGACCGTTCATCGAGCGCTTCTTTGGCACGGTTGCCTCGACGCTCTCGCGACGGCTCCCGGGGGCGATACCGGGAAAGGATGCCGCGCAGGTCATGCTGAAGCGTCTGCGCGATCCAACCGACTCTCTGCGACTCCTCGTCACCTCCCATGAGCTAGAGGAGTTATTGCACCTGACGGTGTGGAACTACCACGGTACTCCCCATTCTGGCCTGGGGGGTTTCACCCCACTGGAGATGATGCGCCGGCATGTGCTTGGCATTGGTCGCGAGGCAATCCGATTGCGCCTGATCCCCAAGCCGCTACGGGAGCACCCGGAACTGCTACATGACCCGGTACTGTGCCGCGTCCATGGCAATCTCGGACGTGGTGAGCGTCCATACATTACGTTCTATCACGTGCGCTACACGAGTGAGCGGCTTGCCAAAAGCAGCGGCTTGATTGGCCAGCGGCTGCGCGTTCACTATGACCCCTCAGATTTGAGAAGGCTCTGGGCCTGTACCGAAGACGGCCACATGTTGGGTGACTTGTTTGCTAGCGGCAAGTGGCGCGACGAACCGCATTCGTTGCGGGTACGCCAGCAGATTTTCAAGGCCAAGCGGGCGCGTGAACTCGACTTCGGCCCGGGCGACAATCCGATCGAGGTCTTCCTTACTCTCAGACGCAAGCAGGCCCCAAAGCGTCGGAGGGCAGCCAGCGACATCGCGCAGGTGCAGCGTGAGCGCCAGAAAGCAGAGCCTCCTCCCTCAGCTGCCGAAAATGAAACAGTGACACCGGCACAGCCGCCTTCGCCATTGGCCAAGGGGCCCGTTAAAGGCAAGGCGTTGCGCATTACCAGGGGGTACACCCGCTGATCGTTGGGGCACGCGCGAAAACGGGCGCCGGCCGGGCCCGACTATTGCCGGCCATGAAGGGCGAGGAGGAACTTATCTCGCCGGCAAGGAGCAGGCATGAACGAGAAGACCAACACGGCTTCGAAAGGTGCACAGCGTGCACGTGTCAGTGCGACCCGAGTCCGCTCAGCCAGCCGCGCGCCTTATGCAACGGCGGTGAATCCGGCAGACCTGACTGTGCACAATCACCCGCTTGCTCGCCGTCATTACCGCGTCGCGACCGCGGCCATTGAAGGCTTCGTCGATCTTGTCGAACGCTGCGTGCGCGTATTGATTCCGGGGGCGTTGATCTACGCCCGTCCTCGCATGGGCAAAACTCACGCCATTGATTACTTGGCATTGCACCTTGGCAGGAATCGGGGTGACATCCTCGTGCTGAGGATGTCGTGCGAATATCATCGCACCGATTACGAGGGATCGTTCTTCAGTGCATTGTTGAGTGCCGCGGGTGTCAGGGACCCACAGCCCAGGGTCATTGCCGACAAGCGCTTCGCTTTGATGCGTCGGCTTAACGAGCAACTACAAATGCGCTCCGGACATATTGTGGTGCTCTTTTGCGACGAAGCACAGCGGCTATCCAAGCATGCGCTGGAATGGCTGCGCGACGTCCATGATCAGCTCGCCCACCACGGCATGCGGCTGATCACCTTTCTGGTCGGGCAGCCACAGCTGATGGAGCAGAAGGCGCAATATCAGCTCTCCGGTGACGAGCAGATCGTCGCTCGCTTCATGATTGAGCAAATGCACTTCAGAGGCGTCACAGGCGCCATCGAAGCAGCGACCTGCCTAGCTAGTTACGATCTGACTCGCTATCCAGAGGACACCGGGAGCTCCTTCACGGCCTTCTTCTATCCCGACGCCTACGCCGCCGGCTTGAGACTGGAGCAATCGGCCGCGGCGCTGTGGAATAGCTTCGTGAACGCCCACGCGGCTGCGCAACTGGCTGGACCCGTGGAATTGCATATGGATTATTTTACCCGTGCCGTTGAGTCGGTGCTACTGAACGGTCCCCAGTGGGACAGTGCAGGATTGGTACTAGATTCGGCGCATTGGGAGCGAGCCGTGCGGGAGTCCGGGTACGTTGCCGCGCAACAAACCGTCCAACCGGAGGTATAGACCATGGTCTTGCCAATCCTTGTGCCGGAAACGACTGAGCCCACCAAGGCGAACGGGAGGATGCCGCGCGCGTTTGCAAGATCCGCCGAGCAGAGTCCTCCGTTCAGTAAACCTCGCATGCGTACGACCACGGTCGTGAACAGGCGGATTGTAACGAAGCGCGAATTGGCGATTGCGAGGGTCTTAACCCCGCTTGGGACAGCCCCGCTTACGCGTAAACAGGCAGAGGACGCCGGCAAATCCCTTGGAATCCATTGGGCTACGGTTTATCGCTTGCGCCGTCGCTTTCTCGCGAATCCAGTGGCGAGCGCGTTGATACCATTTGACCGGGGTCGCAAAGCGGGTCCGCGCCTGGAAGCAACGGTCGAGGAAATCGTGAGTGAGGTGCTTACCGATTGGCTGCCGCGGCAGGGTCGGCTCGCGCATCCGCTTTTCGAGATCGTCGTCGAAATCCAGAAGCGATGCGCAGCGGCAAGCGTTACTCCACCAAGCAAATCTACCATTTCGCGACGCTGGACTTCCCATCGGAAGGCGACGGCGAGCAGTGCGAAAGTCCAACCTCCGCTCAGCAAATCGTCTCGGGTGTGCAAGACCGCGGAATTGAACATGACGGGGAGGATTGCAACGGAGCGCGAACGGGCGATCGTGAGGGTCTTACGTCCGCTGGGGGCCGGTCCTCTTTCACGTCAGCAAGCTGAGAAGGCTGGCAAATTGCTGGGAATCCATTGGGCTACGGTTTATCACTTGCGCCGGCGCTTTCTCGCGCATCCTGTGGCGAGTGCCTTGATACCCTATGACCGAGGCCCCAAAGTGGGGAATCTGCGCTTAGTGCCGACGGTTGAGGTAATCGTGAGTGACGTGCTTACCGATTGGCTACCGCGACAGCGTCATCTCGAGCATCCGCTTCTCGACCTTTGCGTCGAAATCCAGAAGCGATGCGTAGGTACAAGTGTGAGTCCGCCAAGCAGGGCTACCATTTCGCGACGCTGGGCCGCCCATCGGCAAGCGGAAGCCGAGAGTAGGGCGAGAGTCCGCGTAACTGAGAGTACGACAGGAGGTATAGGCCATGGTCTTGCCGATCCTTGTGTTGGAGCTGTCTGAGCCCGACCCCGAGTACGTGCCGATCCCGCGCGAACGCGAGGCATTTCCACCGCCAACGAGCAAGCGCGATAAACTCATCCGCTACTGGCGCCAGATTCTGGGCCGCCGGGCGTTTATAGCCGACAGCGGGCGCTACCAGACCCGTGCCTCGAGCGGCTGGACCTGCGAGGCGATGGCCGACCGCGACTCAAGTGCGTTGCTGCACGACAGCGAGCATTTGACGAGATTATTGCTGCGCCGGGCCTGGGCCAAGGTGCCGCGTCGCCAACGGATGTTGATCCGTCGCGCCGTTCGACGTTTCGATCCGAACAAGCCCAACATCAAGGTGGCAGCCGCTCAGGTCAACGCTGTGGCGTGCCTGCTCGCTGCCATGCACTGGAACGGCTGTCGGCATCCCAATGCTCTGTGGTGTAAGCCTCTGCATCCGCTGACTGGAGTGGTGCGTTGGCTCAGCGGCTTTGACGTTGTCGAACAGCATGAACATTCGCGAGAACTCCTCACTAAGCTGGCGGAAAAGGTACGGTGCGTCGAACGGCATAGCCGCCAGCTCGTTGTTGCGATGAAGGCCGAAAGGCAAGTTGTCGCGTTGCTGCCTGAATTGCTGCAGTGAAGGCTTTTCCGGCGGCCCAGTCACCACTTTCGTGAGACGGAGCAGTATTACTTCATAAACGGAACACGATTACTTCTCTTCACGCCTGGCAACTGGGTATTCGTCCACAAGATGCCTTGATGGCCAATGACGGCCACGGCTTCTTCGAAGCGTTGTGCGACTCCGTCATCACGGGCCCCACGCTCACCAATGTCAACGACTTTCGCGCGATCCTGATCGCACGCTGAATGGAGCAATACATGAGACGCCTTCGCAATGCCAAGATCGTCGCCACGCTGGGACCCGCGAGCACCTCGCCGGAAGTCATCGACGCCCTGTTCGAAGCCGGCGCCGACGTCTTCCGCCTCAACTTCAGCCACGGAACCCACGATGACCACAGAGCACGCCTGGACACCATTCGCGCCGTGGAGCGCGAGCGTGGCCGCCCCATTGGCGTGCTACTGGACCTTCAGGGGCCGAAGCTGCGCATTGGCACGTTCGCCGACGGCCCCATCCACCTGAAATTCGGCGATAAATTCCGGCTCGACCTCGTCTCCGGTACGGCCGGCACGCAAAGCCGCGTCTGCCTGCCGCATCCAGAGATCTTTGCCGCGCTGGAAGATGGCGTCGAACTGTTGCTCGATGATGGCAAGGTCCGGCTGCGTGTAGAACGATGCGGCGAAGATTTTGCAGAAACCGTCGTCGTCAATGGCGGCCCGCTCTCAGACCGAAAAGGGGTGAACGTACCGGGTGTAGTCCTGCCGCTGTCTGCCATGACCGAGAAAGACAGGCGCGATCTGGATTTCGGCCTGACGCTCGGCGTGGACTGGATTGCTCTGTCATTCGTCCAACGGCCCGAGGATATCCAGGAAATCAAGGCCATCGTGGATGGCAGGGCCGGCATTGTGGCGAAGCTGGAAAAGCCGGCGGCGATCCAGAGTCTTGACGCGATCGTCGAGGAGAGCGACGCCGTGATGGTCGCCCGCGGCGATCTCGGCGTGGAAATGCCTGCCGAACTGGTGCCGTCGCTGCAGAAGCAAATCGTACGGGCGTGCCGCAAGGCCGGTAAGCCGGTGATTGTCGCCACCCAGATGCTGGAATCGATGATCACTGCGCCTGTGCCGACGCGCGCTGAAGCCTCCGACGTGGCGACCGCCATCTATGACGGAGCCGACGCGGTAATGCTGTCGGCCGAATCGGCTTCCGGACAATTCCCGGTCGAAGCCGTGCAGATGATGAACAGCATTATCCGCCGCACGGAATCCGATCCGCTCTATCACGATGCCATCCAGGCTTCGCACACGCCACCGCGCGCCGAGGCAGCGGACGCCATCGGCTACGCGGTGCGACACGTTGCCGGACTGCTCAGGGTGCCGGCCACGGTGGCTTATACCAGTTCGGGGTACTCGGCGCTGCGCATGGCGCGAGAACGGCCGGAGGTCCCCATCCTCGGGATGACACCGCGGGTTGCGACGGCGCGGCGGCTGGCGCTCGCCTGGGGTGTTCACGCCGTGCTATGCCACGAGGTCGTCGACGTGCTCGAAATGACCGATTTGGCGAGCCTGACCGTTCGCAAGGAAGGATTCGGAGGGGTCGGCGAGCCCATCGTTATTTCGGCCGGGTTGCCTTTTGCGATAGCCGGTACGACCAATTTGCTGCGCATCGCGCAAATCCACTAGCGTGAAGTGTAGTAAAGGTGGGTCTCCCGCACTTTGTGTGACCGGCGGCCTGAGGGCTTGATTTCCGGTCGATTTGGATTACGTTGATCGTTACCATGAGCCAAGTTCTCGGTGGGATCGAGGATTAGCCGTCGCGCGGTCACCAGTTCGGAACGATTATCGTCGCCTGGAGCGAGGTGCGCCGATCGAAGTGTTCGCCGGCAGGAAAGCCATTGCTGGCCGCATTTGGGCCCATCGTGACACCGCGCCTGCCATCGCACTGATAACGCCTGCCGACGTTCTTGCCGGGCAACACCGCGAAAGGGCGGCGCCCGGTTCGCGGACGGGGTGGTTGTGTCGGAGATGGGCTGAGGTAACGCTTCGGCCGAGCGTTCAGACTTCCTGCTTCTCGGTCTCGGCTGCGTCAATTGCATAAGCCCGCCACGCGCGAATCGTCCAGCGCGTCCAATGCCAGGGCGCGTACGCCATTTCGTCATAGCCGGGCAGGCGAATGTACAGAACCTTGCGTAGTTCCGGATCCTTCATGAAAGTGGCGCGTATCCGAAAAATTGCATAGACGCGCGCGAGGAATACCAAGCCCATTGCGGCGAGCGCAATGCACAAAAGCTCAAGCGAAATCATTTGACTTCCCCGATAACGCGGGACCGGCGCAGTGACATGCCGGTCAATCATGCCCGGAGTTTCAGTTCTGACGGCTCGTGTCGGACTCACACGGACCTCTAGCGCCACTAGCGCCCGCTCCAGAACAGCTACATTTATTTGTGTTCAAGATTCGGGGAATGTCAACCGGGGCGAGTCGACGGAGCATGACTTGCGGCCTCCGCGTTGACCATCCTCGCGACATTCGATGCAATGCCCCTACAGCAAAGTTGGCGTCAGCCTTGTTCATTCCATGTCCCGTTCGCGTTAATGCCATGTTGCGCCGCCACGCCCCGGCGTACGACAGATGGGCTGTATCGAGCACACGGATTTGGTGCCAAGCAGGAACACCCTGCTGATAGAACTCAAGCGAATGGGCAGGAACGTAACCAAGGAAGCGGGGACTCGCTCGGGGTCGCTTTCGCGGCACGTCGCCGGGCATGTCCGCCTTGAAATTTGCGCGGCCAATTACTATTTTATTTTCGCTCAGGCAGTCGCGATTCATGCGCGCTGCGTGTTTCTGTTTGTTTGCCGGCAGCTTGGCAGGTGGATGGGAGCGCGTATGCCCGTTCACCTCCTTGCTGCATCCAAGGAGGATACGACCATGAGTGATCTCTTTTTCGGAACCGACCTGTTCAGTGAGTTCGACCGCTTGCAGCGGCAGATGGCGAGCGTGTTCGGTGGCTTCCCATCCAGCATCCGCTCCGGCCGCTTCGGGGCATTTCCCCCCGTCAATATCGGCGCCACGGACGATTCCATCGAGATCGTCGCGTTCGCACCGGGGCTCAAGCCAGACAAGTTCGAGGTGTCGATCGACAAGGGCTTGCTGACCATCAGCGGCGAGCGCGAAGCGGCGCAACCGGAGGATGATCCGGAGGTCCGGCTGTACGCGCAAGAGCGATTCACAGGCACCTTCCGGCGTGTGGTCGAATTGCCGCAGAGCGCCGATCCCGACAAAGTTCAGGCGCGCTATGCCAACGGCTGCCTGTCTATCAGTGTTGGCAAGCGCGAAGCCTCGAAGCCCCGGGCGATCACGGTTCAATAACGCGAGGAGAATGCCATGAACGAGACTACCCAAGTGGCGGAACGCAACCAGAACGCGGTGACCAAAGATCAGGAGGACAGGTCGACGCCGACGATGACGCTGCTTCCGGCGGTCGACATCGTCGAGAACAGCAACGGCGTCACCCTCTGGGCCGACCTTCCCGGTGTGACCAAGGACAAGCTCGAGGTGAATGTTCACGACGGCAACCTCCATATCGAGGCGGAAGCGGTCGTGCCCACTCCCCAAGGGCTGCGGGTGCAACACGCGGAAATTCGCCAGCCGCACTTCGCACGCGCTTTCTCGTTGAGTCCGGACCTTGACGCGTCGAAGATCGAGGCGAACCTGCAGGACGGCGTGCTCAAGCTGACGATCCCGCGTCGCGACGAAGCGCGTCCACGTCGCATTGCAGTCAACGTGGGGTGAGTTGCCGCACGCCAGGTATCGGTGGCGTCCGCAAGGGCGCCACCGCAGTACCCGCGGAAATTAGCTGGACATTCGGTGAGGACAAGATGAAAACAGATCAGGGCAAATGGAACCCTTTCAAGTTCCTACGCAAATCGACCGAGGACAGGCAACCAACGGGCGAGTCGTCGAATGTCCCCGCGCCAAGGCACTGGACGCCGGACTGGCCGGACGTTTCGCGGCTGTTTTCAAGCGATCCCTGGCGTGCAATGGGCGAGTTTCTGCATGAACCGTTGGCGGGCTTCGGGGGACTCGATCGCTGGTTCGGTGACTTCAGTTCGTCGCGCTTCCAACCTCGGATCGATGTGGTCGACGATGGCACGGCGCTGAGGATCACGGCGGAGCTACCCGGCATGGATCGCGAGGACCTGCAAACCACCATCGAAGATGGCGCCCTAGTATTGCGCGGTGAGAAGAAGCAGGACATTCGGAGCGAGGAAAACGGCTGCTACCGCCTGGAGCGGGCATACGGCGCCTTCATGCGCAGTATTCCGCTGCCCGATGGCGTCGACCTCGATCACGTCGAGGCGAAATTCGACCGAGGTGTATTGACGCTGCGTCTGCCCAAGACCGGTTCGTCGCAGCCTGCGGTGAAGAAGATCGAAGTGATGTGAGCAGAAATTAGGAGCTGCGCCCAAGGCATAGCCTCGCGCATGAGCCTGCTGCGCTCAACGGGGGCGAGACGGTCATGCAAGGTAGCGCGCCCCCGGCCATTTCTGGCATAGGCGGCTTAGAACGCACGGTGCTGGCTTGCAACGGCAGCGAATCCTCGTGCAACGCGGAGGTCTTGAAATCGCCGGACTGGCCTCTATTTTGGCGGCAAGCACTTTCCGAGATGGAGACTTCGATGGAATTCGATTCTGAGTGGGTGACCCTAGGCAGGCATCGGGTGCAGCTCAAGTGCACGCGCGGCTTTCCTACCGAGCGGACGCGGCGCGTAGCGGAGTTGGTCACAGTCGCGATCGATAACAACCTCAGCGCGCGAGCCCGGTTGGTGGACGTCACGGCGCAAGGCGATACTTATGTGATCAGCATCGGCACGACGTTCGAAAAGGACAGAGTGGCGGCGCCCCACCTGGAAGTGGCACTGGCCACGATGTTCGGCTTGGCGCCCGAGCAGGTCACGATAGACGTGGTCGTGGTCAGCCAGACAGAGGTGGACGTGCATTTTGGCGTGTATGAGCGGATGCTGGCAGAGAAGCTCGGCACCGTGCCGCCCATTCAATGAAGCGCCAGAATCGAGCTTCCGGGTCTGCGATGACGCGGGCAGGAGAAGGTCAAAGCGTTCTTCGGCCGCGAACCGCATAAGGACATCAACCCCGACGAAGCGGTGGCGGTGGGTGCTGCGTTCCAGGGCGCGGTACTCACCGGTGAGCGCAAGGACGTGTTGTTGCTCGACGTTACCCCTGTCGAGACCCTGGGCGGTGTGATGAGCAAGATGATCACGAAAAATACCACTGTCCCTGCCAGGTTCTCACAGTTCTTCTCTACGGCCGAGGACAACCAGGCGGCAGTAACCATCAAGGTGTACCAAGGTGAACGCGAAATCGTTACGGGCAAGATCGAATCCGCCATCAAGGACCTTGAGGCGGCACTGAGGACCTCAGACAAGGCAGAGATCGAAGCAAGCCCGGCCGCGGCCTCGCTGAAACTCGGTGCAAAAGCCTATACGGACGTTCAGGCTCAGCCGGACAACCGCTCCCATCGCGCCGCGGACGCGAAAGAGACGAACGCCGAGAAGAAAGACGAGGACGTCGTGGATGTCGAGTTCAAAGAAGCGGGTACCAAGCAGTAAGGCGGCCCAGCCCCCCATATCGTGGTGCCATCTACGAGATGTCTTCATGGAGTTTTCCCCCTGCGCCACGTACCGTCAGGACACCGCACATCAGTGGGTTCCTACGGCCAATAGATCATCGACGAGGCGGCTGACACCGACTGGAATCCGGTTCTCCTGCCAGACCTCTTAATGGAGGATAAGATGAACACCGACCCGAAAAAGTGGAATTTCTTCAAGTTTCTTCGCGGGGCGGCCCGCAAGTCCGATACGGACAGCACGGAAGGACCGGCGGCAAGCGAACAGTGGCGTGCCTCCTGGCCTGATATTCCGCGATTGTTGTCACGCGAATCCTGGCGCGCAGTGGAGGAGTTCTTTCATGACCCGTTTGCCGGCCGTGGTGGGCTCGAGCGATGGTTTGGCGACTTCAGTTCATCGCGCTTCCAGCCGCGCATCGACGTGGTCGACGAAGGGCAGGTGCTGCGCGTGACTGCCGAATTGCCAGGGATGCAGCGCGAAGACCTGACGGTGAGCGTCGAGGACGGGGCGATCGTGGTGCGCGGCGAGAAAAAGCAAGACGTGCGCAGCGAGGAAGATGGCTGCTACAGGTTAGAGCGCGCCTACGGAAGCTTCGTGCGCACGATTCCCATGCCGGAAAACGCCGACCCCGATCACACCCTTGCAAAATTTGACAACGGTGTGCTCACATTGACCGTACCGAAGTCGGAGCCGGCGCGATCCCCGAGTCGCTCGATTGATATTGGCTAGGGTAAGCAGGCAGGAAGTGTCTCGGTCGCGGGCATATATCGTGCGAGCAGGGCCGTTTGCTCAGGCCGGTAGGGCAGCATTGGTTCGACTCCAGTTGTTGCCGATCGTTAATTCGGCCAATCGTGAGCACTAATTCCGCCAATGGTCATCGAGCTATCTGAATGATCCATAAGCGATTTCTGCTGTGTTGTGACGTCTACTGCTGTTGTTCGTAAACAACGCGTGTTAGGCCTCCGCGTTCACAAATTCCACTTGCCTGGGGCGGCCGCTCATTAAATCGCCTAGTGTGGGTAAGACCACGGTCTTAATCATTGCGATGAGGATTGCAACGAAGCGCGAACTGGCGATTGCAAGGGTTTTACGTCCGCTTGGGACGGCTCCGCTTACGCGTAAGCAAGCTGAGAACGCTGGCAAATCGTGAAGAGTAATAAAGATGTTACGTAAAGGGCTGATAACAAAGCTATATAAATCAATAATTTATAAATTAATGTGTGGGCGTCCGTATCAACATTGCGACGATTTTTAGAGTAGTAATGTCGGTACTCTCAGGCGACGAGTAGTAATGCTGGAACGATCGCTGGTCCGTCAGTTCGTTTCATCTTTACTACTTTTCGCTCTGACTATGCGGCTTCGCTCTGGTTGATAAAAACGAGGTGTCCGCGCGAAACATGCCTAAATAGGGCTGAAATCAGCGCCGAAAGCCAAATGCGAGGTGGCCTTGCCGCAGAGTGAAAGTAGTCGAGCAGGGGGGCACGATTCTTCCGAACTTCATAAGTAAAAATGATACTTCCTGCTGATTAAGCGCGCGGAATAACATTACTACGAATAAGTACTGCGATTACTACAGTTCACGGATGCGATACCGGACACGAGTTTTCTGCTCCGCCACAACCTGGCGCTCACGGATATCCCGAATGTGGAGAGCAGGCTCGGCGGGCCACCGAAAGACATTCACGGGGGAACTCACGCC
>NZ_CAJPVI010000112.1 GCF_905397435.1 Cupriavidus numazuensis
CATTGGACGACGGTCAAGCGCTGCCGCGGTGGAAGCCGGCCGGGCCTGGCACTCTCTGAACCGGGTATGTCAGATCAATCCGCACCAATGACAGCGCCTGCAAATGCCGGGAAGCTTCGTCAGGCGAACAACGAAGTACTGATAGCGATTTCGGCTCTGGCGTGAGGGTAAAGAGCACTCCACCACGGGCGTGATGCCTCTTGGCGCTCGAGTGTGCACATCTCCGGCTTCAATCGCCGGGAGGCCTTCGATCCAGTTCTACTTAGGTGACCAAATAATGATGAAAGTTGAAAATGTTCCAGATCTCCGCGTGAGTGACAATTCCGAGAGGAGACTTGGGAAATGAATTATCGTGCTCCTACCTTCGAGCAGCTCTTCGCGTTGCGTCACACAACGGAGATCGATGACCTAGCTAATTACGAGCGATTTGCAGCAGCAGGTCCAGAACTTGTCGAGGCGATCGTGAAATGTGCCTCAGCCTTTGCTGAGGGGGAGTATGGCCCTCTAAGTCGATCTGGGGACCAAATTGGCGCGCGTTGGGACGATGGGCAGGTGATCATGCCGCCCGGCTTCGGAAATGCCTATCACGGGAGCGTGAAAGGTGGTTGGGGTAGCATTAGTGGACCGGTAGCCTACGGTGGCCAAGGACTGCCGTTCGCACTGACCACGGTCGTCCTGGAATGCCTAGGCTCAGCAAATTTTGGTCTGAATCTTATCCATGGCCTGACAATTGGAGCGATCGAGGCAATCGAGAATCATGGAACGCCGGAACAGAAGGCGAAATGGCTCCCGAAGCTGATTACCGGAGAGTGGCCGGGCACAATGAACTTGACAGAGCCGCATGCGGGATCGGATGTCGGCGCCCTGCGTGCCTCTGCTGAGCCGATCTCGGGAGCGCTGTACCGAATCAAGGGTACCAAGATTTTCATTACTTTCGGCGAGCACGACATGGCTGAGAATATCGTCCATCTTGTGCTGGCTCGTACGCCGGGAGCGCCGCAGGGAACGCGGGGCATTTCACTCTTTCTTGTGCCAAAGTACAGGTTGGACGCTCAGGGTCAACCCGCTGAGTTCAATCATGTTCGCTGCCTTTCGATTGAAAAGAAACTTGGTATTCATGCCTCTCCGACGTGCGTGATGAGCTTTGGTGAGGATGGTGAATGCATTGGCGAACTGATCGGCGACGAAGGTTCTGGCATGCGCGCGATGTTCACGATGATGAACAGTGCTCGTCTGAACGTCGGCAATCAGGGCGTCCAGATTGCCGAGGTGGCAACCCAGCGAGCACTAGGCTATGCCAGCCAGCGAGTTCAATCGGCACGTTCGGATGGGTCTTCTGGAAAACAGCCCGTCGCAATTATCGAACATCCCGATGTTCGGCGCATGCTGATGCGAATGAGGGCACTTACCCAAGCCGCACGGGCGCTTGTCTACTATGCTGCGGGACGGGCCGACCGTAGTAGTCTCGGAATCTCGGGGGCAGCGGAACGTCTCGACCTATTGACTCCAATGGTGAAAGCCTATTGCACCGACATCGGTTGCGAGGTGGCGTCTATCGCCATTCAAATACATGGTGGGATGGGCTTTATCGAGGAAACGGGTGTGGCGCAGCTATATCGCGATGTTCGGATCACGCCGATCTACGAAGGTACCAACGGCATTCAGGCGGCGGACCTCGTTGGTCGAAAACTTGTGTCGGACGGAGGAGCTGCGCTCCTAGAGCTGCTCGATGAAATCGGTGCCGATTCGCGCGATGAGATCGAGCTGGAAAAGCTTCGTACGGCCGTTTCGGAATCTGCACGCTGGATGCTTGGCGCAGGCGTCAACGACCGATTAGCTGGCAGCTATCCCTTCCTGACCATGACGGCCGGAGTTGTCGCCGGATGGCTGCTGCTCCGGCAGGAAAGGGCTGCGAAACTCCACTCGAGTGAGTATGGAGAAAGGTTCTCCTCCGCCAAATGTGCTGCAGCGCGTTACTACCTGACACAAATTGTTCCGGAGATTGCAGGCCTCGAGGCCCAAGTGCGAGTCGGAGCAGACGTGCTGTATGCGTTGTCAACCGATACTCTGACAGCGTGACCAAGTGGTGAGGAGCACCGAATAACACGGGCGCGAGGCACCGTTCGGCTCGCTCGATTTTGAGTGAGGCCTGACTCTGAGTTAAACAATTAGACGTTTAAATAACAAGCAGAGCGGAGGAGACGTATGGAGCGTTGGAATGCGATGATAGCGGCCGATCGGAGCCGCTGGTATAGAGAGCAAGGACTATGGACCGACGACACGATCCTCTCGTACTTCTCTCGTAACGTAGAGCGGACTCCCGAAAAGGTCGCGATTGTCGACTGCCGGAAGGACGGAGGCAGGCAATCCATCAGCTACGCGGCTCTAGACGAAGCCCGGCGCTCCTGGGCAGCGCGCTTCGTATCACTGGGAGTAGGGCGTGGCGATGTTGTGTCCTTCCAACTGCCAAATTGGTGGGAATTTGCAGGAATCTATCTCGCATGTGAGACCATCGGAGCCGTCGCTAACCCGTTGATGCCCATATTCCGGGAACTCGAATTGGAGGCAATGCTGGGCCTTGCAGGATCGCGCGTTCTTATCATTCCGACCGAGTTCCGCAATTTCAAGTATGAGCCTATGGCGGCAACGCTCAAGGAGCGCCTGCCAGCGCTTGCTCATGTCCTTACGGTCGAGCAATTGCGTCAAGATTTGGAGGTGAGGAGCAGCGATTGCGTCTCGCTGGCGTCAGCCGCCGACGACGTCGTTGAGTTGCTCTATACCTCCGGTACCACCGGTGTGCCAAAAGGCGTCATGCATACCGGCAACACCCTGTTGAGCGCCCTAAGACCTTTCATTGCGACCCTGCAACTTACCGACGGCGACGTCGTCTTCATGGGATCCCCGCTCGGACATCAGACCGGCTTCCTCTATGGCATGGTCCTCCCGCTCATACTCGGGGGCAAGGCCATCTTCCAGGACGTCTGGGACGCCCGCCGAGCCATCGATATCATGGAAGCCGATCGAGTAACCTTTACGATGGCGTCGACGCCATTCCTGACAGATCTTGCAAATCCCGAACTGACGCATGGGCGCGACATCAGCGCATTCCGAACTTTCATCTGCGGAGGAGCAGCAATACCGCGCGAGCTCGTGCAGCGCGGCGGCGAACTGCTGGGGGCGAGGATTCTTTCGATTTGGGGCATGACCGAATGTGGCATCGTCACGCTGGTCCGCCCGGACGACCCGCCCGAACTCGCCTTTACGACCGATGGCGCGCCATTGCCCTCTTACGATGTTCGCGTCATTGGCGATGGTATGCCGGCTTCGGCGAGTGTGCAGGGTGAGCTTCAGATTAGAGGGCCATCCTGCGCTGTGGGATACCTCGAGCGCTCGGACCTCTTCCCGCTCGATGCCGAAGCCTGGTTTAGCTCGGGCGACCTCGGGTCGATGGACGCGCAGGGCTATGTCCGGATCTCAGGGCGAAGCAAGGATATCATCATCCGGGGCGGCGAGAATGTTCCGGTCGTCGAAGTCGAAATGGCACTTCTCAAGCATCCGGCCGTAAGAGATGTTGCGCTCGTAGCGATGCCTGACAAACGATTAGGCGAACGCGGGTGCGCATTCGTAGTTGCATCCGATGCTGGGTTCACCATCGACGAAATGCGAACCCATTTGAACACTATCGGGATGGCCAAAGACTACTGGCCCGAGCATGTAGAACTGGTTCCCGAGCTACCGCGCACGCCGAGCGGAAAGGTGCAGAAGTTCTTACTACGACAGTGGGCGGAGAACGTCACACCCACGCTCCGACAGGCGCAGGGGCTTACCAAGATGGTTCAACGACGCCAGGATTGAAGGCGATGCGAGAAATGCAAATTGACGATACGAAATCGTCGGTGCCGGTGTCTGACCGGGATGCAGACCAGACTTTGCTTGACTTCTTCGATAAGGCTGTCACGCAAATGCCCAATAAGGTGGCGGTTATCACCTACGCCAGCGGGAATCGCACGAGCCTGACTTATGCAGAGATCGCCGCTCATGTCGACGCTATCGCAGGAAACCTTTTGGCCATGGGCCTTGGGCGCGGGAGCGTCGTATCCTACCAGCTTCCCAACTGGTGGCAGGCTATCGCGCTTCACCTCGCCGCCCTCAAGATTGGTGCCGTTTCGAATCCTCTCATGCCATTTCTGCGCGAGCGGGACCTCCAGTTCATGTTGTCCCTTGCGGAAACCGATCTGTTCGTTGCCCCCGCCGTATTTCGCGGCTTTGATCATCAGCAGATGGCTAGGCGCCTTTTGGTGGCGGTTCCCACGCTCAAGCACATCAGGATCGTCGGAGGGGATCCAGGAATTGCCTTCGAGGAAATGCTGCTTGAACCGTCTTGC
Source organism: Cupriavidus numazuensis (assembly GCF_905397435.1). Classification (GTDB taxonomy): domain Bacteria; phylum Pseudomonadota; class Gammaproteobacteria; order Burkholderiales; family Burkholderiaceae; genus Cupriavidus; species Cupriavidus numazuensis. The sequence goes on from NZ_CAJPVI010000112.1 coordinate 4,386, forward strand.
ACTGCCAGTCGAGCCCATGTTGGTCGCGAAGACATCGTCCAGTATCTATTCACCTCAGGAACGACCGGCGAACCCAAATGTGTCATCCATACGAGCCGCTCGCTGCTCACAATGATGGAACAGACGGCCGAATCGCTTCACCTTTCCGACGGCGAAGTGGTGTTCATGGCGATGCCTCTGTCGCATCAGGGTGGCTTTATTACGGCGATAGTTCTCCCGATCATGCTGGGTGCAACGACGGTGCTGCAAGATCGATGGCAGCCGCTAGAAGCGGTTCGTATCTTCACAGCCGAGCGCGTCACAATGACACTGGGCGCAACACCCTTTCTCTCGGATATCACTGACGTAGTCGAAGAGACTGGGGAACGACCTGCGGATCTCCGAATATTCATTACCTCAGGTGCCGCCATTCCGCGCAACCTCATTCGTCGTGCCAAAGTCGCGCTGAGATGTCATCTCATTCCGAGTTGGGGCATGAGCGAATGCGGCTTCTCCACTATGGCGAAGATCGATAGTACGGACGAAAAAATCTGCGCTACGGATGGCTGCGCGCTGCCTCTGATGGAGGTTCGCGTTGTTGATGACCAAAGCCTCGCGGTGCCGCTGGAAAGCGAAGGGCGCCTTCAAGTACGAGGTCCCAATCTCTTCTCAAGTTATCTCAAAAGACCTGAACTGAGCGCCCTTGAACCGGGCGGTTGGTTCGATACGGGCGACTTGGCACGAATGGACGGGGATGGCTACATTCGCATAACTGGGCGCACGAAGGACATTGTGATCCGCGGCGGTGAGAACATCCCTGTCGTCGAGATCGAGCAGGTAATGTATCGTCATCCTTCCGTGCTTGAGTTCGCCGTGGTCGGTATGCCGGATGAGCGCCTCGGCGAGCGGCTTTGTGCTTTTGCCGTCCTGCGGCCAAATTGCACACTGAATCTGGCTGAAATGACCAGGTACCTCGCCGATGAGAGCATGGCAAAGTCCTATTGGCCTGAGCATCTCGTCTGCGTGGAGGCTATGCCTCGCACGCAGACGGGAAAGATTCAAAAGTTTATCTTGCGTGATCAAGCTAAGCTGATCGCTCCTAATGTAAGCGTTCGGAAAAATGACGATACAAAAACAAATCAATGAGTGCACTGTTCTTGTCACTGGGGGAACATCCGGGAGTGGGTTGGCCACCGCCATGGCCTTTGCTAAGGCCGGCGCCCCTCGCATCGCGCTCATTGGGCGAGATTTTGGTCGTGGCGAGGAAGCCCGTGAAAAAGTGGGCAATGAGGGGGCTTCCACTTCATTCCATTCCGCCGACGTGCGCTCACAATCCGAAGTGGAGACAGCCATTGATGCAGCGGTGGCCATCCATGGTCCAATCGACATTCTGATAAATTGCGCCGGGGTTGGGGGGCACTATGCACCTCTCCCATTCATCGACCAAGATCCCGCCTATTTCCCTGACGTCTGCGCTACATCATTCTTCGGGATTCTCTATGCATGTCGAGCAGTTTTACCAATGATGCGAAATGCCGGCTTCGGTGTGATTGTAAATACCGGCTCTGATGCAGGAAAGGTGCCGACACCTGGCGAAACGGTGATCGGCGGAATGATGGCTGCAGTGGCAATGTTCAGCCGTTGCTTAGCAATGGAAGCGGCCAGATTTAATGTTCGTGTTCATGCGCTGAGTCCGTCGATCGTGCAGAACACCCGTTCATACGACATGGTGATGGAGCAGGCATTCAGCGAGAAGCTATTCCGGAAGGCGGAACGCCGCGCCCAATTGGGCATTGTTCAGCCGGAGGATCTCGCTGCAGTAGCTCTTTTCCTCGCCAGCCCAGAGGCCGCCCGACTTACCGGGCAAGTCATAAGCGTGAACGGCGGCATCTCCGCTGGCTAGAGCGCTCGAACCATGCTAAGCTTATTATATATTCGACGAATATTGGATGGGCGGCATGATGGCCAGCACCGTAAAGACGAAGAATGCCGTGACACGTGGATCTGCTGGCCGAAAAACCACTAAACCGGCACGAGGACCGGGACGGCCAGTTTCAGATCACCATTTTGATGGTAAGGAGGCACTGCTCACAACCGCTCACCAGTTGCTGATCGAATCGCACGGTCTGCCTGTATCGATGAATTACATTTGTGCACGTGCAGGCATTAATCAGGCAATGGTTCGTTATCACTTCGGTGGTAAGCATGAGTTGATGGTGGCTCTCTTTGAGAGGGTGTCGTCGACTTGGTCAGGTCCGGTGCAGGAATTGCTTGAACTTGATATCGACCCGAGGAAGAAGCTCGAAATTCATATCAGAGAGATAATTCGGAATTTTCGTGCGTATCCCTACATTAGTCGACTCATGACTGAGCTCCAATTAACGGGGGACAAAAATTTGCAGAAAAGACTTAGCAATAGCTTCGTTGATTTGCTGCTGAAGTTTTATGAGCATGTTCTTAGTGAGGGAGCTGCTCTCGGGGTACTTCGACCGATTGAGCCTTTGCACCTTTTTCTTTCTATTGTCGGGCTCTGTGACTATATATTCGCAGCGCAGCCCATGCTAGAGGCCGGTTTGGGCGTGAAGATGAATGACGAGCTGGAAGTGTCTCTGATTGATCACACGACCAAGCTTGTGCTTAACGGAATAAGTGCGGCTAATAGTAAGCGTGTCCCCGGTACCGTCTCGATGATGTGAAGAGAAGTTGCCAGAGTAGTCCTGCCAAAAAATAGCGGGACCAGAGTGGCAATAGAGGCACCGAAGAGAAGCTCACGCAAAGGCATCCGGAACGACCCCATCGAATTCCGACGACATCTGGCGTATCGGTGGCGCGTTTGACAATGGCTTCCACCGTCACGGGCAACAAAGCCACCGGATCGCATTCGCCAGCACGGGAGCCATTTGAACAACAGGTTCAGATTTAACCCGTGTTCCGATCCCGACTGTAGTAACGTTCATGATGACGCTCCTTCCGATCAAGTGGAGTTTCGACACCAACACTCTGGCACATTGATGCCGTTTCGGCGGGGGCGTCCATTCCATCAGAAGTCATGACTCTTCCCGCAGCGCCTGAATGGTGAGTGCGGCGTCCATGATTCGTTGCATGCCGATCTAGATCGTTTTGGCGCCGGGCTCATTATCGCTCTTGCGCCCAAGAAACCCACCTAGCAGGCCGCTGAAATACCTCCAGCGGAAGTCAGCGCGACGACTGGCCGAAGCGTTGATTTGAGGACCCCATCCAACCCCACATTCATGCGCGGCGCAGACACCTTCACCGAAAGCTTGTTCACCATGCGGAGGCTGGAGGATTTCGTGCCGAAGTCCCATCCGCTGCGCTCGATCCGCACCATGGCCAACCAGGCGCTGGTGAAGATGGACCGGTTGTTCGCGCAGATGTACGAGGCCGATATCAAGGGTGGCCGCCCCAGCATTGCGCCGGAGAAGTTGCTGCGGGCCATGCTGCTGCAGGTGCTTTACAGCATTCGCTCCGAGCGCCAACTCATGGAGCAGACGCAGTACAACCTGCTGTTTCGCTGGTTCATCGGGCTGTCGATGGATGATCCAGTTTGGGTGCCCACGGTCTTCACCAAGAACCGCGAACGGCTGATCAAGCATGATGCGGTGATCCAATTTTTCAACGAGGTGCTGGCCATCGCGCAGAAGAAGAATTGGCTGTCGGGGGAGCACTTCAGCGTGGACGGCACGCTGATTCAGGCGTGGGCAGGCCATAAGAGCTTCGTGCGCAAGGATGGAGGCGACAAGGACGACAACGACGGCGGCAACTTCAAGGGGCGCAAGCGCAGCAACGAGACGCACGAGTCCAAGACCGATCCCGATGCCAAGCTCTACCGCAAGGGCAAGACAGCCAGCGAGCTTCGCTACATGGGTCATACCCTGAGCGACAACCGCCATGGCCTGGTGGTGAGTGCCATGGTGACCAACGCAGACGGACACGCCGAGCGCGAGGCCGCAAAGCTCATGCTCAACGATGCCAGGCAGGTGACGGAAGATTTGGACGTGGAAGTCACCGTGGGCGCCGACAAGGGCTATGACGCGCACGAGTTCATTGAGGTCTGCCTGGAAATGAAGGTGACGCCCCACGTGGCGCAGAACACATCGGGGCGTCGCTCGGCCGTTCCTGATGCCATTGCTTCCAGCGCCGGTTATGCGGTCTCGCAACAAAAGCGCAAGCTGATCGAACAGGCTTTGGGTGGGTCAAGACCGTGGGACGTATGCGTCAGGTGATGGTGCGCGGCCTGAAGAAGGTCGATCAGATGTTTGTGCTGAGCATGGCCGCCTACAACCTCGTGCGCATGCGCTCGCTGGGACAAATCCGTCCGCAGTTGCAGTAATCGCGGTATTGAAGCCGGAAATGGGCGCCAAAACACGGAAAAAGTCGATGCAGTGACGCCCAGCTTCCGGATTGTGAAAAATAGCGAACCTACCAGCCTTGAAGGGGAAGATTCATCGTTCGCGCGATGAGTACTTCAGCAGCCTGCTAGTCTTACTGTGTCACAAATGTGATCGATCAGCCAGACGCGCAACATGGGCAAAGGCCAAGGCCGCGTATCAGGTGGAAACTGAGTTGATGACGGAGTGTGGTGATTGAATTAGTCACGTGCCGCTGCGCGCGCAGGGCTGCCCCGGGGGATGTAATCAGCGGGAAGCGCAGGTATCTGGCGTTCGAGGAAGTTTTTTTTATTCTCTTCGGACTTCACCGCAGCGAGTCGTTCGGCCATCAGGAAGGGCGTTGTTGCATAAATCGGGGGTGGGTTGGGCTGACGTTTACGCGCAACGACTGGAACGCTGGCTCTGTTAACTTCTGACGATGCGGCGTAGTGTCTTGGACTTTTTCCGGGACGATGCGCAAGGACAACCGACAGCAAGCCGAGCCCAAGGGGGTCTACCGCGTCAAGAACTGGGCGCAGTACAACAGGGGGCTGATAGCCCGAGGAGATGTGACGATGTGGGTCGAAGAGAGCTTGCTCGTGCCACCGGCTAAAACCCAGTCGCCCAAGCGTGGCCACCCACTCGTCTATACGGACGCGCTGATCCAGGGTCTGCTCGGTCTCAAGCAGGTGTTCCACCTGCCGCTGCGCGCGCTGCAAGGCTTCGCGCAGAGCTTGCGCACCCTGGCCTTCCCAACGTTGCCAGTGCCGAACTACACGACATTGAGCCGCCGCGCGCAGAATCTGAACGTCGTGCTGCCCGCCTCGCGTACCGGCGAGCCGCTGCATCTGGTGATCGACAGCACTGGGCTGAAGCTTTACGGCGAAGGCGAGTGGAAGGTTCGCAAGCACGGTTGGTCCAAGCGCCGGACTTGGCGCAAGGTCCATCTCGCCATGGACGCGAACACCGGGCAAATCTGTGCCGCGCTGATGACCCATCAGGACGTTGGCGATGGCGAAGTGTTGGCCGACCTGCTCGACCAGATCCCGGCTGATACACCGATCGATACCATCGGAGGCGACGGCGCTTACGACAGCAAGCCGTGCCACGCGGAGATTGCAGCGCGAGGTGCACAGCCCTCGATTCCGCCACGCGAAGGAGCGAAGCCTTGGTCCGAAAGTACGCCGGGCGCAGCCTGGCGTAACGAGGCCATCGAAGTCATTGAGAAGAGCAGTCGACGCGAATGGAAAGCCGCCAGCGGCTATCACCGGCGTTCGCTGGCCGAGACCCTGATGTACCGCCTCAAGACGCTGACGGGACACAGTCTGCGGGCACGCGAAATCGGGTCGCAGGCCACCGAAGTGGCCATCCGTGCGGGCGTGCTCAATCGCATGGTGGCGCTCGCTCGCCCGCAATCCGTCCGTATCGCCTGAGTTCAGCCTCACCGAGAAGTCCCTGTTTTCAATCTCGATTTATGCAACAACGCCATCAGGAAGCCATAGGCTGCAATACTCAGCGTCGCATGATGGTGGAATCCGCGCCAGCCCCGACCTTCATAGTGACCAAGACCGAGGTCTTGTTTCAAGTCCTGGTAATCGCGCTCAATACGCCAACGCATTTTGGTCACGAACACTAGTTGTTCTATCAGCGCATCGGCTGGTGCTGTGGACAAGAAGTATTTGGTCGGCTCCGCCTCGCCCTCTGGCCACTCGACCAGCAACCACTCTTCGTCACGCAAGGTGCTGCGCCAATAGTCCCGATGTGCCGGGCGAACCCGCACGGCCGCAAATCGCGATGAAAGGGCCGCATTTGTGCCTTCCCGCCAAGTCACCACTTGGTAAGCCCTCGAGGGTAAAGCCATTGCCAAGGTCTTCACAGAAACCGGCTCATGGCCCGGTGCGCGACGCAGCAACTTCGGTGGCCTGCCCGGACCGCTTGCCGGTTTGGCCGGAAGTGGCGAGACGCCCTGCGGCCACACCGTCGTCATGGAGCGAATCCCGACGGCGTAGAGCAGACCCAATTCTGTCAGGCTTTCGCGAAAGCCGGTTTCATCGCCGTATGCGGCATCGGCCAGCACGACTCCGGCAGGCACGCCAGCGGCGATCGCCTCCCGAACTTGTGCCAGTGCAATCTCCGGCTTCGTGGCGAACGCGATATCGTCTGGCACGCCGGCCTTCTCGCGGCGAGTCGCATCGTCGGCCCATTCCTTGGGCAGATAAAGCTGATAAGCAATCGGTAGGCTGCCTTGCTCCGAGGCTAGCGACAGGCTCACTGCAACCTGGCAGTTGTCCTGTTTTCCGAGCTGCCCGCAATATTGGCGCGCCACACCTACCGAATGTTTGCCTTTCTTAGGGAAGCCCGTGTCGTCAATGATCCAATAGCGACCGTTTGGTGCTTCCAGGAAGGGCTGAACCCAATCCCGGACACGCCTCAACAATAACGCATCCGACCAATCGGACTTGGAGACAAAGTGGTGCAGTGCTTGATGCCGGGCACTGGCATGCAGTGGGTCAACTCGTGCTGCCATCGGTTCGACGCTCTTGCGCGACAACGGGAGCATCAGGCCAGTGCAGTAGCTCTCCAAGCCGGCCCGGCGATCTGCGTGGCCCAATGCCTCAGCCAAGTAGTTCATGTAATCCGCAAATCGGTCGCGTGTGCTCATGCACTTCCCACCTTGAATGAAGAAGTACATATAATGCACTAATTTTTATGACACAGTAAGACTAGGGAAGCAACCATCCGAATCATCTGATTGAGTGTGACTGGCGTCTTCGGGCGAGCTTTCTTGGCAAACACGTATGCTCCCTGAATCTCGTCGGCATGGAAGAACAGAGACGCATCGAGATCCGGGCAGGTTCTGCCCATCCGCATCAGGCGGGCAATGCGCCACGCCACCACCATATACAACGCCAAGGCCCGCTCCACAAGTGCGATAGCTGTGGCGCTTCGACCTTGCCGCCAGTCTTCAGGACATGGAAGAACATCTCCACTTCCCATCGAACTCGGTACCAGTCGACGAGTTCGCTGACAGCAGCGGCGTCCTGCGCTTGTCGGTTTGTCAGCAACCGCCAAACCACTGGTTTGACGCTTGCCGGGCGCTCCAATCTCCCTGGCGTCTACACAGGTGAGCTCCGCTGCGTGCAGACCCGGCAGCGTTGCCGGCGAAGACCACCCCAAGTGCCTCGCCGCGCTGACCCAACGCGACGCGCACGAAAGACACCCAAACCGCGCGAGGCCCTGCGTGGTCGCAGTCCGCCATCGGTGTCGTGGCATAGAATAAAACAAACATTGATTTAATAAAAAGGCTCATGTAATCTTGATCTCAATGAGAGGAGGAGAGATGGGGATGGGCGGACTGAACAGCACAGCGATAGCGGGCGTCGGGTACACCGATTACAGCCGGAATTCGGGGCGAAGTGTGGAACGACTGGCGCTTGAAG
>NZ_CAJPVI010000113.1 GCF_905397435.1 Cupriavidus numazuensis
CGGCAAGCAGCCGCCGGCCAGTGCGCCGATCGGCGAGCCGCTGGGCACGCCGACCGGCAAGGCGCCCTGAGTAGAAGCGGCGCTGCGGCGCCGATTCAGATTGCTGACAAGGACGAATACCAGATTGTTTGCTCCCCTCTCCCGCTTGCGGGAGAGGGGTTGGGGGAGAGGGCAGGCACATGGCAAGCACCGTGACGCCTCGCTTCGTGGCAACTCCTGCCCTCTCCCCCGCCCCTCTCCCATAAATGGGCGAGGGGAGACAACATTCGCTGCTTTTGACTTTGTCAGCAGCCTCAAGCGGCCCTGCGGGGCCGCTTTTTACATTGCACGTTCCTTCCTGAGCCTCACGCCATGAACGACGATCAACTGCTGCGCTATTCGCGCCATATCCTGCTCGATGAACTCGGCATCGAAGGCCAGGAGCGCCTGCTGGGTGCCCATGCGCTGGTGATTGGCGCGGGCGGCCTGGGCGCCGCCGCCCTGCCCTATCTGGCGTCGGCCGGTGTCGGCCGGATCAGCGTGGTCGACAACGACCATGTGGACCTGACCAATCTCCAGCGCCAGATCATCCACACCACGGACAATGTCGGCCGCCTCAAGGTGGAGTCGGCGCGCGAAGGCATGCTGCGCATCAATCCGGGCGTGCAAGTGGAGGTCATCGCGGCCCGTGTCGGCGATGCCGAGTTGAGCCAGCTCGTGGCACAGGCCGACGTGGTACTCGACTGCTGCGACAACTTCGCCACGCGCCAGGCGGTCAACCGCGCCTGCGTGCATCACCGCGTACCGCTGGTCTCCGGGGCGGCGCTGCGTTTCGACGGGCAGATCAGCGTCTTCGACCGGCGCCAGGACAACGCACCGTGCTACGCATGCCTGTTCCCGCCGTCAGAGCCCGCACCGGAAGTCGCCTGCGCGACCATGGGCGTGTTTGCGCCGCTGGTCGGCATGGTCGGCACCGTGCAGGCGGCCGAAGCGCTCAAGCTTCTGAGCGGCGTGGGCCAGAGCCTGGCCGGACGTTTGCTGATGGTCAATGCGATGACGATGGAGTGGACCACGATGCAGCTGGCGCGCACGCCCGACTGCCCGGTCTGCGCCGGGCATTGACGCGCATCAGCGCGCGGAGCGTTCGCGCAGCCAGTCAGTGACCGCGGCGCGGTCGCCGCGGAACACCACGCGTGCTGCGCGTTTCTCTTCCTGGTACGCGTACATGGGGTCGTAGTAGTCGCGCAGCAGCACTTCGATCCAGGCGCGGTGAGGAGCGGTTTCGCCCCGCTCCGACTGGCTCGTCAGCGCGTGTTCCAGCAACGCCGACAAACGGCCATAGCGTTCGCCGCCGAGCCGCGGGGAGATGGCGGCCATGGCGTCGCGCAGACGCGCGGCATACGCCTCGAAGCCGGCCACGGGCCCGAGCTGTTCGATGTGCTCGGCCGCCAGCCCCAGTACATAGTCGCGCAAGACACGCTCCACGCGTTCCTCGAACGACGCCTCCAGCCACACCAGCGGGCTGGCCTGCATGCGCTGCCACAGCACCTTGGGCAAGTCCCGGCCGCCGATGAAGCGGCCCTCGTCCTCGACTACCAGCGCGCGGTAGCCGGCGTCGGCACGCCGCAGCACGTCGATGGCCAGCGAATTTTCGAAGTCGATCTGCTGCGGCTGTGGTTGCGCGCGGCGCCCGAATGCCGAGCCCCGGTGGCAGGCCAGCCCTTCAAGGTCCACCGCCGCCGGCACTTCGGTGATCACATCCGTCTTGCCGGTACCCGTCAGGCCGCCCAGCACCAGGAAGTCCCGCGTGGCCGCTGCCTGCTCGATCACGTCGATCAGGAAGCCACGCATGGCCTTGTAGCCGCCGGTCACACGCGGATAGTCGATACCCGCCTCGTCGTGCAGCCACTGCTGCACGATCTGCGAGCGCAGTCCGCCGCGGAAGCAGTACAGGTAGCCGTCCGGATGCGCTCGCACAAACCCCGCCCATTGTTCGATGCGTGCAGCCTTGAGATCGCCCGACACCAGCCGATGGCCGAGTTCGATCGCCGCCTGCTGCCCCTTATCCGCATAGCAAAGGCCGACCTGATGCCGCTCTTCGTCGTCCATCAGCGGCAAGTTCAAGGTGCCCGGGAACGCACCCCGGGCAAATTCCAGCGGTGCGCGCACGTCCATCATCGGCGTGCCGCTCAGGAACAATCGGCGGAAATCGCCGGTATCTTCACGCATCAGGCAACCTCTACGGCATGCTCTCCGCGTGCAACCACTTCGCCGATGGGGGCGAGATCCAGGCCAAGCCGGGCGCAGGCATCCAGGAATGCCGCCTCTCCTGCCGGCTCGACGGCCACAAGCAGGCCGCCGCTGGTCTGCGGATCGCACAGCAGCGCGCGCTGCTCGTCGGTGAGTGTGCCGATGCGATGGCCGTAGCTGTCGAAATTGCGCTGGGTGCCACCCGGCACGCAGCCCGCATCGATATAACGCAGGATTTCCGGCAGCACCGGTACCGCCGCATAGTCGAGCCGCGCGGTCAGGCCGCTGCCGTCCGCCATCTCGACCAGATGGCCGAGCAACCCGAAGCCGGTCACGTCGGTCATCGCGCGCACGCCCGCCAGCCGGCCGAATGTGCTCCCCGGCCGATTCAGCACGCACATCCAGTCGCGCGCCACATGGGCATGCTCGGGCCGCAGCAATCCCTTCTTCTCTGCGGTAGTCAGCACGCCGATGCCAATGGGCTTGGTCAGGTAAAGCCGGCAGCCAGCGGTGGCCGTGTCGTTTCGCTTCATGTGCACGCGGTCGACCATACCGGTGACGGCCAGCCCGAAGATCGGCTCCGGCGCGTCGATGGAATGCCCGCCAGCCAGCGGAATGCCAGCGTCGTCGCACGCCTTGCGGCCGCCCGCCACCACTTCGCGCGCGACCTCGGGCGGCAGCACGTTGACCGGCCAGCCGAGGATGGCAATGGCCATCAGCGGATCGCCGCCCATCGCATAGATGTCGCTGATCGCGTTGGTCGCGGCAATGCGGCCAAAGTCGAACGGGTCGTCGACGATCGGCATGAAGAAGTCCGTGGTCGACACCACGCCGCGCCCGCTGTCGTCGCCGTCGATCGCATAGACGGCGGCATCATCGCGCGAGGCATTGCCAACCCACAGGCGCGGGTCCAGGTTCTGCGCGCCGCTGCCCGCCAGGATCACGTCGAGCACCTTGGGGGAAATCTTGCAGCCACAGCCGGCACCGTGGCTGTATTGCGTCAGGCGGATCGATTCGGCCATGGTCGTGGCTCCTGTACGGCGGTCTGGATGAAGAGAGGAATTGGAATGAGAAGGGTTACTGCAGGCGGGCAAGCGAATCGGCGGCGCCAGAATGCGCCACGCGGGGATGCCGGCCGCCACTGCAGGCAGCCTGGCAGGAAGCGGCGGCTTACTGCTCGCCCGGCTCCATCTGCGACTGCAGATAGTTCTGCAGGCCGACCTTGTCGATCAGGTCCAGCTGCGTCTCCAGGTATTCGATGTGCTCTTCCGTATCGGTGAGGATATCGACCAGGATCTCGCGGCTGACGTAATCGCCAACGGATTCGCAGTACGCAATGCCTTCCTTGACGGTGGCATGCGCGGTCTGCTCCAGCTTCAGGTCGCACTTGAGCATTTCAGGCGTGTCTTCGCCGAGCAGCAGCTTGTGCAGGTCCTGCAGGTTGGGCAGGCCGTCGAGCATCAGGATGCGGTCGATCAGCCGGTCGGCGTGCTTCATTTCGCCGATGGATTCCTTGTACTCCACGTCGCCGAGCTTCTTCAGGCCCCAGTGGCGATACATACGGGCGTGCAGGAAATACTGGTTGATCGCGGTCAGCTCGTTCTTGAGCTGGGCATTCAGATGCTGGATGACCTTCTTGTCACCTTTCATGGGTGGCTCCTGTTGCATCGGGCCCGCGCAAAAACACGAACGGCGCCAGAGGCGCCGTATGCAGTCGAATGAAGATGCGAATGCGCGAAAACGCGCCGTGAACTGTGCGTCAGTTCAAGGGCGCGCTCAAGCCACCAGCGCTTCACGCTGGTCGTTCGCGACTGCCGGGTCCCGAGTGTCCATTATGGTACATGTGCTGGACACGGAACAGGAGGAAATCTCCACGACCTGGATGTTTGCGATCGTGGCTGCGGTTACGTTGCGCACAGCGGCAACGCCTTCTGCCAACACTTGCTGGGCGCATTCGCGGCACCGTCCGCAGCAGGTACCGACACCAAGCGTCTCGGCCAGTTCGTCGAGGGTCTCGACGCCCAGGTGAGCGGCTCCGTGGATTTCACGATCGGTAATCTGGTTGCAGATGCAGACGTACACAACTCCCTCCTTGGGGGCTGGCGGCACCGGCATGCCGCTCGAATGAACGTCAGAATACCAAAGATCGAAAATGATAACAATTCCCATTAAGCCACAGTCGGACAGGTGGGATTTGCGTCACTCGGCGGCAAGCGGAAAGCTGATTCCGGCGCACATCATGATCCGCAAAGTGATGTTTTGCGCGCCGGATTCGGGAGAAAAACCCTTCAATAGTTAGGGCTTAGCGAGCTGTTCGAGGGCCACCGCCTGTTCCTCGGGTTCATAGGCGTTGAGGACCTGGTCCACGAGCGGCTCGAGCCGGGCGCAATCGGCGTGCAGGACCTCCTGCTTGACCCGCAGCAGTTGGGCCGGATGCATCGAGAACTCGCGCAGGCCCATGCCCAGCAGCAGACGTGTCATGAGCGGATCCCCGGCCATCTCGCCGCACACCGCGACGGGCACGCCGGCACGATTGGCCTCACGGATGGTGCGCGCAATGAGCTGCAGCACGGCCGGGTGCATCGGATCGAACAGATGCGCCACGGCATTGTCCGCGCGGTCGATGGCCAGCGTGTACTGCGTCAGGTCATTGGTGCCGATCGATAGGAAGTCCATGCGGCGCAGGAACAGCGGCAACAGCAGCACTGCGGCCGGAATCTCGATCATGGCGCCGACTTTCAGACCGGGATCGTAGGGCACGCCGCGCTCGTCGAGCTGGCGCTTGGCCTGCGCAATCAGTTCCAGAGTCTGGTCGATTTCCCGCGCATGCGACAGCATCGGCACGAGCAGCCGGACCGGCCCGAACGCCGATGCACGCAGCAGCGCACGCAACTGCGTCAGGAACATGGCCGGCTCGGACAGCGACCAACGGATCGCACGCAGTCCGAGCGCGGGGTTCAGCGCGGTCTCGAAATCGTCGCCGCGGCCGTCCAGCGGCTTGTCGGCGCCGATATCGATCGTGCGGATGGTCACCGGCAGTCCGTGCATGGCTTCGACCGCCCCGCGATAGGCCGCGAACTGCTCGTCTTCGTCCGGCAGCTCGCCGCGACGGTTCATGAACAGGAACTCCGAGCGGAACAGGCCCACGCCCACGGCGCCGGCCGTGAGCGCGGCGCCGGCGTCCTCGGCCATTTCGATATTGGCCAGCAGGTCGATTTCCTGGCCGTCCAGTGTGACCGCCGGGGTGTGGCGCAGACGCTGCAGGCGCTTCTTTTCGAGCGCGCGCTCGCTCTGGCGATGGCGGTATTCCTCGAGGATGATGGCCGACGGATCGACAATCACCAGACCGGCATCGCCGTCGACGATGATCCAGTCGTCCTGGCGAATCAGTTCGCTGGCGGCTTGCACGCCGACCGCTGCCGGGATGTCAAGGCTGCGCGCAACGATCGCGGTATGCGAGGTGCGTCCGCCCATGTCGGTGACGAACCCGTGGAACACCGTGTGGCGGAACTGCAGCATGTCGGCCGGCGCGATATCGTGCGCCACGACAATCACGCCCGGCGCCGGCTCGCCGTCGGGGGCCAGCGCGGGAACCGGTGCGGGCGCAAGCACCGGCGCACCGGCCAGCACCTTCAGGATCCGTTCGACGACCTGGTGGATATCGGCCTTGCGCTCGCGCAGGTATTCGTCCTCGATCTCGTCGAACTGGCGCATCAGCTCTTCGAGCCGCGTGGTCAGCGCCCACTCCGCGTTGTAGCGGCGTCCGCGGATCAGTGCCTCGGGCTCGCGCGACAGCGCCTCGTCGTCGAGGATCATCGCGTGCACGTCCAGAAACGCGCCCATTTCCTCGGGCGCGTCACGCGGCAGGTCGCGCTTCAGCGTGATGAGTTCGGCACGTACCGCGGCGCGCGCGGAACGCAGGCGTTCGACTTCGTCGTCGAGCCGGTCTTCATCGACCAGGTAGTGCGAGACATCCAGCGCGGCTGGAGCCAGAAGATGCGCGCGGCCGATGGCGACGCCGCGGGAGACCGGGATGCCGTGCAGGGCAAATGACATGTGCCGCTCCGTCAGGAACGTTCAGGAAAGCATGGTGGCGCGGCGGACCTCACTCGCCCTCGCCGAAGCGGTTGGCGATCAGCGCCAGCAGCGCGTCCATCGCCTCCTGCTCGTCCGGCCCGTCGGTCTCGATGGTCACGGTCGAGCCAATCCCCGCCGCGAGCATCATTACGCCCATGATGCTCTTGGCATCAACCTGGCGTCCGTTGCGGGACATCTTGACCTGGCTGGCGAAGCTGCCTGCCAGTTGCGTCAGCTTGGCCGAAGCGCGGGCGTGCAGCCCGAGCTTATTGATGATGGTGGTGTCCCTCTGCAGCATATCGGTCGGGATGGTTGGCTGTTTGATTTTGTACGGTTGTAGTGCCTACCTGCAGCACGCCCTGCGACCCGCCGGCAAGTGCCTTGGTCACGAGCTGATCGAGCTTTTCCCCGCGATAACAGATGGCGCGCACGAGCATCGGCAGATTGACGCCCGCCAGAACCCGGACGCGGCCCGGTTCGGCGAGCTTTGCAGCGATATTGGCTGGCGTGGCGCCGAAGATATCGGTCAGCACCAGCGCGCCGTTGTCTTCGCATACGGCATTGAGCCGCTGCCGGGCTTCGGCAAGAACGGCGGCAGGATCTGCGTCCGGAAGGACGTCGATGGCCTCCAGCCGCTGTGGCGGTCCACAGTAGACGTGGGCGGCGCAATCGCGCAAGGCCGAAGCCAGGGGAGCGTGCGCGATGATCAGAATTCCTGCCATGATGGTGAATCCGTTGGACTGGCCCGATTGTAGCAGGCGCCCTCCCCGGTATTTTCGCGCTTCCGCCCGCTTTCTGCCTGCTTTCTCCCTCAGGCGCCAGGCGCTTCCACCGCGTGCTCGAGCGCGTCAATGAACATCGCGGCCACCTGGAACCCGGTCTGCTGGGTGATTTCCTGGAAACAGGTCGGACTCGTCACATTGACTTCGGTGAGGTAATCGCCGATCACATCGAGACCCACCAGCAGCAAACCCTGCTCCCAGAGGCCCGGCGCCAGCGTCTCCGCAATCTTGCGGTCGCGCACAGTCAGTTCCTGCGCGCGGCCGGTGCCGCCCGCCGCAAGGTTGCCGCGCACTTCGCCCGCCATGGGCACGCGCGCCAGCGAATACGGCACGGGCACGCCGCCGATCAGCAGGATGCGCTTGTCGCCGTCCTTGATCGCCGGGATATAGCGTTGGATCATCAGCGTGCGGCGGCCGTCTTCCCCAAGCGTCTCGACGATGGCCCCGAGGTTCATGCCATCCGCGCCGACCCGGAACACGCCCATGCCACCCATGCCGTCGAGCGGCTTGATGATGATGTCGCGGTGTTCGGCGTGGAAGTCGCGAATGCGCGCGATGTCGCGCGTGACCAGCGTCGGCGTGATGAATTCCGGAAACTGGTTGATGGCCAGCTTCTCCGAATGGTCGCGGATCGCGCGCGGCTTGTTGAACACGCGCGCGCCTTGCGCCTCGGCCAGTTCCAGCAGCCAGGTGCTGGTGACGTACTCCATGTCGAACGGCGGATCCTTGCGCATCAGCACCGCGTCGAAATCCTTCAGCGACGTCAGCGCGGGTGTGCCTTCGCGGAACCAGTCATGGCTATCGCCGGTGAGCTGCAGCGGCGTCGCCACGGTCTCGACCTGGTCGCCGAACAGCGACAGCTGGGACTGCAGGGACCAGAACAGCTGATGGCCGCGCGCCGCGGCCTCGGTCATCATGGCGTAGGTGGAGTCCTTGTAGGTCTTGAAGGTCTCCAGCGGATCGGTGATGAAGAGGATGCGCATGGTGGCTCGTCAGAGAATCGGGTTCGGGTCGGTCTTTTCGAGTTCGATCGAGGCCGCCAGCAATGCCAGCCGCGCCACCACGCCGTACATATAGAAGCGGTTCGGCACCGCGGCGCCCGGCTTGGCGTGGCTGTCCGGAATGCCATTGGGCGCAAACGCGAGCGGCACGAAATGCATGCCCGGCGCATTCAGGTTTTCGTCGTTGCCGCGGCCGGTGTGCACGCGGTAGAAGCCACCGACCACGTAGCGGTCGATCATGTAGACCACCGGCTCGGCCACGGCCTCGTTGACCTTCTCGAACGTGTGCACGCCTTCCTGGATGATGACGTCGCTGACCTCCAGGCCTTCCTTCACGACGCTCATCTTGTTGCGTTCCTTCCGGTTCAGGCCCTTGACCTCGGAGGGATCGCGCACGGTCATGATGCCCATGCCATACGTACCGGCATCGGCCTTCACCACCACATACGGCGTTTCCTTGATGCCGTATTCGCGGTATTTCTTGGCGATCTTCTTGAGCACGGCTTCCACCGAGTCGGCGAGCTCTTCCTCGCCGATGCGCTCGTGGAAATTCACGCCCGAACAGCGCGCGAAGTACGGGTTCACCATCCACTGGTCGATATCGATCAGCTTGGCGAACTTCTTGGCCACTTCGTCATAGGCGGCGAAGTGGCTGGTCTTGCGGCGCGTGGACCAGCCTGCGTGCAGCGGCGGCAGCAGGTACTGCTCGTTGATGTTTTCCAGGATCGGCGGAATGCCGGCCGACAGGTCGTTGTTCAGCAGGATCGAGCACGGGTCGAAATCCTTCAGCCCGAGCCGGCGGTCCTTGGTGCCCAGCCGGGCTAGCGGCTCGACCACCAGGGTCTGGCCATCCGGCAGTTCGATCGGCGTGGGCTCGGTGATTTCCTCGGACAGCGACCCAAGGCGCACATTGAGGCCCGCCTGACGCATGATCAGCGACAGCCGCGCGACGTTCTGCAGGTAGAACATGTTGCGCGTGTGCCGCTCGGGGATCAGAAGCAGGTTCTTGGCATCCGGACAGATCTTTTCGATCGCCGCCATGGCCGCCTGCACCGCCAGCGGCAGCATTTCGGGGGCCAGGTTGTTGAACCCGCCCGGAAACAGGTTGGTGTCGACCGGCGCGAGCTTGAAGCCGGCGTTGCGCAGGTCCACCGAGCAATAGAACGGCGGCGTATGTTCCTGCCATTCCAGCCTGAACCAGCGCTCGATGGACGGCGTCGCGTCCAGGATCTTCTTCTCCAGTTCGAGCAGCGGACCGTTCAGCGCGGTAATGAGATGCGGGACCATATCCATCCTGTTGATCTATTGGTCGTCTTAATCGTTCGCCCCGATTGTAGAGGAACGGCCAATTGGCTGCTGGCAAGCCCTTTATAAGGATATGCGCGGCGCAGCATAGGGGATTCGGATGTGGGGACGCCTGTGCGGAAGTAAACCCCCCGCCGGCATGACGAAAAAAAAAAGCGCGGCTTGCCGCGCTTTCAAATGGCCTGACAGTACGGGGAGCGTTCTGCAGGTGGAGGAAACTGCCTCAATGGCACTGTATGTGCGCGCACCCACAAAGACAATTGAAGCTTTTTTAGATCGGATTTAAGCGCCCGGCGAAAAGCCGTCCACTTCACCCACTCCTCACCCACTCCTGCCTTGAACCGCTCGCCATATGAAAAAAGCCCGGCACGCGGCCGGGCAAAACTCCTGAGAGTCGATTCCCAATCAGCTCTCCAGCACAACACCTTGACGATCAGACTTCATAGGCGGTTTCGCCGTGCGAGGTGATATCCAGGCCCTCGCGCTCTTCTTCTTCCGGCACCCGCAGGCCGATCAGCATATCCACCAGCTTGTACGCCACGAAGGCCACCACGCCCGACCACACGATGGTAGTCAGCACGCCCTCGAACTGGATCCAGACTTGTCCGGCGATCGAGTAGTCGTCCGCAACCTTGTTGGCCACATAGTCGTAGATGCCCGTGCCGCCGAGGCTCGGCGCAGCGAACACGCCGGTCAGCAACGCACCCAGGATGCCGCCCACGCCGTGCACGCCGAACACGTCGAGCGAATCGTCCATGCCCAGCATGCGCTTCAGGCCGGTCACGCCCCACAGGCACAGCAGGCCGGCGATCAGGCCGATCGCGATCGAACCCATCGGGCCGACGAAGCCGGCTGCCGGCGTGATGGCCACCAGGCCCGCTACCGCACCCGAAGCGCCACCCAGCATCGACGGCTTGCCCTTGCTGATCCACTCGCCGAAGGTCCAGGACAGCACCGCGGCGCAGGTGGCCAGCAGCGTGTTGACGAAGGCCAGTGCGGCCGAGCCGTTTGCTTCCAGCGCCGAGCCGGCGTTGAAGCCGAACCAGCCGAACCACAGCAGCGAGGCACCCACCATGGTGAAGGTCAGGCTGTGCGGACGGATCGCCTCGCGGCCGAAGCCGATGCGCTTGCCAAACATAAAGGCACCGACCAGGCCCGCCACCGCGGCGTTGATGTGCACCACGGTGCCGCCGGCGAAGTCCAGCGCGCCCTTCTGGAACAGCCAGCCCGACTTGGCGGTCGCCGCAGTAGCCGCGGCAGCGTCGGTGAAGGCGTCCGGACCCGGCCAGAACCAGACCATATGGGCCATCGGGATGTAGGCAAAGGTGAACCACAGCACCACGAACACCAGCACGGCCGAGAACTTGGCGCGCTCGGCGAAAGCGCCGATGATCAGGCTGCAGGTGATGCAGGCAAAGGCGCACTGGAAGGCGAAGTAGCCCAGTTCCGGCACGACCACGCCCTTGCTGAAGGTGGCCGCCACGGCGTCAACCGTCAGCCCCTTCATGAAGAGCCTGTCAGTGCCGCCGAAGAAGGCATTGCCCTCGGTAAAGGCGAAGCTGTAGCCATAGACTGCCCAAAGCAACGCGACCACCGAGAAGATCACCAGACACTGCATCAGCACGGACAGCATGTTCTTCGAACGGACCAGGCCGCCATAGAACAGTGCCAGGCCCGGCAGCGTCATCAGGATCACGAACGCCGTGCTCACGAGCAGCCAGGCGGTGTCGCCCTTGTTGGGGACGGGCGCCGCCGGCGCAGCCGCGGCCTCGGCCGGCGCGGCGGCAGGGGCTGCAGCCGCGGGGGCTGCTGCAGCGG
>NZ_CAJPVI010000114.1 GCF_905397435.1 Cupriavidus numazuensis
GACCGGCCAGCAGCGCCGCGCACCCGCGCGCGATGTGGCTGGCGGCCGCCGTGGGATCGAACCGGCCCATCACGGCAAGGCAACGTTCGGCCGTGGCCGGCGCGTCGGCAAACACGGTCAGCGCGCGGGTCATGGCGGCCTGCAGTGCGCCGGCGTCGCGTGCCGGCACCACGAAGCCGGTCTTGCCGTCGTGCACGAGTTCGGGCACGCAGCCGCAGTTGTCGCTGGCGATGGTCGGGCAGCCGTGGTTGAGGGCTTCATTGACCACCAGTCCCCACGGCTCGCTGTGGCTGGGCAGCACCATGCACAGCGCGCGGTAGTACTCGGCGGACAGGGCATCGCCCTGGAGGCTGCCGACCAGCACCACCGAGTCGCCGAGGCCGAGTTCGGTGCAACGCGCACGCAGCGCATCTTCCATCGGGCCGGAGCCAACCAGGCGCAAGCGCACGTCGGGCCGGTCGCGCCGCAATGCGGCAAAGGCATCCAGCAGCGTGTCCAGCCCCTTCTCGGGCGACAGACGGCCTACGTAGAGGAACGTCGACTCATTACCGGCACGCACACTGACGCGCTCGGCGAACGCGACGTCGGTGCTGTATCCGGGCGGCAGCGCGGCGGCCTGGCACGGAATGAACACCTGCTCCGGCTCCGCACCCAGCGAGACCAGGTATTCGCGGCTGCGCTCGCCGAAGCCAAAGAAGCCATGGCAGAGGCCAAAGAAAACGCGCTTGGGAATCGACGTGAGCAGCCGGCGCGGACGGTCGCGACCGGTGGAATCGCAGAACACCGCGCGGCGCTTTCCGGTCACGATGCAGGCGAGCAGCATCGCCCAGTACTCGGGACGGTGGTAGCCGGGCAGCACGATCAGGTCGCTGCCCGAACGCAGTACCTCCGACACCAGCCGCGCCGTGAGCTTCCACACCGGCACGTCTTCGTAGCAGCCGTTGTAGAGGCATTGCATCGGATAGCGGTGGGCGCTGTAGTCGACGTCCGAGAAGCCCAGCCGGTAGTACTCGGTTTCCGATATCTGGATGAACCGGTAGCGGATCGGGCCATCGGCGGCGTCGCGGTGCAGCGCCGAAAAGACCTCGCCCTTGTGGCGCGACCAGACGACGTTGTGGAAGATGGTGACGGAATGTGGCATGGCGAACCTCCCCGTTTGCGTGCCTGTCAGGCGTGAGTTGCCGCTGCAGCCGGCTCTGGATGCGCCGCGGCGTGGTCTCTGCTCTCGCTGTACTTGCTGTATTCGCGATAGGTGGCCGTGACGCCGGCCTCCAGCCCGATGCGCGGCTGCCAGCCCATGCGCGCGAGGCGGCTGACGTCCAGCAGCTTGCGCGGCGTGCCGTCCGGCCTGCCCGTATCGAAGACGAGTTCTCCGCGGAAGCCCGCAATGCGGCACACCATCGCCGCCAGCTCGGCGATCGTCAGGTCCTTGCCAACGCCGACGTTGAACACGCCCTCGGCGTGCTCGTGCCGCAGCAGGAACAGCGTGGCGGCGGCAAGATCGTCGACGTGCAGGAACTCTCGGCGTGGCGTGCCGGTGCCCCATATGGTCAGCGTGTCGGCCCCATCCCGCACTGCTGCGTGGGCCTTGCGGATCAGCGCGGGCAGTACGTGGCTGTTGGTGAGGTCGTAGTTGTCGTTGGGGCCGTAGAGGTTGGTCGGCATCACCGACACATAGCGCGTGCCGTACTGGCGGTTGTAGGCCTCGCACAGCTTGAGCCCCGCGATCTTGGCGATGGCATAGGCTTCGTTGGTCGGCTCCAGCGGGCCGGTCAGCAGGTATTCCTCGCGGATCGGCTGCGGGCACGCGCGCGGATAGATGCATGACGAGCCGAAGAACACCAGCCGCTCCACACCGGCCTCGAAGGCGGCGTGGATCACGTTGGTCTCGATGGCCAGGTTCTCGTAGAGGAATGAAGCCGGGCGTGAATCGTTCGCGACGATACCACCCACGCGTGCCGCCGCCAGCAGCACCACATCGATCGCTTCGGCGGCAAAGAAGCGGCGCACGGCAGCCTGGTCGGTCAGGTCCAGCTCCGCATGCGTACGCGTGACGATGCGGGTGTAGCCGTCGGCCCGCAGCGCACGCACCAGGGCCGAGCCGACCATGCCGCGATGCCCGGCGACGAAGATGTTGGTGTCCTTGTCCATGGTCGTCACTCGTGGTGTTCCAGCGCCTTGAAGCCGGCCAGCGTGACCATCGCGTCGCGGCGCGCGGTCTGGTAATCGGCGCGCACCATTTCCTTGACCAGCGCGGGGAACGGCGTGACCGGACGCCAGCCAAGCTTCGCGTGCGCCTTGGAGGCATCGCCGAGCAGCGTTTCGACTTCGGTCGGGCGGAAGTACTCGGGATCGACGCGCACGATCACCTGCCCCGGCTTGAGCCGCGTTTCCTTGCCGTGCACGTGCTCGACCACGCCGATCTCGTCCACGCCCTCGCCCTCGAAGCGCACCGTGACGCCCAGCTCGTTGGCGGCCTGCTGCACGAAGTCGCGCACGCTGTACTGCTCGCCGGTGGCGATCACGAAATCCTCGGGCTGCTCTTGCTGGAGCATCATCCACTGCATCTCGACGTAGTCGCGCGCGTGGCCCCAGTCGCGCAGTGCCGACAGGTTGCCCAGGTACAGGCACTCCTGCAGGCCCACCGCAATGCGCGCGATGGCCCGCGTGATCTTGCGCGTGACGAAGGTTTCGCCGCGCACCGGTGATTCGTGGTTGAACAGGATGCCGTTGCAGGCATACATGCCATAGGCTTCGCGGTAGTTCACCGTGATCCAGTACGCGTAGAGCTTCGCCACCGCGTACGGGCTGCGCGGGTAGAACGGCGTGGTTTCCTTCTGCGGGATCTCCTGCACCAGGCCATACAGCTCGGACGTCGACGCCTGGTAGAAGCGCGTCTTCTTCGCCAGGCCGAGGATGCGGATCGCCTCCAGGATGCGCAGCGTGCCGATGCCGTCGGCGTTGGCGGTGTACTCCGGCTCTTCGAACGACACCGCCACGTGGCTCTGCGCGGCAAGGTTGTAGATCTCGTCCGGCTCGATGCGCTGGATCACGCGCAGCAGGCTGGTGGCGTCGGTCAGGTCGCCGTGGTGCAGGAAGAAGCGCAGGTCCTGCTCGTGGCGCTCCCGATACAAGTGGTCGATGCGGTCGGTATTGAACAGCGACGTGCGCCGCTTGATGCCATGGACCTCATAGCCCTTGTCGAGCAAGAGCTCGGCAAGGTAGGAGCCATCCTGGCCGGTGATCCCCGTGATCAGAGCAACCTTGCGCTTCATCGTCTTTCTCCCTGTGGATTGGAGTTCGGTTCGAGTGGGTCCGGCGTGCGCGCCGGCATGGCGAGATGCCTTGTTCGTGATGCCTTGCCGCTACTTCGTCTCCGCTTCGGCGCCGTAGTACGCGGCGTAAGGCGTGCCAAGCTGCAGCGGTGGGCGCGGGACGTCGGTCAGCAGCACGCCCTGCAGCGCAACGCCGCCGCTGGCGAGCCGCCGCGCGGCCTCGCCGATCTCCGCGGCCGGATGGCGGCCGTGGCGCACCACCAGCAGCGTGGTGGCGGCATGGCGGCCAAGCAGCGTGGCATCGGTGACGGCGAGTACCGGCGGGGTGTCGAGGATGACCATGTCGTAGCGCGTGGCGAAGTGGTCGAGCATGGTGCGGAAGCGCTCGCTCATCAGCAGTTCGGCGGGATCTTCGGGCAGGCTGCCGCGCGGCAGCACATCGAGGCCGGGCAGCACGTCGCGCACCACGGCGGCATCGAAGTCCATGCCCGACAGCGCGTCGGACAACCCCGGCTGGTGGCGCAGGCCGAAGTACGCATGCACCGCGCCGCGCCGCATGTCGCCGTCGATCACGAGCACGCGGCGCTGACCTGACGCCACCAGCGCGGCAAGATTCACCGACAGGAAAGACTTGCCCGCGTCCTGGCGCGACCCGGTCAGCATGACCACGTTGTTGCGGGCGTCGCGCAGCGCGAACTGCAGCGTGGTGCGCAGGCTGCGCACGCCTTCGATTGCGACATCGTCCGGCGCACTCGCGGCCAGCAGGCGCGGCGTGCCCTGCGCGCCGCGGCCCGCACGGATGTCGCGCTGCAGGCGCGCCTGCACGCGGCTGCGCGGCACTACGGCGCAGACGGGAACGCCAAGCAGGCGCTCGATGTCTTCCGGATGCTCCACGCCGCCGTAGAGCGCCTTGCGCACGAACACCAGGACGACAGCCGCGAGCATGCCGAGGCCGCCGCCGATCAGCACCAGCATCAGGCGTTGCGGGCGCACCGGTTCGTCCGCGGGCTCGGCAAAGTCCACCACGCGCACGCTGCCGACCTGGCCGGCCTTGATCACGCGCAGCTGCTGGGCGTTGTTGAGCAGGCTGGTGTACAGCTCGGTATCGACGCGCACGTCGCGCATCAGCCGCAACACCGTCTGCTCGGTATCGGGCAGTACCGACACGCTTCGGCGCAGTACGGCTTGCTGCTGCGTGAGTGCGTCGATCTGGGCGTTGATCGCGACGATGGCCGGGTTCGTGTCGGTGTAGCGCGTCATCATCTCGGCGCGCTGGGCCTGCAGCGTCGTCAGGCGCGTCTTGTTGTCGACCACCTGCTGCAGCAGCAGCCGGCTTTCCTCGTCCAGGTTCACCGTGCCGGTCCGGTTGCGGTACGAGTTGTAGCGCTCCTCGGCCTGATCGAGTTCCTTGCGCAGCACCGGCAGTTGCTGGTCGAGGAAGGCCAGCGTGTGCTCCGCTTCAGCCGAGCGCCGGCCGATGTCCTGCTGCACAAACTGGCGCGCAATCGTGTTGACGATGTCCGCTGTCAGCTTGGCGTCGGCGCCTTCCAAGCTCGCACGGATGATGCCCGACTGCAGCGAGGTTTCGCCCACCGCGAGCTGGCGCTGCACGCGCTCGACCGTGGCCAGCGTCGATGCGCGCAGCAGCTCGAATTCCGTGCCGGGACGCCCGGCAAGCTGATCGATGCGCACGCGCACCGGGCCAAGCGCGCTGTTGCCGCCGACTTCCTCGCCTACCTTGCCGTTGAG
Organism: Cupriavidus numazuensis; assembly: GCF_905397435.1. Lineage (GTDB taxonomy): Bacteria > Pseudomonadota > Gammaproteobacteria > Burkholderiales > Burkholderiaceae > Cupriavidus > Cupriavidus numazuensis. The sequence continues at coordinate 5,025 of NZ_CAJPVI010000114.1, forward strand.
CACGGCATTGCCATCGGGATCGCGCAGCGCAAACGCGCGCTCGCCGGTGATCGTCAGGATGAACGGCTTGTTGTAGTACTTGGCCGGCGTATCGAACACCGACATCGTGATCGACTCGCCGCCCCACGCGTACTGCGGCAGGCCGAAGCGCGCAGGCGCCGGCGCGGTGCCGGTATGGCGTCCGGCCAGCCAGCCGCCGACCAGCGGAAAAGTACGCGGACGCGCCGCCATGTCGAGGTGCAGCGTGCGCACGGCTTCCTCCACCACCAGCCGCGAACGGATCAATTCGATCTCGGCAGCGGTGGATGACTTCGAGTCGAAGATCGACGCGATCGATCCGAGCGAGTTCTGGTTGGCATTGGCGTCGGCGCCCTTGCTGTCCTCCACCTGGATCATCGCGTCGGCGCGATAGACCGGCTTGGCGATCACCGCATAGATGGCGCCGAGGACCAGCGCCACCGCCGTCACCAGCGCGATCAGCCGCCAGCTCGCCAGCAGCGTCGCCAGGTAGTCCGAGAGGCGCAGTTCCTGCGCGGGAGGCGCCTCAGTGTATTGCGTGTCGAGTACGGTTGGCATGGCTTGTCCTTCCGTTCCGTGTTCCTGGGTGTTTTTGTCGGGTCCGCCGCAGCGGGCCGTGGGCAGTGGTCAGTACGCGTTGCGGTGGATCAGTCCCTTGAAGATCGTCGCCACGATGATTCGCATGTCGAGCGCGAAGGACCAGTTGCCGAGGTAGTAGAGGTCGCAGGCGATGCGCCCCTCCATCTTCTCCAGCCGGTCGGTTTCGCCGCGGTAGCCATTGACCTGTGCCCAGCCCGTGATGCCGGGCTTGATGCGGTAGCGCTGCATGTAGCCGCTCACCAGCTTGCTGTACTGGTCGTCATGCTCCAGCGCATGCGGGCGCGGCCCGACCACCGACATGTCGCCGCGCAGCACGTTGAAGAACTGCGGCAGCTCGTCCAGGCTGGTGCGGCGCAGGAAGGCGCCGACACGCGTAATGCGCGGATCGTGGCGCTTCGCTTGCGTGAGCGTGCCGGCCTCTTCGGCATGCACGCGCATCGAGCGGAACTTGTAGATGGTGAAGACACGGCCGTCGGCACCCTTGCGCTTCTGGCGGAACAGCACCGGCCCCGGCGACGACAGCTTCACCGCAAGCGCCACCGACAGCAGCACCGGCGCCAGGCCAATCAGCGCAGCCGCGGCGAACAGGCGGTCGAAGATGTCCTTCTGGAGCACCGCGTGCTGTGGCAAAGGCGACGCGGCAAGGTTGATCGCATGCATGCCGATCAGGTCGATCACGCCGCTGTCGAACAGCACCACCGAGTGCAAGTCGGGCATGAAGCGGATGTTGATCAGCTCGTCGCGGAACTCGTTGACGAAATCGAGGATCATCGGCTCCTGCGATAGCGGCAGTGCCAGCCACAGTTCATGGATCTGCTGCGTGCGGATGTAGCGCTGGAACGCCGCGCGGTCGGCGAAGGTCGGCACACGCGCACTGAGGCTGCCCGTGGACGGCACCACGTTGAACGCGGCCGCTACACGAAAACCCGAAGCCGGCGATGCCGCCACGCGGCGAATCACCGCGTTGCAGTGCGGCCCGCCGCCGACAATGGCGACCTGGTGCAGGTTCATGCCGGCGCTGCGCACGTGGCCCAGCACGAGATGGATGAACAGCCTGGAGACAATCAGCAGGGCGCCGCTGACGGCGGTCCAGTAAGCGAACCAGAGCCGCGAGACGATGTCCAGCCGGTGCATGGAAAACATCACCATGACACCGCACAGCTGCACCAGCAGCCACGCAAGCGCGACCTGTCCCGCGAGGCCGGGCTTGGAACGCCCGCGCCACGATTCGTAGATGCCGAACGCGGGAAACAAGGCAAGCGTGAACGCCGCCGACAGGACGATGAAGAGATCGTAGAAGTCCTCTTTCATCACCGCGTCGAAGCGGATCTGCGAGGCCACCACGGCCCCAGCGAACACCAGCGCCACGTCCAGCGTGCGCGCCAGCAACCCCTCCATCCTGAGCATATCGCCCCCCCCCGTACCACCCGTCTGCAAACGCTGTCTTGCCACGCCCGGCTCCCCATGCCGGACTCCCCTGCTCCCGGCGCCAGTGCCGGTCCTTTTTGCTCCGCGCTAGCCCGCCTTGTCGCAGCGCCCGAAGGCGTCGTCGAGCCGCACGATGTCGTCCTCGCCCAAGTAGCCGCCGGACTGCACCTCGATGATCTCGAGCGGCAGTTTTCCCGGGTTTTCCAGCCGGTGCGTCACGCCGAGCGGGATATAGGTCGACTGGTTCTCGCCGAGCAGGAACGTCTCCTCGCCGCGCTGCACGAGCGCCGTGCCGCTCACCACGACCCAGTGCTCCGCGCGGTGGTGGTGCAGCTGGAGCGACAGCCGCGCGCCGGGCGCGACCACGATGCGCTTGACCTGGAAGCGCGGGCCATGGTCCACGGAGTCATAGAAGCCCCACGGCCGGCGCACCTTGCGGTGCGTCTCGGCCTCGGGTGCGTGCTGGGCCTTGATGCGCTCGACCAGGGTCTTGACGTCCTGCACATGCGAGCGATCGACCACCAGCACCGCGTCGGCGGTCTCGATGACGACGATGTTGTTGGTGCCGACGCAGGCCACCAGCCGGCCGTCGGAATGCGCATAGCTGTCGCTGGCGCCTTCGAACACCACGCGGCCCCGCGCGGCGTTGCCCGCGGTGTCCTTCTCGGTCGCGTCCCAGACGGCATCCCATGAGCCAAGGTCGGACCAGCCCGCCGCCAGCGGCACCACCACGCCGCGGCATGGCGACACCGGCAGCTCCAGACGCTCCATCACCGCGTAGTCGATGGAGTCGGACGGGCAGTTCAGGAACGCCTTCGGCGCGGGGCGGAAGAAGGAGCCGTCCTGCTTGCCCTCGATCACTGCCTGCATGCAGCTTTCGTACATCTCGGGCTGCAGGGCCTGCACCGCTTGCAGCCATACGTTGGCACGCACGATGAAGATGCCGCTGTTCCACCAGTACTGGCCGCTCTGCACGTACTGCGTTGCGAGTTCGAGCGCGGGCTTTTCGACAAAGCGCGCGATCTCGTGCGCGCCGTCGGGCAGCGTCGCGCCCAGGCGGATATAGCCGTAGCCGGTCTCCGGGCGCATGGGCGGCACGCCGAGCGTGACCATCGCGCCGCGCTCGGCGTGGTCGGCCGCTTGCGCCAGGGCGGCGCGGAATGTGTTCGGATCGAGGATGGCGTGGTCGGCCGGCATGACGACGAGAATCACGTCTTCGCCGTGCGACTGGGCCAGCCACGCGGCAATGGTCAGCGCGGGCGCCGTGTTGCGGCGCCCGGGCTCCACCAGCAGGCGGGCCCGCGTGCCGCTGGCGCGCAGTTGCTCGGCGGTGACGAAGCGATGTTCCTCGCCGCACGCGACGATGGGCTCGGCCACCACCTCGCGCCCGCCGGGCACGCCATCGAACCCTTCGAGACGGCGCAACGTGGCCTGCAGCAGCGAGTCGGGCCCGATCAGGTCGATCAGCTGCTTCGGATAGTGCTCGCGCGACAGCGGCCACAGCCGGGTGCCGGCGCCGCCCGCCAGCACCACCGGTGCGACACGCAGGCGCTGGCGCTGTGCCGTGTTGGCGGATGCCGCGGCCGCTGTGCCGTCGGCGCTGTCCGTGGTGCTGGTCATGATCGGCCCTCCTTGTTGTGGTTCGTGCTCAGGCGATACGTCGATACATCGATGCGTTGCGGTACGGCGGCTGCGTCGGGACGAACGCTCCCCGCCGCCCCGTGCGGCGTGCATGCTTTATGGCTGATGGATATGGCCGGCGCTGTGCGGTCCGGCGCCGCGTCCCGCGGACTAGCCGTCGACGGCCACCCGGGATCGCTGTCGGAACTCGGTCGGTGAGATTGACAGGCGCTTACGGAAGATCTTGGCGAGGCGGTCGCCATTGCCCATACCGCTGCGGCGAGCGATCTTGTCGACCGGCAGCTCGGTATCGGCGAGGAAGCCGCACGCGGTGTCGAGCCGCGCCTGCAGCAGGAAGTCCGAAGGCGTGATGCCCATTTCCAGCTTGAAGCGGCGCAGGAAATTGCGTTCGCTCATGGCGGCCACCTCGGCGGCGCCGGCAATCGAGATGTCCTGTTCGCAGTGCTGGCGCAGCCAGCGGGCCGCGGCGCGGATCTTCTCGCCGGGGCCGGTCATGCCGGCGTCGCCGATGCATGGCAGCAGCCGGTTGCTCCACGACGGCATCACGCGTCCGGCCACCGCGCGGGCCACGTCAACGCCCTGTTCACGGCGGATCAGCGTCAATGCGGCCTTCATCGATTCGAACTGGTCGTCGACGGCGTCCAGCGCCAGCGGCTGGCTGGGCGACTGCGCGTCATGAAGCTGGGCCAGGCGGGAGATGCCGGCGGCATCGAGCACGGCGCGGCCTTGCGCAATCGGGCGCACCGTCGCGGTCCTGCGATGCGCCGCCGCGCGCAGCCAGCCGAGCACGCGCTCGTCGATACCGCGGCCTTCAGCGTCCGCGCCAGCGGCCACGAAGAGCAGGTCGAAGCCAGCCGGCTGGCCAGGGTCGATCTCATCGGTCCAGACATGCACCGAAGCCGAGCAGGCGATGCTGCCGCCGGTCAGCGACAGGAAACGCACTTCATAACGTGTCTGACCCTCTCCCTCCAGCGCATCATCGGAAAGCGCGTTAGCCGTGTGAAAGACCTCCGCAATCATGCCGGCACCCAACAGCGAAAATCCGTCGAACAGCAGAATCCCGATTCGCCTCGCGGCGTCCCGGCGTGGCCGGGCCGACACAGATAACCAGCTCACTGCGGGCTTGAGTTGCGCGTAGCTCATGATCACTCCCCATTTCATTCGCTTCTTGCTTTTGGCTTTCAGGTTCCGTATTGCGTCGGAATTCTCATCTGTTGCATTGCATCATAGACAACGGAAAAGTCCGGGGTATGTCGGTGTCGGAAAATGACGGCCTCTTGGCGGAAGTTTGCCGGTCTGGCATCGGGTTGGCTCACATCCCGTTGTAAATAAACGCAATTTGCTTCTGCAACGGTCGTCATTCCGAAACCGCCTGCTCCGCAGGAGGCGGGTAAGAACAACTCTATACATAAATGTTGCAACGCGACAAATTGCACCAATGCGAGCGTGGTAGAAATCTCATTAATATCTGATTTGGTGCATTTTTCTGATGTTTTTATGCACTTGTTTCATGGTTGAAACGGTTTGGATTTTGAGGTTTTTGTGTCGGGTATGACGAGAAAAACACATGGGATTTTTATAATAATGAAATTAAATACTTATTAATTTATTCGTTAATATGGTTTTTGAGGGTGACGGGGGGGGGGACGGTATGGGTGGATGGGGGGCTTACTGGTTAGGGCCGGGTATCGCTCTTGGCTGGCGCCGCTGTTTCGCCGGCGTAGCCGGCGAGTCACTTTTTGTCCGAGCCCTCCATGTCAGGATAGTTGTCGCCTCGCCGCCTTTCGATGAAGGACAATGGGGGGCGGAAGCGGTTT
>NZ_CAJPVI010000115.1 GCF_905397435.1 Cupriavidus numazuensis
CGGACAGCCGGAAAATCGGTCACGTTCGCCCGGAATCGTCGGTCACGATGAACCGGAATGCTCGGTCACGTTCGTCCGGAATCGTCGGTCACGATGGGCCGGAATACCCACCAGCGATAGGGCAAACTTGATGGAACGTATCCGCGCACAGGGCGAAGGAACTTGGCGGCAAGTCGAGCGCGGCATCCTGGCAGCGGTTGAGGAATACCAAGCTACGGGGTGCGCGACGTCAGATGGGAACTGTGCCAAGGAAGTTCTTGGCATCGGTACGCCTCTAGGTTCTGGTAGGGGACTTCCCTTGATGGCGATCAGCGTAGCGGGGGTCGCTGACAATTTCCCAGTTGCACGATTGCACGAGGAAATTCGGCCCAAGCTATTGGATACCGTTAGCGAAATTGAGCGGCAGCTTGGCCAACTCTTCGAAAAATCGCCCCGACGAGGTAACTAAGGCGAGACTCCATTGCCTGCGCTCGATTCCTCGGTCATGTCGAAAAGAGCGTTAAGCGGTCCATGTGGGCGGCCAGCACGCTGCCATCCTCCTCTCCCAAGTAGTCTTTCCGCGGCTAGGTATGAAGGGAAGCGGCAGAAGTTGCCTCACGTTGGGGGGGTTCTTCCCCTATTCATGAGATGATTGCTGTCATTCTATAATCGTCTAAACAGATGGGGATCTGACATGCGTTATTCACCAGAACATAAGGAAGAAACGCGCGGGAAGATTGTCCGGGCTGCTGCTGCGGCGTTCCGCAAGCACGGGGTCAACGGAATCGGCGTTGCGGATTTGATGAAGGGCGCGAAATTGACGCACGGTGGCTTCTACGCGCACTTCAATTCCAAAGACGCTCTGGTTGCAGAGGCGATCGATGCGGCGTTTGATCAGACTATGGCCAATCTGGAGGCAGCGGTGGCTGAAGTGCCGCAGCGCCAGCGCCAGCGTGCAATTGTTGATGCCTATGTGACGCGCCGACATCGTGACCGTCCGGATGCAGGATGCGCCATCGCGTCACTCGGATCCGACGTGTCACGATTGGATGTCGGCACCCGCCGCAAATTCGAACGCCGGGTTGACGCACTGATTGCGCTGATTGCAGGTGAGGATGGTCAGTCACAAAAGCGCGCCGCGGCCGTCAGGACGCTCGCCACAATGGTGGGGGGCTTGGTATTGGCTCGGGCCGTCAGCTCGGATGCATTTTCTGAGGAGATTCTGGAGGCAGTCCGCGATATGGCCTGACAGGCCAAGTGCAGATCCATCAGGTGCCATCACAACACAGCGCCGCGGTTGATTTTTTCCTGCTGTTCGACCCAGGGGAGGCAGCGAAATAGGCGAGCGGCCGGCCTTAGCCAACTCGATTAGCGCGCCAGCCTCCTCAGGAGTAATGGTTCCGCTACCAGCAGATCGCCGCTTTGGTATTTTGCGCCTCAAGGTTGAGAGTCCCGCGTTGCAACTTGCAAAAAACAAGTGTGCGCGCTACTATCCTCACCGGTAACCTCGGTGCTTGGTGTAACTAGCGTATTCGCCATGGTGCAGTTGGTACTTTCAACCTTAAGTTTTTCCGATGAAAACACGCGATCAGAGTAGCTGTCCTGTCAGTTATGGGCTAGATATTTTTGGCGACAAATGGACTCTCCTGGTGATGAGAGATCTATTGGTTCACGATATGCACTATTTTCGTGAGTTTCTGAATGCGGGGGAGGGGATTGCGACCAATGTGCTAACGGATCGACTCAAGATGCTGGTGAGCGAGGGCATGGTGATTCGCGAAGAAGGGTCGAGCGGCAAAGGGCAGGCCGCGTACCATGCAACAAGAAAAGGTATGGAATTACTCCCAATTCTGAATGCTGTCAAAGATTGGGGGAAGAAGTACAGGCCAAAATAATCGGTCAAAGAGTTGTGGCGAAAATGATATTGGCATGGGCGCCCACGGACTGAGGCTAAGGTTTGCCAGGTATTGATACCTTCTGAGAGGGTTGCTCGAACCTCATTGTTCGCAGAAACCGGTTGTTTCAAAAGGGTACTGAAATGAAAGTCACCAAAGAAAAGGCTTTGGAGAACCGAACTGCGCTCATTGAAGCCGCCGCGCGGTTGTTTGCAGAAAAGGGGATTGACGGTGTCGGAGTGGCTGAGGTCGCAAAAGTGGCCGGCCTCACTCATGGCGCACTTTACGCTCAGTTTCCATCCAAGAGCGCGCTTGCCGCTGAAGCCTTGGCATTTGGGGCTGCCAGGGGTAACGGTCGAATTGCCGCGCTGGCTGACCCGACAGCATTGGCGAGAGGGCTGGGCGAGCAGTTGGACTATTATCTCTCTGAAGCTCATCGCGACGCTATTAGTAAGGGATGCGCGATGGCAGCGTCGGCGAGCGAGGCGGCTCGGCAAGCGCCGGAAGTTCGTGCGCAGTTCTGCGACGGATTCAACGATCTGGTACGTATAGTCGAATCAATGCTTGACGCACCTGCTGCTGGATCTGACCGCCATAGCCGCGCGCTTGTGATTGTTTCTGCCATGATTGGTGCTCTGGCAGTTTCAAGGGCTGCTTCCGGGTCGCACCCGCAACTTTCTAATGATGTTCTGACGGCATCTCGCTCAATCCTCGGAGAACTGGGCGGCGCGGAGCCCGCACGCGCATCCACGACTGGAAAAAGCTCAAGGAAGAAGTCGAAATCCTGAGCGTAATGCGGCCAAGCAACAAAGTCCATTGAATGGGACCACCGTTCCCTTTGCGCCGAGGTTCATACAGCGTACAGGAGTCTGGTGCGCGAGCAATGGGTCGCAGCCGGTCGCGCGTCTGCGCGACCAAGCGTCAGCACCGTTCGCCTTGCGCCATTCTGAATGTTCAGATTTGCACAGCTTTAAAGTAACGTTCAATCCGACACTTTCCATCAATTCGGAGGCCGAGACTTTATCAGGACCGTCTCGTAGTACTTAAGCGGAGGCTGCCTCAATGAGAATCTTCGCTCGATGTTCGATGTCGTCTCTCATGTGATGTGAGTTTCTCTTTTACGAATTCCGGAGATCTAACAGGCTGATAGATGCAAGGTCGCTGATGCCCCTGGTACTAGAAGCTTGGTTCTTTGATATGATGAACGTAATATCATGTCACAACCCAAGGAGTACCATGAAAGCTGTCATCGCCGGCTACGCTCGTTCGCCCTTTCATTTCGCCAAGAAGGGCGCCCTCGCAACCGTTCGCCCAGACGAACTAGCTGCGCAGGTGGTGCGCGGACTTCTGTCGCGGACCGAACTCGATCCCAGTCTCATCGAAGACGTCATTCTGGGATGTTCGTTCCCTGAAGGTCCTCAGGGCAACAACATGGCGCGTATGGTGGGCCTTCTTGCTGGCCTGCCTCACACGGTTGCCGGAACGACGGTAAATCGCTTCTGTGGTTCATCCATGCAAGCCATTCACATGGCGGCGGCCAACATCGAGGCCGGCATGGGTGAGGCGTTTCTTTGCGTGGGCGTTGAATCCATGTCGATGGTGCCCCAGGGTGGCTTCACTCCGTCCCCAAATCCGGAGCTCGAGGCGACGACCGATGCCTATATCTCGATGGGAGAGACGGCAGAGAACGTGGCGGACCGCTGGAAGGTGTCTCGCGAAGAGCAAGAGGCCTTTGCCGTTGTTTCGCACATGAAGGCCGCCAGCGCCCGCGCCGAGGGTCGACTGCAAGATGAGATTGTTCCGATTCAGACGCCGGAAGGCGCCCTTGTCACCGAGGATGGTTGCATTCGGCCAGGCACGTCTTCGGAAGCGCTTGCGAATCTGAAACCCGCATTCCGTCCGGATGGTGTCGTCACTGCAGGTACTTCGTCTCCCTTGACTGATGGCGCCGTTGCCGTGCTTGTCACCAGTGATGCGTTTGCGGAGCGACACAAGCTAAATGCCACTGCGCGCATCCTGTCCTTTGCCGTCGCCGGGGTGGATCCGGACGTTATGGGTGTTGGCCCTGTTCCGGCGACTCGGAAAGCGCTTGAACGAGCATCGCTGGATGCCAGCAAGTTGGATGTAGTTGAGATCAATGAGGCTTTTGCATCTCAAGCGATCGCTTCTATGCGTGAGTTGGAGCTTGACCCGGCAAAGACCAACCTGGACGGTGGTGGGATCTCCATTGGACACCCGCTAGGGGCAACGGGCGCGCGGATCACCGCTAAGGCAGCTGCGCTTCTGCAACGCGAAGGAAGTCGCTATGCGCTTGCAACGCAGTGCATTGGTGGTGGTCAGGGTATTGCAACCATCCTCGAGCGCCTCTAAGCAGGTGCGCGCGGCGGCCAGTTGAGGTTTGAGGAGGACTCATCGCGGGTAGTGCCCCGATGTCTCTTCCTCGGGCATCGTATCGTTGTTGAAATCTCTTATAGATGGCCGTCACTTTGACTTATGCGCAAATCTGAAGATTAAGAATAGCGCAAGCCGAACGCTGGCCCTTGCCGGACAGCGAAGCCGGTAGATGTCGACAAACGGCGCTGGCGCCCCACCGTGCGGGTGCCCGGCCGGCTGCAAGCCGCCGCTCGTGCCTCCTGTTCGCTGTATGTACCTCGCTCCGGGCTCCTTGTCGGGATCGGCCGTCTTTCCTTATAGGTAACTGCGGGACTTCATACCGCCCTCGCATGGAACACGGGCATTCGTGCCGGCACTTGGCAAGCGTTCAGACAACCTCTGACCGCGGCGGGCAATCACGCCCGCTGCGGCAGGCTGCACGCCCTAGCCACGTCGCGGCATACGGTGGATTTAGGCTTTATGGGCACTTTTGTGGGTAGGTAATGGAAGAGATAAAGAAGCATCGGACGCACCCATTGAGGAGTTGGGTAATTGGGGGAGCGGTCCTCATTCTGGCAGGCGGTACCGTGTTTGCCGGACTGGGGTGGCGGGATACGCATGCGGTGGTGGCGCCCAAGAGCCCCGCGCCGGAGGTTCTGGTGAAGACTCTGTCGCCCGAGAACGTGCGCGTCTGGGCGAACTTTTCGGGGCGCCTCAATGCTGTGGACGAGGCGCTGGTAAGGCCCGAGGTGGGCGGAAAAATCGTCGAAGTCCGCGTTCGCGATGGGCAGATCGTCAAAGCGGGCGACGTGATGTTCGTTATTGACCCGCGCCCTTACGAGGCTGTCGTGGCAAAGGCCCGTGCCGACCTGGCGGCCGCTCGTGCGCGTGCCGAGTTCGCTGCAGCGGAGTACCAGCGAGCCAAGGGCTTGCTCGAGGCGGAGGCCATTCCCTTGAGTCAGCATGATCAGCGCGCCAACGAACATCGCATGGCGCAGGCTGCCGTGCTTGCAAACGATGCCGCATTGCGCCAGGCCACCATCAATCTTGACTATGCCTACGTCAAGGCACCGATAGCTGGTCGCATCAGCCGTGCCGAGGTCACCCTTGGCAACTTGGTTCAGCCCGGCGCGAATGCGCCGGTGCTGACCCGTATTGTGTCCAACGACGGCATCTACGCGGATTTCGATGTTGACGAGCAGGTTTATACGCAGTCGATTCGCCGGCACGCGGGCACGTTAGGCAAGGAACAGCAGATCCCGGTGGCGATGAGAGTGCAGGGGGATGCTGCACGCGTCTATGAAGGTGTCATCCACACCTTTGACAACAAGATCGACACGCGCAGCGGAACAATCCGAGCACGTGCGAAGTTCGCCAATCGTGATGGAGCGCTAGTCCCCGGGATGTTTGTGTCGATCGCTCTGTCCGAAGCCACCGATACCTCGGCGCTGGTGGTGCCGGATGTTGCCATCGGCAGTGACCAGAGCAAGAAATTTGTTCATGTGGTTGGCCCTGACAACAAAGTCGCCTATCGCGAAGTGCAACTTGGCGCTGGACTCGATGGGCGACACGTTGTTGTGAGTGGCCTCGAGGCTGGGGAGCGGGTGGTGGCGCGCGGCGTGCAGTTTGTGCGCCCCGACGCAACGGTAGTGCCGAAGGAACTGCCCTCCGACGACGGAAAAATTGCCGCGACTTCGGCAGTACGTAGCGCGGAGTAGTGGCATGAATTTCTCGAAGTTTTTTGTCGATCGCCCGAATTTCGCTGCGGTCATCTCGATCGTCATCTTTCTTGCAGGCCTCATCGCGATGCCGCAATTGCCGATCTCCGAGTACCCAGAAGTCGTGCCGCCGTCAGTGGTGGTGCGTGCGCAGTTCCCTGGAGCCAATCCGAAGGTTATCGCGGAGACGGTGGCGACACCGCTTGAAGAGCAGATTAACGGCGTCGAAGACATGTTGTACATGTCGTCGCAGGCGGCCAGCGATGGCGTGCTGACACTGACGGTGACCTTCAAGCTTGGCACGGACCCGAATCTAGCCACTCAGCTAGTGCAGAACCGTGTCAACGAGGCGCTTCCTCGCCTGCCTGACGTGACCCGCCAACTCGGCGTGAGCACGGTCAAGAGTTCGCCCGACCTGACAATGGTGGTGCATCTTGTCTCGCCATCTGATCGTTACGACATGCTCTATCTGCGCAACTATGCGCAGTTGAATGTTAAGGACGAGCTTGCGAAGATTCCAGGTATCGGCCAGATCAAGCTGTTTGGTTCAGGCAACTACGCGATGCGCATCTGGCTTAACCCGCAGAAGATCGCGGAGCGCAACATGAACCCAGACGAGGTTGTTGCCGCAATTCGCAAGCAGAACATCCAGGTGGCGGCGGGTGTGGTGGGCGGCCCACCGTACAAGGACAACGTTGAAATCCAGTTGCCCGTGAACGTGCAGGGTCGACTAACTGATGTCGACCAGTTTGAGAACATCATCATCAAGCGCGAAGCGGGCGTGGTTACCTACCTCAAGGACGTGGCACGGGTGGAAATGGGGGCTAACGATTACGCCCTGCGCGCACTGCTCGACAACAAGCAGGCGTTAGCGCTGGTGATTTTTCAGACCCCAGGCGCCAATGCCATCGAAATCTCGAACAGTGTCCGTGCGAAGATGGCGGAGCTGAACAAGCGGTTCCCTGATGGCCTCGAGTACCGCATCGCCTATGACCCCACCACGTTCGTTCGCGATTCGATTAAGGCGGTCATACATACGCTGCTCGAAGCCATCGTGCTGGTGGTGCTGGTGGTGATTGTTTTTCTGCAGACTTGGCGGGCGGCCATCATTCCGCTGGTTGCCGTGCCGGTATCGGTGATCGGCACTTTCGCGGTAATGCACGGCTTCGGATTCTCGATCAATGCGCTGTCACTCTTCGGGCTGGTGCTGGCAATCGGCATTGTTGTGGATGACGCGATCGTCGTCGTGGAGAATGTCGAGCGCAACATCGCCACCGGGTTGAAGCCGCGGGAGGCCACAATTAAGGCCATGCAAGAGGTCACCGGGCCGATCATCGCCATTGCGTTGGTACTGTGTGCAGTCTTCGTGCCCATTGCGTTCATTAGCGGCCTGACGGGGCAGTTCTATCGCCAGTTTGCGCTGACCATTGCGATCTCGACCGTCATCTCGGCGTTCAATTCGCTGACGTTGTCACCGGCACTGGCGGCCTTGCTGTTGCGGCCGCATGACGCGCCCAAGGACTGGTTCACGCGCCAGATGGATCGATGGCTCGGGGGCTTCTTCGCACGCTTTAACCGCGCATTCGGTGCCAGCGGAGAGTCCTACGGACGCGGTGTGCAACGAGTGCTGAAACATAAGCGCAGTTCGATGGTGTTCTACGTGGCGCTGCTGGCCGCTACCGTCCTTGGCTTTGTGAAAGTGCCGGCAGGCTTCGTTCCGCTCCAGGACAAGGGCTACTTGGTCAACCTGGTTCAGTTGCCGAACGGTGCCACGCTCAATCGCTCGGAATCCGTGGTGCACCAGATGGCGGACGTTGCCTCAAGATCGCCAGGCGTAGGGAGCGTAGTGCAGTTTCCCGGTCTGTCCCTGAACGGATTTATCAACAACCCGTCCTCGGCCGTTGTGTTCCTTGGCGAGCAATCGTTCGAGGACCTGCACAAGTCCGGGATGTCCGGCCCCGGCATTGCGGCGAGTCTACAAAAGCAGTTCGGATCGATCCGTGACGCGATCATCGCAGTGTTTCCGCCGCCGCCAGTGCAGGGGCTTGGCAATACTGGCGGTTTCAAACTTCAGATCGAGGATCGGGGAGACGCTGGCTATCTGGCACTGAGTCGGGTCGTGAAGACGGTGCTGGAAAAGGCGCGCAAGGCGCCGGAACTGGTGGGTGTCTACACAAACTACAACGTTTCTTCGCCGCAAATTTTTGCGGACGTGGACCGAACTCGTGCTGCCCAGCTTGGCGTTGATGTCGACGATGTCTTTAGGACGATGCAAATCTACCTTGGCTCACTATATGTGAACGACTTCAACAAGTTCGGCCGCACATATCAGGTCATCGCGCAAGGGGATAGGGAATATCGCTCGACGCGCGAAGATATCCTCGGCCTTAAGGTGCGTAATGTCGAAGGAAAAATGGTACCCCTAGGCGCCTTGGTAACGCTTAGCGATACCAGTGGCCCGGACAGCGCGTCGCGCTACAACGGTTACCGGTCTGCAGATATAAGTGGTCGCCCGGCACCTGGATATTCGAGTGGGCAGGCACAAGAAGCGATCACGCGCATCCTGAAGGAGACGTTGCCGGCCGACATGGTTTTTGAATGGACCGAACTTGCTTACCAGCAGATATTGGCAGGTAATACGGCGCTGATTGTGTTCCCGATTTGCATCCTGCTGGTCTTCCTGGTGTTGACTGCACAGTACGAAAGCCCGTTCGTGCCGCTCGCCATCATCCTGATCGTACCGATGTGCCTGTTCTCGGCCATCGCCGGAGTCTGGTTGACCGGCGGAGAGAATAACTTGTTCACACAGATCGGCTTCTTCGTGCTAATAGGGCTCGCTTGCAAGAACGCAATTCTGATATGCGAGTTCGCTCGCGAGCTTGAGATTCATGGCAAGAGCACGCTGGCGGCTGCCGTTGAGGCTGCACACCTTCGCCTGCGCCCGATCCTGATGACGTCGATTGCGTTCATCATGGGTGTGGTCCCTCTAGTGGTATCGCACGGTGCCGGCGCCGAGATGCGTCATGCGATGGGAGTTGCCGTGTTCTTCGGCATGATCGGCGTCACATTCTTTGGTTTGTTCCTGACGCCCGTCTTCTATGTCCTCATCCGGAATATCGAAAAGCGCATCGCGCGGAAGGAAAAGGTGCGGAATTATGTTGAAGCTTGAGCGGTTGGCCGCTTCGGTACTGGCCGCGGCTTCGATTATCGGATGCACCAATCCCGTAGGGCCTCAGGGCTCTGATGTAGCCTTCGAGTCAAGCTGGAAGACGTTGTCGCCAACGCAGGATCATGCTGATCTGATCGTCAGTAATGACGAATCGAAGACCGATCAGGAATGGTGGTCGCATTTCCACGATCCGGTGCTCGTTAACCTAGTGGGGGAGGCGCTCGCAGGCAATAAGTCGCTTGGCATTGCCCGTGCACGCGTGGAAGAGGCGCGGGCGGGACGCCTGGGGGCGCAGTCTGCGCTGGCGCCGCAGGTGAATGCGGTGGCAAGCGGCGAGCGTGGAAACAGGGGTTTGCTAACTAACGACAAGTCGGTTACGGTGAACCAGGTGGCGCTTTCAGCGGTATGGGAGCTGGATCTGTTCGGTCGTAACCAGGCCAGAACTGCCCAAGCGACTGCAATCCTCCAGTCGACGCAGGCCAGCGAGCAGGCTGTGCGCGTTGCACTCCTTTCGGAGGTGGCGCGTACATATTTCGAGCTGCGTAACCTCGATCGTCAGATTGGTCTGACTACAAGCAATCTCGCGACCCAGCGCAGGACGCTGAAGCTTGTGGAGGCTCAGCAGCGTGGCGCGTTCGTGAGCAACTTCGATGTCCAACGCGCGGCGGCACAGACATCGGCAACCGAAGCACGCTTGCCATCCTTACGCGCTGCCAGGGATGCCGCGGCAAACCGGCTGTCGACCCTGCTTGGCCGTGCGCCAGGTATGCTGCTGCAGACTGACGCAGCCGAGTCGCAGCCGGCGCTCGATGGCCGCATCGTTGTTTCAGCACCAGCGGCCGTGCTCGCCACGCGACCTGATGTCAGGGCGGCCGAGCGGCGATTTGCCGCCTCCATCTCTGCGCGCAAGGCAGCGGTGGCGGAACTGTTTCCGAACATTTCGCTGACAGCGCTGTTTGGGGTTCAGGATGCCACGCCGTTTTCCTCGACCCCATGGGGAATTGGGGTCGGGCTTGTGCAACCGGTGCTCAACTTCGGCCGCATCCGCTCGCAGATCGACGCCGCCGATGCACGGCAGACCCAAGCGTTCCTCGCCTATCAGCAGACCGTGCTCGACGCACTTGAAGACATGGAAAGCGCGATGTCGGCGTATCTGAATGAGCAGTCGCGCAATGCTTCGTATGCAGTCAATAAACGACGTCACTCACAACTGCGTCAGGCATAGCCCAAGGTAGCAGCGCGGCATAGTCATCGGCCGTGGTGGCCAGGGGCAACTTCGTGAACAGCCAGAGCAGGTAGCGATACGGGTCAATGCCGTTGGCTTTGCACGTCTCAACGAGGGAATAAAGATTGGCACTGGCATGGGCGCCTGCGACGGTGGAGGCGAATA
>NZ_CAJPVI010000116.1 GCF_905397435.1 Cupriavidus numazuensis
ACGTTGCCACGCTGGCGAGGCAAGCAGTGTTCAATCTGTCGATATTGGGCTTCGGTGATTTCCATCACCGAAGCATACAACTAAATCAAATTAGTGTGAACAGGCCCTAATAAGGCTAAAATGAATGTGCCATGCCGTTGAAGGAAGGGGCGACTCTGCCTGACGGCTCTCTTTTTTTGCTTTTTCGAATCGAACCTACGCTGCGCACCCCTCACAAGGTTGACGGGTGCAGCTAGCTATGCAAGGGGCAAACCGCTTGAGGCATACCTACACGGCATGGACACAGCTGGCGGCAAGGACTGCCCGCGGCCTTCTTGCACGAAAAGGGGTTGCTTATCAGGACTTGGCCACCAAGCTATCCAACATGGGTATCCCCGAGTCCCTCAGAAGCGTGGAAAGCAAAATCCAAAGAGGAAGCTTTCGTCTTGACTTCTTCATCGCGACGCTAAGGGCAGTGAACGCAGAGTACCCGCCCCAGTGGAAGCAATTCGTCGAGTCTGATATGCCGGCAAAGGACGCTGCAGTTCATATCCTTCTCCATGAAATCGGAATCCATGGGGTGCGCATCGATGACCTCTCTATCCACCTCAGGAGACGAGGGGTTTCAATCGAACATCACACACTGACAACGTATCTGACAGATGGCGACGTTCCATTCACTCTGCTTCTGCAGCTTGCCCTAGTCGCTCCATTGGGCGACTTGTGCCGTTTCGTTGACCAAAGTGACATTGAGGCCGCCGCCGTTAGTAGCAACGCATCGATAAAAACATCGTAAAGTACCTCTTGGTCGACTTTGCGCGTAGAACTACGCGCAATACAAATTTACCTCGGCCTACGAGGAATGCAAGGACTAATTTGTGTCAGACGCCCGCCTCCGGCCTCCGTTTCTCGGCGAAGCCGGACCTCTGCAGACTGGTTCGACGCCGCTCCATGCAACACCGAGGCAGCGTTGATGGAAGCCACGGGGCTTCGAAGCTGAGCGTGTCTGTGGAATAGGTCGACCTAGCCTGGCGCGGCGGCATGCACCAGGCGGTTGTTCGCGGCATTCGGGCAGATGGAAGGTCTATGTGGTGTTCAAATTTTCATCCGCGTAACGATGCAAGCGATGACCTTGCCTTCCGGTGAATAAGCGGAGGTCGTGCCCAGCCAAGCGCGCACAAGATGAACCTTCGACCGAGCCACCCACCTCGATTGAGGTACACGTCTTGGGCAAGGTGGACCGGAACACCTTGCTTCCACAGCAATACAGCCTACACTGGTCATGCGTCCTCACGACGCCATCCCGTTACCAAAAGAAGCAGAACTACATCTCGGTAGCGGCCTCCCCCACGTTGCATGGACTTTCGCTATCGCGGCGGCACTCACGCGATTTGCACCTTGGCTCGCCTCGCCGATGAGTAGGCGGGTAGAGGTTCGTCATAACGACTACGAATTTTCGCTCTACGGCTCCTCGCCGTGGGCGGGGAATTATTGTCTTCAGTAGCGCAAGGCTGGAACGTGAATGGCGGCGCAGACGGCTTGATTTCCCTGCACCTCACAACGAGGCATATCTATGCCGATTTGGTCAGTAGCATCAGTTGATAGCCAGCCAGGCATAACGCTCCTTCGTTGGAGAGTATTTGAGACAGAGCATCAGGAGCGCCATTTTGTCGGCTATTGCTTGGAAAGCAGTTCGGGACGCGTGAGTTCTGCCATCGTGAGCTTTGACGCCGACGAGGGCGTGGGGACCACCGTAAGCGGACGGCGATACATTCTTTCGGGCTGCCCTGGCTTCACCGATGACGCCGAGTACGTCTGGCACCTCTGGAAGAGGGTCAACGGTGTCACCCTGGCGAAAGATGTCACCAACGAATATTCGCCGCCGGCGAACGCGGTTCACGTCGCGCCCAATGGAGTGCCATGATGCCGGCAAAATGGAGCAGTCCATGCAGGGAACCGCTATGCGAGCAGCAGTTGGCAGACTGGCGTGTACTCGAAA
Source organism: Cupriavidus numazuensis (assembly GCF_905397435.1). Taxonomy (GTDB): domain Bacteria; phylum Pseudomonadota; class Gammaproteobacteria; order Burkholderiales; family Burkholderiaceae; genus Cupriavidus; species Cupriavidus numazuensis. The sequence continues at coordinate 1,979 of NZ_CAJPVI010000116.1, forward strand.
CTTACCGCGGTGAGCGCCATTTCATCGGCACGCTTCTAGGCGATTGCCGATGTCGGGTTACTCCCGGAATTGTCAGGTTCAATGCAGCGACACGGACAGGCATAACGGCCCATGGCAACGCCTTTACTTTGACCGGAAAGCCCGGTCCAAGATATCTAACCGTTGAGGTCGTTGCGATTTACACTGCTTTCGACCCCTATTTGCGGGAGACTGTCGACGTAACAGAGGAATACGTCCGATTCTTGCAACGGGGGACGCTGAGGGCCTATCAACACAGTGGCCTTGGCCACGTCAGGTCCTACACCGAGAACTATGAGTAGACTCGTGGCTCAATGACGCTACGCAGCTCGCTGCCTCGCTTGCTATTGGTCGGTCTCGCGCCCATCTTCATCGATGAGGGGCTGCAATCTGGTAGTGAATCAAAGACTCATTGCCTCACCTTTGTCCCGTTGCGCGCCGCCAATGCCTGCAGCCCGAAGGCAAATCTACCGAAGGGGTGACTTGTGCTCTTCAATGACAAACCCCTGCCTCAAGTGGCAGGGGTGGAAAGAACTTGAGTCCAGTGAACTGAAGTGCTCACTCCTCGGCAATCAAGAATCGGTTCGGATTTTTCCCAAGCCACGACGGTGCTCGACCGCGACCGGACCAGGTCTTGCCAGTCTTGGGGTCGCGATACTTCGGCGGCAACGGTTCCTTGGCTGCCGTCGCCTTACCCGAGCTGCTTCCAGCGGGACGGCCGCGGCGGCGCTTCCCTTCGATGTCTTCAGGCGTAAGACCATAGTCGACCATCAGTCCGCGGATTTTCTCGATGACGCCAGCTAGTTCGTTTGCGCGTACCTCTGCGAGCTGCGACTCAAGAGCTTCCTTCTGCGCCATCAGTTGCTTGTAGGTTGCCATATTTTTCCTTCGGTCGATGTCCAATTGGAATGCCAATTGAACGGTTATACGTCAAATCATCTTGACTAGGCAAGTCATATCCAACTTGTAGTCCACCGTTTCAACGAGTGCGTTTTGATAGCAATGGACGATATTCCAAAGAGTGCATCGCCGCATCAAGGCGCTTCATTCTGGAAGAGCTGAAGTCACTCGCATCGCTTTGAACGCCAAACCTTCTCATTCGCGAGCGCTTGCCAGTCAAATCCACTGAAGCTAAAACGGCTACTTGATGTAACTTGTTGATGCTCGTCTGAGTGCACCCGTTCATGCGTTTCTCCCCCGAAACGTGGGTTGTCGTACCCTATGGCCCATCCTATAGTCCGAGAGCTAGTCGGCAAAGTCAGCCAAATGTAGTGCTCAAAAAAAGGATGGAAAAAATGAGGCGTAAAAAGACGACTCTGCTGAAGGTGGTGGCACTTTCGGCCGCCTTAGGTGGAGCTGGCTGGGCGCATGCACAGCCTCAACTGCGTGTTGGCCTTTCAGGAGAATGCCCCTCAGCCCATAGTGGCGGGGTGGCATCCCCTAGGATTGCGCCCATTGTTGCGGGCATTGCAGCAAGCCTCGCCGCTGAGGCAGCAAAGTCCCTCATCGACAAGCTCAACGACTATCTGACAACAGAAAAGAGCGTCAATGTTCAGGATACCTATCCAGCCGAAGCACTTTTTATCAGCGATGGCCAACAAATTGTGTTCGCACCGGAAGCTCAATGTGTATGGGTCGCAGTCGCAGACGAATTCCACACACCACGTCGTGACTCCACTGGACGCGTTCAAACAGAAGTAGACGGCACGGCTATCAAAGTCGCAAGCCCCGAAGCAGTCTCAACCCTCGTGCAGTTCAATGCAAAGAATAAGGCCGCGGTCGTAGATTTCACCGGAGCAGACTCCCCCTTGCTTTTCTACTACGAGGCAGAGGTTCGACAACCCCAGAGCAAGACAGGCTGGCGCCTCGTTCCCCTTACGGCCTACTACCCCAAGTTCTTGCATTCAAGCAATATCTTTCAGTCGAGGTTGCATGACCTCTCGTTGACTATCCAGTACGCGTCGCCGGGTAGTGGCCCATTCGCAACCTATCACCTGGTCTTGCCGGCCTTGAGCGAGGGTGAACTCACGCGCCAAATGGTAGCCTCCAAAGGTACTGGCTGGCTGGCCGTGCCACAGGCCACAACTGCACCAACTGGTGGTGTAGCTTTCTATCCTGTCAATGTCACTGCACAGCTCATCGAAACGCGCAAGCCCAATGAAGTTGCCATGGCACTTGGGAAGGTTGCCAAAGATAAGGAAACCGACCTGAGCAACCAGCTCAGCGCCAAGGTCTTGTATTCCCTTTCGCAGGACACGCGTACCGACACCTATACAGCGGCCGCGACGGCTGCAAAGTCGGCAAATGACGTCTACAACAAGGCCTACGATGACGCGAAGGCGGCGTACGACCTTTACAGCACCGCGAAGCAGTCCGGCGACCCCGGAACCATCAATCGCACGTTGAATAACGCGCGGGTTGCCTACAAGGTGCTGGACCTGGCAAAGGCGGATGCGGAAAGGAAGATGGCGGCCGCCAACCTCGCCTTTCAAGCGCTACCCGACTTGCCATCTCTGGCCTAGAGCCGCCACCTGGCAGGTAACGCCGTTCAAACGAATAGCGTCCCACCCTGCGTCGAGGATGACGGTCGCCCACCAAAAGCCTTGTAGAGGGCGGCAGGCCTTGCTTTCGCCGATGCCGACGAAGTGCAGCTTGGGCTAGTCGACTCGAAGAGGGTTCGCTAGGTTTCTACGGGCCTTCCCTTCGGCCAAAGCTCGGCTATACTGTATATCCATACAGTGTCAGGTTTGAAACCATGCACCCCGAACCAGCAAATTGCCCGTTATGCGGCGCTGCCGCGGAGCGGATACGGTCGTCCCAGCTACGCGGGTTCAGGTACACCTGCCCGTCGTGCGGTTCGTTCGGAGTTGAGTCGGCCGCACTGACCGGCCTGGTTGCGCCTGCGTCGACGCGGCAAGACTTGGTCCGGTTGCGGGCGTACGGGCATCTGCCGCTCATTCAGCGCGACAAGCAAGGTGTATGGGTCGGCCCTGGCCGAGGGTAGGACATGAGCTCATTCACGTCATGCACTGCGGCCGCGTTGAGGAGAGCAGCGACAATAGGTTCGCTACGGGGCCTGGGCCGCGCCACGGGATGGAGGAATAACATCATGAGCAACAGCCAGCTGGCTTCGAAGTGTCATCTTCGGGGAGACAGCGCCGACGAGTCTCCAGTCTTCGGGGCAAACGGCATCCTGGGGCGTATTCCTGGGCAGTATGTTTCGGCCGCCCTGAGTCTCCTCCCGCCCGCGGCATCAGCGCCGGAGTGCCATCAAGAAATCGAGATGGATGCAGAACCTTCAGGAAGAGTTCGCTTCTTCGCAGAGAAGAAGCGCGCCCGTCACCATCGACATTCGCACTACTTCTGGTCAGTGTACCGAGCGGAGCCGGTAGGAGTTGAGAATCCTCTCTGAGGCAGTTCGCGCGGAGTCGCTCCTTCCACGCCTTAGCTATTGACGAAGCACCGGCAGCTTTTCAGGCCGGTTTCTTGAGTCGTGTCCTCGCTTGCTAGCACAAAACTTCGTCGCCAATTTTCACCTGGCCCCAGTTCGAGCGATTACCTAGCATGACAACTCCTTTCACTACTCGGGAGCTCAACATGAAGACACTGACCAAACAGCAAGCTGACCACCGCGCGGATGCGCTTAACAAGAATAAGGGAACAAGCGGAACGAACCCCACAAATGCGAAGGTGCAGGGAAACCGGGGAAAGCAGTTGAATCCGAACCAGACGAACAAGTAATCTCCAAGCGCCCCGCCTCAGCGGGGCTCCTGCTTTCTAACACAGGTCCGCACCATGAAGGTTGTTGGCTTTCCCACCCAAGGTGAAGTGCTGCAGTTCGTCTTCGACGCGTCCGGGGTTTTGCCCAGGAAGTATGAGCGAGACGAGAGCTTTGACGAAGCTAGAAAGAAATCCACGCAGACGGCACTGAGACGCCTAGCCAATGAGGTCGGTCAACTCGACCCGAATCTCGGCAAGCTTCTCGTGACGTTTAGCTATCTTATCGCGGGTGTGCTGCCACCGCGCGAGTTCTGGGCGTTCGGCGATGTATTCTTTGACTTGTTCGACACCTATCGGCATGCCCTGAAGACCGAAGGTACCTACCTCACAAAGTCCGAGACGGCCAAATGGTTTTTGCTGGAGAGCGCCGCCCCAAGATTGGCGATTTCCGTCGCCAAGCAACTCCAACGGTACAACGTCGCGGAGGATGGGCTGCTTGTCCCAGCAGATGCGTTCTGGTACTTGCCTAAGCGCGATGGCGATAACTGGCAGTGGCCCCTCGAACGAGTCATGCGCTGGGCATACGAACTCGCCGGAACCTCAATCCAACGTTTCCATTGCCCGGACGACACCGATATGGCGCTTCTAGGTAAGAACTTGGAAAGTGCGAAAAATTGGCTCGCAGGTCGCAATCTTCCATCTTGGTCGTCACTGCTTAAGAATTTCGACGAGTCGTTCGAAGCGCTGGACAGATTTCGAGCCAAGCAAGGGTTGCCATCGCTTCCCGAAACACAGAAAGTAAGCGTCCGCACCGCGCTATTTCTGTCGCGGACCGCGACTTACATCTCGACGCTCGTGCAGAAGCACTTCGGAAATCAGACGCTGCAAGAATTCTGCGACCGCTATTGCTTGCTCGCTGAGAGCATTGCTGACAATACCAAAATAATTCGAGAGCTCGTTCATCAACTCATCGCTCGCGAGCAAGTTCCGCCAGGGGAGTGGGATAAGGTCTGGTTCGTTGTTGTCACCGACTATTGGTACAAGTTTGCCGCAAGGCAAGACCTGCTGAGCCAAGCCGTGGCAAGCGGCCGTATCACAGTCGACGAAGCTATCGAGGCGAGTCGAGCCTTCGGACGACTCGCGGCGCTCCAATTTGAACGTTCAGAGGCTTTTGCTCCTCAACACTCCATCCCTGACGGATTCGGAGAACTCCTGCTGGAAGGCTTCGCCGTGAGAAAGTCCCGTGACCTCAGCATTTCTGGCATTGAGGTCTATCGTGTCCGCCTCGAGAATCGTGGGCTCACGGAAGCACTTCCATGGATGGTTCCCTGGCAACGAAGTACCTACTACTACCGCGAACGAAAATACGCAGAAGCCTTCCAATTCATACAGGATGCGTACGAACGCGCCCAGTACTGTGCTGGGGCACATCAGTATCTACTCGTAAATCAGTACGTCGAGCTAGCTGCGAAAAACGATAAGTGGAAAGAGTTCACTCAGGGCGTTCACTGGGCGACGTATCTCGGCTTTGAAGTAAGGTGGTTGCGTAAAGAACCGCCGACGAAGGAGAATCTGGAGTTTGCGTTCGAAACTTTGAAGAGAGCCGTTTATTCAGTCTAGAACAACTCTGATTTTCCCACTTACGACGATGGCGAATTTGGCCGAGGGGTTCCGGTCGACGGAGCGCGACCTCACGGGGCCGGACATGAATGTTGACCGCGCCTGTCTACGTGAGCAAAGTAGGGACATGAAGGGATGGTCCAAGCCTTCGCTGACGAGTCACCTGTCTGGCAGCCAGATGGCTCATTGGGCAGGCTTCTTCGGAGAACGGCAGCCGAAGCCAAAGTGGAATCCAAAGCGATAGGTACTTTGTAGTGGACTGTGTACAGCAGTAGCAGTCAACATCCCCAACGTCGTCAGAGGAGATAGCAGCATCCCCACAGTCGACCGCAGCCCCTGTCGGAAGGTGTACGAGATGGAGGAGGACGTGGTCGTCGCGGTGGAAGCCCTTACTGAAGCAGACTGGAATTAGAAACGCAGCACCCCCACATGCCAACCGCGGAGCATCACACGCCAAGCTCTCGCAGCAGTTTCGACCTCAGGTCCTCGAGCGCCGAGTTGCCGGCGATACCCAAACTCACAAGCGCGAGTGCCCAGATTCGGATGCTCTCGTGCCGAAAAACTTTAACTTCTCCAATAGCTGACTATCTTCGATGTAAAAGACCTCGGGGCATGGGGTCTCCGGCGCAATTACATTCACCAATAGTTGACAGAGTCGTAGCCGAGGATTATGTTCCCATGCTTCCGCCAGCGCGGAAAGTACAGCGGCATGCTTTCCTGGTTCGCGTTCAGACAATTGGCATCTCCTTCATGTAATCATCAAGAACCAAGGTTCCGGTACATTCACCTGTCCGGGAGCGAGCGCCACTCCTATTAACAGGCGGAAATTCGCAATGACACTGGAAATACCACCAGAGAAGTTGTGCCTCGGCGTCTTTTAACGTCGAGCCAAAGACGCCAAAATGGCAAATCTCAATACGAATGGGACCGTGCCCTGCAATAATTGCCTTGTACTTCGGTCCGTTTGTCGGTGAAGTTGCGAGCAGTTCTGCATATCTCGCATACCTGGCTCGAAAAGTCTGCTTCGTTTGGCCGATATAAAGAATGTCTGTCTTCCCGCTAATCCGTGGAAACGCGCGCTCGGTACGGTAGAGGTAAACAATGTTGCCCTGCTTTCCCGCCTCCGTGGAATCAAACACTGAGTTGAAAGCAGAGGGAGTTGCTTCAGTGATTCGACCAGGCAACTCACGAAAATGACTCTGCAGGACTTTATAGAAGAGAGAACTATCCAATTGACATCACCGTTTGGGATTGAAGCGGCCGCTTTCTGAGTATTTTACGTAGCAACGGGGTAGACCATAGCCTTCTCCCAGCGCATATGGATGGGGTTAGAATACACTGGAAGCAGTGGACGGTGACGCCTGTCTCCAACGCCAACGAGAGCGAAACCTAATGATGCTCAGTTTCGACGCCCCCAATTCTCCCCTCCTTGAACGTCTCTCGGATACGCAACAACTACGGGAGCGCGCTGCTGCGATTCTTTGGGTGAGGTCCCAGATGGCCAAGCACGGCATTGCAGAAGATGACCTGGTTGCCGCCGGATGCTTCGTCGCAACCAGTCCGACCACCAGTCGCCAAGCCCATCCCATTCGCTTCAGAGACGCACAAGGCCATACTTGGGATGGCCAGGGCGACCGACCCGAATGGCTTCAGCGCGCGGTGAATGCTGGCCAGTCTGCCGACCATTTCAGGATTGCGTAACTTGGCGGTCGGGCTAGCAGCCACCATAGTTTTTGCGGCCGCTCGCTGTAATCGTGTACGTACCTCCGCGAGGCCCCGTGTAGCACGTTAGCCCAGACCCCGTCGTGCGAGGTGCAGCCAAGGCATTCGTCGCTCGGCTTGGAGGTGTGCGAGAAGCATCGGGAGGGACGAGATTCGCGCTCCCACTCCCGCGGTGACAGTGGTAGTCACCCGTCTTTCGATTGGTGTGGCAGCCATTGGCGTCTAGGCCTCCGCCATGGGCGTACACCGAAGCGGAAAACGAGACAAGACACAGAAAGACAGCGACGACGCCACTGGTGCCGGCCTGAAGACTGCGGACACGTGCGGCAGGCATTGCGCTCATGGACCCTCTCCCGTGGTTGTTATTCTTGGGCTCGGAAGCAGTTCGTGGTCCGCCTTACCGAGAAGCCTTGATTGTCAAATCTCCCGCGTTGCCGAACCATCCCGCAATAGGGGTAGCCATGACCGCTCTCTCGCCCTTCGTCGCGGAGTGAAACCAGGACGAAACTGCCTTGGCAGACATCCTTCCAGCGACACGCAGCCATTTGAAGCTGGACGGTCATGTCGAGCCCGCAAACAGCACCGACTCGCAAAAGAAGGCAGGCTTCGCGGGATGGAAGCCTGCCCCAAAGTTGACAAGGAACTGTGCGTTCCTGACGTTGTTATCGTCAGTTTGGTTCGAACCTTTCGCGCTAATTTGTAAGTAGAGTAGCGAATGCGCGACAACTGGAATGGCGGCTTGTGGCGGAGACGTCGCCGCTCACCGCTACCTCATTCGGCTTGCGGAAATCCTCTTGGATGAGCTTGGTGGACTCCTCCCAGAGTGCTGGTGCACCACGCTCGATAGGGGCCGGTAGCCACGTCTAAGTGGTGCTGGACACGCTTCACTACAAGCACGTATTGCAGCTCTTAATCGCCATGATGCCGAGTCGCTGATACTTCGTTCTCATCCATCTGCGCTGCAGATAGAAAGAATCAAGCGGCCGGTCTGACTGCCCGAAGATATACTTCATCGTCACCTGTCGGCCGACCACAAAGGCGCCCGACGTGTATCCAGCCGCTCCATTGAACGGCTGTTGGGGTGACCGCTCGGTTGGTCGGCTAAAAACGGCAGCAACCGAGGGAGACCGGTCTCTGTGAGGGAAGAGTTGAGACGACCGGCATGCGGGCGAAGATAGCGCATGACTCGAATGACTGTTGGAATCATCCTGGTCTGGATGGTGGAAGGCTCGGCGCGCGCTGCGTGCTAAGGGGCCTCCGGCTATCCCTAGGGCCTGTTCACACTAATTTGATTTAGTTGTATGCTTCGGTGATGGAAATCACCGAAGCCCAATATCGACAGATTGAACACTGCTTGCCTCGCCAGCGTGGCAACGT
>NZ_CAJPVI010000117.1 GCF_905397435.1 Cupriavidus numazuensis
CTCCCGAGGACGTGTGCGAGTCTGAAGCCTTCGTGTGGATACGATGGAACAAGCGCAAGCTTGCTGTCCCACTAGCGCAACTCGTGCCACTGGCGAGCGACGAGATGACGCGGCAGGCCATTGCCGATTGGCAGTACTGGCAGGACCGAGGCTATCAGTTCTGACATCAGATCGTCCCGGTCAACACGGGTTCCGCTGACGGTTACAATTCCACCACCAGCGGGTTGTAGCTGGTGACAGGCCGGACCAGGCCATAGACGCAAGGCTCATCCTTGCTTTCGGGGATGTAGGTCCCAAAGAGTCGGTCGAACAAGATCAGCACACCGCCATAGTTCGCGTCCAGGTAGCGCAGGTTGGATGCGTGGTGCACGCGATGCGCTGAGGGCGTGTTGAAAATCGTCTCGAGCCAGCCGAGGCGCGGGATCCAGGTGGTGTGAATCCAGAACTGGTACAGCAGGTTCAGGCTTAGCATGGCGAGAACCAGCTTCGGGTCAAAGCCCAGCCAAACCAGCGGCGTGTAGAACATGGTGTTGCCCGTCAGCTTTCCGGTCCACCCAAGGCGATACGCTGCCGATAGATTCAACTGGTTGGACGAATGGTGCACTGCATGGGTCGCCCAGAACCAGCGCACGCGATGCGCGGCGCGGTGAAACCAGTAGTAGCAGAACTCTTGCCCGATGAAGAGCAGCGCAAAGGTCCACCACGGCCCGATTGAGATCGTTGCAATACGATGATGCCACGCAAACGCTAAGACTGGCGCGGCCAGACTCAGAGGCACCATCAGGATGAGTTGCCGGACGACCTGATCGAACATGCTCAGGCCCATCGCTTTCCAGTCGAAGGGTTCAGTGCTGGCGCGCCGCGCGCGCAGACTCAGCACAACTGCCTCGACCAGCGAAAGCAGGAAGACCGTGGGAAGCGCAAGAAGCAGGATACGAAACGGGACACCCATGTTCTTTTTCGGAAAGGAACGTCCGGATTGTGGACATAAACTTGACTATTTCAATAGTGATGTCCGCTGATGAAATGCTGGCGGTGCCAGCCCCGGAGCGGCGCTGCGCGCTCAATGCCACGCCGTCCCGAGTTGGACATAGAGGCGTTCCGGTCTGCGTGGTTGCAGATTGCCTGCAGCAGTCGCATAGATGTTTGCTTGATAGTTCATTTTTACCGGTGGCTCCCGGCGGCAGGGTCAAGCATGAAAACACGCGTGTCATATTCGGAATTCCGCTAACATTGACCATTCCATTTCCCTATTCGGGTGAAGAGCCCAATGGCCGCCCCGAGGTCAGCGTCCCGAACACAACCGCGCGCCTTCAACGAAGGCAGGGAATCGGACTGTGAGCGATTCCAATGAAAAAAGCAAAGGCTGAGGGAATGCTTCGCTGGTCGTTAAAATCCCGTGTGGTTGCCTCGACGGTCGTTGTGGTTCTTCTTCTCACGGTCCTGCTGATCCTGGTTGCACGTCAATATGTCGTCGCGAACCTAAAGGATTCCCTGCAGGCTCAGCAGGCCGCACAAGTCAAACTCGTCGCTGAGCAACTCGACGACAAATTTGAAGTTCGCGCCGTCATCCTGCGCCGACTTGCCGAGCAACTGGCCTCGCAGTTGGATCATCGCCCGGATGAACTGAAGCGCAACGCCGAACAGGCCGCTCCTATTCCCGAATTGTTCGACGGACTATTGCTCGCTTGGCCCGACGGTAAGCGGGTATTCGATACCAGGCCGATAGATCACAACCCTGATGTGTCGGGCCGGCAGTTCTTTCAAGACATTCTGCGCGTCGCGTCGGTTGTCATTTCGGAACCGGTGATCACCCAGGTAACCGGTACGCCGGGAATCGCCATGGCCGTGGCTGTGCGCTCAATTGATGGGCGAGTACGCGCGGTTCTTGTCGGAAGGCTGGACCTTCGGCGCGAAGACTTCCTCAACGCGCTGTCTCGCAGCCGCATCGGTGAGACCGGAACCTATTGCCTCGTCTCTTCGGGGAAATCCCCTCGCTATGTCGTGCATGCAGACCCGGCAAAGGTACTCCAGCCAGCAAGCTTCGTAGATGAGTCCTGCGGAACCGATATCGCACATTCCGTTTGGGACTTCGCTTGGCCGATGCGCCCCATTATTGCTCGACGCCGCCTTGAAACCGTGGGGTGGGAATTGATTGCCTCGCTTCCGGCAAAGGAAGCCTTCTCGCCAATTACCCGCGCCAGGTCAAAGATTTTAGCGGTGACTGCGGTAGCCTTGGCGATAGCCGGCTTGCTGATGTGGGGGGTGGCCCGACGCCTGATGGCGCCATTAGTAAGCTTGGAATATGCCGTGCAGGCATGTGCGACGGACTTGTCGAGGAGCGCTGCGCTTCCGACTGCTAGAACAGATGAAATCGGTGCCCTAGCCAGGACATTCTCCAGAGTGATGGGCGAGCTTGTCGAACGCACGGGTGCACTGCTGACGGCAAGGAAGTTGGCAGAGGAGCGGGAAGCTCGCATCCATGCCATTGCGAACCACATACCGGACCTCGTTGCCTACCTCGACAAGGACGAACGCTACGTGTTCGTCAATCAAGCGTACGAACAGCGATTTGGCATCTCTGTCGATGAAATTATCGGACTGACACCCATGCACCTGTGGGGAGCTGCTGTTTATGCGAAAGTGCTAGGCCCTCCCCTGCGGCGCGCACTTTCCGGCGAACTGGTTAGGTTTGAGGCTGAACATGTCCATGACAACCAGCCCGTTTGTTTTGACGTCACTTATCAACCTGCCTGGAGTACGACAGCCGACAGAGTCATAGGCGTGCATCTCTTTACCAGAGATATCACGGCAGAGCGCCAGAAGATGCGGCACCTTGAGCAAACGATCTTGTCAGACGATTTGACAGGCCTGCTCAATCGAAAAGGCTTTGACCGCCGCATGGAGTCGGCGATGATCCAGAGCGAGGAAGGCGGGCAAATAGTGGCTTTGCTCCTTGTCGACCTCGATAACTTCAAGCTTGTGAATGACACATACGGCCACCCCGTTGGCGATAAGCTCCTGAATGTCGTCGCGACTCGCCTGAAGTCCTGTGTTGGCGAAACCGGCGCTGTTGCCCGAGTAGGCGGTGATGAGTTTGCTGTGATTTTGGAGGACGTCTCGACGTCGGATAAGGTGCGGCGCGTCGCCCAGGCGATGCTCTCGGCGACCTGCGAGACGTTCATTCTCGATGGCCACCAGATTGCATGCAGCACGAGCGTCGGCGCCGCGCTAAAAACGCCCTGCGATGGCAACACCCGGAATGAGCTCCTCCTGAAGGCGGACACCGCCCTTTACTCGGCAAAACATTCCGGCAAAGCCAGGTTCATTCTCTTTGGCGAGTCGCAGACGATTGCTTCGGTTTCCAACGACCGCCCAAGACTTGATTGACATTGCCCTCCAATGCTCAGTGATGCTCCACCGAGCCTGAACTACCCCATGCTGTGCACAAATTGCGGAAAGGCCGAGATGTCTGCAGTCGTTCTTGAGATAGATTCTCTGTGCGACGAGAAAACTGCCGTGCTGAGAGTCCAGAGATGCTTTGCATGCGACGAAGGGCTCATCGAAGAAGATGCGCTGCGCTCAGTCCTGCGACTACTCGGCGAGGCCAGTGGTCAGGACGAATCGAAACAACAGCCTTTCACGGCGGCCCCAAGCGCCACGAACGACGATTGAATGGGCAGTCATGGTGGTGGCGCAGGCATGCGGAAGCGCGTTGACACCGCCCCATCAATGGGCTCGTAGGTGCCGGTCGGCATGATGCGCGCGGCGATTTCTGATGACAGGTGGTCGCCGAATTCGACGAGGTCACAATCCTCGCAAGCACGGACTGATCACGGTGGACCTCATCTCTTGCCGTCTTCGAGGCGAGCGCATGCAAAAATCAATTGGACAAAAAAAACCGGATCGAAGCGGGGGCTCGATCCGGTCCTGCGCAGCGGCGCACAACTAATGCAGCACGACCGCTGCGGACCAGAATTAAATCATAATTAAGCCTGATTTAAGCTCCGCGAATTACACTTGTTGCGGGATCGCAACGCAATATCGCCTCTTGTTGAAAGCGGGTGCGATAGGCAAGTGATGATAAAGGCTCGCACGCAATTTGCCGGAATGAGAAGTCGGATCGTGGACCAATGTTCAGGTGGTCAGCGACTTGACGGGAGCCATACTGCGGCGCGTTACTACGCGGCGATGACGTCCTTCTTGCCACCTCCGAAGAGGCGCTCTGGCTCCGACCAACCGGGAGCTCGACGAAGCGTCAACGCCTTACTGCATGTGCTGGCCGCCGTTGATGGCGATTTTCGCCCCCGTCACGAAAGCAGCGTCCTCCGAGCACAGGTATGCGATCAGCGCGGCCACCTCATCTGGCTTGCCAAGACGGCCTACCGGGATTTGGGGAATGATTTTGGTATCGAGGATCTCCTGAGGCACGGCCGTCACCATCTTGGTGGCAATGAAGCCCGGCGATACCGTGTTCACGGTGACACCGCTCTTGGCCACCTCCAGCGCCAGTGATTTCGTGAAACCGTGCATGCCGGCCTTGGCCGCCGCGTAGTTCGCTTGGCCGAAGCCACCCTTGGAGCCAATGATGGAGGACACATTGACGATGCGGCCCCAGCCGCGCTTGACCATGTCGTCACACACTGGCTTCGTCATATTGAACACGGAGTCAAGATTGGTTCGCATGACCGCATCCCAGTTGACCTTGTCCAGCTTCTTGAAGCTCGCGTCGCGCGTAATGCCAGCGTTGTTGATCAAAATATCGACGGGCCCAAGCTCTCCGCGGATTGCGGCCACGCAGCGCTGACATGAATCGTAGTCGGCGACGTCTACAGGGTACGCGTGGAACTTCCGCCCTTTTTCCTCCATGGTGCCCAACCAGTTCGTGGCGCTGCTGTTGCCAGGGGAATGTGTCACCGCCACTTCATAACCCGCATCGTGAAGACGAGCGCTGATGACTTCACCGATACCACCCATCCCGCCCGTGACCATGGCGACTTTTTTCGTCATGTCTTCATTCCTCTAAGCGGTCATACCGTAAGGATGACGTAGGACCTGCAGCTGATCAGGTCCCATCGTCTCGCAGAATTTGATTGAGATTCGAAATCTACCGAGCACCAACGCTATGGCCTACTTTGCGGCTCCATGGGTCGTCTGCGCTTCGCGGCGCCGCGCGCCTCTTGAGGCCGCCTCCACCGCCGTATTGAAGCTACCTTCGGCGACTTCTACGGCCTGCTTTGTCGTCGATTGCATCGACTCAAAGAGCATCGTGGTCGCCTTGATGGCTTCCTGCCAGGCACCCAGCGGCGACGTCGAACCTGAAGGCGCATTGTTCACCGCACCTTCGAAGAAGTCCTGCAGTTGGCCCCTGCTTGCCGCGTATTGGGCTTCAGCGACCTTCGCGAACTCCGCGCGCGTGGCTGCGAGGATGTCCGCCAATTGATGCCGATACGTCAAAGCGTGGTCGGTGAGTGGCTGAAGCCATTCCATCTGTAATTCGGTGAGTTCTTGGGGGCTCTGAGCCGAGAGGATTTTCGATACGCCCTCTCTGGTCAACGCCAAGCTCGTCTTCGTGGTTTGGAGATTTAGCGCCACCACTTTCTCGAAGCCATCGAAGGCTTGTTTCGCCAATCCGAGCATGGCATCAAGACCAGCCGCTTGCACGTTCTTGCATTGTTCCACTGTCCACATCTTGCGTCTCCTAGATGCGGCCTGCCCGGCAGGCCGTTATGGGTAATCGAGTCGATGTTCATTGCAGCGTAGCGCGCTTGCGGCGTACGCCGGAATGCATAGGAAACGTCGGAACCGGCACCTTTCCAAGGCCCGCGACGTTCGGTGTGAGACAAAGCGATGGGTTTATTGCCAAGCTTGGCGGCCGGCCATCGCCGGAACACGGCCTAATGCCTTGAGGAAGGCATAGCCTTGGATCGTGACGTGGGGACGGCTATGGTCTGGCCCGAGCCGTTCCAGCGTGATGAGCTGGCGCGCAAGCAACGCTTCTAAGTCCGCCTGGTCCAGCTCCGCGGGGTGCGGGTTGCCGTTTAGCAATACCAACGTGGCAAATTCGTGATGGCTCAGCACAGTCGTCTCCCAAGCTATAGATCTAATAGTGCTACGGGACTACGGGACTTCACTACCGCCCGAATGGTTGGCCAAGCTTGGATAAAACGGCTACCTTACTCTCGGACGCAAGGTCTGGCTGGCAAGCGCGTGTCGGTCACGTGCGCTCGGAAAGTGCATCATAGTGTCTTGCAGCCGCGACCGAAAGCCTTTTTGTGGCAATTCGGAGTCTCGATTGTCTAGTCGCAGGATGCGACCTACTTGGCTATCCCGATTTGATGTGCCTCAAATGTTCTGATCAAACCGTAACCGACCGGTCGGTTTTATAAACAGGTGAGCTTGCACGTCGCTGCATCGTACTGGCTGACCATTGGGTCAAACTGAGACGTTGGCTCCGTCTTGTCACACTGTAGCTCGGACGGTAAAGTTCGAAAGCGCAACGATGACAAGGCGAGATTCGGCACTATTGTGATCAATGAACTTCGCCGGGGCGCGGCGGCGCGGCAGTCTCCGCCAATGGAATGCCATGCAGACGAGGTCCGCCGATGACATGTTTCGTCGCTCACAATCGAGCTTCTGCGGTTGAACACATCAACTTGCGCAGAGGGGACACAGTCGACCTCGACTACGAAACGGCCTGGCAAGATGCCATCGAGCTCGGCCGACTTGGCGAGGAATGTGGCGTCTCGGTGCAGTTCCGGACCATCGAACATATCGCCGTACGTTCGCCAGATGCATTAACTCGCGGCCTGAGAACCACAAAAACCACGTTTCGTCAGCGCTATCTCTACTGCTTGTTCGAGCTGACAGAGCTATCGGAGCCGTGTCTCGACGAGCTTGAGGCCCGGGCCGTACAACACGGGGATTACCTCCTGGCTGCGCACCTGCTAGCGGAGACGACGCTCACGTGGGAGTAATCAACAGGTGGGTTTACCCTGATGTCCTCAGGGCACGATCATCCTTCTGGATTGATTGTGCGCGCCTTCGGGCAATGACTTGGGCTTAAGTGCACGCCGAGTCCGTACCGGCGCATCTCCAGATGGGAGCATGAGGAAGTGCTGGAGGCCGTCCAGCGCCGGCTCGACAAGACGCCGGATGCAATGACGGTTCGCAGGCGAACCGTCGAACATGTCTTCGGAACCTTCAAACATTGGATGGGCTACACGCACTTCCTGACGCGCACGCTACCGAATGTAGGTACTGAAATGAGCCTGCATGTTCTGGCGTACAACCTCAAGCGCGTTCTTCGAATTCTCGGGTTCTCGAAAACAATGAAGGCCATGCGCCTGGCGGGTGTGTAAGCACCCATTTGCGCCAAAAAAATGGTCTGAAGATCGCCCTCAGGGGCGCTATTAGCGCTGTTCGCACCCGTTTCGACGTGGAATAGCCGAAAATGCGATAAGAGAGGCTACGCCCCGGAGGGGACGCGCATTGGTGCGATTCGAGAGACGTTTCCACACGGCCTCGGTCGGCTACGGCCGGCCAGGCCTCATCGCGGCTGGCCAGATGAGGTCATCTCTCCCCTATCAGGCCCCAGTATTTCTTCCACGTTTCCAATATATTGGAATCGTGGAAGAAAATGATGCTATCCGCTCCTTAGCTGCCCTTGCCCACAACCTGCGTCTCCGGGTCTCCGGATGCTGGTGGTTGCCGGCCCAGCGGGGCTCACACCTGGTGGGATCGCTGAACAGCTTGACGTGCCCGGCGCTACGCTTTCGTGAAAGCGGTCAATCATTTTGAATGCCAAAGGTGGCTCTTGCGACCAATGCTCCCCACGCGTCGAGCGAGCTACGCCATAAACCGGACGCGATTCCGCGAAGTTGCTTCAGCAAGTGACAAACCGCGAACCGCGCCGGCGGCCGTCTTGAACATGATTTCCCGCATGAATGTGCACATATGCTCCCATACGTTGGATCGTTGGATCCAACGAATATCGGCCGAGAGACCGACGAAAGGTGAAGGAGTGAGCCCGGATCTAGTCTAGAGGGACTAGAGGACCACAGTCATGCGGGTGAGTAGAGAACTACGGTACTGGCAAGGGGAAAGACGTTACCGAGGGCTCTCCAGTGCCCTCACATTTGGGTTGGTGAATTCATGAATGCTCGGCAGCCGCTACTCCGTTGCAATTTGACTCAAGTCAAATTTGGTGGACTGAGCGTGCATATGCTCGAACGAGGATAGATTGTATTCAAGTGATCGAATGGGCGATGGTAATGTTGTTGCCTACTGAGTTAGATTGTTACTCAAAGGAAGGTCATCATGTTTGACGGGATAAAGAGAGCGTGCTTTCTCATGATCAGTATCCTGCTGGTGGCCTCATGCGGGGGCGGCGGAGGCGGGGGCGACGGAGGTGACATTATCAGCCGCCCTCCACCGACGGGATGGGTAACAATCGATTCACCAGATACCACCTCAACAATCTGTAATGAGGTTTCTCTTACGGGGGCAGCATTTATTAGTCCGACATTTTTCGGCTGCTGTAACGGATCCGCGGAGGAGATTACTGGCGTTACCGTGACGTGGCGCAACGAGACAAATGGCCAGGCCGGGAAAGCCATACAGACTGTGAGCGTATCAGGCTTAACTGGCCCCTTTAACCACCGATGGACGGCAACTGTGCCCGTGGCAATGGGGACTAACACCATTATTGTCAGTGCAAGCGACCCAGCAGGAATTAATGGCACAGCAAGCGTGGATATTTCGAAAACTGGCCCTTCATTCAAGGTTAGTGGCCAATTAAGAAGCGTCAATGGCATTGGGTTGGGTTTCTTTGAGAGCGGAATCTCAGTCACTCTCGCCGGGGCAAAGGACTTGACAGCCGTACCCGATTCTGGCGCCAAAGCGGGCGCGTATTCTCTAAGTTGCGTTCCACCAGGGACATATACTTTGACTCCAAAGTCGTCGGCTTTTCATTATGATTTTTCACCCTCTAGTCAGACGTTTGACGTTGTGGATCATGATGTCACACTTGTTGACATGGTCGCGCCGGCATATCGTGTCGATGGGCGGATTACTTTCAGTGTGAATGGTGCCCCGAGCCCAGGTACGTCAGTGATGATTAGTAGCGGCGGAGCATCCCTCTCAAATTTGACTGATAATACTGGCCTTTATCTATTTGTTGTGCCTGACGGTCCATATCGAATTGAGCCGCACGATCTTTTTTTCTCCACGGTATTCACGCCAGCCAGCCAGGACATCATTGTCTCGGGGCAGGATATTTCGGCCTTAAATTTTGCCAGGTAGGTGGTGTGACGGCTTGCGTGTTTTACGGGGCAATAGGCGTGTCTTACCCACTCACGAGTCCCTGGCGGCCCACTGTGAGCGGCCGGAGTTGGACGCGTCGCGAAGTCGTTGGCGCGCCAGGCAACGTCCCTCGGGGATCAAGATCGCGCTCCGACGCAGATCCAAACTTCAGATGAGGTCATTCGGCCTCGGAGATTCGTAAGCGCTAGATCCAGCACACCTTGAGTATTCCGATTGTTATCCGATACCGTGCGTCGCACGGGGTGTTACCGGGTAACGATCACGAGGAGTGCGGGATGGCACAGAC
>NZ_CAJPVI010000118.1 GCF_905397435.1 Cupriavidus numazuensis
TGGCTGTTCACGAAGTTGCCCCTGGCCACCACGGCCGATGACTATGCCGCGCTGCTACCTTGGGCTATGCCTGACGCAGTTGTGAGTGACGTCGTTTATTGACTGCATACGTTACTTTAAGGATGTGCAAATCTGAACATTCAGAATGGCGCAAGACGAACGGTGTGCCTTTGCTGGATGGCGAAGCCGGAGGGCTTCGGCCAACGGTGCTGATGCCTCGCTGCGTGGATGCGCTGTGGGCTGCGAGCCATTGCTCGCGCACCAGACTTCTGTACGCTGTATGAACCTCGCCCCAGACACCTTGTCGTGATCTGCGGTCTTTCCTTACAGGTAACTGCAGGACGTCATGGTGACCTCGCATGGGAACACGAATACTCGTGCCGCGCGTGGCAACCTTTCAGACAACTTCTGCCCGCCGCGGGCGATCACGCCCGCGGCGGCAGCATGCACGCTCCAGCCCCCGGTCGCGCGACGTACTTCACGTCGCAATAGACAGGCGCCTGCGGTTCCAGTCGCGCCCTAGCTTTAGGCTGCAGCGCCGAGCACCGGATAGTCGAGGTATCCGGTTGGGCCGCAGGAATCGATGTCGAAAATCGTCTCAGGAATAAGCTTGTTCAACGGCGCGCCGAGGCGGAGTCGCTCAACCAAGTCAGGATTTGCCATGTATGCCCGCCCGAATGCAACAGCATCGGCTTTCCCACTTGCAACCACTTCCTTGGCTGATTCGATGTCAAATCCGTCGTTCGCTACGCAGAGGCCGCCAAACTCCCGTCGGATTACCGGCAGCAATGCCCCTTCGCTCTCAGGCTCACGTACAAAGAGGAATGCAAGCTTTCGCTTGCCCAGTTCCCTTGCCACATAGCCAAACGTAGCCGACGGGTCACTGTCGCTTACGCTGTGACTTGGCGAGCCAGGAGCGAGATGCATGCCCACACTCTCCGCGCCCCAGACAGAACTTACCGCGTCTGCGACCTCAAGGAGTAGCCGCGCGCGATTCTCGATGCTGCCGCCGTACTCGTCATCGCGATGGTTCGAGCCGTCCTGCAAAAATTGGTCGAGCAAGTAACCATTGGCGCCGTGGATTGTCACCCCATCGAATCCAGCCTGCAGAGCGTTAATCGCTGCAAGGCGGAATGCCTCTACGCGCTGTTTGATCTCTGCGAGGCTCAATTCACGCGGCACGCCATATGGCATCTTCGGCCGGCTGTGCGCCAAATGGCCGTCAGGTGCAATAGCGGTCGGAGCGACGGGCGTCAGACCACCTTCAATACGTGAAGGATCGGAAATTCTGCCGACGTGCCAGATCTGGGCGAAGATCCGCCCTCCGGCGTTATGCACCGCATCTGTGACCTTGCGCCACCCTTCTATCTGACCCGGCGACCAAATGCCGGGGACGTGTGGGTAACCGACGGCCTCGGGCATGACCGGGACGCCCTCCGAGATGATGAGGCCCGCGGACGCACGCTGCTTGTAATGCAGCGCCATCATATCGTTAGGCACAAGTCCAGGCGCACGAAGCCTGGTCAGCGGCGCCATGATAATACGGTTCGGGAGTTCAAGCTCTCCCACTACGAGAGGATCAAAGATGGATACTGGCTTCATGGTAGACGTGGATGGCTAGACGACGAACCTCGCATAAGGATCGGCTAATATTGATGACGCTGCGCTTCAGTTGCAGCAAAAAGCCATGCAGTCACGGATCGCTACACGGCGAACTCGAACCTACAGTGCGGGCGCACGGAGATATACCCCCGGGTTGGCAGACAGCCCCGCTTTAACCTGACGCGATAGTTCGTCCGCGAAGACTTCTTCCGCGTCACCCCTGATCGCATCGACTACCTGCGCGGCTACTGACTCAGAGCTGATCTTCGGCAGAGAGACGTGCTTTGCCATATCCGTATCGATGAAGCCTGCATGAACACCGATAACCCGAGTGCCTTGGCTTCGAAGCTCATTGCGCAACCCGTTGGTCAGTGCCCACCCAGCCGTCTTCGATGCGCAATACCCGCTAGATGTCGGCAGATTGATCCAACTCGTCACAGAGAGCATATTCACCAAAACCCCTCCGCCATTGCGCTTAAGAACGGGAGCGAATGCCCTGCTCACGAGAAGAGTCCCAAAGAAGTTCGTTTCGAGCAGTGCGCGAGCCTTCTGAACGCCATCCTCTGCAAGGAATGCAGACGGAAGGCCTATGCCTGCGTTGTTCACAAGCAAATTGACATCAGCACATTGCTCTGCGGCGGCAGCAACCTCAACCTCATTTGCGATATCTAGACGTACTGGGATGGCGCCTTCTATGTCCACCTTAGACGGGTCACGCGATGCGGCGTAAACCTTGCGCGCCCCCGCCTTGATCAGCGCCCTCACGAAAGCCCCACCCAGACCACGGTTGGCTCCGGTGACCAGTACTACTGCATCCTCGATTTTCATTTAATGACCTTTGAATTGAAGGGTTAAGCAAATCAATCTTGGATCCCATCGACATGAATCGTGTAGCAGTCGCCCTGATAGGAATGCTGCGAGCAGACGCATTGACAGAATCCCCGCTGACCAATTGAATCGGCTTGCGCAAGGTAGTCACGGCCGAGAGCTTGCTTTGCGCCGTTGTTGTTACCGTAGCGAAACTCGCCCCTCGTAACGAGGCACAGGAGCGAGAACCCAGCTGACCACTCCTCTGACGGGGCGGCAAAACCGATCGATGATGCAAGCAGCGTTATCGCGCTCCCTAGTCGGCAAGTTGGAGCGACTGACAATGCGTCAGCACTTGAGCGCCACGCACTTCCAGTCACTACGGCATCGGCACTTGCGCCTGCACCGCGTCGAGTCCCAACGATATTAATTGTGCTCGCAATCATTGTCAACGAGATTCCAACCTGGTTTTTTGCGTAGTAAGGAAGGCCCTAACTCAGCGCACGCCTCCTCGAACGACTTCGCGCGATCGCCCGAACATTTTGCGACGCTGAAGGCTCCTCAGCCCCGGAAGGTGCTTACAGCCAGCTATCACCCGATGAGGACTCCTGTGTGGGGACGGCCAACACGATGATATTATGCTCGTAATATAAAGAACT
This sequence comes from Cupriavidus numazuensis, assembly GCF_905397435.1. Lineage (GTDB taxonomy): Bacteria > Pseudomonadota > Gammaproteobacteria > Burkholderiales > Burkholderiaceae > Cupriavidus > Cupriavidus numazuensis. The sequence continues at coordinate 3,069 of NZ_CAJPVI010000118.1, forward strand.
CAACTGGAGTCTTCCATTGAGACTCTTCTCTTGGAAGATCAAGGTACTACAAGCGCACCTGCCATTTCATGACATTTGCGACAACGCGCGCTCTACGTTCGCATGCGCCTTTGGCAGGTTTCAGTTCTGCAGGTTTCGGTTCTTGCGCGGAGACTGACGCCTGACGCTCGCGCAATGGCTCGCAACCGGACCTGCGCCTGCGCGGCTAGGTATCAGCATCGATGCTCGAAGCTGTGCACTTCTTTAGTCTTCAGAAGGACGGGAAGTAGGCAAATTCTTGGACACAAATCAGCTTTCACCGACTACAGAAAACCTCGCGCTCGCGAGGTTTCGTGCACGATGGATGCTTCGCCTTGCCACTGCATCGGCGGCACGAAATGACTGTAGATCACGGCGACGCGCCTGGAAGATCGGCCGCCGCGGTTGGTGGTTGCTTGCCTGATTGAAGCGGCACCAGTAGCATGAGACTCATTAGGCAACTATCTACAGAGACATCGGGATGCAAAGAAAGACCTTCCGGGACATGCAATGTCCGATTGCGCGCAGCCTCGAGCGGGTCGGGGAGTGGTGGAGCATCCTGATCCTGCGCGAGGCGTTCTACGGCTCCACGCGTTTCGATGCGTTCCAGAAGAACCTCGACATCGCACCGAACATGCTCACGCGCCGCCTCAACGGGCTCGTGGAAGAGGGCTTGCTCGAACGGCGCCAGTATTCGGAGCGGCCGCCGCGCTACGAATACGTGCTGACTGACGTCGGCCGCGATTTCCTGCCCGTGATGCTGTCGTTGCTCGCCTGGGGCAACAAGCACTTCGCACCCGAGGGAACGAGCGTGCAGCTTGTCAACAAGACAACCGGGCAGCCGATCGAGCCCGTGCTGGTCGATGCCGCCAGCGGCGCGCCGGTTGACCTGGCGCGCTACACCATTGCCCCCGGGCCGGCCGCCGACGAAGGCGTGCGCCGGCGCCTGGCGGATGCGGAGGCATACCTGTCGTCCGAGTTCGCCACCTAGCGGGCCAAGAACGACTGACGCGGAGAAACTCCTCTCTCCGGACGCCTACCGGCTTCTCCCAGCCGCTCGAAACCAGCCTACGCGTGCTAGCGGCTTGCACCGTGCGCACCGCTCTGGGCGTCGGGCGGCAGCGCTTGTGTCCCAGAGCGGCCAAGGTAATCCGCACGAAGCGTTCGAGCCTCCCGAATTGGCGAGCCTCAATACGGCAGCCACTCTTCAATACTCGGTTCCAGGTCTCGATGGTCCAGCGCCGTGCATACCACTGAAGCCGCTCAAGAGCCTGCTCGGCCGAGCGCGTGGGCATCGAACTAAGTAGCATTCATTCGAGCGGCTCGACACCGACGGGCGGTTCATCCTCGATGACATGCACAGCGAGGACGTTCTGCTCGGGCAAGCTCGCCTGCGTCTGTGGTGGTCAACTACAAACGGCCACATACCTTGTGCGCGGCGAGACAGCGTCGTTTAGTTCGGTATCGGCGGCCCAGGAAACGCGAGCTTGCGCAGGCTGCCCGCAAAGCCTTGCAGCGCGCGAAGCGACCTTCTTCCGATAGTTCAGTCCGCTGCCCAGGTCCGTCACGACCTCGACTTTCGCGAACCCACCTTCCTGGCAATGCCGCTCAAGGCGGGCCGCCTGCGTCTGGAGTTGCGCGCTCTGGTCATTAGACGAGACGCGGGCGTAGCAGATAGTCTTGCCCGCTGGGTGCACCTGCGCGCCCGATGCAGTTCGGACCGCGTCCGACGCATAGCGCCGATGGCCCCCCAAGATGCGCAGAGCAGGCAGCAGGCGGCCCCGGCGATGCCAGCGCCGCAATCTCGCAACAGCCACGCCAAGGGCGGCAGCCGCTTCGCCGATTGAAAGGAGGTTTGTTCCTGGTTTGTTCATAACCGGGTAGGCAACCGTTTTAAACGAACTGGATCAGGTTTGCGCAGCCTATCCACGAACAGCTACATCCACCTTCTTGACGCGGATGTTCGCCTTGGGCTCCCCTTGCCTCATGGTCGTGCCTCTGCGCATCTTCCCAGCAAAAGTCCAGAATCTACGCAGGAATCCGAAGTGACAACGGTGCACCGTAGAGGTGACTTAGTTCTTCACATTTGCACAGCAGTTGGGCGTTGATTTTATGAATCACGGGCACGCTGAGCGCAAATGTAAGAAATCACCGCCAATAGATGTAAGGATTTTCTTACGACACTCCGCATTAAATAGTCTCAACGCCTCACGATAGGTCTCACATGCAGAGCTTCACCTGGCACGCAGCTTGCACTCGTGCCAGCCCTTGTAAGTATCACTTAGCCGAAATCCGAGCCTAAATTGAAAAGGAGAAGGGATCCATGAAGAAGTTGGCCATTGCAGTCGGCGCAGTCGTTCTCTGTAGTTCCGCTGCCACCGCATTCGCCCAGAGCGCCACGGATGCAGCGACGCCAGCGCCGGCTGCCGCTACCGCCGAGCCCGTGTCGCCGCATACGTTCACGGCCAATGTCTCGCTGGCATCGGACTACCGGTACCGCGGCCTGAGCCAGTCCAATCGCCATCCAGCCATTCAGGGCGGCTTTGACTACGCGCACGAGAGTGGCTTCTACATCGGCAACTGGAACTCCAGCATCAGCTGGATCTCGGATGCCGACAAGTCGGTGTCGGCGCCGATCGAGATGGACTTCTACGGCGGCTTCAAGAACACCTTCAAGGCCAGCGACATGGAGTTCAATTATGACGTCGGCGTGCTGCAGTACTTCTATCCGGGCGGCTACAGCCAGCCGCGTCCGTACACCACCGAGATTTATGCCGGCATCGGCTATGGCCCGGTATTCCTGAAGTACTCCCAGGCGCTCACCAACTTGTTCGGCATCGCCAATAGCCAGTACAGCAGCTATATCGACCTGAGCTTCAATTACCCGCTGAATGTGTGGGACCTAACGATGAATGCGCATCTGGGTTACCAGAACGTCCAGCACATCAGTGCGGCGTCGTACCTGGACTGGAAGCTCGGCCTGACCAAGGACCTGGGTAAAGGCTTCTCTGTGGCAGTGGCCTATATCGGCACCAACGCGAAGGAGTCGTTCTACACCAACAGCTATAACCACAATGTTGGCAACAACACGGGCTGGGTGTCCCTTACCAAGACTTTCTAATTGAGCGTCAGTCAGGGCAAGCCGCAGCCGGCTTGCCCACAGGAGAAATCGATGAAACTGATCATCGCTATCATCAAGCCGTTCAAGCTCGACGAGGTGCGCGAAGCGCTATCCGACATCGGCGTGTCCGGCATCACGGTCACGGAAGTGAAGGGCTTCGGCCGCCAGAAGGGCCACACCGAGCTGTATCGCGGCGCCGAGTACCTCGTCGACTTCCTGCCCAAGGTGAAGATCGAGGTGGCCGTCCCCGATGATGTGGTGGAGCGCGCCATCGAGGCCATTGAGGAATCGGCCCGAACCGACAAAATCGGCGACGGCAAGATCTTCGTGGCACCGATCGAGCAGGTCATCCGCATCCGCACCGGCGAGACCGGCAGCGATGCCCTGTGACAGCACAATCACAAGAGGTTAAGCAAATGAAAACCTGGTTCAAGCGAGTCCTGACGGCGGGCGCGATGGCGCTGACCATCGGCACAGCCGGCGTCGGCTTTTCCACCCATGCTGTCGCGCAGGACAAGCCGGCGGCCGAGGCCTCCGCTCCTGCCGCCTCCGCTGCCCCCGCGGCGGCACCTGCAGCCGCTTCGGCCGCCACCGCCGCTGCGCCGGCCGAAGCGGCTGCCGCACCGGCCGCACCTGTGCCCAACAAGGGCGACACCGCCTGGCTGCTGGTCAGCACGGCCTTCGTGATCCTGATGACGCTGCCGGGCCTGGCACTGTTCTACGGCGGCCTGGTCCGCTCGAAGAACATGCTGTCGGTGCTGATGCAGTGCCTGACGATCTTCTCGGTGGTGTCGCTGCTGTGGGCCGTCTACGGCTACAGCTTTGCATTCACCGAGGGTAACGCGTTCTTCGGCGGCACCGACCGGCTGTTCATGAAGGGGCTCACGGTCGACGCCGTGGCGGCTACCTTCAGCAAGGGGGTAGTGGTGCCGGAGCTGGGCTACTTCGCCTTCCAGTGCGCATTCGCGGCGATCACCTGCGGGCTGATCATCGGCGCCTTTGCCGAGCGCGCCAAGTTCTCGGCCGTGCTGGTGTTCGTGGTGCTGTGGTTCACCTTCGCCTACATCCCGATTGCCCACATGGTCTGGTTCTGGCCCGGTCCGGATGCCTTCACCGACGCCGCCGCGGGTACGGCCGCAACGTCCAAGTCCGGCTGGCTGTTCCAGAAGGGCGCGCTCGACTTCGCCGGCGGCACCGTGGTGCACATCAACGCCGCGGTAGCCGGCCTGGTCGGTGCCTTCATGTTCGGCAAGCGCATCGGCTTCGGCCGCGAGGCGATCCGTCCGCACAGCCTGACCTTCACCATGGTCGGTGCCTCGCTGCTGTGGTTCGGCTGGTTCGGTTTCAATGCCGGCTCGGCACTGGAAGCCAACGGCTCGGCCGCACTGGCCTTCGTCAACACGCTGCTGGCTACCTGCGCCGCAGTGTTGTCGTGGACCTTCGGTGAGTGGATCGGCAAGGGCAAGCCGTCGATGCTGGGCGGTGCCTCGGGTGCGGTGGCCGGCCTGGTGGCCATCACCCCGGCAGCCGGCTTCGTCGGCCCGATGGGTTCGATCGCGATGGGCCTGCTGGCTGGCCTTCTGTGCCTGTGGGGCGTGACCGGCCTGAAGCGCATGCTGGGCATGGACGACTCGCTGGACGTCTTTGGCGTGCACGGCGTGGGGGGCATCCTGGGCGCGCTGCTGACCGGCGTGTTCGCAGCGCCGAGCCTTGGCGGTACCGGCATCTATGACTACGTCACCAACATGGTCGCAGAGGATTATTGGATCCCTGGCCAGTTGTGGATCCAGCTTCAGGCTGTGCTGACGACCATAATCTGGTCGGGCGTGGTGGCCTTCGTGGCCTACAAGCTGGTGGATATGCTAATCGGACTGCGGGTGCCGGAGGAAGAAGAGCGCGAGGGGCTAGACATCACCTCGCACGGCGAAACCGCTTACGAAGTCTGAGTGTAAAGGTGTTGTGCTGGCTGGAGGGTTGATTGGGGGATCGACCCTTAGAAGTACTGCCCGGCCGCGTGCCGGGCTTATTTATGGTTCATCGCCGATTTCCGGGGAAGGCTGCTCGGATCTTGAGGAAGAAGTAATGGTCATCGCGGAAGCCATAGGCCATACGCTTGATCACCTTGATCCGATTGTTGATGCC
>NZ_CAJPVI010000119.1 GCF_905397435.1 Cupriavidus numazuensis
TGACTCGATTTCCACGTTGCGATTACTCATCGCCCGCGCGATCACCAGCAAGCTTCCGCGCTGTCCGTGTTGCTGGGATGTCAGGCTATATTTGTGACACAGTAAGACTAGCTAGCGCCCGCCCGCCGGCCAGCCTTGGCTTCATATCTCAGTTTGCTCTGCCATCTCTCGAGGGCATCGTCTACCTCGATGCCGAGATAGCGAACGGTGCTGTCGAGTCTATGGCCTGCGGGCCATAGACTCGACAGCCCTGCAAGATCATTTTGTTAGGGCTTCTAAGCGGCAAGGCGGTGGTCTTCTTCTCCGGTGATGGAGGAATGCTACCCTCCAACGTACGACCGAAACTGGTCGTTGAGCACGGCCGTCCGGATCTGAAGCACTGAAGCAGCTTGTGTGCGTGCTGCGTAGCCTCTTTGAGCTGGGCTAGCACGGACAGAATGCCTCCGGCGGATAGCAAGGACACGGCCACCTTGGCGGGTGGATCGCGCCGTTACTCACCTCCGAAGGGGGGGCATGGAAGTCCGTTCCTTGGACGTTCTGCTGTGCGCACCCGATCTCCGCTGACACGCGCTTGGACAGATGTGTGCTTTCCGCCATAGGACAGCGAGAGACGTGGCACCGGAGGCGCTGGTGGATACAGTGGCATCGGAAAATTGGGTGGCGCGCGCACTTGTTCCAACCATGGGCAACAAGGCTGCGTATCGCTCGCGTCCGCGCTGGGGCGTTCGGGCGCGAGGCGGAATAGCTCAGTCGCAATGCCAGCGACAGGGACTCTCACGCCTGGAGCCATACGAAGTCATGGGTAGGACGGAATAATTCCCTATGCCGAAGATTAAGCGCGTATGCTAAGGCTGCCAACCGGCAAGCAATGCAACAGGAGTTCCCATGGCAAAAAGCCAACTACGTGGTAACCGTGAAGCGAAAAAGCCAAAGCAACCGAAGAAGCCTTCCGTACCGGCAACCCCATTTAGCACGGTTCAGTCGCGCGTTCGGAACGACGATCTCGCCAAGAGGAAGTCATAAGCTGGACAAATGCCCAGCAAGCCGTGATATCCCCGCAGGGCGATGCATTTTCATTCAACGAAGGCCGACCGATAAGGGAGGCGCCCCATGATCCATCCTGACACAGGCCCGACATTCCGAGGCCTGCCACTTACGGCCGAGCAAGACTCGGAAATTCGCCACTATCAGAACAAAAAAACGAGGCTTGGGAAGCCATGGGATACCGCAGAACTGAGCGGGATGCTAGAAGACATGCTCTTGCCGCCGAAGACCGAGGATAGCCCTCAGGAAGATGTTCTTCTGGGGCCGTCTGCTGCCGCCGAACGTGCGGCATCGTTCGTCGACGAGACCATGGAACCGATTGCAGCATACGAAGATTGGAACGCCGCCATGGAAATCGAGGGAATGAAAGGCGAAGCGCGCTAATGCCGGTTACCAGGTCGAGATGGCGCTTGTCGTTGCCAGCGGCAGGCCAATCCCGGCAGCCGGGTCGGCCATTGGCTCGATCTCGATAAAGGGTCGCTTCGACTCGACTTTGCCAAATATGGCGGCAAACGGAATGTCGGCGGCATCCCGGCCGGTGCCGATGCGCAGGAGACCACTCGGAATGGATACCCCGGAGGGATCGAGGAGGTACCAGCCGCCTGACAGGAACACCTCGACCACTGCGTGAAAGTCCGGCGCGCCCAAGTCGGGATCCGCACCATAGTCCACGCTGCTGGACATACGGGCGGGAATACTCAGGGCGCGGCAAATCGCGATCATCAGGTGGGAAAAATCCCGGCATACGCCGGTGCGCTCGACAAGCGTATCGATCGCCGAGGTGCGCTCATTGGTGGATCGCGAAAGAAAGCGCACATGGTTGCGCACCCACTCTCGAATCGCATACACGCGCAAATAGCCGGGGCGCATACCGCCAAACTCGCGCATGGCGAACTCCATCATGCGGTCGGATTCGCAGTACCGGCTCGGCGCCAGGTACGAAAGTACATCGAAGGGGAGTTTCGCGACGGGTAATTCCGTCAGCGACATGACATCGTCGAGGCGATGATCGATGTCGACCACAGCTTCATAGCGGATGGCCAGCGGGCCCTTGTCCGCACGTATCCTGAGCAGGCGGTTGCAGAGTGAATCCGTGTAGCGAGCGGCGTCAACCGCTGGCATGAGCGCCAGACGCTCGGAGACCACGGACTGTCTTGCAGTCTTCGCTGCTTCGATAATCAACAGAAAGTCTCCTGTGGGATCCAGGATCTCATAGGACAGGTTCACCGAGTACCGAAGGCGGTTCATTTCTGACCTTGTGTCAACGTTGAGGTGGAGACGGTGTCGGCCGCGGGAACGGCTCTGGCCATCCGATTCAGTGTAGCGCCAGAAGCGGTCGAGCGGTTCGCGCTAGCGGGCGCCGCAGGTGCGTGGCGCAGCGCCTGCCTGATCAATTTGTAAGCGGGTTAGGGCGGCGTGCATCGCTCCCCTATACTGCTAGATGCAGCGTTCCGGAAGCTAAGTGCTTCTGGTTCGCCTCTCACTCGTTTCCGGGCCCTCCCCCTCGATGACGTCTTAGGACTGGTGACTCCTGAAGTCACTCATGGGGATTCCTGGAACATTTATGCAAGATGCCACGCGGCGACCGCCGTTCGCCCAATCCCCTAGTAGCCAGGCCAGCCAGTCTTTCGCGAGGGTCGATTCAATCGATGTCTGGCGAGAGCGACTCTACTTCGCAAGACCGATCGCAAAGTTGGCTTTCGCCTTCGTTGCTGCCCTTCCGCGTTTCAGGTTGGCGCAGCCGCGCTCTCATCGTGATGAAGACGCCGTAACGATCCTGAGCAATGCGATATGGATGGGGATGATCACCCGTTGGCAATGGAAGATCAGCGCCCACAACGGTGACAGTTGTTCAACACTGCCGTCACCTGCCACCCTGGCAGGCAATGAAGGAAAATATCGTGCTGAATGAATCTGCAGAAACCACTTACCGTGCCATACATGTCACGCGCCTTCTGCGCGACCGCCAGGTGGGCAGGCCGCCGGAGGGAGCCCCCCAGCAATTTGGAGTCATGCGATTGGCGGCGTCCCGGTGGCGTCAGGCAATCACGTTGCTGATTGACTGGGATCGTGCTGTCAAAGAAGGCTGGCCAGACCTGCGGTCACCGTCTTGCACCCGAACCAGGGCCATCAGGACCCTTGGGCGCAGTCATCAAGCAAGTGTCCGCCGGCTCGCCAGAAATCGAAACTGAGATTGTGTGAGGTACCTTCATGCGTACGCTGTTGTATTTCTACCTGAAAGACACCGCCACGGCACGACTTGCACAAGTGCGATTCGGCGATTTGGCCGGTACCTCTGCACGCGTCAAAGGGCCGTGGTTTGTCCAGCGCGACAATCAGCCGGTCGAGGGATTTCCGCCAACTGACATCGGCCAGACTACGTACCGCGAAGAGGCGGCCATCGCCGGAATCTTCGTCGGCGCGTTTGTGGGCGCGCTTGTTATCCTACGATATGGAGTCTCCGTCGGCGCTGGTGCCATAGCCGTTGCGTATGTTGGCGCTGTCATGCTTGGCGCGATGATCGGCTGGTGGGCAGGCGGATTGGTCGGCGGCAAGATCGGCCGCCTTGGCCTGTGGCGGCAAAATGCGCAAGCGGCACCAGGCCAGTTGCTGATGATAGCCAGTTGCGATTCGAAATCGAAGGAGGCCCTGAAGCAGATCATCAATGAACTGGGAGGCGTCGGTGTCGACGAGCATAGTGACCTGATGCCGAATTTCAGATGGCTATGATTGATTCACTCCAGGAAGACTGACGATGGCTATGGATCGCGTGACGGAATATCGTGGGTTCGATATCCATGTCGATCTCTATATGTCATCCAAGGGCATGTTCGACGTCTGGTTCCAGGTCGAGGGGCCCATGAGTTCGCCGGGCGTCGCAGCGATTGGCAAGCGAATCAAAGTTTTTGGCGGGCCGTATTCCAGACGTTGGGCTTACCTCGTGGCGGAGCTGGCAGGGCGGGACGCCGTGGACGTTATTCTTGGGCCGGATGAATGTACCGAAGCCGGGAGGGAGATCAGATATGAAAAGGCGCGTCACGATCGGAGAATACGAGGTGTTGATCGAAGCTGTGCAACAGCTCGATCCCGCACAGTTGGCCGCAGCGATTGGCTACGTAGTACGCTACTCGATCGCTCGTACGGATTGTCGGCCCGTAAGGGGCGATCTTCCTAGCGTACATTCCTACGATCTCATTGACGGCACCGACAACTTTCACAGCGTCGATGCAGCGCTTGACTACGGAGAGGCAAAGGCTCGCGATGACATCGCTACCTTGTCGCCGAAAGTAAATCGGACACATCCCGGCATATCAGCGTATGCTCGGTCATGAAAGGAGACCGATATGTCGCAGAACAACGCAATCTACAAAGGCTTCAGGGTATCTGCGAGGGTGCGTCACGCACCCGGAGCAGTCCCCGGTGGCGACCCGTTTCAGCCGTGCTTCCTCGCTACCGTAACGATTACACCAGTCAGTACAGGAATGGGTTCCCGCAGACGGCTGCCGCCCCTGATTCAGCATTTCGCCAACGCGCCGCACGCTGCCATCGCGCTGGCCTTGTCGTCGGCCAGGGATGCGATTGATGGCATGTCCACCTTCGTCAGGGGGAGGTAGTCCCGGCGGCCATGCCATAGACTCTCATCGAAAGAGAAAGGGGAGACGTCATGTCGAGACAGCTCAAGAACAAGGCCGAACTGCGCGCCATGCTTCGTGCGGAACAGGCAAAATTTTCTGAATGCGAGGGCGCTTGCTTTGGTGACGTGTTCTGGCATGCCGCCGATGCTGGGGGCTGCAACTGGAGTCTGTCAACCATGGAAGGTGGCAACAGCGCCGCGTGCCTGGAGGCGATCCGCCCGTTCGCCAGCCGGCTACGCGAGATGTACAACGTGCCGGACGAAGGAAAATAGTGCATTACAGCCGTCACGCGAGTGACCTGTGCGTGGTTGCTATATTGCGTCAATAAGTAAATATAGTAAGCGTAGTTCAGAAGCAGGGGCTCAGCGCTTTCGATCACAGGCCGACGATCGACTCACCAGCGACTTGGCCGTCGATAATATGTTCGCCGTGTCGTACAGCGGCACGCTTCGCTAACCCCAAGTCAGTCCATTGCATTTCGGGGACGTGGAACACGCGTGCGTTATTTCCACTAGGTGGCTCACCTTCCCTACAGATGATCACTGACGCGCTGTAGGAGCGGTCTGGCCGGCGCTCGTGCCATTTTCGAGGTGCGTCGAATTTATAGACCAATGGGTAGATATCAAAGCCCTTGCAGTTTGCTGCGGGATAGCTGTCCATCATGTCGCTCCAAGTATGGTTCGTTTCAGTACGCGTTGTTTTTTGTGATGGCGTTCATGTATTCTAAAAAATTGATACTATTTGATCTGAATACGTTTCATCAGTGCGCGGATATTTTCATTTTCCGTAAAGAACTCATGGTGCATCTACCTTACGATGCAAGGCGGCGCCTCAATCCAGGCCATGAATAATATCGACAGCGAATTTTCCATAATGGACTGCTGCCTGCTCCGCTGCCTGGCGCGTGTAGTAGTCGTCCTCTTCGTCGAATGACTTACAGAACATTCGATCGTCCCAGTCCGCTGTGTAGCGGATGGCCATCATATAGCCCCATTTCGGCCCTGGAGCGCCCGTCCGACTAGACTCGCTGGAAGCCTCGAATGCTGTGACATGTATGTACATGCCCCGATACTCTTGACACAGCCAACTCATTCGCGCCCGCATGGTGGACACTCGTAAATTAGCGTTCGTCTTAGTTTGCTATGACTATTTTTGCAACAGAACATACCATCACCAGTAATGATGTTGAGTAGGAGAGCGCACTAAGCCAATGGAGCATTCTGCTCGGTATTTCGCTTCGTCGTTGGCGCCACTCAAATAGTTGCGAGAGGAAAAATAAGATCAAGCTGGAAGAGTAAACTGCCAACACACACTTCTCCTCCGTAAATGAAGAGCTTTTCTCTACGGTCAGCGGTTCAGCTATCCCAGATATTGGATGGCTGAATAAAAAAGAAGCAGGCTCTCACAGGCGCTGGTTGGCCGGTGGTTCGGACGCTTCGCGTTGCGATGGCGCGAGTTCAGCGCGTTCAGACTATTCGGGATCAATGATGTGCGCGTCTCCGCCGTTGTCTTGCAGCAATCCACGCCTCAACAAGTGGGGCGCAGCGAGAAGATCAAGGAGACGGCATTGAAGACGCTCACTCCGTAGAAGCGGGCGTTTCAATGCGGGTGGCATGGCTGCTTGAAGATCCTGCTTTTAGTCAGTTATACGGAGCTTTCTTACCATAGTCAATGAAACTCCATTGCGTCGAATCTGCAAGCGGTCTACCGGTCTACCCAAGGCGGCGTGATGTTGTTCTGCGCACTCGAATCGACATGAATCTGTCTTGTAAGAGGGCTGCTCCGGAGCGCCATGTTCTGAAGTGCGGTTGCCATGACCAGCAGCTCAGGTGCAGAGCTCATGCGGAACGACGGTTCCCACTAGAGTGGTATATCGCTACAACGGTAACGCCCGGTTCGCTTGCGAAGGCGTGGCTGGCTCACGGCGTTACTCGGCCAGAACAGCCGTTCCGCGCTTCACTCGGTAACCCGGCGCGCGTCAGGCTTTCGCGTTTACGTGCTGGCGATGTCGTGAGCTTTGTCCAATGTCAGGCACCGCGTCTGCATCTGAAGCGCGCGAAGCTGATGACTACAGCGCTGCGATCCTTTCTACGTTACGCGTGCTTTCGGGGCGACATGACGCTCGATCTGGCCGCTGCCGTTCCCGTGGTGGCCAACTGGTCGATGCAGCCCATCCCTCGCGGGATCCCGCCAGAGCAGATTCAGCAACTGCTGGTCAGTATCGATCGACGGACTGCCGTTGGTCGTCGTGATTACGCCATCATCCCGCTGCTCGCGCGCCTGGGACTGCGTTCTGGGGAAGCGGCATTTCTCGAGCTCGACGATATTGACTGGAACACAGGGGTTTTAAGCGTGCGCGGCAAGAGTGGTCAGCGTAACGGGCTGCCTTTGCCCGCCGATGTTGGCAAGGCGATTGCAGCATACCTTCGATACGGGCGACCGCAGAGCACCAGTCGCCGTGTGTTTTTGCGCGCTAAGGCGCCTATCACCGGCTTTCGTAGTGCGTGTGGCGTGGGCTCCATCGTTCGGCATTCGCTCCAGCGCGCCGGTATCAACGCCCCCACCACTGGGGCGCACCAGTTTCGCCATGCACTGGCCAGCCAGATGCTCCGACACGGCGCGTCACTTGGTGAGATTGGTGAGTTGTTGGGACACCATCATCCGCAGACCACGAAGATCTACACGAAGGTCGACATCAAGGCATTGCGTACGCTGGCCGTACCGTGACCGGGAGGTGTGCGATGAACACGCTGCGCCAGGCCGTTCAGGAGTATCTGGATCTCAGGCGGAGCTTGGGCTTCAAGCTTAAAGAGGCCGGCAAGGCATTGCCTGATTTCGTCGCGTTTATGGAGAGGCACCGCGCGTCCTTCGTCACCCATGCATTGGCTCTCATGTGGGCTCAGCAACCTTCCAACGTCCAACCCGCGCACTGGGCACGACGACTCAGTATCGTATGCAGTCAATAAACGACGTCACTCACAACTGCGTCAGGCATAGCCCAAGGTAGCAGCGCGGCATAGTCATCGGCCGTGGTGGCCAGGGGCAACTTCGTGAACAGCC
>NZ_CAJPVI010000120.1 GCF_905397435.1 Cupriavidus numazuensis
ACCCGATCGACAGGTCAACGCAAAGGCAGCTCGGCCAATCCCAGCACGGGTCAGATCGGTCCGACGTTCGAAGCGTATTTTGGACTGAGTGTCCCAGCAGTTTCCCTTGCGACTCATCGAGCAGCGCATGCCATATTCCTTCAGCTTTCGCTGGAAGTCGTGGCTAGCGTATTGGGACCCACGGTCCGAGTGATGCAGGGCGCCTGGCTCAGGCCTGCGCCGGAACCACGCCATCATCAGTGCGTCGATTACGATGAGGCCATGGACAGCCACGGTATTCTCCCGGCGTTCACGGGCATTGCCGTGCATGACGGCTGGGCTCCCTACGCGCACTACGAATGCGAGCACGCGTTGTGCAACGCCCACCATCTGCGCGAGCTGATCTTCATCTCGGAAGCCACACAGCAACGCTGGGCCATCCAGATGATTGAACTGCTTCGCCAGGCGTGCGGCGAAGTTAGCCGAAGTATGGAACAAGGCGCACAGAGCCTGCCCAAAGCGCGCCAACGGTACTACCGGAAGCGTTCGTGCGAACTGATTGCCGAAGGCCGCAGGCGCAATCCGCAGCAACAGCGGACCCCTCGCGGGCAGAGCAACGGGGCAAGGTCAAGCAAAGCCCCGCCTTTAACCTGCTGGCGCGTCTGGAACGCCATGCGGACCAGGTCTGGCGCTTTACTGCTGATCATCGGGTCCCCTTCACAAACAATTTGGCCGAGCGCGATATCCGCATGCCCAAGCTCAAGCAGAAAGTCTCGGGTTGCTTCCGCAGCCTGGACGGTCTCGACGCGTTCTGCACCATCCGCTTCTACTTGGCCACCCTGCGCAAGCAATCCCGACCGCTCTTTGAAGCCTTGGTTCACGCGTTCGCTGGCAACGTGCTGTCCCCTATGCCCGCTGAATAGTTACAGAAAATAAACCTAACGTAGACAGCCATGGAACACTAGACTTCCATGCGTCACGATCGATCCGCCTTCCTGGAGTACGGGCAACATGGAGAATATTCTTCGTACTTCAGCATTGCGCAGTCTTTACTGCAACTCGATCGGCGTGTCCTGCACGGACAGCGCCGTAAGGTCTGGGCAATGGATCTTGTGTGTCATCCCGGCGGATCGGACCACCGCGCATGCGAGCGCCGTCGGAGGCAGCGCGCGCTCCTCTCACCGTCTTAGCGTCAGTGCGCCGTTCGTCGCTATCGTGCCGGCGGGGGCTTGCGTCGAAGTGGACGATGACGACGATCCGCGCGGCCTTGTCCTCACGCTCAATTCGGCCAGGCTGAGGGAAACCGCTCGAAAGGGACTCGGTGCCGGGACCGGTGATATCCCGTGCTGGTTCACCGCGTGGGACCCTTTCCTGCGCGAAGCGGGCGTCATGGTTAGCGCGTTGCATTCCGGCATACGCCCCGACCCCGTGTGCCTTGGCGCGTTCGCAGACGTCATCTCACTTCATCTCGCGTCCCGGTACGGACGCCACGCCGATACGCACGAGGCAGGTACGAGTCTCTCCCAGCTAAAGTTGAGTGTCGTGGAACACTTCATACACGAACACATATCGGAGAACATCCCAATCGAGCGCCTTGCCGCGCTCGTCTACATGAGCGCGTCGCATTTTGCACATGCTTTCAAGACCGCGACGGGGCTTACGCCACACTTCTACCTGACTACCAAGAGGGTGAGATTTGCTGAGTTGATGCTTCTCGAAGGAAGTCTCCCGCTGATCGCTGTCGCGGCACGCGCAGGCTTTCAGACGCAGCAGCACTTCACCGCGGTGTTTCATCAATATGCAGGCTGCACGCCTCGGGAGTTCCGCCTCGCACATAACCGCCCGACGATCCGGTGAAGCGCTCGCGACTCGATCCGTGAGTGACCGGCGCGTGCAGGAATCCGACACCTCTGGGCAGGAACTCGAAAGAACCGCGCGCCTCCTGAACGTATGCTTGACGATAGACGCGGCATAACAATTGCGCACGCCGTGTTAGCCGGATACTGTCGACTCGACCGAGGTACCCAACAATGGAAGAACTGCTCGGACGCGCATGGTGGATGCTCGCGCTGCGCGGCGCCGCAGGCATACTGTTCGGCCTCGTCGCGCTGTTCTGGCCTGGTCTCACGCTGCTGCTTCTCGTCGCGATGTTCGCGGTGTATGCACTGATCGGAGGCGTTGGGGCGGTCAGCGGGGCGATACGACATCGTGCGATCCGCTCAGATTGGTGGATCCCGTTGCTGCTAGGCCTGTGCAGCATCGCTGCGGGCCTGATCGCCGTCGCCGCGCCAGGTGTGACGGCGCTGGTGCTGATCGCGGTCATGGGCGGGAACGCCATCGTCACCGGCGTACTTGACCTGATCGCCGGGGTGCGGCTGAAAAGACGCGGCCGCAACGAGTGGCTGCTGTTTTTCATCGGCATCCTGTCGGTGCTGTTCGGCGCCTTCGTGTTGCTCGCCCCCGGTGCCGGCGCGATTGCCCTCGTCTGGATGATCAGTACCTACGCGATGGTCACAGGCGTGATGCTGCTCGTCCTCGGCCTCGGCGCACGGAACTGGCGGCCCGCCCTTCGCGACGGGCAGAACGTGCCGCTTCACTCGTGAGCGCATCCTGTGCCCGCCGTCCACCTATCCCGCTGCGCATTCCGGAGAACACCATGAAGACTCACCTCATCTCGGCCGCAAGGCTGTCGACACTCGTGCTTGCGCTATCCGCTGCTGGCCTGGTGGCCAGCGCCGCGACAGCGCAGGATGTGCCTATCGCGGGCAAGGCGACACTTGGCGTAACCGTCACCGAAGCGCAACTGGTTGCAACGGGCTGGCGCGCATCGAAGATGATCCACTCCGATGTCTACAACGATAAGAACGAAAAGATCGGCCGGGTCGACGACCTGATTGTGGCACCCGATGGCTCGCTCTCGGCCGCAATTATCGATGTGGGTGGCTTTCTCGGGATGGCGACGCATCGTGTCGCCATCCCCGTTCAGCATTTCAAGCAGATGGCGCCGAAGGCAATCCTCCCCGGCGCAAGCAAGGAGGCGCTGAAGAAGCTGCCGGAGTTCGAATATGCCAAGGGGTGACATCGGGCGGCGACACCGCAGCACGAGTTACTGACCATTCGGGCCGCTCTGGCGGCTCGCTGGAACAAGGAGCATAGCGATGCCATTGGATCTCGATAAGTGGAACCCTTTCCGCTTCCTGCGCAAGAGCCCCGAGGAAAGAAGCGCAGATGCGAAGGTGAACGCCGCGCCTGCGACCTCACAGCAGGCACCCCCGCCGTTGACCCCGGATGCGGCCGTGCCCGCATGGCCGGCATCATTCGATACGGCGCGCTGGCCACTGCCTGATCCTCTGCATCTTTTTACGGACTTGATACGCGATCCGTTCGGGGGGATCGGCCCGCTCGGAAACTGGTTCGGCGATTTCAGTCCTGGCCGCTTTCAGCCACGCCTCGACGTGATTGACGACGGCGATGCGCTGCGCATCGTGGCCGAGTTGCCAGGAATGTCGCGCGAGGACGTGGAGCTCGAAGTCGTTGAGGACATGTTGGTGCTGACCGGCGAGAAGCGCATCGAATCGAAGAGCGACGAGAAAGGCTGTTACCGGGTGGAGCGGGCGTTCGGACAGTTCCAGCGCGCGATTCCGCTTCCTTCCGGCGTCGATCTCGAACGCGCCGAGGCGAATTTCGAGAACGGCATGCTGACCGTGCGGGTGCCCAAAGCGGCCAAAGAAGCCGCGGCAACGCGGCGTATCGAGATCAAGTAGGGGGATTCGCAGGGCGACATCGCTACATCCCGCGCGCTCGCGTCGACGATCAACGGATACGCTCCTGCGCGCGCGGGGAATCTTCTCACGACTTGCGCTCGGCGCCTCGCCTTCAATCCTCCACTGCCCATCCAACGGAGATCATCATGGCCACTTGCAGCGTTTGCGGAAAGCCGGCGACGTCGCAGATCACGATCACTGAGAACGGCCAGCGTCGTCAGTTGACGCTGTGCGACCAGCACTACATGCAGTTCATGGCACGCAACCAGCGCAGCCTCTCGCCGCTTGAGTCGCTCTTTCACGGCGGCCTCTTTGAAAGTCTCTTCGACGATATGTGGTCACCACTTGAAGGTAGGCAGGGTGGCTTGCCTTCCCGCGGCCAGGCGGACGAGACGCGCGCGAGCGCTGGGGAAGGCGGCAACGGCGGCGCAGGCGTGGGTACACGCGCGGGCTCACCCGGCGGCCGGCCGCGCCGGCATCGCCGTGCGCGCGAAGCTGTTGACCTGCAGACGTTCCTGAGCGAGAGCGGCCTGGACCGCTTGCAGGCGGCCGCGCAAAAGGCGGTCGAGTTCGGCAAGTCCGAAGTCGATACAGAACACCTGCTGCTCGCACTCGCCGACAATAACGTGGTGCAGGAGATCCTGCGCGAATTCAAGCTGGATCCTGAAGAGATCAAGAAGGACGTTGATAAGAGCGCTCCGCGTGGCACTCGCGCGGAGAGGACGGACGAGGAACGCATCGGCGTATCGCCGCGCGCAAAGAGCGCACTGGAGAACGCGCTTACCGCGTCGCGGGAGCTCGGTCACAGCTATGTCGGGCCGGAGCATGTCCTGATCGGGCTCGTCGAAGAGGAAGACGGCTTCGCGGGCGAGTTGCTGCGGAAGTACGGGCTATCGTCGCATGCGCTCCGGCAGAAGACCGTCAAGGTGGTCGGCAAGGGCGCCGAGGAAGGCACTGTCGAGGGGCGCTCCACCACGCCAACGCTCGACAAGTACGCGCGCGATCTCAGCGATCTCGCGCGGCGCGGCAAGCTCGATCCGGTGATCGGCCGCGACAAGGAAATCGAAACGACTATCGAGGTTCTTGCCCGCCGGCGCAAGAACAACCCGGTGCTGATCGGCGAACCAGGCGTCGGCAAGACGGCGATCGTGGAAGGACTCGCGCAGCGTATCGCGCAGGACCAGGTCCCGGAAGTGCTGCGCGGCAAGCGCGTCGTCGAGTTGAACATTAACAGCGTGGTGGCGGGGGCAAAATACCGTGGCGAGTTCGAAGAGCGTGTGAAGCAGGTGCTCGATGAGATCGTCGAGAACCAGGACCGGCTGATCGTCTTCATCGATGAACTGCATACGATCGTGGGTGCCGGCCAGGGCGGCGGCGAAGGTGGACTGGACATCGGCAACGTGTTCAAGCCGGCGCTCGCGCGCGGCGAACTGCATCTCGTGGGCGCCACGACGCTCAACGAATACCAAAAGTACATCGAGAAGGACTCGGCCCTCGAGCGCCGCTTCCAGCCGGTGAACGTACCCGAGCCGAGCGTCGCGGAAACCATCGAAATCTTGCGCGGGCTGCGCGACCGCCTTGAAGCACATCATAAAGTGAAGATCACCGAGGAAGCCATCGCGGCTGCGGCGAAGCTGTCGGACCGCTATATCGCCGCGCGATTCCTGCCGGACAAGGCCATCGACCTGCTCGACCAGGCGGCCGCTCGTGTGCGCATCGCATCGAATTCCAGGCCGACGCAACTGCACGACATCGAGGCAAGCATCCGCCGCACACGCCAGGAGCAGGATGCGGCAAGCGCCGCCAAGCAGTTCGACAAGGCGAAGGAACTGGAAGGGAAGCTCATCTCCGAGCAGGAGCGCCTCAACGATGCGACAGAAGCGTGGAAGAAGGAACGCGGCACCAGTTCGCAAAATGTGACGGCGGAGGATATCGCGCAGGTCGTGGCGTCGCTCACCGGCGTGCCGGTGTCCGAACTCACCGCTGAGGACAGAGAGAAGCTGCTTCGTCTCGAAGACCGCCTGAGGGAGCGCGTGGTCGGCCAGGACGAGGCGGTCAGCGCCGTCGCAAGAGCTGTCCGGCTCTCACGTGCCGGCCTCACTGAAGGCGGCAAGCCGACTGCGAGTTTCCTGTTTCTCGGACCGACTGGCGTGGGCAAGACCGAACTCGCCAAAGCCCTCGCTGCCTCCGTGTTCGACGACGAGAACGCGCTGGTGCGTATCGACATGAGCGAGTACTCCGAGCGGCATACCGTGGCGCGGTTGGTGGGCTCGCCTCCGGGCTATGTCGGCTATGAGGAAGGCGGTCAGTTGACTGAGCGAGTGCGGCGCCGCCCATATAGCGTGGTGCTGCTCGACGAGATCGAGAAGGCGCATTCGGAGGTGCATAATATCCTGCTGCAGCTCTTCGACGAAGGCCGTCTCACTGACGGCAAAGGTCGTCTTGTGGATTTCACGAACACGATCATCATCGCGACAAGCAATATTGGATCGCAGATGATCCAGGACAACATGCGTGCCGACAAGACGCAGCTCGACTACCCCACGCTGCGCGACCGTCTGATGGAGGTGCTGCGGCATCATTTCAGGCCCGAGTTCCTGAACCGCGTCGATGAAGTGGTGGTGTTCCATGCACTTGGAAAGGCGCAGATCCGCAGCATCGTCGATCTGCAACTCGCGCGCGTGCAGCGCACCGCGGCCGGACAAAATATCGAGTTGTCGTTCGACGATTCGCTGCGCAATCATCTCGCGGAGATCGGCTATGACCCCGAGTTCGGCGCACGGATGCTCAAGCGCAAGATTCGCGCGGAGGTGGAATCGCAACTCGCCGATGCGCTGCTGCGGGGCGACGTACGCGACGGCGACAAGGTGACGATCACCTACGACTCAGGCGTGAATGCGGTGCGCGTGCAGAAGCGATCCGCCGATGCGGAGGCGGCGCGCGAGGTGGACGAGCAGACACCGGCGCCCGTGTGATAGAAGGCCCGTGGGCGATGCCGCTTGCGCGGCGTCGCCTTGCGAGCCTCGCGCATGCTTGGCAACAACCGTGCGCGGCCGTTCAGCCGCCGTTCAGATAGCGATGCACCAGCGCCACGCACATCGCGCCTTCACCTACCGCCGATGCCACGCGCTTGATCGACGCATGGCGCACGTCTCCCGCAGCGAACACGCCCGGCATGCTGGTCTCCAGATAAAGCGGTGCGCGGTCAAGCGGCCATCGCAGGCCGTGCTCGAACTCGCGAAGGTCTGGACCGGTGACGAGATAGCCCGCCTCGTCCCGCACGATGCCCACTTGCGCTGCCCATTCTGTTTGCGGCACGCCCCCGATGCAGACGAAGAGCCAGTGCGTCTTCACGTTGCGGTGCTGGCCGGTGCGCACATCGGTCAGCGTGACTTCACTCAGCGTCTCGTCCCCAACAAGCGCCGTGACATGGGTGCACGTCTTACTGACGTGTGCACCAAATAGTGCGTATTGCGTTATATGGGCATGAAGACAAAAGCTGATGCCCGAAAGTTGGATGGAGCCACGCAAGCCCACCTGAGAAAGCTGGTGG
>NZ_CAJPVI010000121.1 GCF_905397435.1 Cupriavidus numazuensis
CCGCATTCTTGGCACCTGTGGCCTGGTGTTGCGCTGGGCTTTTCCCGCCTTGTTGTATTTCAGCGGGAAGGCGGCCCGAGTTTTCGACAGGCCCCCACTTTTTTTGGCTGGTACGTGTTGCGTGCCCGTGGCACCCGTCTTCGTTGCGTTGCATCTTCTGCCGATGCGCAACGGAAGGACACGCCAGGCCGGGAGGCTGACGACTGCGGTGTTGCGCGTTGCGCGCTACGGCGTGGGACTACGATCGCGTCTTTGGTTTGACCCCCAGTTCCCATAGCAGGTCGATGTTGCGGAGGTATAGGGAGACGTTTTCGGCCGAACTGTGGATGATCGAGTGCTCGCGCCCATCGACGGCGTCAACTTTTGCTGTCCACGGATCTTCCAGGCTCTGGCAAGCATCCTCGATATCGTCGCGATACTGCTGTAGCGCCTTCGGGGTCCAGGTCCGCATTGCATCTGGGGCCAACAACACAGAGAGCGTACCCTTGCGCTCCCCGATATACCGCACAGGGGAGAGCAGGCCGCCGATGTAAAACATCATGAGCGCGTCGATCACGCGGTCGTCATGGTCCTCGTCCCAGATGACCGCGAGGTCAAGGAATGCACAGCGATCGAGCCGGTTCAGAAGCTCGTCATGCCAGACTGGCGCCCGCAGGATGGAGTAATGTGTTCCCCGGCCGAGGTTGCCCACAGGGCGAGTTTCGTCATGCAGGGTCTGGAAGAAGGGGCAATAGGACATGAACGCTCCTTTCGGGAGAGAGGCGGCTTCCGCCGCGGAACCGCAGCCATTTCGTGGCCGCGAGCATCAATGCAAACAGTATCACGCCGGAGGCATTCAGCGTCGCCGCGCTTAGTTCCGGCGTTTAGAGTTCTCCGGCATCGGGACGATTGCCGCTTCGGGTATGGCGCCGAGTTCTACAAGCTTGTCCCGGGCGTCGCGATACTGCTCGTAGAATCTGGCCCACTTGCTGAATCCGCCCAGTTCTCCAACTGCACGTAACATAGCGACGTGAGAAGCCGTCAGCAATTGCACGCTGGCCTCAAGCTCCGCAATCCGGAGGTCCTTGTCGGCAAGCGTTGCGGCCATGTCGGCGCCAGATCGCTTGGCAGCGCGACCACGCCAGCGCCGGTATTCCGCTTGGCGCTGCTGATACTCGGCAAGCAGCCTGCGGCGTGACTCGCTGCGAGTGATCGACGACGCCGCGCTGATGGATGGGTGCAGCCGGGCGACGGCGCGCGCCGTGATGTCCTCGTCGTCGGTCAGTAACACCTCAAGGATCTCACGCATTTTCCCGTCATCGGCCGACGACACTTCATTGGCTTTATTCATCAAGTATTCCCCGTCGTCGGGGCAAGGAGAGGTCAATGCCATCGGGGAAGGGACGGTCGCCCGGCTGCGTTTTGAGCAGCCCTTGTACGCCAGCCAGCCGTTTTTCCGCGTGGTCGAGCTGGTTTTGCCAACCAATGCTGGTCGATGGGCGGGCCTTGATCGTGTCCACGGCAAGTTTGAGCTGGCCCTCGAGCCGAATCAGGTTCCGCCTATGCTCGGGCAGATCCGTGGCCGAGAGGTGGCGACAGTCGGCGAAGCACTCCAGATGCTTGGCGCACGGATCGACCGTGAACGAGTTCAGGCAGTGCCCATAAGGGGTGGCATGGAATCCGTCCGCTTCGGCACGCAGGTACTCGTATGCGGCCGCGTCGCCCTCCGTCTTCTGGATGCGCCGGAAGGCATCGACGATCGGACCGCTGGCCTTGCCACCCTTGATGAGCCGGGCAACCGTGCCGGCTTTTTCGCCGAGCAGGATCTCGACGTCCTGTGGAATTTCGATCTGCTCAAGATCCTCCGCCAGGCTGCGATGGTCGTATTCATAGCTTTGTGCAACGCTGCGCCGGTTGAAGCGCTTTGAGATGATCGTGTCGGCAACGCCAAGCCGGAACAGCTCGGTGTTCTGCAGATGGCGCAGCATGTGTGCCTCGATCTTCAAGGCCCGGTCTTCGTCGGTCTGTCCGTACTTTTCAAACAGCGTTGGCAGGGACTTCGCGTCACCCAGTGACTGTCCGATGAACGTGGGGTCTGGTCGGTTGACCGCCATGTAGCGGGTCACATCGCAAAGCCCATCGTTGCGTTCCTCGGCCACCGACCGTTTGGGCTGGACGAACAGCAACTCCCAGGGCTCAACGAACCCAGAGGCCAGCGGAAGCCGCATGGTGTCGGATACCTTCGTTGGCGTCGAGAACCGGATATGCTCCTCGAGCTCGCCAACGTGCAAGTACGCAGCGTGCCACTCCATCCGCTTTACAAGGCTGATCGGCGAGCCATCACCATATCGGAAGCGCATGCTGGTCTTGCCTTCACGCATCACCTTCAGCAGACGATTCCCAAACACATAGACGGCCATGTCGAGGGTCAAGCTGCCATTTCGCCACAGCGCACACTGATGCTCATACAATTCATCAAACACTGACGGATCGAGGCCATCGCGGTAGCGTTTTATGAACGGATCTCGCTCAATGCCTAGCCAGAATGGGTTGCCTGCTAGGCGGGTGTAAAGCTCGATGACAGGTACGACACTGTCGACCGGATACCATGGCAACAGTCGCTCCGTCTCGCATTGCAGTTTCAACGTTGCGCGGAGAGATTCTGTGAGCTTGGCTACCCGGTCAAGGGTCTCGGTCAGCAACGCCCGGAACATTTCCGGGACCGGCTGGGCGCTTTCAAACAGGACGCGACTGTCCGCTTCAGCGTCCTGCTGCTTTTCCGCAAAGTGGCGCACCATCAAGGAGGTCGAGATGCCACCGGACTCACCGGCTGGACGACCCTTCGCGTCCAGATACGTCCGCTCACGCTTCCAGTCGACCGGCAGCAACGCAACTTCCCCTGCACGCATGCCGGTCACGATCAGCGTGCGCACTGCAGCGAACCGCAGCTCGTCCATGAACGTGCGTGGCCGTTCGGTCATCACGATACGGGTCAGCTCCCAGAACGCCCGACGTTCAGGCAGGCGTTCGCCACGCTTGCGAGCTTCCAGGTCGGCCCGCAACTCCTCCTGCGACCAGGTATGCTTTGCCTTGTTCGTCCCGTATGCTTGCATGCGCGGGACAGCTAGCGATGAGTACAAGGGGCCTGCATCGCAAATGTGCCGAGCGTCAAACACCGTCTTGACGATGCCGACCACCTGATCCCCCAACTTGCCAGTCGCCTGGCATGCTGCTGCAATACGAATCGCCGCACGCAAATCATCGGCGGTGAGTTGCCACGGGTCCTTGTCCACGCAGGTTGCGATCACCCGCAGCGGACGCGCGATGCTATGTGCCACATACCGCGTGGTGTTGCGCCTGAACAGCAACTGTTCAGCCACCGCTGCCTTAATCAAGTCTTGCCACGAGACCGACAGTGCTCGACGGGGCAGTGGCATCAGGCCACGCTCGATGCGCTCAGCGTTGACGACAGCCAGCGCCTTCGCCTCAGCGCCGAGATCTCGCAGGTAGTGGTTGGGGGGTGGCACGTCACCAGTAACCGCCGTCAGATTCCAGCCAACACCGTCACGAGCAGCGCCTGCCTCGTCCAGCGGTATGTCCCAGTGCAGACCCTTTTCATGGGCGAGTGCCTTGCCCAGCTCGATGAAGGCAGCGTAGTGTGGGTTCATCGGCGCTCGCCTTCTAACTCGTCGATGACCGCCTGTATTTCGGCGATCGTGCGCTGCAGTTGCAGGTAGGCCGGCGATCGGGCATCGCCACGGGAACTCTGCTCGAAGAGCAAGACCACTTCACGCATCGCGGCCAGCACACTTTCGTGCATGGTTTTGTCGTGCAAAGGCATAAATTTCCTGCACCCATAGCACGACGTCACCGGATTGTAAGGGCAGGCTGGTTGCCCTGACGTGCAGCCGCCGATGCCGGCAATCGGGATGCCGTGAGGCACACCAGCGATCTGCTGTTCTCCCTTGAGCTGGGTGAGCTCTTCCGGGGAGATGAACCGATCGTGCGCGATCTTGGCCACCCGCCGGTATATAGCGGACGCGCCCAGTGCCCGGTTGACCCGGTCCGCGTGAGAGGCTGACGCCGCAAAGTACACCAGCCCCGTCCGCACATCGGAATGCCCCAGGAACTCGGCGAGTTCTTCGTGACTCGCGCCCGCGTCAACGAGGCGTTGGGCTGCCGTATGACGAAGGTCCATCGCGCAAGTATCATCCCCGATGAGGCGTTCCACGCAGCGGGCGATGCGCGAGCCGGCCTCATGATTGGAACTGACGTCGAAGACGCGATCGCCCGCGTCACGACCTTGCCAATCTGCATAGGCGACCAGGGCCGTGAACAGCACCGCCCACTCCTGTTTCACACGACGGACCATCGGCCTTTTTCGAAGCCTTTGCCGCTGCTTGACCATGACGAAGGTGAGGTGAACGGCCGGTTCGCCACTGGGATCTGGTTGCCAGACCCGTACATCACGCCTCGTCAGCATCGCAACCTGAATGGGACGCATGGCGAACTGATAGGAACAGAGCACCATCGCGGCCTCGCAAAGCTGGTCGTGCGCGACGCCTGACCAGCCTCGGGCCCTTGTGAGGTCCGATGTTTCGTCCAGGTAGCGAACGATCACAGCTTCCTCATCAGCGCTCAGGAAGACATTGCCTGACCGCACACCGGCATATGGGTCCGACGCGGGGCCGGGCAGGGCGCCGCTGACATAGGTCAGATAGGACTCGGACCACCCGTGCAAGCGATGTCTGCATAGCAGCCGCAGGACTGCCTTAACGAAACGATAGGCGTGAACCGGCAACTCACGGGCGCGCAGCGCCATCCATCTCGCGGAGATGCGGGTTGGACCGGCGTCAACAACGCGCTCGACGTCATGCACTTCGAGATGCATTGCTGCGGCCAATACATTGAAGCAGGTCGAGATATGCAAGTCTTCGCCCAGCAGGAAGACCAGTAGATGCTTCTGCAGAGCGCCATAGACAGCAGGATACCGGCCGAAGTCGAGCCGGAACATCCGACCATTGAGGTGAAGTTCGAAGACATCTGTCTGACGGACTGCCGGGATGGAACGGAGCTTATCGTCGAAGTCGTCGTAGTAACGTATAAGTGGTGGCAGTTCTGGCAATGACGCCATCATGCTTTCGAGCACCGATGGCCCGGCTTGCCCACGAAGCCGGGATGGGAAGACCTCCAGCATGATCAGCGTCCCTGCGGCAGGGCGCGCAGCAAGGCCACACGATCGTCGAACGCGTCGTTCCATACGCTCGCGAGGCGGCTTTCAAAGACAGCTCTGGCATAGCGCGAAGGCATTTCGGATTCTTTCGACCATCCGAAGAATGTACGCAGTTTCTGCAGCGCTTCGGGCATCGAGTCGCCTCGCTCGAGCAACTGGTGAAGCCGCAATGCGGCGCACGTGTGCCGGAGGTCGTGGCAGGTGACCGACTTCTTTCCGGTGCGGTCGTGCAGTTCCTGCAGCACATCCGTAGGCAACGCTTTCGATATCGTTGTAAAGATCTTCGTCAACGACTCTGTGGAAAGAGGGCCGCCAGTCTGGGCGCTTAACATGAACGAATGCGAAGGCCGGCCCCGGTAATTTTCGCAATAGATCTGCACCAGGCCCGCGGTTGCGTCGCTGACGGGAATTTGCCTGACCGAATGGCGCGTCTTGATGCTGGGCTTCGAGTAACGGCTGTCGCCGCCAACGTCTTCATACTCGTTTTGCCGGACGTTCAGCCAGTACCTTGTCCGGCCAAGTGCGCGGTCATAGCTGCTCTTGATGGCGTCCGCTGGCAGCAACAAGAGTTCGCCGCGGCGCAGACCCTGATGCAGCATCAGCACGAACGCGATGAAGACCCGCCAGCGCGTGTGTGCGCGCGGGAAGGGATTGGCATCCGATTCCGGATCCAGGACCTGATAGAGACTCTCGACCACGCTGGAGGGCAACGACCGGACGGTCTCGCTGCGGGCTCCTTGGCGAATGTGTAGCTGGCGGTAAAGCGTCGATAGTCGGTGGATGCGCGTCTCAATCTGTCGCATCTTCGCGTCCGCCGACTTCGACAGCCATGTGATCACCGATGTCACGAACGCCAGTCCGGTCTGCCACCGGGCCTCATTGCTGCGCGTGGCGACAGGCTGATTACGCAGACTCACGAACCAAGACTCGAGAATGTCCGCAAGCCGGGCATCGTCAAGATCGGATAGCGCGTCATCCAGCGCATTCGCCTGGAATGACCGATCCGCATGCGCATACAGGTTCTCGATGTACCGCAGCCGCACGGTCTGCGTGGACGCTGCCCATTGAGCCCCAGCAATGATCAGCCAGACCGCGGCCCAGTACCTGGGCATGTGGTTGCTGTCGACCAGCGCAACCCCCTGGAGCGTCCGCGGCACGGCGGCGGCGCTGACCTGAACAAACATAAAACCCACAACAAAACGCAACGGCGAAAGATACCATAAAAGCACATTTACGTTGTGGTAACTGAAGTCTCCAGACCGTCCTGCACGCAACACCTCAGAACATACCAACAG
>NZ_CAJPVI010000122.1 GCF_905397435.1 Cupriavidus numazuensis
GAGCCGATCGGCCAGCGCCGCGGCCTGGGCTTCCAGCTTCGCGCGGCCCTCCGCCAGCGCCACGGCAGCATCGCGCGCCTCGCTGCGGGCCGCCGCCAGTTCGCCGCGCAGGTCTTCAGCCGTGCGCTCGCTCTTCTGGCGCGCGGTGCGCTCCTGGTCCAGTTCGCGCAGCGCGCGCCGCTCGCTGGCTTCGGCGCGTTCCTGCGCGAGCGTTACTGCCTCGCGCGCCCGCTCGAGCTCCGTCGAGAATTGGGTGCGCAACTCTACCAGCTGGCGACCCGCCGCCTCCAGTTCCCCCCGCCCCGCTTCCCAACGCGCCCGCGTCGCGGCGTGCGCCTGGCGCTCGGCCGCCAGTTGGGCCTGCACGGCGTCGTGCGCCTGCCGCGCTTCGCCCAGCTGCGCCGAGAGCGCGAGCGCATCTTCGCGCGCGGCCGCGGTGTCGGCGCGCGCGGCATCGCGTTCCGATTCCGCGGCATTCGCTGCGTCACGCGCTTCGGCACGCAGCGTGGCGAGTTCCGCCGTCGCGGCCTCGTTGGCCGACTGCCAGATGGTCTGCACCGCCTCGGCGGCGATCTGCTTGAGGGGGTCCGGCAGGTCCGGATGGTCGATGGTGACGCGCGTGCGCCCGCGCAGCTCCTGCCAGAACGCCTGCAGCACCTCGGCGGGCGTGCCCATGCTGCCCTTGCGCACCAGGCTGTAGAGCTTGTTGGCGGTGGGCGTGACGCCGTAACGGAAGAACAGCAGGCCGCAGACCTCGCGGTACAGCGCGCGGGTGTCGGGGAAACGCCCGCGCAGCTCGGTCAAATCAGCCTGCAGCGCAGCGTCGGTCAGATCCAGGTCGGCCGCGGACATCGGGGAAAAAGTGAGTGGAATAAATAACTATATTACTACGTAATACGTTTAATAGCTAATAAATGCTGTCGTACTTTAGACATAAGTTTTCTTATGTCTAGTAAATGCACGTTGGATACCGCCCGGTCAGGTGGCCAGATACTGTGGGTTGAAATGTGCTAGCATTGCATTCAATGCAAGCGGGAGACTGGAATGGCGACGCTGACCATTCGAAACGTGGATGACGAATTGAAGGCCCGGCTGCGGATCGAAGCCGCCCAGCACGGCCACTCCATGGAGGAGGAGGTGCGCGAGATCTTGCGGCGCGCGCTCAGCAAGCGGCCGGCTCGGGGCGGCCTGGGCAGCCGGCTGCGCCAGCGCTTTGCCACGTTGGCCGATCCCGGGCTGGATCTGCCCGCGCGGGTCGAGCGACCACGGTCCCCGGAACTGCCTGAATGATCGTGCTCGACACCAATGTCTTGTCGGAGTTGATGCGGGCCGAGGCGGACCCGGCCGTCATCGACTGGCTCGATCGACAGGCTCCGGATTCCCTGACCATCACTGCCGTGACCGTGGCTGAATTGCTGTACGGCATTGCTCGTCTGCCCGACGGACGCCGCAAGTCCAGGTTACGGGAAGCCGCGGTACAGATGCTCGACGAGGAATTCGCTGACCGGGTGCTGCCCTTCGACGAGGACGCCGCCGTGCACTACGCCGCCCTCGTGTCCCAGCGCGCACGCGCGGGGCGTCCGATCAGCATGGCCGATGCGCAAATTGCCGCGATCTGTCGGCACCACGCCGCCACCTTGGCCACGCGCAACCGCAAGGACTTCGAAGGGATCGGCGTTACGCTGGCCAATCCTTGGGGGGATTGATGCGGGTCGCGCGAAGTCGCCGGCAAGGGCAACAAGCCCAGCTAGTGCCCGCGACTGACGATCTGGTTGCCGAACTCGTCCGCTATCGGCGTGCGCATGGACTGGCGCCGACGCAGCAGTCCGGCGATGGCCGCCCGCTGGTGCTGCCGGCCATCGACCGCGCGAACCACGGGAAGGTCTTGTCGCGCGTGGCGCTGCATCTGTTCATCAACGAAATTTGAGCATGGCGGCCGAGCGGCTGCGGGCGCGCGAACCCGAATAATGGGCGGCGCTGCCCGAGGCGCTCGCCAGCCTCGGCGCACTGACGGGGCATACAGCGGGCTCGCATAGGAGCGACCGCCAGATGTACACACCGAAGACGATGCGCGGAACGAGGCCACGCGAGAGCGGCATCGATTTGGCTGGACACGCAAGGCTTAGGACCCCTCCGTCTCTCCGCGATGGCGGCGGAAGGCTAAGGCCTATGGTCGTACTTTCACGAAAATGAAATTTCAACCAGATCCGCGGCCACCCAACCCGGCAGGAAATCATGGATGGCGCAGCCACGTCACACGGCGCGCGCAAATCGCTCCTCCGCGCAGCTGGCACCCCCACCTGCGCACAACAAACCTCCCAGTGCTATACTTGTACAAGTTTACGTACGAGTTTACCGAGGGAGGGCGCCATGCGCACTGTTCACTTCTCCGACGCCCGCAGCAACCTGAAGGCGGTCATGGACCAGACCATTGACGATCACGACGCCGTGCTGATCACGCGCCGCGGCGCGCCGAACGTGGTGCTGATGTCCGAAGCCCAGTATGAAAGCTGGAAGGAAACGATGTACCTGCTGCAATCGCCGACCAACGCCGAGCGCATCCTGCGCAGCATTGACCAACACCGTCGCGGCGAGGCGGTGGAGCGGCCGCTGATTGACCCGGACGCTGAATGACGCGCAGCATCAAGTTCATGCCCGACGCCTGGGAGGATTACCTCTACTGGCAAGGCCAAGACAAAAAGACCCTCAAGCGTATCAACCAGTTGATCCAACAGATCCAGCGCACGCCCTTCGAGGGCATCGGGAAGCCCGAGCCTTTGGTGGGCAACCTCAGTGGCTATTGGTCACGCCGCATCGATGACGCCAACCGCCTCATGTATTTCGCGGACGACGACAGCGTGGTGCTGATCAACTGCCGCTACCACTATGGCGACAAGTAAGCGAGGGAAATGGAGTTCCTGAAGTTGCTGTGCACCCTCATCACCCGCAACCCCTTGATTGCCAACCCGATGCGCACGCCTCCTCACTGGTCGCAGCGAAGGTCGATTAACGTCATCGTCCACGGCTTCGGCGGGCGCAGGAAAGCTGGTACCGACGAGCACCACTGCATGACAGTAGAGCCGCGAAGGCGACGACCTTACTGCCAAGCCCAACCTGGATCCGAAAGCGGGACGAAATCATAGTAGACGGGGCGAACACTTGGGGATCCCGCTGCGTGGTCAGTGCGACATCAGCACCGGAACGGTCATTGATTCCAGGAGCCTACGCGTCATGCCGCCCAGGACAAATTCCCAGGTCCTGGTATGACCGTAGGCACCCATCACGATGAGGTCGGTATCGCTGTCCACGGCAAGTGACAGCAATAACTCCCCGACATCGTCGCCGCTGCCAATGACCGGCTCCTTCAGGTTTGCCTGCACGCCGTGACCGGCCAGCCAGTTAGCCGCAAGCTGCACCGGTGAAAGCCACGGATCGCGCATGAGGTCAGGTCGCACGAATGAGACGATATCGACCGAATCAGCGCGCAGCAGTACTGGCAGGGCGTCGCGCATGGCACGGGCCGCCTCGCGGCTGCCATTCCAAGCCACCATTACGTTCTTGCCGACACCCGGAAAGCGGCCCGCATAGGGCACAACGAGAACAGGCCGTCCGCACCGCAGGACCACCGACTCGACGAAATTGTCTTCGGAGAACGCGTCGCTATCAGACGGATCAAGCTGTCCAACGACTAGCAGATCTGCAAGGTGTGCTTCGGCCTGTACCGTCTGGGCCGTGGCCCAGTCAGGCGCACGCCACTCCGTCCTGATCGCCAGTTCACGTGTTTCCCCTTCGAACGCCTGGCGTGCTGCCTCGCCCACCCGACGCTGCCATTCGTTGTAGGACGCCAGGTAACGATCGCCATCCACCAGGTAGCGAATCGCCCTGGGTCCGGCTTGCCGACAGCAAGCAGGCCCACAAGCCTTGCCTGGTACGCCAGCGCCAGTTGCGCCGCAAGGTGCAGTCGCTGGGGCACGTGCCGGCTAGCATCCAGGTGAACCATGATCGTCGCGTAGTCCATGATGGGCACCCTTCCACCAAAAGTCAGCAACGATTTCAATCTAGGTTGCGACCTTAGGGGTACTTGTCATGGATCAAGGAAGTGGGCGAGCAGCAGGGTCAACCACCCACCGAGCCCGCCCCGCCACAATAGGCGCTTATCGCCCATGGCCTTCGTGAAGCGCTCGGAGTGGATCGGCCCCGCCGGTTTCCGCTGGCGGCGCTTAGACGCCGGCATGCGCCCCTAGCAAAGCGCCTGGCTTGTGCGGTTACCTACAGGCGTACGTACCGTCGTTGCCCCAACGCGGCCTCATCGATCGCGCGCGCCAAAGCTCGTGACGGAACCCTTTGGCCCCCTTGCGCAATGCATCGCGCGGACGCGTCGACGACGGGCTGCTTGCTCTCATCTGCGGATGCGGCGCAGACGGGGGGCAACGACCGACTCCGCGAGGGCAAATTGCTGCCTCTCGAATGCCCCTGGATCGAGGCGATCCTTCGGCATCGAACGTGAGAACGGAAAACGTTGTTCGAACGACGCGTACTGGTTCTCCGGCCACGAACTCGACGACCACATCGGCCATGCGTGCGCGTTGCCCAGCAAGACGCTCTCCGTCCGACACGACACGTTCAGTGTTCACCGGCATGCCAATCTTCGACGTTCAACTGCGCCACGCGCGCGAACTCGCGCACGTTGTGCGTCACCAGAATGAGGTTACGCGACCTCGCCTGTCCGGCAATCAACACGTCGTAGGTGCCAATCGGGGTGCCGGCCGCCGCCAGTTGCGCGCGAATTTCGCCGGCGTGTTGGGCGTCCTCGGCATCGAACGGCACGACTTCGAACTGCAGCGCTTCAATGCGGGCCAGGTTCGCGGCGGCGCGTTGGCTCTTGTAGGCGCCATAGTACAGCTCATGTGCCACGATCGAGGGCAGACCGAAATCGGTTGGCAAGTGCGCGCGCAGGCGCTCCAGCATAGTGGGCTCCCCCTTGAGCATCGCAATGACCGCGTTGGCATCGAGCAGGTACTTCATTCGAACATATCCAGGCCGGGGCGCTCCTGAGCCTCAGGCTGGTCGACTGCGGCCGACTCGAAATCGGCATCGACCGGTCCTACCAGCGGCGCCAGCCAGGCCCAGTCCTGCGGCACGGGTTCGAGAATCACCGCGGCGCCGTGCCGACGGATGCGCACCTCGGCACTGTCAAAGCGAAAGTCCTTGGGCAGCCGCACGGCCTGAGAGCCTCCATGTCGGAAAACCTTGGCGAATTCCATCTTCCCCTCCGTGTGTGTATCTACACAATATAGATATATTTTATAGAGGGGCGGTTCAGGATTCAATAGCGCCGCGCATCCGTGGTGCGGCGGGTACCCTGCTTCAGCTTGAGGCGTTGGCGGCGCGCAGCGTCCGCGACAGGCGGGCGCTTGCCTTGTCCGGCGGCTGGCCGGATCGCGACCGGGCCGTGGCGGCCCACAAGGATCGGCTTGGTCGCGGTGCGGCTGTCATTGCGCACGCCACGGGGTGGGGGGCCTATCAGCCGGCCCGGCAAGAGAGCACGCTGGGATCACACACCGCTACAGGTAGCGAGCGCGGCGCTCGCGGGCCTGCGGCGCGGTGCGCACGACTTTTGGCACACCGGTGCGTCCCACCGCCTGCCGCATAGCTTCGTCTCATGGGCGTGTAGGCGGGTATGCCGCTGACGGCATACCCCCTGGCCCTGCGGGCTCCATCGTTTGTGGGGGTTTGTGAGACTGTCGGTTAATTGTGTTTTGAGGCGTTCTCAGGAGAACCCAGAGCGTTCAGGACGGAATGATCATCGTCGACCTAGGGATGGTCTGAACAACCGTCGGCATGCCGAGCCCCGGAGCGTTCTAGGCCAATGATTTTCACAACATGAGACGAATCGCACTCCAACATCGTTCTCGGCGCCCCTTTGATGGGGTTGAGGTCGATTTCGCCTCGATTTTTCGGCCCTTCTGGCCATTGCGGACGCACCTATGCCATTGCGCCCTGAATAATTCGTTTGCGCACCATCCACAGGTTCGACAACGCGAACAGCGTCTTGATCTGCGCAGTATTTTTCGCCAGCCCTCGATAGCGGACCTTCACGTAGCCGAACTGCCGCTTCAGAACCCGGAACGGATGCTCGACCTTGGCGCGGATGCTGGCCTTGGTTTTCTCCAGCTTGTCGAGCAATTCCCCTACAGGGGTGCTCTTGTCCAACGCACGACGCTTGCCAGGCTTCATTGCGACGTGCCATTTGGCCTCGATGCCTCGGGTCTCTTCGCGATTCTCGACACCCTGGTAGTACTACTGTGTCATAAATGTGATTGATCAGCCAGACGCGCAACATGGGCAAAGCCCAAGGCTGCGTATCAGATGCACGCTAAGTTGATGACGGAGTGTGGTGATTGAA
>NZ_CAJPVI010000123.1 GCF_905397435.1 Cupriavidus numazuensis
TTCGCATCCATTATCAAGCGCCCACACTTATCGGTTGTTTGATTGTTAAAGAAGCCACCCTTTCGGGTTACGCTACCGGCTTTGCCGTTTGCGTTGCTGCGTCAGCAGCAGAGAAACAAGACTTTAAAGTATTTTCGACGATTAATCAAGCATTTTCGCGAAATTTCTTTTTTCTGAACCGCGCACTCGTTTGAGTGGTTAATCCCGGAAAGTCTTTTCCCATCCCGTTGCGCAGTACTCTTGCGCAACGAGGGAGCGAATGCTAATGCCTCGGAGGCTGGTTTGCAAGTCTTTAGTGAAAAAAGGTCTGAAGTGGCTGTTTTATCACTTGCTGAATCCATCACACGACAGCAGGATCACAGGCAGCACGCATTTGGACTTCGCGTTCACGGCGCCTCCAAAAGTCGGTGATGGGAAGGCCCGCCTAAGACTACCGGCCGTATGGGAACTCTGCGCTTTCCCCGACGGAGAGAACAACTGCGACCTATCGCGGCAATCCCCGCATCCGTCTATGCGCGGCCCAGAACAACACACGCAGCGCGAATGCATCCTCCCCTGCGCCAAGCCGTCCGATATCCGCTGGCGGGCTGACCAGCACACCCAGTTCCGCAGCGGATGCGTAGCCGACGACGCGCTCGCGCAAGGCCCGGGAATGGAGTTGCTCGTCCAGCATCGCCTTGATCAGACAGCCATCGGCGACGACCTTCGTGGAATTGCGGGCTGCCGCACGCGCTCGCAGTTCGATTCGGCGCCGACATGCTCTGACTTCCCCGAGCAGATCACTGAGCCTTTCCATAGGGCGAGCTTTCATCGGTACGCCATCCTTCATCGAGCCGAGCTGCGACAACCTTGCCGGGATTGAGGATATTGAGCGGGTCGAGTGCGCGCTTGATGGATCGCATCACTGCCACACCGGTCTCGCCGTGCTCCTCCGCCAGGTATCCGACCTTGTGCAGGCCCACGCCGTGCTCGCCAGTGGAAGTGCCGCCGTGATGCAACGCGCGCCGCACCAGCCGATGACTGAAGGCTTCCGCGGCTTGGACCTCGAGCGGGTTCTCTGGGTCGATCAGCACCAGGCAATGGAAATTGCCATCGCCCACATGCCCGAACACGGGTGCGACCAGTCCGTGCTCGGCAATGTCGGCCACCGTATCCGCGATGCATTGCGCCAGCGCCGAGATCGGCACGCACGCGTCCGTCGTCACGCAGCGGCTGCCCGGGCGCAGCTGCAAGACGGCGAAGTATGCATGGTGCCGCGGCGACCAGAGGCGCGTGCGCTCCTCCGGACGAGTGGCCCACTGGAATTCGCTGCCACCGCATTCCGCCGCGATCTGCCTGACCCATTCGGCCTGCTCATCGACCTGCGCCTGTCCACCTCCGAACTCCAGGCACAGCGTCGGCAGCTCGGCCATCGACAGATTGCTGTGCGCGTTGATCGCGCGGATCGTCAGCGCGTCGAGCATCTCGGCACGCGCCAGTGCGACGCCGGCCTGCACCGCCTGGATGACACAGTCCACGGCGGCATGCACCGAGGGGAAGTTGACTACGGCCGCGGCGCAGACTTCCGGATGCGGATGCAAACGGACCGTGATTTCGGTGATCAATCCCAGCGTGCCCTCCGAGCCGCAGTAGAGCTGGGTCAGGTTGTAGCCGGCCGATGACTTGCGTGCTGCCGATGCCGTGCGCAAGACCTCGCCGCCGGCTGTGACGACAGTCAGGTTGCGCACGTTGTCGCGCATCGTGCCGTAGCGCACGGTGTTGGTCCCCGACGCACCGGTCGCGACCATGCCGCCGATGGTGGCATCCGCCCCCGGGTCCACGGAAAAGAAGAAGCCGCTGCCCGATAACGTCGCATTGAGCTGGCTGCGCGTGACCCCGGCCTGCACGGTCGCCGTCATGTCTTCAGGCCGGACTGCGAGCACGGCATTCATTTGCGTGAAGTCCACGCAGATGCCCCCTTCGACAGCGAGCAGATGACCTTCCACCGATGACCCTGCGCCGAAGGCGATCACAGGCACGCGTTCGGCCGCGCAGGCCTGGACCACAAAGGCAACCTCGTCGGTACTCGTCACGAAGACCACTGCGTCGGGTGGAGCCGGTGGATACGCGGATTCATCGGTGCCGTGTTGCAGCAGCACCGCGCGGCTACGCGAGAAACGTTCGCCGAAGCGTTGTTGCAGCGTGGCTATCAGCGCCGGTGACGGCGAACGGCGGGGCATGGTGATATCGGCTGCGGCGTCGGCAGCCGACACGAGCGGCGTGTCGGAAATGAATGCCATGATGTCCTGCAAGGTGATGAGAGATTAGCGGCGCGATGCGCGATCCGAGGGCAGGCGCAGCACGAGCGCGGCGCCCGCGACCAGCCATGCGGCGAGCATGTAGAGGCCGGCATCGGTGCTGTGAGTGGCGTCGTGGATCAGGCCGACTAGGAACGGCGCGCTGAAGCCCGACAGGTTGCCGAAAGAATTGATGAGTGCGATGCCAGCCGCTGCGCCAGCGCCGCCCAGCAGCATGGTCGGCAAGCCCCAGAACACAGGCAGCGTCGCCAGGATGCCCATGGTCGCCAGCGTCAGCCCTGCCAAGGCCAACCACTGGTTGCCATGCATCGCCACGGCCAACACGAGTCCGGCGGCGCCGGTCAAAGCCGCCAGCGCCGCGTGCCAGCGTTGCTCGAGATGACGATCGGCACTGCCCGCGACGAAATACATCGCCACCACGCCGCACGCCCACGGCACCGCGCTGAGCAGGCCGATTTGCAGCGGGTCCGCCACGCCCATGCCGCGAATGATGCTCGGCAGCCAGAAGCTCACGCCATACAGCCCGGACACGAAGGCGAAGTACACCAGCGCCAATACCCAGACGCGGCCACTTTTCAGAACGGCACCAACATGCGTCTCGGCTTTTTGCGCCTGTTCAGCGGCGATGTCGTGGGCGATGCGGTCGCGTTCGTCACGGCTCAGCCAGCGCGCGGCGGACGGATGATCGTCGAGGTACTTCAGCACCAGGACGCCCACCAGCACGGTCGGCAGGCCTTGCAGCACGAACATCCACTGCCACCCGGCCAGGCCGGCGGTGCCGGCCATGTATTTCAGGATCCAGCCCGACAACGGCCCGCCCACGATGCCCGACACCGGGATCGCTGCAAGGAACAACGACGTCACGCGGGTGCGGCGCTGTGCGGGAAACCAATAGGTCAGGTACAGGATGATGCCGGGAAAGAAGCCGGCCTCGGCGACCCCCAGCAGGAAGCGCAGGACGTAGAAGGAAGTGGGAGATTTCACCAGCATCATCGCCGCCGACAGCAGGCCCCAGCTGACCATGATGCGGGCGATCCAGCGGCGCGCGCCGAAGCGATGCAGGATCAGGTTGCTCGGCACTTCGAACAGGAAGTAGCCAAGGAAAAAAATGCCGGCCCCCAGTCCATAGACGGTCTCGCTGAGTTGCAGGTCCGCGAGCATCTGCAGCTTGGCGAAACCAACATTGACGCGATCGAGGTACGCGACGATGTAGCAGAGAAACAGTAGCGGGACGAGCCGCCAGGCGACTTTCCGATACGCAGTGTCGCTCTCGGCGAGAAGCTGGCCGGGAAGGCCGGGGGCAGTGGTGGGAATGGTCATGCATGTCTCCATATCGTTTTCTCGTGGCGCCTGACACGGCATCCCGCAGGGCCGGCGCGAGGGCTATCTTCACGCGAGCCGCGCCAAAAGAAAAATACGGATTGGAGAACTTGCCATCTGGCTGCGAGATGGCAGGGTGTATCGCAATGAAACCTGTAGCTTGTCGCGAAGACAGCCAGGACGGGGGAAAAGGGAGGCCGTTCAGCCGGCCGAATCGACAGTCGGTACGGCACGCGCGCCGGGCCAGCCGCCGCTCGCGCACAGCTCGCGCATCACGCTGCCAATCAGTTCGCGCACGGCGCGCTTGGCATGCGTCACCGGCATCTCGCGGGACACGCAGATACCCACGGTACGCCGCAGGGTCTCGCAGAGTATCGCATGGGCGACGAGCTCGCCGGCGTCGACTTCCTGGGCAACCAGCGCCAGCGGCAGGATGGTCGGTGCGATACCGGCCTGCACCGCGCGCTTGAGGATCTGGACCGAATTGATCTCGGCGGCAAGCGGCGGCATGGGCACGCCCTGCTCGCTGAACACCTGCTCGATAATGGCACGCATGCAGTGGTT
Organism: Cupriavidus numazuensis; assembly: GCF_905397435.1. Classification (GTDB taxonomy): domain Bacteria; phylum Pseudomonadota; class Gammaproteobacteria; order Burkholderiales; family Burkholderiaceae; genus Cupriavidus; species Cupriavidus numazuensis. The sequence goes on from NZ_CAJPVI010000123.1 coordinate 4,182, forward strand.
ATGCTGTGCCGCCGACATGATCAGCGGCTGCGCGGCAATCGCTTCAAGTGTCACGCTCGCAGCCGTCGGCGATGCAGACTGGTTCGCGCCAAGAATCCAGTAGAAGTTCTCTTCGACGACGGGCTCGAAATGGAAATCCGCCTGCGGGACATTGGACGTGAAGAGCGTCATGTCGACACGGCCCTGCCTCAGCTGATCCAGCAGGTTGCCGGTCAGTTCCTCGTTCAGGTGCAGCGATACCTGCGGCAACCGCTCGCGCGCAGCCTGCAGCAACGGCAGTGCGAGCGCCGCGGAAATGCTCTGCGGCACGCCGACAATGACCGAGCCGACGATGGCATCCGGCGCGCGCACTGCGGTGCGCGCATCGTCAATCTGCTTCAGGATGCCCTGCGCGTACTCATAGAAGACCTTGCCCGACTCCGTCATCTGCACGCCGCCGCGCCCGCGCACGAGAAGTTGTACGCCCAGTTCCTGTTCCAGGTCGCTGATCTGCTTGCTTAGCGCTGACTGCGCGACGAAGAGGCACTGTGCCGCATGCGACACGCTGCCGGCATCGACAATGCCGATGAAGTACTTGAGCTGTCTGAGTTCCATGATCGCTCTGGAGGAACGGCAGGTTTTGCGGGCGGGGAGCCATCATAGCAGTGAGGCGGCAGCCAACATCCGTGAACACTCGCTGGCGCGCGGATGAACGGTTCAATGCCGAGATCTGGCCTCCGCCAACTGGACTTCGCTTTATGCGCTGTCTACGCTAAGCATCAATGTCCCGTCGACCATGGCATCCGGGACGTCTCCACACTCTTTGGGGGACCGTCGATGCAGAATACGTCAGACTTGGCGCCGCATGATCCGGGCGCAGGCACCGAGCACCAGCCCGAACTCACCCCAGATCGCCTGCTGCAGCTTGGCATGGGATTCTGGGCATCCAAGACCATGCTGTCCGCCGTCGAACTAGGCGTGTTCACTCGCCTGGCGGCCGGTCCTCTCGACGCCGCGGAACTCATTTCGGCGCTTGGACTGCATCACCGATCGGCGCTCGATTTTCTCGACGCGCTAGTCGCACTGAAGCTGCTGGAACGCGAAGACGGGAAATATCGCAACACACCCGACGCCGCGCTATTTCTGGATGCGGCGAAACCCAGCTACGTGGGCGGCTTGCTTGAGATGGCCAACACCCGGCTGTATCCGTTCTGGGGCTCACTGACCGAAGCGCTTCGCACCGGGCAACCTCAGAATGAAGCTAAGCGCGGGGGCAACCTGTTCGAGGCCGTTTACCACGATGAACATGCGTTGCGACGCTTCCTTCGGGCAATGACCGGCGTCAGCCTGGGCGCGGCCAAGGCAATGGCGCAGAAATTCCCGTGGCAAAACTACAGCACATTCATCGACATCGGCACAGCGCAAGGGGCCCTGCCCGTGCAGATAGCGCTGGCTCATCCCCACTTGCGCGGCGGCGGCTTCGACTTGCCTGCAGTGGGTCCGGTGTTTGAAGAATACGTGGCATCGCACGGCTTGCAGGAACGGTTGCGCTTCCAGCCCGGAGATTTCTTCAAGGACCCGTGCCCAACGGCGGATGTGCTCGTGATGGGACACATCCTCCACGACTGGGACCTCGAGCAGAAACTCGAACTCTTGAAGAAGTGCCGCGCGGCGTTGCCTGACGGAGGCTGTCTGATCGTCTATGACGCGGTAATCGACGACGAGCGCAGGCAGAACGCATTCGGGCTTCTGATGAGCCTGAATATGCTGATCGAAACGCCCGGCGGCTTCGACTACACCGGCGCGCAATGTTGCGCCTGGATGAAGGAGGCAGGCTTCACGCAGGTACGCGTCGAGCCGCTAGCCGGGCCGGACTCAATGGTGATTGGCATCAGGTAGGCACCTTGAGTCAAAGCGCTTCCGTACTTGCTTTCGTTTTCGGCGCCGCCAAAGCAAAAACCCCTCAGCTCGAATGAGCTGAGGGGTTCTGCATTATAAGAGCCTGGCGATGACCTACTTTCACACGGGAATCCGCACTA
>NZ_CAJPVI010000124.1 GCF_905397435.1 Cupriavidus numazuensis
GTCGAGACCGAAGGCTTGGTCGGCCTGTTCGTCAACAGCCAGGTGCTGCGCGCGCGGGTGTCGGGGCGCATGACGCTGGCGCAGCTGGTGCAGCAGGTGCGCGAGGCGGCGTTGGGCGCGCAGGCGCACCAGGACCTGCCGTTCGAGCAGCTGGTGGAAGCGCTGCAGCCGGAACGCAGCCTGAGCGTGAGCCCGCTGTTCCAGACCATGTTCAACTACCAGCGCGAGGACCTGCGCGCGCTGCAGCAGTTGCCGGGGCTGGTGCTGTCGGACTACGCGCTGGGCGAGCGCACGGCGCAGTTCGAGCTGGTGCTGGATGTGAGCGAGGATGCAGCCGGACAGGCGCGCGGCAGCCTGGCCTATGCCGCGGAGCTGTTCGACGCCGACACCATCGCGCGCATGGCGCAGCACTACGTGCGGCTGCTGGAAGCGCTGGTGGCCACGCCTGAGCAGGCGGTGGGCGACGTGGCGCTGCTTGGCGACACCGAGCGTGACCGGTTGCAGGCATGGAGCCTGAACCCGACGCGCTATGCGAACCCGGAGCCGGTGCACCGGCTGGTCGAGCGCCAGGACCCCGAGGCGCTGGCGCTGATCTTCGGCGAGCAGACGTTGACCTATGGCGAACTGAACGCATGCGCCAACCGCCTTGCGCACCGGCTGATCGCCGAGGGCGTGGGCCCGGAGGTGCGTGTCGGCATCGCGCTGCCGCGCTCGGTGGAGATGGTGGTGGGCCTGCTGGCGATCCTGAAGGCGGGCGGTGCCTATGTGCCGCTCGACCCAGAGTATCCGGCGGATCGGCTGGCGTACATGGTGGAAGACAGCGGCATTGCGCTGCTGCTGACGCACAGCACGGTCACCAGCCTGCCGGCCATGCGCGCGCTGCACCTCGACACAGTCGACCTCAGTGCCGAATCCGGCCGGCACCCGCGGGTGCCGGTCCACGGCGAGAACCTCGCCTACGTGATCTACACGTCCGGCTCCACCGGCAAGCCCAAGGGCGTTGCCGTGGCCCACGGCCCGCTGTCGATGCATGTGCTGTCCATCGGCGCGGAATACGGCATGACGCCGCAGGACCGCGAGCTGCAGTTCGCGTCGATCGCCTTCGACGGCGCACACGAGCGCACCTGGGTGCCGCTGGCATTTGGCGCCGCGCTGATGCCGCGGGACAACGAAGTCTGGTCGGTCGAGCGCACCTGCGCCGAGATCGCGCGCCACGGCATCACCATCGCCTGCTTCACGCCGAGCTACCTCCACCAGATGGCCGAGCTGGTCGGCGAAGCGGGCCGCGACCTGCCCATCCGCTCCTACACGGTCGGCGGCGAGGCAATGTCGCGTGCCAGCTTCGACCTGGTCCAGTCGGTGCTGCGCCCGCCGCGCATCATCAACGGCTATGGCCCGACCGAGACGGTGATCACGCCGATGATCGCCAAGGCCACGCCGCAGACGCGCTTCGACGCTGCCTACATGCCGATCGGCAGGCTGGTCGGCGACCGCAGCGCCTATGTGCTGGACGGCAACCTGCAGCAGGTGCCGCAGGGTGTGGCCGGCGAACTGTACCTGGGGCAAGCCGGACTGGCCCGCGGCTATCTGAATCGCGCGGGCCTGTCGGCGGAGCGCTTCGTGGCCGACCCGTTCGGCAGCGAGGGCGGCCGCCTGTACCGCACCGGCGACCTGGTGCGCTGGGGCGCCGATGGGCAGCTGGAATACCTCGGGCGCATCGACCATCAGGTCAAGGTCCGCGGCTTCCGCATCGAGCTGGGCGAGATCGAGGCGCAATTGCTGGCGCAGCCGGAAGTGCGCGAGGCCGTGGTGGTAGCCAGGGACGGCCGCCTGGTGGCCTACGTCGGCGCCGACACCGACGCGGCGGTGCTGCGCGATCGGCTGGCCCAGGTGCTGCCCGACTACATGGTGCCGGGCGCGATCGTCGTGCTCAACGCGCTGCCGCTGAACCCTAACGGCAAGGTCGACCGCAAGGCGCTGCCCGAGCCGGCGCAGGTGGCCAGCGCCGGCTACGAAGCGCCTGTCGGCGAGGTCGAGACGATCCTCGCCCGGATCTGGGCCGAAGTCCTGAAGCTGCCCCACGTGGGGCGTCACGACAATTTCTTCGAACTCGGCGGCGATTCCATCCTGAGCCTGCAGATCGTTGCCCGCGCCCGCCGCGCCGGCCGCAAGCTGACGCCGCGCCAGCTCTTCGAACGCCAGACCGTGGCCCAGCTCGCACAAGTGGCCGAGGCCGTCGCGCCGGTGGAGGCGCCGCGCGCGCCGGCCAGCGGCGCAGTGCCGCTGCTGCCGGTCCAGGCCGAGTTCTTCGCCACGCCGGTGCCGTCGCGCCACCACTGGAACCAGTCGGTGCTGCTGGAGAGCCGCGAGGCGATGTCGGTCGATGCCCTGCAAACGGCGCTGGCAGCGCTGCTGGGCCAGCACGATGGCCTGCGCCTGCGCTTCGTCGAGCAGGCGGACGGCTGGCGCCAGCACTATGCCGATGCCGATGCGGAAGCGAGCGTGCTGTGGGTGCGGCAAGCCAACGACGCCGCGCAGATCGAGGCGCTGTGCGAGCAGGCCCAGCGCAGCCTCGATCTCGCCAATGGTCCGCTGCTGCGGGCGCTGGCCATCGAAGTCGCGGATGGCAGCTGGCGCCTGTTGCTGGCGATCCATCACCTGGTGGTCGATGGCGTCTCGTGGCGCGTCCTGCTGGAAGACCTGCAGACGGCCTATGCGCAGGCGCTGGCCGGCGAGCCGGTCGCGCTGCCGCCGCGCACCAGCAGCTATCAGGAATGGGCGCACGCGCTGCAAGGCTATGCCTCCGCGCATGCGGACGAGTTGGACTGGTGGCAGTCGCTGGCCGACGCGCGGGCAGACCTGCCGGCCGGTGCATCGGGCGAGCGTGAGAGCACTCAGGTGAAGCTGGATCGCGGCACCACCGAAGCCCTGCTCAAGCAGGCGCCAGCCGCCTACCGCACGCAGGTCAACGACCTGCTGCTGACCGCGCTGGGCCGGGCGCTGTGCGCCTGGAGCGGCAAGGAGCGCGTGCTGATCGAACTGGAAGGCCACGGCCGCGAGGATCTGGGCGATGGCCTGGACCTGTCGCGCACCGTGGGCTGGTTCACCAGCGTCTACCCGGTGCTTCTGTCGCCGCTGGGCGAGCCGGGCGAGGCGATCCGCCGGGTCAAGGAAGACCTGCGGGCGATCCCCGGCAAGGGGCTGGGCTATGGTGTGTTGCGCTACCTGGGACGCCCCGACCAGCGCGAGGCCATCGCCCGCCTGCCGCGTGCGCAGGTGCTGTTCAACTATCTCGGCCAGTTCGACGGCAGTCTGGATGCCGACGGCCCGTGGCAACCCGCGCGCGAGCATGGCGGCACGCCGACCGACCCCGCGGCACGGCAGGGCCACGCTTTCGTCATCAACGGGCAAGTCTATGACGGCGAACTGTCGCTGACGATCGATGCCAGCGGCTACCCGCAATCCGCGGTACAGGGATGGGCCCAGGCGTTCGAGGCAGAACTGCGGGCGCTGGTCGCACACTGCACCGGCGGCGCGGCGGGCGTGACGCCTTCGGACTTCCCGCTGGCGCAGGTAGCGCAGGCCGAACTGGACACGCGCGACGCGAAAAACCTGTCGGACCTCTATCCCTTGTCGCCGATGCAGGCCGGCATGCTGTTCCACAGCGTGTCGGAGCCGGAGGGCACTGCATACCTCACTCAACTGCGCGTGGACATCGAAGGGCTCGACGCCCAGCGCTTCCGCGCCGCGTGGGAAGCCGCGATCGCCCGCCACGAAGTGCTGCGCACCGGCTTCTGGCACCAGCGCGAAGTACCGCTGCAATGGGTCGCGCGCCGTGCGCCGCTGGGGTTGGCCGAGCATGACTGGCGCGCGCGGAACGGCCACGGCAACCACGGCAGCCACGACAGCCACGACGCCGCGCTGGCGCAGCTGGCCGCGCACGAACACCGGCCCTTCGACCTGAACCAGCCGCCGCTGATGCGCCTGGCGCTGGTGCGCTTGTCGGAGACCCTCTATCACTTCATCTGGACCGGGCACCATCTGCTGCTGGACGGCTGGAGCACCTCGCAGCTGCTGGCAGACGTGATGCAGCACTATGCCGGCCAGCCGTCGCTGCCGCCAGCCGGACGCTACCGCGACTACATCGGCTGGCTGCAGCGCCGCGATGCCGGTGCCGCGCAGGACTGGTGGCGCGCGCAGCTTGCGCAGCTGCCGGCGCCGACCCGCCTGGCGGGCGTGCTGCCCAGGACCGGTAACCAGGTCACGAGCCAGGGGCAGTGGAATCTCGAACTCGATATCGACGCCATGCGCCGCCTGCAGGACGCGGCCCGGCGCGAGCGGGTAACCGTCAATACGCTGGTGCAGGCGGCCTGGGCGCTCGAGCTGGCGCGCTGCACCGGCCAGCCGACTGTCTGCTTCGGCACCACGGTGGCGGGGCGCCCGGCTGAGCTGCCGGGCGCCGAGCACATGCTCGGCCTGTTCATCAACACGCTGCCGCTGATTGCCGCGCCAAGGCCCGCCGAGCGCGTGGGTGACTGGCTGCGCGCACTGCAGGCGCAGAACCTGGCCTCGCGCGAGTTCGAGCACACGCCGCTGTACGACATCCAGACCTGGGCCGGCCAGGCCGGGCAGGGCCTGTTCGACAGCATCGTCGTGTTCGAGAACTATCCGGTCGACGAAGCGCTCGGTCAGGCGGCGTCGAGCGGCCTGCGTTTCGGGCACGTCGACAACCATGAGGAAACCAACTATCCGATGACGCTGGTGGTGCACCAGGCGCAGACGCTGGTGCTGGGTTTCCGCTATGCGCGTGAGGCCTTTGACCAGGCCGGCGTGCTGCGGCTTGCCGCTGCCGTGGCCGCCACGCTGGAACAACTGGCGGCACGGCCGGCAGACCGGCTTGGCGCGCTGGATGTCCTGAGCGGCGTCGAGCGCGCGCAATTGCAGCACTGGGAGGTGAACACCCATCGCTACACCAATCCCGAACCGGTGCACCGGCTGATCGAACGTCAGGCTCCCGATGCGGTGGCGCTGCTGTTCGGCGACGTGACGCTGACCTATGGCGAGCTGAACGCACGCGCGAACCGGCTCGCGCACCGGCTGATCGCCGAGGGCGTCGGTCCCGAGGTGCGTGTTGGCATCGCGCTGCCGCGCTCGGTGGAGATGGTGGTGGGCCTGCTGGCGATCCTGAAGGCGGGCGGTGCCTATGTGCCGCTCGATCCCGAATACCCGGCGGACCGGCTGGCGTACATGGTGGAGGACAGCGGCATTGCGCTGCTGCTCACGCACAGCACCGTCACCGGCCTGCCACCAGTGCGCACCACGCTGGTCCTGGACACGCTCGATACCAGCGCCCAACCTGATCACGCGCCGCCAGTCGCGCTGCACGGCGACAACCTCGCCTACGTGATCTACACCTCTGGCTCCACCGGCAAGCCCAAGGGCGCGGCCAACCGCCACCGCTCGCTGTACAACCGGCTGGCGTGGATGCAGGACGCCTACCGGCTCACCGCCGCGGATACGGTACTGCAGAAGACGCCGTTCAGCTTCGACGTGTCGGTGTGGGAATTTTTCTGGCCGCTGATGACCGGCGCACGGCTGGCTGTCGCCAACCCTGGCGACCATCGCGAGCCGGCCCGGCTGGTGGAACTGATTCGGCAGCATGGCGTGACCACGCTGCACTTCGTGCCGTCGATGCTGCAGGCTTTCCTGGCGCACGATGGCGTGCAAGCCTGCACCAGCCTGAAGCGCGTGGTGTGCAGCGGCGAGGCGCTGCCGGCCGAGGCGCAGAACCTGTGCTTTGCCAGGCTGCCGCAGGCGGCACTGTACAACCTGTACGGGCCGACCGAAGCGGCGATCGACGTCACGCACTGGCATTGCCGGATGGACGGCCTCAGCCACGTGGCCATCGGCCAGCCGATTGCGGACACCAGCACCTATGTGCTGGACGGCCAGTTGCAACGGGTCCCGCCGGGTGTGGCAGGTGAGCTCTATCTGGGCGGAATCGGGCTGGCGCGTGGCTACCTGCATCGTACGGGCCTGACGTCGGAGCGCTTCGTGGCTGACCCGTTCGACGCCGCAGGCGGTCGCCTGTACCGCACCGGCGACCTGGTGCGCTGGCGT
>NZ_CAJPVI010000125.1 GCF_905397435.1 Cupriavidus numazuensis
ATGTAGCGATCGAACTTTGCCAGATTTTCCATTGCGGTCCGCTCATCAGTATGGATTCCATATTATCTCTGACATGCATATAAACATCGTTGTTTTTATGACACAGTAAGAGTAGTAGGCGCCGATGCTCATATCCGGCGCGATCGTGAAGCTGCCTGACACCTGCGGCACCGGCAGCGCGATCTCCTTGAACTGCGCGTTCGGCAACGACAGCGCCTTCACCGCGTCGACCGGTCCTTGCGCGGCGGCAATGCCGTTCATGCCGAGGAACAGCGTTTCGCCGTAGAGCAAGGTGTGCTGGCCCGCACGCAGCGTCACGCTGTGCTCGCCGATGTCGAACTGGCCGAACGCGAACGCGTCCATCCACTCGGCACGCTCGCCCATGGTCTGGCGTGTGCCATGCGGGATCGCGTTGTTCGGGCCGCCGAGCGCCGCCGCCTGCGTGTTCGGCACCGGGGTGTCGAAGTCGTTGCGGCCGCGCGTATAGCGGCTGTCGTTCCAGTACGCACCCGAGACGCGAAAGCCAACGTTCTGGTACCGCAGATCGAACTCGGACAGGATATCGAAGCGGCTGTTGATCAGCGTACCGCGATTGCCCAGGTCGCCAAAGTCGACGTTGGGCTGCGCCCCGCCCTGATTCGCAACGTTGGGGTCGGGATCTTTCAGGCGCGATGCGGCCGTGTACTTGACCGTGGTGTCCCAACGCGCCTTGACGTCGGACCATCCTTCCAGTTCGAACGCCTGTGCGCTGGTGCTGCCGAAGGCAGCGGCCAGGCAGGCCAGCAGTATGGGCTCGGCGGATTTCCGGCGCCTGGGCAGCACGGTGCCGCGGGTGGACCTCACCATGTTCTTTGTCTCCTCGTGTTGTTGTCGTCGGCCCGAGATCCCGGGCCTTGCCTCGATGTGGGCGGTTACGCTTATGCCGCTTGCGGCAGTTCAAACACGCCCGGCGGCAACGGTTCGCCAAGCAGGTAGGCGCCGAGGAACGCGGAGGTATCGTCCTCGTTCTGCGTGATGTGATTGGAGGCGGCCAGCAGTGAACGGAGCTGGCGCTGCATCGGAGTATTCAGGAAGATGCCGCGCGCACCGCTCTTCTTGAACAGCATGTGGCCCGCGGCGAAGCAATCCTTGCCCGTGGCCTGCACATCGAGAAACTGGTGCACGCGGACATCCATCGGCACCACCTCGCCACGGTTGGCATAGACGGATGCTTCCTGGATGCCCTGCAGGATGCGCGCGCGTGCCGAACGGATCAGCAGCACCGCATGCCCGAGCTTTTCCTGGATGAATGGGTTCTTGGCAGGCCCGGGTCCCATCGCAAACTGGTTCTGCTTGGGCTTCGTATGCTCGATGAAGAGGTCCACCACACCCTGCGCAAAGCCGACGATCGCCGAGGAGATCACGCCATAGAACACCTGGTTGAACGGCATCTGGTAGCTGGGCGCACTGCCGCCAATGCTGTACTCGACAATGCTGTGCGAGCGGTGGTCGGGAACGAAGGCCTCGGTCGTGATCTTCAGGCTCTTGCTTCCCGTGCCGCACAGGCCGACCACTTGCCAGTCGTCAATCAGCTCATAGTCCTCGCGCTTGACGAGGAACGCGCGCAGGTCACGGAAATTGCCGTGCTCGTCAAGCACGCGCGCACCAAGAAACGCGCCGCCGTGCGCATGATCGGAGCCGCTCGATGTCGGCCAACGGCCCGACAGCATCCAGCCGCCTTCGACCTTGCGCGCCTTGCCCACTGGCGCGTAGGACGAGCTGACGAGCACATCACGGTCCTCGCCCCAGATTTCATCGCCGACGCGCGGGTCCATCTTGCCGAATTCCCACTGGTGGATGCCGAGGATTGCCAGCGTCCAACCGCTCGACGGACAGCCGCGGCCGATCTCCATCACCACGCGGTAGAGCGCTTCGGGGTTCATCTCGTAGCCGCCCCATGCGGCGGGCTGCAGGATCTTGAAGAAGCCCGCCTGGCGGAATGCCTCCACCGTCGACGGCGGTACTGCGCGCTGCTCTTCCACGCCGTCCGCCTGCTCGCGCAGCCAGGGCACCATGTCCCTGGCGCGCTGCACCAGTTCGTCCATGCCCGGCACGACAAAGTTCTTGTCTGCGATGACTCCCATCTCGGTCTCCTTGTTCTTTCGATGTTTCGTGGCTTGCGACTCAGCAGTCGCCGGTAGTCAGGAACTTGCGCATGACGGCATTGAACTCGTCGGGCGCCTCGTATTGCGGCCAGTGGGCAGCGTCGGCGTGCATCACATACAACTTGCCCTTGGGCGTACGTTCGCAAGCTGCCGTTGCCGCCGCAACGTCATGAATGGGGTTGTCGCGCGTCCACAGGTAGAGCGTTTCGCACTGCAGGTCTTGCGGCTGGATCATGGCGCCGCTTTCGCCCAGTTCGTCATGGCGTTTGACGAGCGCGAACACCAACGGCGCGGTCCGCTGGAAATCCGGGCGCGTGTAAAGCGCCAGGCGGCTGCCGATCAGTTCATCGTCGAGCAGATGCCAGTTCGATTCGTGCATGAGCCATTGCATGCGCATGCGGATCGTCTCCACCGACGGCGGCTTGCCGAAGTTCTTCTTGTTCAGTTCGTCGAGGTTGCGCAGGTCCTGGCGTCCCTTCTCTGACACCACGGGAATGCCAGCGGCCGTGTTCAACACCAGGCGCTTGACGCGGTTCGGGTACAGCGCAGCGAACACGCCCGCCACCCAGCCACCCAGCGATTCGCCCGACAGATGCGCGGACTGGATATCCATCACGTCCATCAACTCGGCCAGCAGGCGTGCGTAGGTGATCGGGGTGTACTCGACGTCGTCGCGCTTCTCGGACAGGCCATGGCCGATGAAGTCCAGCGCGATCACATGGAACGTATCGGCAAGCGGTACCACGTTCTTCGCATACGCTTCGATATGCCCGCCGATGCCGTGCATCAGGAACAGCGCCTCGGCGTTGCCCTTGCCGGCTTCGGCAATGCGGATCGAACCGAAGCTGGTCTTGACATAGCGGATCTCCGCACCGAGAAAATCGAGCCACAAGCTCATGGAAGTCTCCTTTTGATTCGGATTTGATTGGGTTGAACAGGTATTGGCGAGAGCGTGCCGTCAGGCCGCAGCCGGCGGCGGCTGCATGCGGTGGCCCCAGTCGCTGAGCTGGGTGTAGTTGCGGATAGTCCATTCGGCGTCGTCGATGACGACGCCGCCCCATCCGTATTCGAGGGCAAAGCCGGATGGCGTGATGCAATAGAACGACACCATGCCGTCGTTCGGGTGATGGCCGATTTCCATGAGCACAGGCACGCCGGCCTTGCGTACGCGGTCATAAGCAAGGCCAACGTCGTCGAGCGATTGCACCTGCAGCAGCAGGTGGTGCATCTTCTTCGGGAAGGGCATGCTGGCCGTGGCGAACGAGTGATGGCGGCCGGTCGCAACGTGGAAGAACGTCGAATCCACGGTCACGCCGGGAATGGACTCCGAGTCACGGATGTAGTCCGAGATCCGCATGCCCAGCACTTCCGTGCAGAACTTCACCGCGCCGGGATAGTCGCGCGAGATGCCGAAGATATGGCCGACACCCAGGCGGCCCGTTTCGAATCCTGCTCCCGCCAGGACTGCCGAGCGGAATGGTTTGGACATCGGCGCGTACGTCGGTCCGCAGAAGAACTCGTGGCGAAAGCCTTCCGGGTCCATGCAATAGAAGACGGCTTCGACCTGGCGGGACTGCGCGAGCAGGCGATCGCACTCGACCACGTCGACGTCCCGTTCGCGCAGGCGCTGTACGTAGGCATTCAGCGCTTCGCTGTTGTCGAACTGCCAGCCAAGCGCCACAAGGTCATCATCCGTGCCGCGTTCAAGCAGGATGCGCTGCGCCCATTCGTCCATGCGAAGGCCCAGCACGTCGCGCGTTTTCCGCGCGACCTGAAGGCCGAGGATGCTGGTGGCAAAGGATTCCCATTGGTCGAGGTCGCTCACGTTGAAGACGACGTAACCCAACGCGGAAATGTCCGACATGCTGTCTCCTTGAGCGCCGCGCCGGTTTGATAGCCGGGCGGCGCGATCTTCTGATTGACGAAAACCGCCGATTTGTCTGCGGCGGCACTACCTATTCGCAAGCGGTGTGCCAATGCAGGGCAGGTATGTCGATGGAAGTGGGGAGAGAGCGGTGAAGTGCCTGATTTTTTGGCATTTTTTTTGCTGAGTGAAGGCACTGTTGCGGTCACCCGATTCAGCCCCGGGGGCGTCATGCTTGATGAATCTATGAGCGCGCGGCGATTCGCGGCTGACAGTGCTTGCGAAATTTTGAGAGCGGATTTGGTAGGGGGTGTTTGTCGCGCTTGGCATGCGCCGCTGGTTCGCCGGCGTAGCCGGCGGGGCTTCTCGTTGGGGGTGGGTTATCGCTCTTCGCTGGCGCGGCTGTTTCGCCGGCGTAGCCGGCGACCTACTTTTACCCGAGCGGTAAAAGTAGGCAAAAGCGCGTTTACGTGGTCAACCAAAAGCTCAATGCCGTTGAGGCATCAGAGGACCGCTGGACTGCCTGCCGCGTAGATGATTAGGATGGGACAGCGCGTACGAGCGAACCCGGATTACGGAGTGGTCCCTTCTAATGAGGCCCTCGCGGGGACGCCTACGGCTGCGCTACGCGCGGCTTAGAGTAAGACCGCGAAGGTCTGACCCGAACCTCGCCTCGGTGACGATGCCTTGGGCGCATTGCATGCGCGTAGAGACAGGAAATCAGGAACTGGAACTGGAACGGGGACTCGGGCGCCAGCCACGTTGATGAGCTTGCGTCCAGACGACGACGTGCGCGCAGCGCAGCCGAAGGCGTCCCACCACTGACCTCATTGAAACGCTGTACCCGAGTCCGTCTTGGGGATCGTCCAAAAGCCGTGCCGCGCAAGGCACGGGTTCTGACTCACATGGCGTAGCAGGGTCGAACGGCTGACCACCATCGCAGGCGTCCAAAGCCGTTTGAACCACTGCCGCCGTGGAATTGATGGCCAGCGGCAACGACGCG
>NZ_CAJPVI010000126.1 GCF_905397435.1 Cupriavidus numazuensis
CTGCATCGCCGGCAGAAGCAGCCTCACGTCATTCGCAACCTGTTTCAGGAAAAGCATGTTCGCTACGCAGCCTGATCAAACGTACGCACTATTTAGTGCGCCGGTCAGTAATATCCATCGCGTCACCTCTGTCGTCAACTTGCGACTCCGTCATGCAACCGCTCTGCCACAGGCCTGTCATGCCTGTTCAGGTACAGCCTCAAGCCGTTCGAGGTTGCGCAGATCCTCCTTGCGTTGCCGCACGCGCCGTTGATAGCTCGCCTGATTCTTGGTGCAAATCAGACTGTAGGGTCTTCCGACCCGGCTCGTTTGGCAATCCACATCGCATCCATGTACCTGGATGGCGCTCTCAACATGGCGGCGCACTTGCTCGGCGGCCTTGAGCCCCCATTCGTTGCGCGCGGGATCCACCAGGAACTGGCCGAGTGCAGCGCAATGGGGGCAACGACAGGGATTCGGATTCGCGCGCGCAAAATCCGCGGGCGGAGCCAATGGCTGGCCGATACGGTCGCGCAAATGCGCCAGACAGGCCGCGCGCAGGCGCCGAGCCGATGCGGTGTTCGCGGTCCGTGCGCGTTCGCACAACGCCACGACGGCCGGGACTACGATGGCATCCAATCCGAACGAAGTCGGATGCGCCAGCACATGCCCCACCACAAGGTCGGCGAGTAATGGCGCGTCAATCTGCACGAGGGCAGTGAGCAGATCTTCGATCAGGCTCGCCGTGATCGGATCCGGCGGAAGGAAATGGTCAGGTCGGGCGGGACTGGTGCGTTGCCCTGTCAGCGTTTGGACGAGCGTCGCGGCAGCCGGGTGAAGAAGTTCAGGAGAATTTACGAACTGGCCACTTTCGCCGATCCGCGCCAGCAGACCGGCGCAGGCACCGGGCATCATCTGCGCGTTCCAGGCGATGATCTGTTCCACGAGTTCGGACGCCCGCTGTGGCAGGAGAAGGCCGGCTGCGCGCGCCAGTGCCTCGTTCTCGCTGCCGTGATACATCCACCTGGCCGGCATGATGTCCAGCAGGGTGTCGAGGTGCGCGGTGTCGCGTAGTTGCCTCAGACTCGCCGCCATGCAAATGACCTGGTCGCCGTTCCCATGGTAACCACGCGATGCCGGCCAGTCGCGCAGCATGTAGCCGGCGAGCGTATGTGCATCGTGCCAGTGGGGCGAGGCCTGACTCTCTCCACTCTGTTCCCAACGAGCGGCCAGCTCACTCAGGTACGGCAAGGTTACGCCCAAACCTGCCTGATGCATCACGGCAAGTCGTCGTGTCCGGGGCCATAGCACAAAGGCCGCCCGCCGGTAGGTCCGCTCAAAGGTCGCGCCCTCGTTGCCGGTGGCCTCGTGGAAATGCTGTTCGTCAGGCTCCAGTTCGTCGAAGCTTCCTGGTGGACAGAGTTCGTCTTCCTCGAACGGCAGGGCAGTGATGGCCGGCTTGCTGCCATCGGGCTGCCGCCAGTTCGAGATTGTCAGCGTCCGTTCGATGATCTCGCCGATCTCGAAGTCGTCGTCGTATCCGCCCTCATCGTCTTCATCTCGGTCGCGGTACCATCGGCTTCGTCTGCGCGAGGCGTAACCGGCATATTCCGCGGTCCCGGTTTCCTCGATCGACACCAGGGCTAGGTAAAGGTCACAATCTGCTTCGTCAGCAGCGCGAATGAGTACCCCCGCAGCGGCCGCATCCGCATTCTTCAGGGTGTCGAACGCCAGCTCTGCCGGGGTATAGGCGTGCTCCAGCGGATAGACCAGCTTGTCCGGTGAGCTGTCATCGGGCGAATCCTTGTTCGCGACCCAACGCCGTAGCAGCGCCGCGACGGCTGACTGCTCGCCGTCATAGGCCGGTGGCGCGGAAGGCTGGCGCCGGCCGGCGCGGGCAAGGTTGTAAATGAGAACCAGCCGGTAACCCGAGGTAACTGGACGGACCTCATGCACGCAGTCCGCGTAGAACGCGGCGAAGGACACCGCTGCCGAGTCGGACCCGCCCAGATCGAGGCAGACTTCACGTCCCCGGTGACGGACAACGAGTTCCCCGCCGCTGCTGACCGAGGGCAGCGCTACCACCAGGGTGGCGAACATCCCTGGAATCTTCTCCGTGTCACGATGCTCGACAAAAAAGCTGCCGGTATCGTAGATCAGCAGCTTGTACAGCTCGGCCGTCACGGGTTCGGTCACCCCCAGCCCGGCCGCCACCTTGCCAACCATCGCATCCAGGGTCTTGGGCCAGCTTTGCCCGGCAAGGTGGATGCCGTCAGCGTCAAGCTGCCAGGTCCGCCGAACCTCGGTATCGACGAGTGTTTCCTCTCCGCGACCGTAGGGCGCACGCTCCGCAACGGCGGCAAGCTGTTCGGCCTGCACGGGAAGCAGTGGTAGCGCGATGCGGCCAACGCCGTCCACTTCCAGATTGGGCATGACGATTTCGGACCTGCCCGAGGCATAGAAATCCCCATGGCAACGAATGGTCGAAAGGATCTTTGCCAGTTCGCGAGTGATCGCACGCTTCAAACTACCATCTCCTATGTTTCCTGGTGTCAGGAACGGCCCACCTTCCGCCAGGGCGCGGCGTCGAGCAGCACTTCCTGGTACCGTTCGATCGGAAAGTTGAGCGCTCCCCGAAAATTCACGTGCCCAAAATGCGCGGGCCCCATGTGTCGGATCCAGTCATCATCAATGCGCTGCCCTTGCTGCGCCAGCTGTCGACCGTCTCCTGCATGCGTCGGGTGTTCCACGCGATGACAAGATTCGTCAGCAACGTCAACGAACCGGATATGGCGATCATTTTCGTCGCGACGGCATCGTCGCTCTGGCGCCACCTTGCCCACGTAGATGACGCGTGGTTGGCTCGATTTGGTCGGGGCGCGTGAGCGCGATTGTAGCGCTGCATCGGTGGGGCAGCGCTGCGCAGGGGGCTCGGCTGTACCAGCGGCCGATCAAGCTGATGAGTCGACTCCCCACTGTCATCACTCAATATTTGTGTGTTCGAGGCGGCACATTTTCGACATTGCGACTTCGTCTCATGGCAGCTACCCTCCCGTCCCACGCCCGCATGGGAGAGATGGTATAGAGAGGGTTGGCCGCCCACACTCGCGCGCGAAGGATGGAGATGCCCGCCCCCGCAAAGCCTTATGGCGCTTGTATTGACGCCGGCTCGATCTCGCGCAAAAATACGGCATCTGCGCCGTATTTTTGCAAGGAGGCTTTCATGGCCAAAATGAGCATTCAAGAGCGCATCGAACGCACCCTGAACAACTCGACGGCGAAAGTGTTCGTTCGCAAGGAGTTCGACAAGTTCGGCAGCTACGACCAGGTGGGGCGCGTGCTGCGTTCGATGATGGCCAAGGGGTTGTTGGTCAAGGCCGGCTATGGCATCTACGTCAAGGCCAAGAAGTCCAGCGTGACGGGCAACAACGTGCCCGCGATTCCGCTCGAGCAGATCGGGCGCGAGGCCCTGAGCAAGCTGGGTGTGAAGACGGACGCGGGCGACGCCGCGAAGGCATATAGGGACGGCCGCACGACGCAGATGCCGATGTCGGCGGCGCTCAACGTGGGCAACTCGCGCGTGACCCGCAAGATCGGCTTCGGCGGCAAAACCATTCGGTATGAGCGATAAATGAGGCGTCTCCCGAACAGCGACATCGAACGCATCAACGACTTTTCGGTGGAGGCGGCGCTGCCGCTTCCGGCTTACGCCCTGGAGAAGGACCACCACGTCCTGGAGGCGATGCGCCTGATCGTCGAGGCGCCGCCGGATCCAAACTTCCGCCTAGTCTTCTGTGGCGGCACGTGCCTGTCAAAGGCTTACGGGGCACTCGCCCGGATGTCCGAGGATGTCGATTTCAAGGTCGTGCCAACGGCGGCGGGCGCGGCCCTCAGCCGCACCAAGCGGCGCGAGGCGCTCAAGGCCTTCGGCGAGGCGATCGCGCACACATTGGAGCATGGCGGATTTGGCAAGGGCAACGTTGCGAGGACTGCTCGCGACGAGAATGCCTACACGCGGTTGGACGTGAGCTACGAATCCGCCTTCGACAAGCCCGAAGCGCTGCGCAGCCATCTCCTCATCGAACTCAACCACGCACCGCTAGGGTTCGCCGCCGATAAGATGCCCATCGGGCTGCTGCTCGACAAGCTCGCCGCTGGCGACTACGCGAACCCCTTCACCGTCGACTGCATCGCGCTGCCGGAGGCGCTCGCCGAGAAGCTCATCTCCTTCCCTAGACGCCTCGCCGCCCATCGCGCCCGCCACGGCCACGATCCGGCGTTGCTGCAGGATGAGAAGCTCTGGGATCGCGCTTTGGTGCGCCACCTCTACGACGTGCATCAGCTCGCCACCACGCGTGCCGAATTGATCGCGGACGCCGCCGCGCTCGGGCGCCTGGTCAGCGGCGTCATCGCCAAAGACCAAGGGGACTTCGCGAACCAGCACCCGCAGTTCGTCGCCAACCCGCGAGCGGAGATCGCCAACGCTCTGGCCTACGCCAAGGCGAGCCCTGAACTCACGGCGCAATATGCGGCCTTCACGCAGGACATGGTCTATTCGCTCCCCGAGAGCATCCCAACCTATGCCCAGGCATTGGAGGCATTTGAAGCTGTCCTGAACCAAGCGCTGGCGGCCATCGACGCGCAGTTGGCCCAAGAAGCGACTGCCGCCGCTCGCCCGAGGCCCGCAGGGCCGGCGCTTTAGCTGTCAGGGTGCACGCAGCCCGGGCGGTAGAAATCTCGATGTCTGCCCTTTCCCTTCCTACTTGGATTCAGCGGTAGCCTTGGCTGCCCGCTAACGCTCTTCGCGTTCGGCGTTCATCTGTATGCAGTCAATAAACGACGTCACTCACAACTGCGTCAGGCATAGCCCAAGGTAGCAGCGCGGCATAGTCATCGGCCGTGGTGGCCAGGGGCAACTTCGTGAACAGCCAG
>NZ_CAJPVI010000127.1 GCF_905397435.1 Cupriavidus numazuensis
GTTATGGATGACGCCGACCTCGGCATCGACCACGCCATACTCCGCATGCAGCCAGGCTGCCAGCGGCACGAAGGCGTTGACGGTGCATGAGCCATACGAGAGGACGCCGGCTGCATGGTCGAACGTCTTGTCGTTATGGCCGAACACCAGCGTCTGGTCCGCACCCGGGCATGTGGCCGAAACGATCACGCGGCGGGTACGGCCGCGCAGGAACGGCCGGCTCGCGACACCGCTGGAGAAGCCGCCCGAACATTCCAGCCACCAGTCTGCCTGCCCCAGCCACGGAGACGCCATGGCCGGCCCGTGCCAGTAGGGGATGCGCAGCGCTGCGCGGCCGGGTTTGAGGATGCACAGGCAGTCGTCTTCCGCGTGGATCGCGCAATCGGCAAAGGAGGGCTTGGTTTCCTCCTGCAGCATCCGCAGTGCGGACGTCAGGCTATGGTGCGCATCCTGCATGGCCATGAGCTGCACGCCGCAATCCGGGCGATCCAGCCATGCGCGCAGCCAGTGCAGGCCGAAGCGGCCCAGCCCGTGCAGCACTGCGGTGGGGGAATGTCCGGCCACGGGTTACGGCTGCAGGCTGGCGAGGATGCGTTCGCGCAGCGCTGTCGTCGACACCTCGTTCGAGCGCGGCGTCCAGCTCAGTCCGATGCCCATGGCCGCGATGCGCGGCTCCAGCCGTTGCCATCGCGCCGAGCCGCGCCAGTCTTCGCCAATGAAGACGTGGTCGACGCGCAATGCCTCCATCCAGCGCAGTACGTCTTCGGTGTCGTCGAGGGTGCCCGGTTGCAGCATGACCTCGTCGACCCAGCCCAGTCCCTGGACGATCTCCACGCGTTCGCCTTCGGGCATGGCCGGGGTGCGCTGCTTTTTCGCGAGCACCGTCGCATCACGCGTGACCAGTGTCACGAGCGTGCGGCAGCGTGCGCGCGCGTATTGCAGGTAGCGCAGGTGGCCGACGTGGAACAGGTCGAACACGCCAATGGCGAGGCCGCGCCCGGGCAAGGCCGGCGCGGCAGCGGAGGGAGCGGGATGGACTGGCATAGCGGGGGCGGCATCTCCGGAGGATCGATGCCGGCATGGAATGGCTCGCACTATACCGGCCAGGGCTATGGGTCAATTCGGCAAAAAGCGTGGGGAAATCCGTTCTAGCCCATCTCGGCGGCCACGCTGACGCCATTGCCGCCCCGTTCCATCCTCACGCTCAGCCACGCCACCAGCAGCGCGGCCAGTGGCGCGAGCGCGGCTACCCACGGCAGCGCCGCCAGGCCGGGGCCGTGGTCGACGACCATGCCGCCGAGCCACGCGCCGATCCCGTTGCCGAGGTTGAAGGCCGCGATATTGAAGCTCGACGCGAGATTCTGGCCTGCGCCGCTGGCGTGGTGCAGCACACGCAGCTGCAGCGGCGACACCGTGGCGAATGCGGCTACGCCAAGGATGCCGACAAAGATCGCGACGGCCGGCTGGTTGTGGACCGCGAAAGTCATGGCCGCCAGCACGGAGGTGAGCGTGGCGAGCGAGCCCAGCAGCGCCGAGGTGGGCTGGCGGTCCGCGAAGCGCCCGCCCAGGATATTGCCGAGGATCATGCCGCCGCCGAACAGCAGCAGGATCGGCGAGACGGCGCTTTCGCTGAAGCCGGCCACGCGCGTCAGCAGCGGCTGTACATAGGTGATCACGGCAAAGACGCCTACGGACTGCAGCACGGTCATCAGCAGGCCGAGCAGTACCTGCGGACGTACGACGGTGGCGAGCTCCTCGCGCAGCGCAACCGGGGCGGTCTGGTCGCGGCTCTTGTCCACCAGCGCGGCAATCACGGCCAGCGAGACCACGCCGATCAGCGTCATGGCCCAGAAGGTGGCGCGCCAGCCGAGATGCAGGCCGAGCCAGGCGCCGGCGGGCATGCCGAGCAGCGTGGCCAGCGTGAGGCCCGAGAACATGACGGAGATCGCCGAAGCGCGGCGTTCGGCCGGCACGAGGCCAGTGGCCACGACGGCGCCGACGCCGAAGAAGGTGCCATGGGTGAGCGAGGTCAGCACGCGCGCGATCATCAGCGTGGTGTAGTCGGGCGCCAGCGCGCAGGCGGCGTTGCCGATGGTGTAGATGACCATCAGCGCGAGCAGCACGGCCTTGCGCGGCATGCGGCGGGTCAGCAGGGTGAGCACCGGTGCGCCCGCGAACACGCCGAGCGCATAGCCGGAAACCAGCATGCCGGCGGCGGCAATGCTGACGTGCAAGTCAGTGGCCACTTGCAGCAGCAGGCCCATGATGACGAATTCGGCGCATCCGATGCCGAAAGAACCGGCGGTCAGCGCATAGAGCGCAACGGGCATGCGGCCGCTGCGTGGCGGAGGGGAGATTGGGTTGGACATGGTGGAGGCGCTTGTGGAATGCAGGGTGGGAGTGCAGGAAGACTGGAGTGTCAGCCTTTTCATCTTCATTAAAAACAGGCAATATCGATAATCAGTTTCAATGGAATCTTGATAATCATGGACCGCATCGGCGATATCGGTTTGTTCCTCCGCGTGCTGGATCTCGGTTCGATCAGTGCCGCCGCGCGCAGCATGGACTTGTCCGTGGCGGTCGCGAGCCAGCGCCTGCAGCGGCTCGAACGCGATCTCGGCGTCCGTCTGCTGCATCGCACTACGCGACGCCTGCACGCGACCCCGGAAGGCGCGATCCTGGCGGAGCAGGGCCGCGCGCTCGTCGAAGACCTCGATGCGCTGGGCAGCTCGCTACGCCAGGCGGGTAGCGGGATCTCCGGCACCTTGCGGCTGACCACGTCGTCGTCGTTCGGGCGCTTGTATATCTCGCCGCTGCTGCCGGAATTCATGGCGATCCATCCCGGGCTGAAGCTCAGCTTCACCATGACCGACAACGTGCTGGACCTGGTCAGCGCCGGCTTCGACCTGGCGATCCGCATCGGCACGCTCGACGATTCGACGCTGGTTGCGCGCAAGCTGGCCAGCAACCGGCGGCTGTTGTGTGCCGCGCCGGACTACCTGCGTCGCCGCGGTACGCCACGCACGCCGCAAGACCTGGCCAGCCATGATTGTTTGGTGCTGGTGGGCAGCCAGGGGCGGCAGGACGTCTGGCACATCGGGGACGGGGCGGGTGGGGAGATCGCCGTCCGCGTGCGCGGGCCGATCGAGGCCAACTCCGGCGAACTGCTGGCGGATGCCGCGCTGGCCGGCCTGGGGATTGCCATGCATTCGGCCTGGCACGTCTGCGCGGCGCTGCGCAAGGGACAACTGGTGCCGGTGCTGGCCGATTACCCGCTGGCGGAGTCGGGCATCTACGCGGTCATGCCGCAACGCCGGCTGGTGCCGCCGCGCGTGCGGGCCTTCGTGGATTTCCTGGCCGAACGCTTTGGCGAGAACCCGCCGTGGGAGCGCCCGGCCTGACGGGTTGCGCCCCAGTGCAACCGGTGCCTAAAAAATGGGCGGCCCGGTGCGTTGACGCACAGACGGGGCGTTTGGCGGGTGACGAGCGAGGATATCCACAGATTCTGTGGATATCCTCGCGGTTTTTCAACATGGGTTTTCACTGTCGACGCGACGCCCGGCTTGAGGGTATTCTGAGCAGTCCGCCCCGGCCTGCCGCTGCCGTTCGGCGCCCCCGCCTGCATTCCCTTCCTTCCGATCCCATGCGAAACCAAGGGCTGACGGCAGTACCGATCCTGACGATGCTGGTTGCCGCTGTCATGGCGGCCGGTTGCGTGGCGCAGTATCGCGTGCCCTCGGGCGCGCCGGCGGCCAGTGTACGGTTGATGACGGATACCGACGACAACACCACCTTCACGGTGGTGGACCCGGCCAAATGCCCGGTACCGGCGCGCCCGCTGGTACTGGCCGGCACCGGCAAACAGCTTTCGGCAATCGGCAAGGACCGCGGACTCGACATGGCAGGGAGCTCGCCCGAGGCGCCTTCGCGCACGCGCGAGCGACAGGTCGAGGCCGGGCGACGGATCTATGTGGGGGTGAGTTCGATGGCCGCGCCACCGGCGCCCGAACTGCGCTGCGCGGCGGGCGTGTCGTTCGTGCCCGAGGCGGGCGCGCAATACGAAATCCGCTACAAGCGTGACGAGACGGCGAGCCAGTGCTCGGCCCAGGTGCTGCGCCTGCACCCACTACCGTCAGGCGGTGCGCGGCCCGTGGTCGAGCCGACGCAGCAGGGCTTTCGCGCGCTGAGGAAGGAATACGTCTGCCAGGCGTCCTGAGACTGCCCGGAAGCGCCGGCCCCTGACCCCAGGGGCGGCCGGCGGGGATGACGACTGAATTACGACTCGATCAGGAACCGTTCCGGGCGCTTGCCCAGCCATGCCGGGGCGCGACCACGGCCCGACCACGTCTTGCCGGTCTTCGGGTCCATGTACTTCGCCGGCAGCGGTGCGTGCTCTTTCTTGGCGGCGGTGTTCGAACCAGCCGGGCGGCCACGGCCGCGGCGCGGCGCGATGTCGTCCGGGGTCAGGCCGTATTCGGACATCAGCGAGCGGATCTGGTCGATCACGCCGGCGACTTCAGTCGCCCTTACTTCATTAAGCTTGGCTTCGAGCGCTTCTTTTTCTGCAAGAAGTTGTTTGTATGTCGCCATTTATATTCCCCTTTTTCTGCAATAGGCCGCTGCATGGTACTGGAACTCGATGCCGATTTGGCATTGTCGTTGCAGCGGTGGACACAAAAAATTTTACAAAATATAACGCAGATTGCACGGGTCTATTGTTACAGACTGTGTGATGGGGGATATGGCAACCGGTTTTACACATCTTTGACCGACCAAGGCGACCAGAGCGTCCAGGAAAAGCGTTTACATTCAACGACTTGAAGCGGTACTTGTAAACTCTCGGAGTCTCGCGTTT
>NZ_CAJPVI010000128.1 GCF_905397435.1 Cupriavidus numazuensis
TTGAACTCCGCCGTGTATGCCTGGTTTGGTACCTTGAACATCCTCTTTTCCTTCCGTTCGGTCGACTTTATACACGACCTACTGGAAGGCGAAATTCCGGGGGAAGCTCAGGTCGCCTTCGCCGCGGTGTACCGGATGGGCCCGCACTGCATGAAGATGATAGGCTGCTGCCCATCGCGGCGGATCGGGGTGGCAGTCAGGCCGAGCACGTACTTTGCCTTGGCCCGTTTCAAAATGGCGTCGAACGACACTGCGCCAATATGGTGGCATTCATCGACAATCACGTGGCCGTAGTTCTCGACCAGCGGGTTGACCTCACCTTGGCGCGACAGGGATTGCATCACCGCAATGTCGATCTTGCCAAAAGGCTTGACCTTGCCGCCGCCAATGGTACCGATGACGCCTTTGCCAACCCCGAGGAAGGCTTGCAAGCGCTCCTGCCATTGCTTGAGCAGTTCAGTGCGATGCACCAGGTGTTCACGCCGCGACGAGCGATCATCGCGGCCGCCGTGATCGTCTTGCCAAAGGCGGTCGGTGCGCACAGCACGCCAGTATCATGCTGCAGCATGCCGGCAACGGCGGCCTCCTGGTCGAGGCGAAGCGTACCGACGAAACCGACATCGACGGCCTCACCCGAGTGGCGCTCGTCGCGCAGATCGCAGCGGATGCCGTTGTCGCGCAACAGTTCTTGCACGGCGTCGAGGCAGCCGCGCGGCAAGGCAATGTGCTGTGGATAGTTTTCTGCGTTACCGATCACGCGCGGCTTGTCCCATACCGACATCCGCATCGCTTGCGCTTTGTAGAACTCGGGATTCTGGAATGCAGCCAAACGGATCAGGCGGTTGGCCAGTGGCTGCGGCAACTGCGCCTTTTCGAAATAGATCAGGTTGGCCAGCGTCACGGTCAATGACTCAGGCAGAGTGCCTGCCAGCGCTTTTGCAGAGAGCGCTTCGCGCTTCCACGGCGCAACCAAATCCTCGTCGCCGATGAACGTGACATCCAACGGGTGGACGCCATCGGTGGCGCGAAGGATCAGCCGACGAAACAATGCGACCTTCTCATCCGTGGAAAGGCGCGTCGGTTCGGCTTCCCGAATGCAAGGCGCAGGCGTCGGCGGCAGACGCCAATCGATACCATGCGATTCCAATAGCGCGATCAGGCGGGCGTTTTCGGCTTGCAGCGCGGCGAGTGCATCGTGATCAGCCATAGATCCCGTGCTCAGCAAGCAATGCATCCATGTCATCGGCCACGCCGTAGCCGAAGTTTTGGCTGACGCGACGGACCACATCGAGGCGCTCCCAGAAAGGGGGGCGCTGTTCTGCAGGCAAGGCGATGATTACGTTCAACGACTGCTCAAACATCCGTACCAGGGCGTCGAAAAAGCCTTCGTCTTGGTACCCGATGTCAGCACTGAAGCCTGCTGCCCTTTCGCAGTAGAACACGGTCAACTCGGCCAGTCCTTCCGGTTGGCCAATTGCCTTCTTATAGTCCGAAATTGCCTTCTTCGCCTTGGCTACCGACGTGTACTGGTTCTTGAATACATCCGGCCACAGCCAGCGATCTATGGTCACCTTGTAAGGCTTGAGCACGTCGCCGCCCAACGCAAACCGAGCGTGCAGGAAGGCCTGGTTTTCCTTGCTTGCACCGTACAGCGCCTGCACCAGCCCGAGCAACCCGGCACGGTCGAAGCCGGCCAGGTTGGCCTTGACATCGCTCCAGGAGGGCGAGGTATTGCGTGGAGCCTTTGGCCTTACGTCAGGCATTTGACATACTTCCCACTGTTGAAGACCCGCTCCAGTATCGCCGAGATCCGCGCCGACGGACACCGGTTCGCTGTCTTATTGCGTGACGGGAACAACTGGGTGTTGATCTGCCAGTTGAGTCGCCCTAACAACCAGTCGCAGCGCTTCGATTTCGTAGAATCTGCGCGCCATCTCATTGCGCATGATGAGGAGGCGGCCGTGAGCCGAGCAGGGCATGGGGAAGGCTTTGGTCAGTAGGGACGTGTCGACGGAATTCCGGGACAGGGCTTTAGGAGTTTCGTAACCCCTGGAAATGACAGACGGTGTCTGCGAAATGTGAGGGTCGACGGGCCAAGCCCGATAGGACAGATGCATCTGTTCCAGGTTGCGCTCCGAGAAGCCACGCCCGAACCTTTTCGACCGATCATCGGGGTGGCAATGATGGGGTTGCGCGTAATGAGGGCGAACTACAGCTTGAGGAACTCCATCTCCCTCTCTTACTTGTCGCCGTAGTGGTAGAGGCAGTTAATCAGCACCACGCTGTCGTCGTCCGCGAAATACATGAGGCGGTTGGCGTCGTCGATGCGGCGTGACCAGTAGCCACTGAGGTTGCCCACCAAAGGCTCGGGCTTCCCGATGCCCTCGAAGGGCGTGCGCTGGATCTGTTGGATCAGCTGGTTGATGCGCTTGAGGGTCTTTTTGTCTTGGCCTTGCCAGTAGAGGTAATCCTCCCAGGCGTCGGGCATGAACTTGATACTGCGCGTCATTCAGCGTCCGGGTCGATCAGCCGCCGCTCCACCGCCTCACCGCGACGGTGTTGGCCAATGCTGCGCAAGATGCGCTCGGCGTTGGTCGGCGATTGCAACAGGTACATCGTTTCCTTCCAGCTTTCATACTGGGCTTCGGACATCAGCACCACGTTCGGCGCGTCGCGGCGCGTGATCAGCACGGCATCGTGATCGTCGATGGTCTGGTCCATGACCGCCTTCAGATTGCTGCGGGCGTCGGAGAAGTGAACAGTGCGCATAGCGCCCTCCTTCGGTGAACTAGTACGGAAACTTGTACAAGTATAGCACCAGGAGGTTTGCTGTGTGTAGGCGGGGTGCCAGCTGGCGCGGAGCGATTTGCGCGCGTCGCGTGACGTGGACGTTCCCCGCGCCCTCCATGATGTCCTGCCGAGTCGGTGTGATCGCGGACTTGGATGAACTTTCACTATCGTCAAACTATAAAATGCGGGTTTTAGGCTGGCTATGCCGTCGTTGAGGCAAAGCAGGCGTGTCTCGTGGGCCGAGCCAATCCGATGCCGCTCCTGCGTCGCCTGATGCCGCGCATCGTCTTCGATATGGGGGTGCTGGCGGTGGCGATCAATGCGTGGGCAAATATTGTCCCGGACATAGCGCTGGTCCACCTGGCGGTCGCTCATGTGCGAGCCCGCCGCCCATTCCGGCCCGCGCGCCGGCAGGCGCTCGGCCGCCATGTTGAACACTTCCTTGATGATCAAATGCCCCGCGGGACAGGCCTTCTCGCGGCTCGCCCGGCCGTTGACCGGCAGGACCGGCGGGCGGTCTACCTGTGCGGCGTCGGCGGCAGTCCGTGCGCGCGCCGTTAGCGGGCCAGCTCGCCGGTGGCTAGCTCCAGGCGGGGCTTGTTGCCCGACGACTTCCAGCCACCTGCATCAATCCCCCCAAGGATTGGCCAGCACAACGCCAACCCCTTCGAAGTCCTTGCCGTTGCGTGTGGCCAAGGTGGCGGCGTGGTGTCGACAGATGGCAGCAATTTGCGCATCTGCCATGCTGATCGGACGCCCCGCGCGTTCGCGCTGGGACACGAGCGCGGCGTAGTGCACGGCGGCGTTCTCGTCGAATGGCAGCACCCGCTCAGCGAATTCCTCATCGAGGATCTCTAACGCGGCTTCCCGTAACCTGGATTTGCGGCGTCCGTCGGGCAACCGAGCAATGCCGTACAGCAATTCAGCCGCGGTCACGGCAGTAATGGTCAGGGCATCGGGTGCCTGTCGATCGAGCCAGTCGATGACGGCCGGCTCCGCCTCGGCCCGCATCAACTCCGACAAGACATTGGTGTCGAGCACGATCATTCAGGCAGTTCCGGGGACCGGGGTCGTTCGACGCGCGCGGGCAGTTCCAGCCCGGGATCGGCCAACGTAGCAAAGCGCTGGCGCAATCGGCTGCCCAGACCGCCGCGAGCAGGCGACTTGCTCAGCGCGCGCCGCAAGATCTCGCGCACCTCCTCCTCCATGGAGTGGCCGTGCTGGGCGGCTTCGATGCGCAGCCGGGCCTTCAACTCGTCATCTACGTTTCGAATGGTCAGCGTCGCCATCACCATCTCCAAGATTGCATTGAATGCAATGCTAGCACATTTCCGCCGAGCACCCGATCCCCCCTGGCGGATGAGGAGCGGGGCTACTTTATAGACATAAGAAAACTTATGTCTAAAGTACGACAGCATTTATTAGCTATTAAACGTATTACGTAGTAATATAGTTATTTATTCCACTCACTTTTTCCCCGATGTCCGCGGC
>NZ_CAJPVI010000129.1 GCF_905397435.1 Cupriavidus numazuensis
GGCGGTGCTGCCCGACTACATGGTGCCGGGCGCGATCGTCGTGCTCGACGCGCTGCCGCTGAACCCCAACGGCAAGGTCGACCGCAAGGCGCTGCCCGAGCCGGGCCAACTCGCCAGCGCAGGCTACGAAGCCCCGCAAGGCGAAGTGGAAGCGGTGCTCGCCGAGATCTGGGCCGACGTGCTGAAGCTGCCGCGCGTGGGCCGCCACGACAACTTCTTCACGCTCGGTGGCCACTCGCTGCTGGCGATCCAGTTGCTGGAGCGGGTGCGCCGCCACGGCTGGCCGGTGGCGGTGCGCACGCTGTTCCAGCACCCGGTGCTGCAGGACTTCGCGCGTGCGGTGGGCGGCGAGGCGAGCACGGAAGTGGTGGTGCCGCCCAATGGCATTCCGGCGGACTGCACCCGCATCGAGCCCTCGATGCTGACGCTGGTGTCGCTGGAGGAAGAAGCCATCCGCAGCATCGAGGCTGCGATCCCCGGCGGTGCCGCCAATATCCAGGACATCTACCCGCTGGCCCCGCTGCAGCAGGGCATCCTGTTCCACCACCTGCTGCAAGCTGAGGGCGATGCCTACATCACCACGTGCCTGCTGGCGTTCGACAGCCGCGCGCGCCTGGCCGGCTTCATGGATCACCTGAACGCGGTGATCGCGCGCCACGACATCCTGCGCACCGCGGTGCTGTGGGAAGGGTTGCCCGAGCCGGTGCAGGTGGTGTGCCGCGAGGCGACGCTGGTGCCGGAATGGCTGGAACCGGGGGATCAAGCCGAAGCGCGCCTGCTGGCCGCGGTGGACCCGTCGCACTACCGCCTCGACGTGCGCCGCGCGCCGCTCCTGGGCGCATTGGCGGTACACGACACCGAAGCGGACCGCTGGCTGCTGCAACTGCCCAGCCATCACCTGGTGATGGACCACACCACGCTGGAGCTGCTGGTCGAGGAGATCGGCCTGCTCACAGCGGGGCGCGCCGAGGCGCTGCCCACGCCGGTGCCGTTCCGCCGCTACGTGGCGCAGGCCCGCCTGGGCGTGAGCGAAGCGCAGCACGAAGCCTTCTTCCGCCAGATGCTGGGCGAAGTGGAAACGCCGACCGCCCCGTACGGGCTGCTGGACGTGCGCGGCGATGGCACCCGCGTCGGTGAAGCCCGCCTGCCGCTGCCGCCAGCGCTGTCGGCGAAGCTGCGCCAGCTGGCACAGCGCCACGGCGTGAGCGCGGCGACACTGTTCCACCTGGCGTGGGCGCTGGTGGTGGGGCGCAGCGCCGGGCAGGACGATGTGGTCTTCGGCACGGTGCTGTTCGGCCGCATGCAGGGCGGCGAGGACGCCCAGCGCGCGCTGGGGCTGTTCATCAACACGCTGCCGCTGCGGGTCAAGCTGGGCCCGGTCGCGGTGGCGCAGGCGCTGCGCGACACGCATGCCGGGCTGACCGGGTTGCTGACCCACGAGCACGCCAGCCTGGCGCTGGCGCAGCGCTGCAGCAGCGTGCCGTCGGGCACGCCGTTGTTCTCGGCGCTGCTGAACTACCGCTACAGCGCGCCGGCGCAGTCGCAGGCGCAGTGGGAAGGCATGACCACGCTGGGCGGGGACGAGCGCAACAACTATCCGTTCACGATGAACGTGGACGACCTCGGCGAAGACTTTGCGCTGGTGGCGCAGGTGGTGCAGCCGCTCGATCCGCAGCAGGTGTGCGAGGCGCTGCACGGCACGCTGGCGGCCCTGGCAAGCGCGCTGGAGAAACATCCCCAGCAACTGCTGTGCGAGCTGGAAGGCATCAGCGGTCCCGAGCGGACGCAACTGGAGCAGTGGGGCGTCAATGCGCACCGCTACGACAACGTCGAGCCGGTGCATCGCATGGTCGAGCGTCAGGACCCGCAAGCCGTGGCGCTGCTGTCCGGTGACGAGACGCTGACCTACGGCGAACTCAACGCGCGTGCGAACCGCCTGGCGCACCGGCTGATCGCCGAGGGCGTCGGCCCGGACGTGCGCGTGGGCATCGCGGTGCCGCGCTCGGTCGAGATGCTGGTGGGCCTGCTGGCGATCCTGAAGGCGGGCGGCGCCTACGTGCCACTCGACCCGGAATACCCGGCCGACCGTCTCGCGTACATGGTGGAAAGCAGCGGCATCACCTTGCTGCTCACGCACAGCACCGTCACCGGCCTGCCGCCGGTGCGCACCACGCTGGAACTCGACACGCTGGACACCCGCGCGCATCCCGCCCACACGCCGCAAGTGCCGGTCCACGGCGAGAACCTCGCCTACGTGATCTACACCTCGGGCTCGACCGGCAAGCCCAAGGGCGTGATGGTGCGCCATCGTGGGCTGAGCCACTTCCTGCTGAGCATGCAGGACCAGCCCGGCCTGACCGGCGACGATGTGCTGCTGGCCGTCACCTCGCTGTCGTTCGACATCGCGGCGCTGGAACTCTACCTGCCGCTGCTGTGCGGCGCGCGCGTGGTGCTGGCGCCGCGCGAGGTGGTGCGCGACGGCCGTGCGCTGGGCGAGCTGATGCAGGCGCGCGGCGTGACGGCGCTGCAATCGACGCCGGCGGGGTGGCGCGTGCTGCTGGCCGGCGGCTGGCGTCCCAGCGGCCCGCTCAAGGGCCTGTGCGGCGGCGAGGCATTGCAGCCGGACCTGGCCCACACCCTCAGAGAACTGGGCGTGGCGCTGTGGAACATGTACGGCCCGACCGAGACCACGATCTGGTCGACGGCGGTGCCGGTACGCGGCGATGCGGCCATTGGCGGCCCGATCGGCGACACGGCGCTGCGCGTGCTGGATGCCGCGCTGCAGCCGGTGCCGGCGGGCGTGCCGGGCGAGCTCTACCTGGGTGGCGTCGGCTTGGCGCGTGGCTACCTGCACCGCCCGGACCTGGCCGCCGAGCGCTTCGTGGCCGACCCGTTCGATGCCGAAGGCGGGCGCCTGTACCGCACCGGCGACCTGGTGCGCTGGCGCGCCGATGGCCAGCTGGAATACCTGGGGCGCATCGACCATCAGGTCAAGATCCGGGGCTTCCGCATCGAGCTGGGCGAGATCGAGACGCAACTGCTGGCGCAGCCAGAGGTGCGCGAGGCGGTGGTGGTGGCCAAGGATGGGCGCCTGGTCGGCTACGTGGCTGGCGAGATCGAGCCAGCCGCGTTGCGCGAACGCCTGGCGCAGGCGCTGCCCGACTACATGGTGCCGGGCGCGATCCTCGTGCTCGACACGCTGCCCCTGAACCCCAACGGCAAGGTCGACCGCAAGGCGCTGCCCGAGCCCGACGCGGCATCCGGACATCTTTACGAGGCTCCCCATGGTGAAGCAGAGGCTGCGCTTGCGCAGATCTGGTCGGAAGTCCTTGGCGCTGCCCGCGTGGGCCGCCACGACACTTTCTTCGAACTGGGCGGCCACTCGCTCGCGGCACTGCAGGTCCAGGCCCGGACGCAGGCACGGTTCGCGGTGCAGATACCGCTGCGCCTTTATTTTGAAGGCCTGTCGCTGAGCGCGATCGCGCTGGCGCTTGAGGCCGCACGTCAGACACAAGCGGACGAGTCGACCGAGCTCGACGAGATGTCCGCACTGCTGGAAGCATTGGAGAACTGAATGGATTCGAAGAAGCGCGACATCGCACAGCGTTTCGCCCGCCTGCCGGCCGATCGTCAGCAGGCATTCCTGGAAGCCCTCGGCAAGCAGGGCATCGATTTTGGCCGCCTGCCGATCGTGCCGGCGCCAGCCCGGGATGGCGGCCAGCCGCTGTCATACGCGCAGTCGCGCCAGTGGTTCCTGTGGGAACTGGAGGGCGGTGGCAGCGCGTACCACATCACCGGCGCATTGCGCCTGCAGGGCCAGTTGGACGTGGCGGCCGTGCGCGAGAGCTTCGGCGCCATCGTGGCGCGCCATGAGGCGCTGCGCACGGTATTCCGCGCCAATGCGGAAGGCCTGGCCGAGCAGTGGGTGATGGAGGCCGGCGCGTTCCAGTTCAGCGAGATCGATCTGTCCGACGCTGCGGATGCCGAGGCCGAAGCCGGGCGGGTCGCGCGCGAGCTGGCCGAGACGCCGTTCGAGCTCGGCACCGGCCCGCTGCTGCGCGTGGGCCTGCTGCGGCTGGCTGCCGGGGAGCATGTACTGGTGGTGGTGATGCACCACATCGTCTCCGACGGCTGGTCGGTGCAGCTGATCGTCGACGAG
>NZ_CAJPVI010000130.1 GCF_905397435.1 Cupriavidus numazuensis
GCCCGGCGTGAAGACGATTTGGCTTGGCCTGAAAGAAGTTCATGTCGCCGCGAAGACTCTGCGAGGATTACGAGCCGTCGATGATGGGGACAATTGTGTATAACCGCATGCGTTGGAGGATATTTTGGCCAACTTCAAACGGGAGTTGCTGGACCAGCAGTTGCGACTACAAATCAAAGCGGAAACGGAGTCCGCCCGTAATCTGATACTGGCCTACGCTTTCTCACGTACAGGGCTACAAGGATGAGCAAGTTCCAACCTCTTGAAAGCTATGTGGCTGCTGGCACCGGCAAGTATGAGCTTCTGCCGTTACGGTTCGAGGCCCTGGGTGACGATGAGGTGGTGCTCACCAATGCCGTTGGCGAATTCACGTTCTTGTCTCGCCAGAAGCTGGATGCCTTGATTGCGCACCGCCTCGCGCCAACTGACCCCGATTACATCACCCTGCGCTCTCGCCATTTCTTGCGGGAGGAGGGCGACGCTGCCAGTCTCGAGCTTCTCGCGCTGAAGACCCGGACCAAGTACAGCAAGCTGGCCAATTTTACGAACCTGCACCTGTTCGTTGTGTCTCTTCGCTGTGACCATAGCTGCCAATATTGTCAGGTGTCTCGCCAGTCCGAGAACAAGGCGGCCTTTGACATGACGCAGGAGACCGCAGACAGGGCGCTCGACCTTGTCTTCCGTTCGCCCAACCCAGCCATCAAGATTGAATTTCAGGGCGGGGAACCGCTGCTCAACTTCGACCTGATTCGATACGTGGTCGAGAAGGCTGAGAAACGTGGGCGGGCGGAGGGGCGGGACCTCCAGTTTGTCATCACGACGACGTTGGCCCTGGCGACTGACGAAATCCTGGAATATTGTAGCGACCACAATATCTACCTGTCCTCTTCCCTGGATGGCCCTGAGGACTTGCACAACAAGAACCGACCCCGTCCTGGTCGTGATAGCCATGCCCGATTCGTCGATGGTCTCAGGCGCGCCCGGGACATCGTTGGCTACGATTCCGTCTCGGCATTGATGACGACGTCACCGGCGAGTCTGACTCGCGCAAAGGACATCATCGACGAGTACGTGAAGCTGGGCTTCGATGGCATATTCCTGCGACACCTTTCCCCCTACGGTTTCGCGCTGAAGACCAAGAGCTTTCAAGCCTACAACGCCGAACGCTGGCTGGAGTTCTACAAGGAAGGCCTCGCCTACATTCTGGAGCTCAACAAGGCAGGGGTGCACTTTACCGAGTACTACGCCAGCCTGCTGCTGACCAAGATGCTGACATCGAGTGACCCTGGCTTCGTTGACTTGATGAACCCTGCCGGGGCTGGCATCGCAGCGGTGGTGTTCAATTACGACGGCGACGTTTATGCGTCGGATGAGAGCCGGATGCTTCGTGAAATGGGGGATACGACCTTCCGACTCGGCAACGTGCATGCAAACACGTACGAGCAAATCTTCACGGCGGACGCGCTGCTGAACGCCCTGGAGGACTCTTTCACGCTCTCGGCCCCGATGTGCAGCGATTGTGCCTTCGAGCCGTGGTGCGGCGCCGAACCCGTGTACCACCATGGTATGCATGGCGATGTGCTGGGCCGCAAACCGGAGTCGGATTTTTGCAAGCGCATGATGGGTGTCACGAAGCATCTCCTAGGGCTGATTCGCGACGATGAGCAAGCGAAGGAAATTTTCATGGGGTGGGTGAATCGATGCTAAAGCTCTCAGGACGTGTCATCAAGCTGGAAGAGCAGGTGGAGCGGCGTCAGCTGCTGAGCCTCAGTACGAATCGAGACTTGCCTCTGCCGCTTCGCCAAGACAAGGCTTTCCTGGCCAAATCGGAGAGGAGTGTCCCGGCAGGCTTCAGTCACTACTTGTGCTTCAATGTCCGACCCGACGGCATTGAGGAAGGTGTGCCATGTACTCTGCTAGGCGATGAGTTCCGCTACCTGGATGACGGGGATGTCATCAGCCTGACCAATGACGGCCGAGTCCGGGCGTTGTTTCGCGCAAACTCAGACCACAACAGCATCTTGCTGACAGAGCAGTGCAATAACTACTGCCTCATGTGCTCGCAGCCCCCGAAGCGGGTGGATGACAGCTGGCTCTTGCAAGAGGCGATGGACGCCGTTCGGCTCATCCCTCGGAACACGCGCTCCCTGGGCATCACCGGCGGCGAGCCCACCCTGTTTGGCGAGGGGTTCATTGGTCTGCTTCGGCATATCAAGAACTGGTTGCCTCATACGTCTCTGCATATCCTTTCGAACGGCCGGACGTTTGCCGATGCGAGTTTTGCCGAGAAGTATGCGGCGGTTCAGCACCCGGACATGATGGTTGGCATCCCAGTCTATTCGGACGACCCCGCTCGGCACGACTACGTGGTCCAGGCTAAGGGTGCATTCGATGAGACCATCCGTGGCATTCTCAACCTGAAGCGCCTCAATCAGAAGGTCGAGATTCGGGTCGTGGTGCACAAGCAGACCTGCGAAGGCCTGCCAGCGCTAGCTGAATTCATCGCTCGCAACCTGCTGTTCGTCGACCACGTTGCGTTGATGGGGCTCGAGATGACCGGCTTTACGCGTGCGAACCTAGACGCGCTGTGGATTGACCCGGTGGACTACAAAGCTGAGCTCAGCAAAGCCGTCAGGATTCTGGGAAGTTATGGACTCAACACATCGGTCTACAACCACCCGTTGTGCCTGGTGAATCCCGACGTCGAGCCCAGCTACGTGAAGTCGATATCTGACTGGAAGAACGAGTATGCCTCCGAGTGCGGCCCCTGCACCCGGAAGCAGGAGTGCGGAGGCTTCTTCTCGTCGGGCATCCAGCACGGGTACAGCAAGTCCATTCAACCGTTTCTCTCGTAGCCGGCTTTATGAACAAAAGACGATGTGTTAGTCGCGGGTGTCGTTTTTTGGACAATAGACGATTTCCGATATGGCCCATTCGATAATTGTTCGGTGAACTGGCAGAGTTTCCGGTCAATGGGCACTACTGCCCGGAAGCCATGGCTTAGTGGTAGGCGAAAGCGTCTGGTATCGATCTGCCGGAAGCTGAACGCACATTGGCCAGTTTGCTCAAGCGCCTGGATGGCTTGGTTGACCCGGGATCGGATACCGCGAAGGCAAAACGGGATTGGGAATCCGCCAAGGCGCAGTTGACAAAGACAAACGAATCGCGCGAGAACAGCCGCGTCGTCCAGGCAGGCTTGCGCCGGGACCGCGAGACGGCGTTGACACAGCGCGAGCGTGCCTACCGGCGAAGCGGCGATGGGCTGGACGCGAAACAGCAGGCACTGGCACAGCAATATTTTGACCTGTCCGGTGTGCAGCAGATCGATGTGCTGGAGGAGCACGAGGCAGCGGCGGAAGGGCGGTTGCGTGAGCAACTTCGAAAGATCGCCGAAGCGCTTATTCGCTGCGAGAAGGATCTGATTCTCGCCATGGGATACGCGAAGCGCGAGGACACCGGCTCCTTGTCCGATGTCGGCACTGAACTGGAGGACGTGCCGCAATACTTGGGGCGTCTGAAGATACTTAACGAGGAGGCCCTGCCGGAGAAGCTGCAGCGCTTCCTGAACTACCTCAACCAATCCTCCGATCAGGGCGTAACACAGTTACTCGGCAGTATCGAGAACGAAGTGGCGATCATCGAGGAACGCATCGAAGATCTTAATAACACCATGCGCCGGGTAGATTTCCAGCCAGGGCGATATCTGCGGCTGGATCCGCGCCGGGTGGTGCATGAGAGCCTAAAGTCGCTGCAGCAGGCACAACGTGCACTACGATCGGCAGCATTGCAAGATGATCAAGGCGAGAGCCACTTCCGGGCTCTCGCGCACGTGGTGACACTGCTGCGCGATGCCAGCGAGCGCCGGACTACGATTTGCGCGCGCGCGCTGCTGGATCCACGATATCGCCTACAGTTTGCCGTGTCGGTGATCGAGCGCGGCACGGGCGCGGTCATGGAAACTCGCACCGGTTCGCAGGGCGGAAGCGGGGGAGAGAAGGAAATCATCGCCAGCTATATCCTGACAGCCTCGCTAAGCTATGCCACATTGCGCTGGACGGCACCAAGATCGACGCCAACGCGAGCAAACACCGCGCCCTGTCGTGGGGTCATGCCCACAAGATCGAGGCGCAGTTGCGACAGGAAGTGCAGACT
>NZ_CAJPVI010000131.1 GCF_905397435.1 Cupriavidus numazuensis
GATCGCTCTGACGGCCGCATCCGGCGTTCGATCTTCAATGTTTAGACAGAACTGGCCGGACGCTTACCAGCGTCGGCCGAATGTAGGCCATATATCGCCATCGGCGTCTTGATCCAGACAATCGATTCGGCGTATTCGCGCAACAATTGGGTGTCTGAATCCGCGAGAAGAGCAGGGGGCATGCGGATTAGCCGTATTGAAGCGCGACGTGCTTCCACGGGTGGGAGACCACCGGCGACAGGGCGGAACATCGAAGCCATACGCAGTAGCGATTCCGACGGGCGCGCAAATTGCCCACGCTCCCGGCGGATATTGTGATATCTGCTGGTATCACGGCGCCGGTTGCTGGAAGCAATACTGCGGCGCGCGCGATTGGGGCTGCGGGGCGAGAATGGGCGGCTGCCTGCGCGTGCCGAGCATCCGTCTTGCAGTCGGGCTCTTCGCGACCCCAAAGCGACAGTCAGGTTATTGGAAAGCGGTCATTCACCGCTGAGGTTCTCGGCGACCTTCATACCCTTCAAACTTCTATTCCTGCTTCTTTCAACTCAGAGAACTTGACTGCCTCAAAAAGGCTAAAATCGATCACTTGTTGCTGATGCCTGTCGAAATCATAGCCCCACTTTCTGAGAGTCTCGTCAGACGCATCGCTCGGGAGAACGGTCTCGTAGACCAGACGCAGATAGGGCCTGTCTTTCACGCGCCAGTAGTATTTGCTTTCGAATACCATGCGTCGCAAAACCTTGAGCTCTTCAATAAGGGGTGGGATAAGCACACGAAGCGGTGTTTGCGCACTGAAATTAGTCACCTCGTCGGTCGCCCACTCACCTGAATTTCTGACCCAGTAATCGAACGAGTACAGATGCTTGCGGTCCGTCTCAGACAGACCCGCGGATTCAAATTCGTTATCCCAAAGCAAAACTCTACACGTATCCAGCAGCGTCTTCAGGACGTCCGGCTCATGGATCTCAACATGGGCATCGTAGTGGAAAACATCGACGTACAAACCCAGGAACAGCTTCAAGTAGCGGAGTGCGGTTTTATGGGAGTAGATCAGGTCAGGGAGTGACGGAGAAAGCGCAAACGTGAGAGTGAAGACGGTTGGCATCATCTCCCGAACCTTCTGCTCCTCCGTCTTCGCAATCTCAGGCAAGAACTCTATAGTTTTGGTCTTGTCGTCGCCGTTGATTAGGGAAGCTGCCTGCCAGAAGATCGGGCGTGACACATAGATCTCCTCGGTCTTCAAGTCAACTGCGTACAAGATCACGTGCGTCTTGTAGCTAAGCTCGGTCCAGTAGTACAGGGTACCTTCCTTGATGCCGCCAACAACGGGAATCCGGTCCTTCTGTCGAATCTTGAGATTCTCGGACGACTTTACCTGAGCCTTAAAATACCTGCCCGTGACTTGATCTCCGTGCACGATCTCAATTTCAAAGTCTATCCCGTAGTCGCTTTCCGTCACGTTTCGGAAAATTCCAATGTGCCGGAGCTTGTAGACTAGAATGGCGTAGGAGTCGGATTCCGCTTTATGTTGCCTAATACGAATGGGTAGCTTCACAGAAGTTGGGGCTAACTTATTAGTAG
Organism: Cupriavidus numazuensis; assembly: GCF_905397435.1. Lineage (GTDB taxonomy): Bacteria > Pseudomonadota > Gammaproteobacteria > Burkholderiales > Burkholderiaceae > Cupriavidus > Cupriavidus numazuensis. Next base: position 1,582 of record NZ_CAJPVI010000131.1, read on the forward strand.
ACGGTTCTAGCCTGTCCGTCTACGCTCGATAGTGCGGACACGACCAGAAAGATACAAACACATTGAAAGCTTTTAGCTGCTTCCGTATAAGGGGTCTTCTAACGCTTTTTATTGCTGCTCTGCTTTTGGCATTTCCATTTCCTGGATTCAAGTTAATTGTATTGAAGAATAATTTTTATATATTCGTTATGGAGATTCTTTTGGTGTGAATTAAAAATACAGTCCACAAATTCTCCGTCATCCATACCGAATTCATTTTCATAACCACAAATAACGAAGCTATCTCGATGACGATCATAAATTTCGAAATGAACATCTTTGTAAAAATCAAAAAAATCCACAGGGTAAAAACACTCGGAAAGCTGCCCCGACTCGTAATGAATCATTCTCTTAGATGAGGCATCCACATTACGATGCAAGCAATCAATCCTCAACAACACATCGTTTTCAACCCGCTTAACATCCTGCATGGATATGTTGTGCTTGAACTTGAAGGCGCAGAATAAATAATAACTGGGACGGGTTGAGCTATACGATCTCGACGCTAGATCTCCCATCGTCATGCCAATTTTGGCGAAATTCTTATCTAATATATCGGCACCCAAATACAACCATTTATCAAGCGACTCGAAATTTCTTCCTGCCTCCTGCTCAACATGCTCTAGCTTATAGTCGTCTCTAGAAAATAAGTCGAATCTCTCATAAGATATAATTTTCTTTTTCAAGGTCTTTTTCTCTTAGATCAAGTTAACTAAAATATTGCATGGAACGTTCACAGCACCGGGAACTCCGCTCAAATGGCTGCTTTTTGCCGCACTGAGTCCGACGATAATCGGCTCAGAACGATCCAAAGCGGAAGTCCCCATTTTGAAAAGCAGGCATTCCACGTTTGAATTTACCAGCCTGCGCGGCCTTTCTTTGCGACAACTGTTTGACGCTAGTCAATGAGAAATAGGGCTGCCGAAACGGAATGCCACGAATTCCAAATGAGCTGTAATGGATAATTCTATCCTCCCATATGTGATGCCAATGCCTGGGTTAAGCTTCGCCCTAAAATGGCATCGGCTTGGACGATTGCCGGTGACACCGTTTACTGTGCGGAACTGATTAACTAGGCAGATCAATCGTCGCGAGATTCAGATCACGAAGTTTGTAACTGCATCAAAGTCTTTTCATAAGTAAGGGCCAATCTCCTGTTTTGAATTGTGACCTCATCTTCAGTTTTGCTGGATTCTAGAAAGTCATCTGCTAGTGATTTCAGTAATTTATAATTTCTATTGAAAATTTCGCAATATTGATTGTAAGTTTTAACGTCACGATCATTGATTTTTTCCGCCTCAAGAATTCTGTAGCCGTTTGCCTCGATTCTGCCGAGAGCATTAAGTGTTTGATGAAGAAATTTCCAAAGGATCATGCGGTGCTTATCGTTAAGAAGCCAATACGAATTTTCCATCACCAGAAACAACGACGAACGCACTTGCCCAATAGCCTTCACTGTACTCGAAACTTTCTCAATACTCGTGTTAAGGGATTTAATTAAACCAGAATTCGACGAAATAAGTTTATCGTTTCTGGAAATCACCCCATGCAATTTGGATCGATAAGACGATTTCTTTACTTTTTTAAAGCTTGCTAGCGTGAAGTCCAAAAACTCAGATCGCAAAGGGTCAATCGGCAAGAAATTTCGGAATGTAACCACTTCAATTCGCCGCTCGAGGCTCATCATAGTGAAGTTAGCGGAACCGAAATACAAGGAAGACTCTGACATTAACCATTTCGAGTGATTCATACTTTCGACAGAGACAGACACACCGTTTTTGATAAGGTCGATCGCGGTCTGTCTGTTTGCATCTTTCGATCCATGCAAATCGAGCGGAAGAATACAATGCTTTGCGAGCGCGCCAGAATTTACAACCTGCTTGAGAACCGATCGTATGTGGGTGAGTTTTGTAAAGGAGTATCCACAAATTATCAGCACCTTAGACGCGTTGCTTGCAATGGAATGCACGTCGTGAGTGATGTCGGCGATCTTAATTCCCGATTTTTCGAGTTTGTTGTGTTGAATCACGTTGCTTTTCGCTTATTAATTAGAGTATGGCGCGAATGCTCGCACGCTAAGCATCGGGCCGCAGTAATTGCACGTAAGGGCTATTCACAATGGAAGGGTCAATTGACTGCACCGCGCGCGCTATCGTCAGAACTGGATCACGACTTATCGTCTTGATTTTTATAGAAAGCTCATCCTCCATTGTCGGCGGAACCGGCATTTCACGTGCGATTAACGCCCCTAATCTGATTGCTGCATGATGCGCTCGCATGGTTGAGATAAAAGGTTGTGGCGTTTGCTCATATCTAATTGACGCGGAGCACATTACGTCATCTAGTCTTACTGTGTCACAAATATAGCCTGACATCCCAGCAACACGGACAGCGCGGAAGCTTGCTGGTGATCGCGCGGGCGATGAGTAATCGCAACGTGGAAATCGAGTCA
>NZ_CAJPVI010000132.1 GCF_905397435.1 Cupriavidus numazuensis
ACCACCAGCTTTCTCAGGTGGGCTTGCGTGGCTCCATCCAACTTTCGGGCATCAGTTTTTGTCTTCATGCCCATATAACGCAATACGCACTATTTGGTGCACACGTCAGTATGTTGACGACAAATCCGGGGATGTCGGAAAGCAGGGCGACTCCGACCTTCGGATTTGCGGAACTGCACCGTCACGGACAGCGTGTTCAACGGTTTTACCGGCCTAGTGCTACGGCCAGGACGCAAGGCGCTCCGCTTGCAGAGTTTTGACCTAACCCCCCTTATGTCTATTGCCGATCGGCGAGCGCAGATGCGGTTGCATGAAGTGCGCAGTTATTCACCACTGAAACATCCTTTTGTCCTATATGGCATCGCCGCCCTGACGGCTACGCTAATGCGTAACGACATCGAAATGACCGGGGAGGGGGATATGAAGCGTCTTCTGCAGGCTTGTATCGCGACGCTTGTGCTGGGTGGGTGCGCGTACGTGGGTCCGCCGTCGGCCATGGGCGTCCCCTGCGCCAATCGAGCTCAGTGCGATACGTATTGGCAGCGCGCCCAGGCGTGGGTCGCCATGAATAGCAGATACCGAATCCAAATTGCAACCGACGTGGTACTGCAGACCTATGGCTCCCGAGATATGGAGCTCGCCTACTACATCACCAGGGTGGTGAATTCCGATGGAAGTGCGACTATCGTGGTTGACGCGACCTGCGGGAATATGTTCGGGTGCGCGACCGATCCAGCCGCGGCAAAATCCGATTTCCGGCGCTTCGTCGTGCAGAGCAACATACCGGCTTCGAGCCAGCCTTTGGTGACGTCGCCACCGGCTGCACCGCAGCCTCCTGGCTCCTCGCAGATGACCCCCGTGCGCCAGCCGACAGTCGTGGCAAAGCCCAGCCCCGGGCCATTCTCCAATATGGCGGAGGCGCTTGCCTTGAAAGACATGTGCACACCCGTCGGCTATGCGCTCCTCATAGAGACAGGCCATGACGGGGATACCTACCGGGTGAATTGCATGGGAGGGATGACCAAGGAATACGCCTGCGCCGGGCAGAGTTGCTCACCTGCTCGCTGAACAATTCCGCACCGAAAGGGGATTGCGGTGATCCACGAACTCGTGGTGGAAGACGTTGTGGAAGTCCACAGCTGGTATCGGGAGTGGGCGCTAAGCGGCCAGGAAGATGAGTATCTGGAAGGAGCGTTGCTCGACGAGCTGAAGGTGCGCCTCACCAGCTTCCTTCATCTGGATGGGGACCTGACCTCGCTGAAGATAGCGAAGGGCGGCTCAGGCCTGGAGTTGACCTTGCGACGGAAGACCTGATAACGCACGGGAGGAGTCATGAAAGCGATTCTGATTGCGGTGGCGGTTTCCGTAGGCCTCGTCGGGTGCAATCAGGAGCAAGCCTCAATTGCGCCGGCCAGCTCGCCTGCTGCATCGCTGCTTGGAAATGCAGCGCAGGCGGCACCGTCGTCCCGGGCAACAGGGCAGGCGCAGGTTTCATGGGATGGCCCATTTGGCCTCCGTATGGGGCTTTCTAAAGCCGAGGTACGTGCCGCCCTGAGTGTCATGCAAGAAACGAGTGACACCATAGTTCTGGGAACCGTTCCGAAGCCGTACCCGTTGTTCGAAGCCTATGGGCTGATATTTGGGACCCCTGGCCTTTGCAAGGTTCTCGGTCTGGCAACTAATCTGCAGACGGACTCTGGTGGCTTCGCCGCCAGGCAACGCATAGATGCCCTCGCCAGTGAGCTCGAGGCGCGATACGGCAAGCCGTATAAGAAGGATTTTCTGATGGCAGGATCAATCTGGAAGGAGCCACAGGAGTGGGTGACAGCGCTACGGAAACAAGAGCGGTACTACGGTTACTTTTGGAGCAAGGCTTCAGGAGCGAAGCTACCCGCCGAGATTGACTCGATCGGCCTCAATACGACTGCAGATCAACGGGACCGAGTCCAAGTGACCCTTGGATATGAATTCACAAATTTCTCAGAATGTCTCAAGGAGACAAAGGCGAAGGAGCAGGCAGGCCTCTAACGTCTTGCTGTTTAGCGACACATTAGGCGTCATTGTTGCCACGGAGCACCAGATGCAAACCAAAGGTAAGAAGCTACTGTCGAGTGTCGTTGCTGTCACTCAAGAGTACTTGGAAGATGTGGTCGAGAGCCACAATCGCTATTGCGAGTGGGTGCAGGGTGGCCGGGAGAACGAGGATCTGGGGGACGAGTTGCTCGATGAGTTAAAGGAGCGCCTCACCAACTTCTTCTTCGTGGCCGGTGACCTGGACCCCATCTCCGTCAGGATGGGGAAAGGCAGTTCAGGCATGCAACTGACGGTGCGCGGGAATAAGCTGGGCATAACATGCCCAAGAGCGCTGAAGAAGGCGATGAGGAAATCCTCTGGCTGGATGGCGAATACTGAGTTTGCCGGAGGTTTGACAACAAAAAGCCTGCTCTGTCTATTGCGAGGCTTCTCTCATCATCAGGCGAACTTGAGAATCGCCTGCGCGTCATCGTAGGGACGACTGTGGTGTTCGGGGCTGTGCTGAGTTCCGCTACAACGTCCCTGTACGCGCGTACGAGTAAAGTGTCCGATTGAACGGGCGAGTTGACCGCAAACATTACTTTCTCAGGCAACTCTCGTTCAGCGTGCAAGCGCTTGATCTTGCCGAGCCATTCCCAGCCATGATCGAAGATTGCGGCAGGGTCGTCCTGCGCAAGATGCAGAGGCTTGATCGCCTTAAGGCAATGCTGATCAAGTCCTCCGGTTCGTGAGAAGGCGCGTTATTTGAAGAATCACGAGCGCAAAGAGAAGAACATGAAGCAGATGACGTTGGCAGCGGGTGCAGACCAATGCGCAGGTTTCGAGCAACACCGCAAGCCAACGCCGACGTGAGGAATTTCTGGCGACGATGGAGCAGATCGTGCCGTGGGCGGCATTGTGCGCCGCGATTGAGCCGTACTATCCGAAGGCAGGCAATGGCCGGCGGCCCATTGGTCTGGAGCGGATGCTGCGCATCCACTTTCTGCAGCACTGGTTTAACCTGGCAGATCTGGCTTGCGAGGAGGCCCTGTATGACAGCGCCAGCCTGCGCCGCTTCGTAGCCGACGTGGTACCCGGCGCTGGTAACGCTATGAAGTTCGCCTTCAAGCATGATGACCATGCCCGACTTCAGTCCGGAAGCAGGCTGAATATGCCTGCCAGTCCGAACGGCGGCTAAAAACACCGAGCACCTGTAATAGGTGCTTTTTTGTTGCCCACCGATTTGCGATCGGGGTTTAGCGACGTCGTCAATTGCAGCTTTCTCAGGGAAATGGATAAGACGGTCCTGGAAGATGTCGCCCCCTGCGATCACGGTCAGACATACCGCGATGAGACGTAACCGTGACCCGGTCTATTTCATCGCATCGAACCCAAACCATCCATCTCGGTTACAGAGCCGCGATGAATTCGCCCCATGGTGTCGCTTGCAGCGTTTCGGTCGCAGCGTGCCCATAGGCTCGGATGATTAACGCCGCGCGCTCGAGCTGTTTGAGATCGTTCGACTCGACAAGGTCCACGACGTCGAAACGCCCAAGAGTGAGATAGCTGTCCTTCCAGGTGACGGCAGGGCACTCTGCCTTGATTTTCTCGGCCACCGTGGCGGCGAGTTGCTTCAATTCACTGGGATGCTTGAACGCGTCGGGAGAAAGACGGCTAAGAATGACGTATGTAGCCATGACATACCTCCGTCCAGGTACTGACCGGCGCATTAAATAGTGCGTACGTTTGATCAGGCTGCGTAGCGAACATGCTTTTCCTGAAACAGGTTGCGAATGACGTGAGGCTGCTTCTGCCGGCGATGCAGATGGCGACGCACGCTA
>NZ_CAJPVI010000133.1 GCF_905397435.1 Cupriavidus numazuensis
TGGGTATTCCGGCCCATCGTGACCGACGATTCCGGACGAACGTGACCGAGCATTCCGGTTCATCGTGACCGACGATTCCGGGCGAACGTGACCGATTTTCCGGCTGTCCGGAATCCGCGGTCACGATACCGGAATGGCCGGTCACGATGCCGGAACGATGTCGTATCGCAGCGCACCGGTGTTACGCATATCCATAACCGAGACGGGTAGGCTGCCAGATTTTTGTCTGGAAATGGCATGCCCGCACCGAGGATTGCTATGCGTAAGGTAAAGGAAGTATTGCGTCTGAAGCTGGACGCCAGGTTGTCTCACGAGCAGATCGCCGCGGCGCTTCAGATCTCCAAAGGCGTCGTTACCAAGTATGTCGGTTTGGCTGCCGCAGCCGGACTGGATTGGCCTGCTCTGGAGTCGCTCGACGACGTCACGCTGGAGCGGCGCCTGTTAGCCAGCCCAGAAAAACCGCGCGACCATGTGCAGCCGGACTTCGGCCGCATCCATCAGGAACTGCGGCGCAAAGGCATGACGCTGATGCTTCTGTGGGAGGAGTACCGGGCCGAGTACGCCGAGCGTCAGACCTACGGCTATTCGCAGTTCTGTGAGAACTACCGGCGCTTTGCCAGACAGCTCAAGCGCTCCATGCGGCAGGTCCACCGCGGCGGCGAGAAGCTGTTCATCGACTTCGCCGGTCCGACCGTCCCCCTGGCTGATGGCGCCCGAGCCCACATTTACGTCTCGGCCATGGGCGCCAGCAGCTATACCTTCGCCTGCGCCACCGAGCGCGAGACGATGGTTGACTGGCTTGAATCGACGGCGCGCGCCCTGGCGTTTTATGGCGGCGTGCCGGCACTGATCGTGCCTGATAATCCCCGCGCCCTGATCGCCGAGGCAAATCGCTACGAGCCGCGCGCCAACGACACCGTGCTCGACTTCGCCCGTCATTACGGCACCTCGTTTCTCCCGGCGCGCCCCTATCACCCACAAGACAAGGCCAAGGCGGAATCCGCCGTACAGGTCGTCGAGCGCTGGATCATCGCACGCCTGCGACACCAGCGCTTTGCCAGCGTGCATGAGGTCGACCGGGCGATTGCGCCGCTCCTGCAGCGGCTCAACGAGCGCCCCTTCCAGAAGCTGCCCGGCAGCCGCGCCAGCGCCTTTGCGCAACTGGATGCCCCGGCGCTCTCACCCTTGCCGGCGCAGCGTTACGAGCTGGCCACCTTCAAAACCGTCAAAGCGCACATCGACTATCACGTCGAGATCGACCAGCATCGTTACAGCGTGCCGCACGCGTTGGTCGGACAGTCCCTGGAAGCCCGCATCACGCGTACCACCGTCGAACTCCTGCATCGTGGGCAACGGGTCGCCTGCCATGCCCGCAGTTCGCGAGCCGGCGGGTTCTCCACGGTGAGCGAGCACATGCCGGCCGCTCACCGTGCCCACCGCGAGTGGAGCCCGCAGCGCCTGATCGACTGGGGGCAGCGCATCGGCCCCGCCACGGCGGAAGTCATCACTCGGCTGCTGGCCGAGCACAAGCATCCCGAGCATGGCTACCGCGCCTGTCTGGGTCTGCTGTCCCTGGCCAAGCGCTATGGCCAGCCACGGCTGGAAGCCGCCTGCATGCTGGCGCTGCAACTGGGCGCCTTCAAATACCGGCATGTGCGCGACATCCTGGTCAACCACCGCGATCAAAGCGCACCAGCTCCCGCCCGCGACTGGGTCAGCCCCGATCACGCGCACGTGCGCGGCCCCGGCTATTACCAATAAGGATAACGACATGATGATGCATCACACCTTGGCCCATCTGCGCAGCCTGAGACTGGATGGCCTCGCAGGCGCGCTGGAGGAACAACTCACCCAGCCGGGGCTGGCGAACCTGAGCTTCGAGGAACGGCTGACCATCCTGGTAGACCGGGAGGTCCACCACCGCAATGAGCGCAAGCTGATACGCCTATTGAAGAACGCGCGCCTCAAATATGGACAGGCGACGCTGGAAGACCTCGACAGCCGGGCCGGCCGGGGTATCGACCGATCGCAGGTCATGAGCCTGGCCTTGGGCAACTGGGTCAGCGCCGGCCACTGCATCCTGATCACGGGGCAAACGGGTGTCGGCAAGTCCTGGCTGGCCTGCGCCCTGGCGCAGTATGCGTGCCGGCGCGGCCACTCCGCGCTGTATCAACGCGTCCCGCGCCTGCCGGAAGAACTGCGCATTCGCCATGGCAGCGGGGCGTTCGGCAAATGGTTGCTTCAGCTCGCCAAGACCGACGTCGTCATCCTGGATGATTGGGGTATGGGTGCCATCGACAGCATGACCCGGTCCGACCTGCTGGAAGTCATTGACGACCGGGCCAGCCGCAAAGCCACCATCATCACATCACAACTGCCGATCGAGCATTGGCACGCCTGGATCGGTGACGCCACGATGGCCGATGCCATGCTCGACCGGCTGATGCAGCACCATCACCGCATCACGCTGACCGGCGATTCGCTCCGATCGAAAAGGGCTCAAACGGCCCAGGCTGGCGAAGGAACCAGCGCGGCGATGGCCGCAAACGCCGCGACTGGAGTTGAGGGATAAATGGCAAAAACAACAGCACAACGTCAGGCGCAATACCGGGCGAGACGCCAAACGGCAGGGCAGGACGGCAACGGAGAACGTCAATTGAGCACGTGGGTCAGCACGGGCACCGTCCTGGGTCTCGCCCGACTCGCGCGCCGTTACGGCGTAACGAAGCGGGAATTGATCGAAGGCCTCATCAAGATCGAGGACGACCGCGTGATCGCGACACTCGAACTGGATACGCCAGAATGGGACGAGTACTTCGGTTCCTGATCCGTTACTCAGTAACGGATCGAAAACCACGAACAAAGGAGGAAAAAATCAACTCATCGTGACCGCGCCCTCTACAATCTGAACCGCGTAACATCCCCTCGCGCGCAACGGTCACGTTGCGCCGGAATCGTCGGTCACGTTCACCGGAATACGCA
>NZ_CAJPVI010000134.1 GCF_905397435.1 Cupriavidus numazuensis
ATCACCGCGTGCTCACGCCGCGGCCACACAAAACGGTCTTCCTCTAATCGCTTCAAAAGCATCCAGAAGCCGTTTCGGTCCCACAGTAAAAGCTTGATGCGGTTGCGCCGAAGGTTATGAAAGGCGTAGACGGCGCGGGCAAACGGATCAAGCTGCATCGACTGCTCGACCAGGGCAACTAACCCATTGATCCCAAGGCGGAAGTCCACCGCATTGCGGTGCAGGTAGACCTGCAGGTCAGCGTCGAGCCGGAACATCAAGGCGCTCCCAACGCTTCGATCATCGCCTTTACCAGCGCAACGTCCTGCCCGCCACATTCGAGTTCCACCGTCACGCCGTTGGGGAGCCGCGCGGTGAGTAGCGCGGATGTCAGAGGTGGACGCGGCGATGGTTGGGTGCAAGCAGGCGCTTGGGCCGGCAGACATTCCAGCTTTGCCGGCGACTCCGGAACGCGCGTGGCGCCGCAAACCTCGACGACCGGCACGAACGCTGGCAGTACAGGTTCCGCACTATCGGCCGCAGCGGCTTCAGTTGCCACTCGGTGCAGCCGAATCCACTTGTGCAACTGGTTCGCATTGATGCCGGCCTTGAGCGCCATCCCCGCTACCGATGCCCCTGGCCGCAGACACGCCTCGACCAGTTGGCGCTTGTCCCTGGGGTCAAAGTCGCGCTTTCCGTTGGAGCGAACCCGGATCACCCTCAGCGGCAGAACTTCAGATTCGTTGTCCATGATGCTTGCGTCCGCAAATAGTAGTTGCGGACGCAAGCCTGCCTACTCTCAGCCGCGAAAGCTAGGTGCGCTTAATTTCGCGCTTACGAACTTCCTGCTACGAGAAGGTGTGCAACCCAGTCAGCCGGTCACCTTCTTGTCGGACGGCGGGGATACCGTACGGTTTGCCCAGCTCGGCTTTGGTGACCGCGGTGAGTACGTTCTCGATTGGTTCCACATCGCCATGCGGGTACAGAATCTCGAACAGATGATCAAGGGCCGGCCGGCACACAGCGATGGCCCCAGCAATACCGCATTGATCAAGACGCTGCATGGCGCCAAGTGGCACTTGTGGCACGGCTACCCCTTTCCAGCGTTGCGCCGCCTGGAAAGCCTGAGCTGGGATCTGGACCCTGAGGCCAGCCCCGAGGAAGCCAAACTCCTCGGCAAGCTCGAGGAGTTCATTGTCTACCTCGAAAACAACCGGCACTTCATCGTGAACTACGGTGATCGCTATCGGCATGGGGAGCCCATTGCCTCAGGTTTTGTCGAGTCGGCCGTCAACCAGGTGGTCAGCAAGCGATTCGTCAAACGGCAGCAGATGGCCTGGCGGCCTCGGCACGCGCACAACCTGCTGCAAATCCGGACCGCCGTGCTCAATAACCAGCTCCGGTCTTACGTTGAACGCTGGTATCCCTTCATCGCCGGAAAAGAAGACCACCGCCTTGCCGCTTAGTCAGCCTCCGGTTTGGCGCGGTCTCCTGCCAAGGACGTGTTTCGTCGGCCTGCCCGATTAGTCTCTCCGCTTCGTGAGCTGCTCGCGGATCTTGGATAGTTCTTTTTTCCGCTCGGCGGTCGTCTTCGGGTACTGCAATTTCAACCCACCGAGGGTGTCGAGGATGATCTGCGACACAATCAGCCGTGCGTCCTCCTTGTCGTCGGCGGGTACTACGTACCAGGGCGCAAGTTCCGTGCTAGTCGCGCTCAGACATTTTTCGTACGCCGTCATATATTTCGTCCAGAATTTTCGCTCCTCGACGTCGGCCATGCTGAATTTCCAGTTCTTATTGGGATCGTCAATACGTGCCAGAAAGCGCTTACGCTGTTCCTCCTTCGAAAGATGCAGGAAGAACTTCACAACACGCGTTCCGTTACGGTAAAGATGGGCTTCCAAATCGGCAATTGAACGGTAGCGGCCATGCCAGAGGGATTCGCCAGAACCCGACACAAGCGATAGACCCTCGCCGCGTAGGATCTCGGGATGCACGCGAAGGATCAACACCTCCTCATAGTAAGAACGGTTGAAGATGCCGACACGGCCGCGTTCTGGCAGGTCGTGAGTGGTGCGCCAGAGGAAATCATGCTGAAGTTCGTTTGCGCTCGGATGCTTGAAGCTGAACACCTGGCATCCCTGCGGGTTGACGCCCGACATTACGTGTTTGATGACGCCGTCCTTGCCCGCCGCATCCATTGCTTGGAAGATGATGAGAACAGAGTAGCGGTTGTCCGCATAGAGTAACCCTTGTAGCTTGCTGAGCCTCTCGATGTGCTCGGCTAGCAGAGTATGATACTGGTCCCTCGACTCGTGGAGCGGAGTCATGCGCGTCGGCCATTTCGTAAGCAAAACCGTGTCGCCCTCGCGCACTCGGAAATCGTCGGAGTTGAAATTCATAGTCGTTCTCCCAGCGGGACGAATGGCGAATCTGACGCGCCCCTAATAGATCAACGAGCGCCGTCGGTATCCAATATGCGCGTACCGCCGCTTTCCTCCGCCCGTCGATTCGGAGACCGCAAGCGCCCCCTGGCCGAACTCAGACTACGGCATGTTCCTCACTGCGCGCGAGGGATGCGGCTGTCGCTTGACGACGATCGAACTGACGGTTGCCTGCAATCTCCGCGGGTCTTCGCAATCGCGGTGTCGGAAACAATAGGCAATCGACGAACTATGAAAAATAGCCGAGTCACGGCACTATCGCAATTTGTCCAGTTGAGCAATATGGGGTCTCGTACTTTCCGTGCATTTTATGGCGGTATGCCCCGGAAAGAGCATGCGGTTATACACAATTGTCCCCATCATCGACGGCTCGTAATCCTCGCAGAGTCTTCGCGGCGACATGAACTTCTTTCAGGCCAAGCCAAATCGTCTTCACGCCGGGC
>NZ_CAJPVI010000135.1 GCF_905397435.1 Cupriavidus numazuensis
TAGCAGGTGATAGCCCTGTATGCGAAAACAGCGTTGTGGAACTAGGTGTACGACAAGTAGGGCGGGACACGTGAAATCCTGTCTGAAGATGGGGGGACCATCCTCCAAGGCTAAATACTCGTGATCGACCGATAGTGAACCAGTACCGTGAGGGAAAGGCGAAAAGAACCCCGGGAGGGGAGTGAAATAGATCCTGAAACCGCATGCATACAAACAGTCGGAGCCTCGTAAGGGGTGACGGCGTACCTTTTGTATAATGGGTCAGCGACTTACATTCAGTGGCGAGCTTAACCGATTAGGGCAGGCGTAGCGAAAGCGAGTCCGAACAGGGCGATTAGTCGCTGGGTGTAGACCCGAAACCAGATGATCTATCCATGGCCAGGTTGAAGGTGCGGTAACACGTACTGGAGGACCGAACCCACTAACGTTGAAAAGTTAGGGGATGAGCTGTGGATAGGGGTGAAAGGCTAAACAAATCTGGAAATAGCTGGTTCTCTCCGAAAACTATTTAGGTAGTGCCTCGTGTGTCACCTTCGGGGGTAGAGCACTGTCATGGTTGGGGGGTCTATTGCTGATTACCCCGCCATAGCAAACTCCGAATACCGAAGAGTGCAATCACGGGAGACAGACATCGGGTGCTAACGTCCGGTGTCAAGAGGGAAACAACCCAGACCGCCAGCTAAGGTCCCCAAGATTGGCTAAGTGGGAAACGAAGTGGGAAGGCTAAAACAGTCAGGAGGTTGGCTTAGAAGCAGCCACCCTTTAAAGAAAGCGTAATAGCTCACTGATCGAGTCGTCCTGCGCGGAAGATGTAACGGGGCTAAGCCAGTCACCGAAGCTGCGGACGCACAGTAATGTGCGTGGTAGGAGAGCGTTCCGTAAGCCTGTGAAGGTGTCTTGTAAAGGATGCTGGAGGTATCGGAAGTGCGAATGCTGACATGAGTAGCGATAAAGGGGGTGAAAGGCCCCCTCGCCGTAAGCCCAAGGTTTCCTACGCAACGTTCATCGGCGTAGGGTGAGTCGGCCCCTAAGGCGAGGCAGAGATGCGTAGCTGATGGGAAGCAGGTTAATATTCCTGCACCGTCGTATGATGCGATGGGGGGACGGATCGCGGAAGGTTGTCCGGGTGTTGGAAGTCCCGGTCCCTGCATTGGAGAAGGCGCTTAGGCAAATCCGGGCGCGGAATTCAAGGATGTGGGGCGAGCGGCCTAGTGCTGCGAAGCAATTGGAAGTGGTTCCAAGAAAAGCCTCTAAGCTTCAGTCATACGAGACCGTACCGCAAACCGACACAGGTGGGCGAGATGAGTATTCTAAGGCGCTTGAGAGAACTCGGGAGAAGGAACTCGGCAAATTGGTACCGTAACTTCGGGATAAGGTACGCCCTGGTAGCTTGACTGGCCTGCGCCAGAAGGGTGAAGGGGTTGCAATAAAATGGTGGCTGCGACTGTTTAATAAAAACACAGCACTCTGCAAACACGAAAGTGGACGTATAGGGTGTGACGCCTGCCCGGTGCCGGAAGATTAAATGATGGGGTGCAAGCTCTTGATTGAAGTCCCGGTAAACGGCGGCCGTAACTATAACGGTCCTAAGGTAGCGAAATTCCTTGTCGGGTAAGTTCCGACCTGCACGAATGGCGTAACGATGGCCACACTGTCTCCTCCCGAGACTCAGCGAAGTTGAAGTGTTTGTGATGATGCAATCTCCCCGCGGCTAGACGGAAAGACCCCATGAACCTTTACTGTAGCTTTGCATTGGACTTTGAACCGATCTGTGTAGGATAGGTGGGAGGCTTTGAAGCGTGGACGCTAGTTCACGTGGAGCCGTCCTTGAAATACCACCCTGGTTTGTTTGAGGTTCTAACCTTGGCCCGTGAATCCGGGTCGGGGACAGTGCATGGTAGGCAGTTTGACTGGGGCGGTCTCCTCCCAAAGTGTAACGGAGGAGTTCGAAGGTACGCTTGGTACGGTCGGACATCGTACCTAAAGTGCAATGGCAAAAGCGTGCTTAACTGCGAGACCGACAAGTCGAGCAGGTGCGAAAGCAGGACATAGTGATCCGGTGGTTCTGAATGGAAGGGCCATCGCTCAACGGATAAAAGGTACTCTGGGGATAACAGGCTGATACCGCCCAAGAGTTCATATCGACGGCGGTGTTTGGCACCTCGATGTCGGCTCATCTCATCCTGGGGCTGTAGCCGGTCCCAAGGGTATGGCTGTTCGCCATTTAAAGAGGTACGTGAGCTGGGTTTAAAACGTCGTGAGACAGTTTGGTCCCTATCTGCCGTGGGCGTTGGAATCTTGACGGGGGCTGCTCCTAGTACGAGAGGACCGGAGTGGACGTACCGCTGGTGTACCTGTTGTCTCGCCAGAGGCATCGCAGGGTAGCTATGTACGGAAGAGATAACCGCTGAAAGCATCTAAGCGGGAAACTCGCCTGAAGATGAGGATTCCCTGGAGGCTTGACCTCCTTGAAGGGTCGTTCGAGACCAGGACGTTGATAGGCTGGGTGTGGAAGCGCAGTAATGCGTTAAGCTAACCAGTACTAATTGCCCGTAAGGCTTGATCCTATAACCAGTGTGTTTTAGCCTGGTGAGTGAATCGCCTTGTGCCACGATACGCACAACCCAATTCTGCAGTACCCAAGACTACATCCCTATTCGTGACGTTGGCCTCAACCCCAACGCCACAACCCCTCATGCCTGGTGACCATAGCGAGCTGGAACCACCCCTTCCCATCCCGAACAGGTCCGTGAAACAGCTCCGCGCCGATGATAGTGCGGATTCCCGTGTGAAAGTAGGTCATCGCCAGGCTCTTATA
>NZ_CAJPVI010000136.1 GCF_905397435.1 Cupriavidus numazuensis
CCGGACAGCCGGAAAATCGGTCACGTTCGCCCGGAATCGTCGGTCACGATGAACCGGAATGCTCGGTCACGTTCGTCCGGAATCGTCGGTCACGATGGGCCGGAATACCCAAAAGCTGCGTGCGAGCGCGAACGTCGTCCGCTGATGGGACAGGTTCAATGAGCCGCTCGCTCGGCACTGGGCTAGAGAAGGCCACAGGCGGAATTTCTCATTTTACGGGTTCCGTTTTCTCGCCTTATGCGTGCGCACTCCCCGCAAGTCCTTGCCCAGCAAGGCACCCTTTCTCACCTTTTGTATCCGTCTACATTGTCCGATGTCACGGAACGTGAGAAAGTTATTGAGAACTTTGGTACGTAGTAAGTGAGAAAAACCGCCTTCGGGCGGTTTTTTTTCGTTTGCAGGGGCCGAGTAGCTCCGGTTGAATCCGCACCCCATTGCTGCCGTTCCACCCGTTGCCGTATCACCTACCGCTTAGGAGCTGGCAACGCTCGTCACGGTTGGCGTTATCATGTGTCAAAGTAGCGCGTCCGCGAAATCGTAGTTCCGAAGCGGAAAAATCACTAATATCAACATAAAAATCGAGGGGTTTTAGGTGTCAAAAGCGCCAAAGAAGAAAAAAGGAGCGGTAGTCGCTGTACTCAATATGAAGGGCGGGGTTGGAAAGACGACGATATCGGCGCATGTATTCCGCCATTTGTATTTCCATCTCAAACGCTCCGTAGTACTTATCGATTTCGACCCGCAGTTCAATCTTACGCAGACAATAGTTTCGCAAGACCGATACGAAAAGTTGAAAGCGGCAAAGAAGACGATTCTGTCCGTAATGGAGGATCATTCTGCGCCCTCTATTTTCAAGATAAGCGATAAATTGGGGCCACCACCCGATCTCGATAGTGTAAGTATTTTGGTTAAGAAATTCAGCGGGCAGGCAGATCCAAGTCTAATGCTTGTTCCCGGTGATTTTGATTTAATTAAATATTCATTAATAAATGAATCGAATGTGCTTGATCCCGTCAGGCAGAGATTCGTTGCTTTCATATCCTCTCGTTTTTCGCCTACGCGCGACCCTATGGGCGAGCCGAGGCGGGGGAGCCTTCGGGCTCGCCGGTGGTACGTGCCGGTCTGTCAACCCTGCATCGTGCTCGCCCACCCGATTGACAGCGGACGACGAGCCTCCCTCATTCACGTACCGGAGGTCGCAATGACTAGCACCATCCCTGCTCCACAGGATCCCACCCTCGCCCAAAAACAAGCCCAGCTAGCCCAAAACCTAGCCAAAGCCGATCGGGCCCTAGCCCGCCGCCTCGCCAAAACCACCCTGCCCCCACCCAGCACCCCCGTCACCCTCGAAGATCACATCCTCGAAACCAGCGACGACCTCCTGCGCGTCAGCGCCGGCCTCCGTTCCGTCCTGACCCTGCTGGACCTGCAGAGCGACGACATCCCCGATTGCACGGGCCTCCACGCCCTGCTCTTGCCGCTCAAGCAGCAGATCGACCAGAACGCCGACCGCCTGCAGGCGCTTGTCTGACGAGGGACAGGCCCGCTCACAGCGGGCCTGAAAGCAAAACGGCGCGAGCCAACTGGTCTCGCGCCGTTCTGGTTCTGGCACCGGTGTCGTGATGCAAGCTGATGCCTCAGTATCCCCTCAAGACCCAGCCGCTGATCGCTGCGACGGACTCACACAACCGCATGCCCGCGCGTTGCGCCTCCGATCGCATCCAGCTCCGCCAGCACAGCATCCGTCAACACAATCTCCCCCGCCCTCAAGTTCTCCCTCAAATGCCCCACCGACGAAGTCCCCGGAATCAACAACACATTCGGCGCCCGATGCAGCAACCAGGCCAGCGCAACCTGCATGGCCGTCGCCCCGATCCCTTCCGCCACCTTTGACAACCCCGCCGACTGAATCGGCGTGAACCCGCCAAGCGGAAAGAACGGCACGTACGCAATCCCCTTCTCCGCCAGTTCATCCACCAGCGCATCATCGCCACGCTGCACCAGGTTGTACTGGTTCTGCACACAGACAACCGGCGCAATCTTCCGCGCCTGCGCCACCTGCGCCGACGTTACGTTGCTCAGCCCGATGTGGCGAACCAGCCCCTGCCTTTGCAGCTCGGCCAGCGCAGTGACCTCCCTTTCGATCGAGCCTTCCGTCGGCGCATGGACATCCCCCATGAGCCGCAGGTTGATGACATCCAGCACCTCCACACCCAGATTGCGCAGGTTGTCATGGACCGCTTGCCGGATGGCCTCCGGCTCAAGCGCCGGCAGCCACGAGGCGTCTTCGCCGCGGCGGGCGCCTACCTTGGTAGGGCCTCGTCGGTGGTCGTACGTGCCCATGCTGCAAGAAACCCAGCGATTCTCGCCTTGATATCACTCTCGACAGTACGCAGGCGCAGGATGGGCAGATTACTTTTCGCCAGGATTTGGTTCTTTACTGCGTCCCGCGCTGCCTGTTCTGGTTTGTCATGAAAGCCACCATCGACTTCGATCACCCCCAGCGGGGTCTTGCCTACCTTGAAATAGATCACAAAATCGCAACTGGCGCGCGCCATGAAGGCTAGCTCACGTTCCGTCATGTCCGGGTTGCTCGGCGATGCGAGCCTGCGCACCTGGCGCCACGAGGCGCGAGAGCAAGGAAAGGTTGTGCCAGGCAACGGCAAGCAGAGTGACAAGTGGTCCAGTGCGGACAAGTTCCGGGTGGTGCTGGA
>NZ_CAJPVI010000137.1 GCF_905397435.1 Cupriavidus numazuensis
CACCAGCTTTCTCAGGTGGGCTTGCGTGGCTCCATCCAACTTTCGGGCATCAGTTTTTGTCTTCATGCCCACATAACGCACTACGCACTATTTGGTGCACACGTCAGTAAGTACGTGGCGGGCGCGGTAGCCGGCGAAATCCCGCTCGAGCTGCGCCTGGCTGAGGCCGAACCGGTCCAGCGTGTAGGCGTGCGACGCGCGCTGGTTGCGCGGGTTGTCCTCCATCCACGCCCACATGGCGGCACGCGCCTCCTCGGTCAGCGGCATGCCGGCAAAGCGATAGACCGCCCGCACCACGCCGAACGGGTCCTGCACGGTGTCCTCGAAGCGGATGTCAAGGAAGAGGTCCGCCGGCATGCCCTCGCGCACGGCCATCGCGTGCGCCATCGCGCGCTGCATCTGGGCGCTCCATTGACGGCCTACGGTGACGGGATCGGGCGCGTCGGCATACAGCTTCCACAAGGTATGTGCCATGCTGGCCATCGACGGAATGGTCTGCGCGGGATCACGGTGGGTCAGCACCACCTGCGCACCCGGGAAAACCTTGAACAGTATCTCCAGCGTGTGCAGGTGCTGCGGTGTTTTCAGTACCCAGCGTTGCGCTGCTGGTTCGCCGCGCTGGCGCTTCTGCCACTGCAGGAACTGCAGCATGGTTTTCAGGTAGGTGTAGACCGGAGTCTGGTCCTGCTGCGCGAGCCACGCGGTATACGCCGGCACGTTGGCGTACGAGTCCATGGCGCACATGAACGAGTGCTCCATCAGCATGAACTCCTCGTCGGCCTGCACGGCGTCGAGCGGGTGGATGGAAAGGATGTCCGGGATGAAGTGGATCATCTGCGCGACCTCGTCCCGGGCCAGTCCGATGCGCCGGCTGGCGTCGCACACGTCTTCTTCTGGCAGCGGCGCCGGGTAGCGGGTTTCCCACCAAGCTGCCGAATGGAAGCGCGGGTCGCTGGCCAGCATGCGCTGCAGCAGCGTGGTGCCGGTGCGCGGCAGGCCGACGATCACCAGCGGGTCATCGATGCGTTCTTCCAGGATCTCGGGATGGCGCCGGCAGTAGTCCTGGATCACGAGCCGGTTGACCAGCTGAGCCAGCAGCTTGCCGTGCAGTAGCTGCGCGCCCTGCGCCGACAGGTCTGCCTCGCGCCTCAGCGAATCGAACAGCACGCCCAGCGCCTCGCGGTAATTTCCCGGACCGAAGTCCGTCAGTCCGCCGGACTGCTCGCTGGCCAGCGCCAGCAGGCCCTCCACGTCGAACACGGCCTGGTTGTCCACTGCGGTATTCATGCTGCCCCCTTCAGAGATTCGACCTTGACTACGCGCGTGCGCGGATGCACCGGCTGTGCAGCGCCGACCCAGCGCCAGCACATGGTGCCGTTCTGGTGCCCGGCGGTTTCGAGCCAGTTCGGCAGGCCCGGATCGCGCGCGCTGAGGATGACGGTGACGCCACCTTTTGCATCGAGCCGCGCTCGGTGCTTGTTCAGGCAGATGTCGTGGTAGCGGTAGTCGAGCGATTCCATCCAGTAGTTATTGATCTGGAAGTTCCAGAATTCGCACTGGGGCACGCGGTCCACCTCGACCACCAGCGCCTCGTCGTCGGCGAGCGCCCAGCACGAGTGGTAGTAGAAGATGTTGGGATCGCCACCGGCCGCCTGGCACACGGCCTGGTCCGCCGGCGGCAGCGCGTTGACGTGGCCGCCATAGCCCTTGGCCCAGTCGGCGAAGATGCGGGCCGTGCTCTCGACGAAGCCCGCGGCGCGCATCAGCCCGCCCTGCAGGCGCTCGGCGTCGAGCACCGGCGGAACGGCCTTGGCGTCGCCATCGATGCGCTCGATGGTCAGTTCCGCCGGCGTCTCCGCCTTGCGGCCAAGGAAGGTCTGCCGCACCACCAGTGCATTGGTGGCGGGCTCCATGCGCACCCAGTTGGCGTCGTGCGGCCGCGCGCTTAGGATGAGTTCGAAGCTGCCATCTGCCGCCACGGCGAGCTGATTGCTGTCGATGAAACCGGTCTGGATCATGCGGCCATCGGTCTCGTAGCCGCCCTTCTGCGTGCCGAAGCTCAGGTACGCCACGGTGCCGCGCCGGCCGCGGATCCGGTATGTAGCGTTGCCGTCCAGGCGTGCATAACGGTAGAGGTTATCCGGATTGTCCGCGCCGATCTTGGCGGTTTCGTGCGATGGCGAGAAGAAGCCGGGAAACGCCGGATCGGCGAATTCCACGTGCATTTCCAGCGCGATGCGCAGCAAGCGGCTCAGGTAGCGGAAGCCCTCGGCACGCGTAAGTGAGTCCGATGGCGCCTCCGGGCGCAGGATCTGCTGCCCGCTGCGCTTGAGTACGTCGCAAAACTCGGCCCAGGTCTGGCCGCTCAGCAATTGTTCTTCGGCGGAAGTCGCCATGTGCCTGCTCCCGTGGGTTGGATTTTTTTGGGGGGGGGCGGGCTGCTGCCCGTCCCGCACTGGAGCAAACGATATCTAGTGGGGGGTGGGGTGATCCTCGTCCAGGTGGACTAGGAAAATGGTTGGTGGCGGATTGGTGGGGTGTCGTTCTTGGCATGCGCCGCGGTTTCGCCGGCGTAGCCGGCGACCTACTCTTTTGTCCGAGCGACAAAAGAGTAGGCAGAAAAGCGCGTCGTTGCCGCTGGCCATCAATTCCACGGCGGCAGTCGTTCAAAC
>NZ_CAJPVI010000138.1 GCF_905397435.1 Cupriavidus numazuensis
CCACCAGCTTTCTCAGGTGGGCTTGCGTGGCTCCATCCAACTTTCGGGCATCAGTTTTTGTCTTCATGCCCACATAACGCACTACGCACTATTTGGTGCACACGTCAGTAATACCGAGTCGATTGACGAAGCGGTGCTGGCCTTGCTGTATCTGAATCTTTGTGATCAGAACCGCGCCTGGAAGAGCTTCGACTGGGCAGCCATGAACCGGCTGCACGAAAAGGGCTTTATCCTCGATCCGGTCAACCGCGCTAAGTCTGTCATGCTGACGGATGAAGGTCTGCGCGAGGCCGAGCGACTGTTCACGCAGCGCTTCGTCCGAAAGGCCGACGACAAGCCGGCGTGATCAGCTCCAAGCGGTGCCGGCAACCGGATCGTGCAGCGACGCTTCGATCCAGCAGTGACACAGGTCGGCCGTCGCGTGCATCTCCGCGAGCAGGTCTTCGATCGCCGCCTCCAGTTCTGGGCCATGCGAGAACGGCAATACGATCTCGTATTCGGTGCGGCATTTGTTGAGGCTGCGCATCCCGTACTCTGCCAGGCAGAGCATAAAGCAGAGGGTTTTTTGGTTGGCGATCGCGGGTACGAACCTGTGACCAAGACCCGTGAGGTCTGACCGCGATCGGTAACTAAACCCAAGTTCCCGGGCGAATTTGCAACCGCGGCATCGCCGAGCCCTTTTCCCACCTGAGAAATCGGCTCATCCGGGACGATTTAAGTCTTCTTTTTGTAGTCACTAAAAATACTTGACTTTCGAGCTTTGTTTCCTATTCTTCGCTGCATGCCAGCGCGAACCGGAACTGCTCACGTCGTTACGACGACTCGCAAGTACAAGGACCAGGTCTATCACACCCACCTGTTGCGGCGCAGTTACCGCGAAGACGGCGTGGTCAAGAACGAGACCCTGGGTAACCTGTCGCACTTGCCCGAGGAACTGATCGAGATCATCCGCCGCTCACTCAAGGGCGAGACCTTCGTGCCACTGGGCGAGGCATTCGAGGTGACGCGCTCGCGCGCGCGCGGCCACGTGCAGGCGGTGTCCACGGCGATGCAGCGCCTGGGCTTTGCCTCGCTAATCGCCTCCAAGCCTTCGCGCGAGCGCGACCTGGTGTTGGCGATGGTTGCCGCGCGCATCGCCGCACCGCATACGAAGCTGGCCACCACGCGCTGGTGGCACACCAGCACTCTGGCCGAGGATTTCGGCGTGACCGAGGCCAACGAGGATGACCTGTACGCGGCGATGGACTGGCTGCTCGCTCGCCAGGACACAATCCAGAAGAAGCTCGCCGCGCGCCACTTGAGCGACGGTGGCTTGGTGTTGTACGACCTGAGCTCCAGCTACTTCGAGGGCAATACCTGCCCGCTGGCCAAGCTTGGCTATAGCCGCGATGGCAAGAAGGGACTGCTGCAGGTCAACTACGGCTTGCTCACCGATGTGCGCGGCTGCCCGGTGGCGGTGTCGGTGCATGAGGGCAACGTGGCCGACAACCAGACCTTCATGCCTGAGGTGCAGTGCCTGCGGGAGGATTTCGGCATCTCGCGGATGGTCATGGTGGGAGACCGCGGCATGATCTCCAGCAAGGCCATCGACCAGATGCGTGAGGGCGGTGACCTGGACTGGATCACCGCGCTCAAGAGCGCCTCGATCCGCCCGCTGCTCGAACAAGGGCAACTGCAGCTTGGCTTGTTCGACGAGCGAAATCTGCTGGAATTGAGTTCACCGGATTATCCGGGCGAGCGACTGGTGGCGTGCCGCAATCCGGAACTGGCCAAGCTGCGTGCCCACAAGCGAGAAGAGTTGCTGGCGGCCACCGAGGCGTGTCTGCAGCCGATCGTTGCCCGCGTGCAAGCGGGCAAGCTTGCCGGGCGCGATCAGATCGGCCTGCGCGTGGGCAAGGTGATCAACAAGTACAAGGTGGCCAAGCACTTTGCGCTGAGCATCGACGACGCGGCCTTCGCATTCAGCCGCAACAGTGAGGGCATCGCCCGCGAGGCCGCGCTCGATGGCCTTTACATCATCCGCACTTCGCTGAGTGCGGAACAGATGGACTCAGCCGATTGCGTGCGCAACTACAAGGCGCTGGCCAATGTGGAGCGTGCATTCCGCTCGCTCAAGACTGTGGACCTGAAGGTCCGGCCGATTCATCATCGCACGGCCGATCGCGTGCGTGCACATATCCTGCTGTGCATGCTGGCCTACTATGTCGAGTGGCACATGCGCGAGGCCTGGCGCGAACTGATGTTTGCCGACACCGATCAGGCCGCCAAGGCCACGCGGGACCCCGTGGCGCCTGCGGTGCGCTCCGCGGCAGCGCTGGCCAAGGCGGCGCGCCACACGCTTGACGACGGCACGCCCGTGCACAGCTTCTCAAGCCTGATGGCCGAACTCGCCACGGTCGTGCGCAACACCTGCCGCACCCCCAGCGCCGGCGCTGAGGCGCCAACCTTCGAGCTCGTCACCACGGCTAACGCGAAGCAGAAGCAGGCTCTGGCATTGCTCGAGCAAATCCGGGTGTAGACAGAAATCGGTATGCAGTCATTTACCGGCGTCTATCAAACGGGTCGCTGAATGAGGATGATGGTGTCCACCCACCACAGGAGGATACCGATGAAAGAGAAATCCCCGGAACTGAAAGTCG
>NZ_CAJPVI010000139.1 GCF_905397435.1 Cupriavidus numazuensis
TGCCGCCGTGGAATTGATGGCCAGCGGCAACGACGCGCTTTTCTGCCTACTCTTTTGTCGCTCGGACAAAAGAGTAGGTCGCCGGCTACGCCGGCGAAACAGCGGCGCTAGCCAAGAACGAAACCCCATTCCCAACCACAAACCCCTCGTCGGCCACGCCAGCAGAACCAGCGGCGCCAGCCAAGCAAAACAAACCCACCCTCAACGAGCCCCCCCCTCCTCCTCCATCTTCTTAACCCGATACGCCAACTGCGCCCGCGTCATCCCCAGCAACCCCGCAGCGTGCGTGAAGTTCCCCTGCGCCGCCCGAAACGCAGCCTTGACCAGCGTGTTCTCGACATCGGTGAGCGACACATTAGACCGCGCGACGATGCCTTCGGCCCACAGCGTCAGTGCTTCGGTCTCCTGCGCAGCCTCCATCGAAACAGACTCCAGATGGAAGTCGCGCCGCTCTGCGAGCAACCCCTGCTCATTAGGGGCCATCGGAACGTGCGCGCCCATCTCGCTATCGACGGTGACAAGCTGATGGTAACCAAGCGGCTGGTCATCCTCACCAAGAATCACCCCGCGTTCGATCACGTTCTCCAGCTCGCGCACATTTCCGGGCCAGCGGTAGTTCAGAAGAATCTGGAGCGCCTGCGCCGTGACGCCGGGAATGCGCCGGCCGTAGCGCTCGCTGTACTTGCGCAGCAGATGCTCGAGCAATAGCGGAATGTCATCACGGCGTTCGCGCAGCGGCGGAATCTGGATCGGGAATACGTTCAGCCGGTAATAAAGATCCTGACGGAAGCGGCCTTCGCCAACCGCAACCCAGAGGTTTTCATTGGCGGCGGCAATGATGCGCACGTCGACGCGGCGCGTGACGGTACTGCCCAGCGGCTCGAACTCGCCCGTCTGGATCACGCGCAGCAGCTTGCCCTGCGCCGTCATCGGCAGGCTGCTGATTTCATCGAGGAACAGCGTGCCGCCGTCGGCCACCTGGAACCGCCCGCGTCGCGCTTCTCCCGCACCTGTATAGGCGCCGCGCTCTGCGCCGAATAGTTCGGCTTCCATCAACTGCTCGGGAATCGCCGCGCAGTTGAGCTCGAGGAAGGGCTTGTCCGAACGCGTGCTTTTGCGCTGGATTTCTCGCGCAAAGGCGCTCTTGCCGACACCGCTTTCCCCAAGCAGCAGCACCGTCGCCGTGGTCGGCGCGACGCGCTGGACCTTGTGCATGACGTTGTTGAACGCGACGGAAGCGCCAATCACGCCACGTCGCTCGCTGCGCTTCGTCGTGGTGTCATGGCGCACAGGAGCGGTCGAAGCCTCGGTACGCTGCGGCTGTTCCGGTGCAGACATCCGGAATGGCCGCGGCTCGAAGTACGCGAGATCCAGCTCTGCATCGGGCCAGTCCTCCACCGGACGCGCAATGCAGCGGCACACGTCCGATCCCATCGCGCGGCACTCGACTTCACGTACCAGGATGCGGCGGCCCACGCAGGTACTCAGGAAGCCGGAGGCATAGCCGACCTCCATCCAGCATGCAGGCGAAAACCCTACGCCGAACGCCTCGATGTGCAGCTGGTCCTCGTAGCTGTTCTTCCAGTAGAAATCGATGAAGCAGATGCCTTTTTCGATATCGAGGTTCTGCGAGACCACCGTGGGCGGGCTGACAATGCCTTGCAAGGCATGGAAGTACCCGCCGCTGATCAGCAGTCTGTCCACGGACGTTCCGGGCGGCTGCATCTTCAAGGCGAGTTCCGCATCGCGACACCCTGCGGAATAGCCGAAGCGCGTGAACAAGCCACGCGTCGCTTCCATCCCCACGCTCAGGATGAACTCCTGCCGCAACGCACCAAGCGATTCCGCGTGCAGCAGAACCATGCGCCGGCCCTCCAGCCAGATCAGTCCCTCCGCCGGATTGAAATGCAGTTGCTTGAGAATGTCGGCGGCCTGCAGACTGGGAACGAATTCCGCTGCCGGGTCGGCCGGCTTCCTGTTTCGGGTCTTGCTCAATGTCTTCCTCCTGCCTGACGCCAGCTCTCGCGTCCGGGGAACAGCTTCGCAGTTGCTGCCCTTCATTTGTCCGGAGCCGATTCGGCCTCAGTCCGAGGACGGCGAGATTCAACCCGGGACTACCTGCCAGTTTTTGCAAGCGGCGCTAAACGCCAGCAATCAGCATGCCAAGGTTGCCCTGCGCGTCGGCGGACACGTTGCGAGGTGGCTCATGTGCTTGAAATTCCTGGAAGTTTCTGCGAACGGCGAGACTCGAGCATACCTCCCGGCGTGCGACATGGAGGGGAATTACCTGACAATTTTCTGCAGCGAGGGGATCTTAAGCCTCCATTCGCTTGCGAATATTCGCAGGCGCAGCCCTGTGTGCTGTCAACACGACCTGAGTACCGGGCAGGGCGCCTCCGATGGAATCCCGATCGGCGCGTGTGCCGGTTCCATGGCGATCCACCAGTCAGAAGCTCGCAGCCAGGCTCAACGAGATGCCGGAGACGTTGTTTCCAAAAACGTATCGAACGAGCGCGCGAATCCTCGGTATGCAGTCATTTACCGGCGTCTATCAAACGGGTCGCTGAATGAGGATGATGGTGTCCACCCACCACAGGAGGATACCGATGAAAGAGAAATCCCCGGAACTGAAAG
>NZ_CAJPVI010000140.1 GCF_905397435.1 Cupriavidus numazuensis
AGCCAAAAAAAGTGGGGGCCTGTCGAAAACTCGGGCCGCCTTCCCGCTGAAATACAACAAGGCGGGAAAAGCCCAGCGCAACACCAGGCCACAGGTGCCAAGAATGCGGAGCAACATTCAGCGCTAAATAGCGTTTCAAAGCGTCTCAAGAGGCATTTTTATTATCGGAACAGATAAGCGGCACCGATGGCGCAGAACAGCCCTGCAACGTCGGCAAACAGTGCACAGCCAAGCGCGTGGCGTGTATTGCGCACATTGACGCTGCCGAAATAAACTGCCAGGACATAAAAGGTGGTCTCGGTCGATCCCTGGATGATGGCTGCCAATCGACCTTGGAAGGAGTCCACGCCGTAAGTGGTCATCACATCGACCATAAGCCCGCGCGCGCCGGCGCCGGAAAGTATTTTCATCAGCCCGACCGGAAGCGCGGGGACAAACTCTGTGTTCAGGCCAAGCCAGGCGAAGCCGGCAGACAGCCACTGCATGAGGATGTCCATGCAGCCCGTCGCGCGGAACAGGCCGATCGCGACGAGAATCGCCACCAGGTACGGGATGATCTGCACCGCAACGCCGAACCCTTCCTTGGCGCCGTCGATGAATGCCTCGTAGACATTGACGCGGCGTATCGCCCCGCATATCAGGAACACGGTGATCAGTGACAGGATGAAGCCGCTACCTGCCAGGGCAGTGAGCCGACTGACCTGGTCCGGCGGCGCGTGGCGAAGCCAGACCAGCAGCCCGCCCACGCCAAGCGCGCCCAGCGCTAAAGCCGCCAGCACCACAGGCCGGAACAGGTTCAGCCGCTGTACCCAGGCCACGGCCAGCAGGCCCGCCAGGAACGAACCGCCAGTCGCCAGCAGTGTCGGCAGGAAGATGTCGGCCGCATTGAACCCAACCAGGCCTTGCTTGATCGCGATCGCCTGCCGCATGGCGATGACCGAGGTCGGAATCAGGGTCAGGCCCGCCGTGTTCAGCACGATGAACATGATCTGCGCGTCGGTGGCGACGTCCGGGCGTCGATTCAGCGTCTGTAATTCCCGCATGGCGTTCAGGCCAAGCGGTGTCGCCGCATTGTCCAGCCCAAGCAAGTTCGCCGAGACGTTCATCATCATCGCGCCCTGGGCGGGATGGCCCTGCGGAACGCCGGGGAAGAAGTGCCGCAGAAGCGGGTTGACCAGCCTGGCGAAGGCATCGACCACGCCGGCCCGCTCGCCGATGCGCATGATGCCAAGCCACAGGCTCATTACGCCGGCCAGCCCCAGTGAGATCTCGAATGCCGTGCGGGCGCTGTCGAACAGGCTGGCCAGCATGGCGGGGAATACGGCGAGGTCGCCGCTTGCGAGTCGAATGCAGGCCGCCAGGAACGCAATCAGGAAGAAGCCGAGCCAGACGAAATTCAGGACCATCGGAAATCGGAGCGGAGAAGGAGCGGTACGGGTCGACGGCCCGCTGATGACTGCGGTGGTGGGGACGGTGTCAGTCGATCACCGCGCCGCGTTCGGCAAGCAAATCGCGCAGCACCGAGCGATGGCAATGCGCTTCATCCTCGCAATAGCAACCCACCGAGAAGTTGGTCTGGTGGGACAGGGCTGCAAGCAGGTCCAGCGTACGGCTGGCATCGGGTTCCGCCATTTCCTTGCGGAAATGCCTGACGAAGGTACGCCAGGCCTTGTCGTCCGTCGCCGCGAGCGCCTGGGCAACCAGTTCTGGCGTCGGGGACAGGACGGGATACCAGACATCATAGAAATCGCGGCTCGCGAATTCCGCCTTCGGCACGCCGCGTGGCGGTCGTCGGACAGTGCCGATGCGAAGGCCTTCATCGGCGGCACGGGGGGATCCCAGTCGAACGATCCGGATGGTCATGGAAGTTTCCGCTCGGGCGGTAGCGCTTGGTCAAGACCCCGATCATGAATCATCGTGTCGTGCATGACAAACATCTGCATGCCCGCCATTGCATTCCTCTAACAAGTCGCGTGCAGCACGATGGTTTGGACTGAAACTAGCATCCCGGCGGCGCCACACACCCAAATAGTTCCCTATATATAGAAGCCCTCGATTTGGTCCGGCAGCCATAAGTCGGGGGACACAAAGTGCTGCTTTGGTAGCTTTTTCGGGTTTGGTGATTTATTTCACCAAACCGCTTGCCAAGGGCAGTTTGCTGCCGTAATATTCGCCCCCTCGCAACACAACGCGGCGCTGCAAAGCAGGGCTGGCAAGGGTTGCGGGGTCGATTGGGTGGTTCGAAGCGAGGTGTTTAGCGCGACGAACCGAGGCAAAAAAAGATGCTGACCCAGTTGACGAAACGAAGAAAGTTCTGCATAATCTCGTTTCTCTGCTGCTGACGCAGCGACGCAAACGGCAAAGCCGG
>NZ_CAJPVI010000141.1 GCF_905397435.1 Cupriavidus numazuensis
CTCGGCTGGGACGGTGCTGGTTTCTGGTTATTCCTCAAGCGATTGGAAGCCGAGGATCGCTTCGTGTGGCCGGACACGACCGATATCGTCACGCTCACCGTCGATCAGTTGCACTAGTTGCTGGAGGGCATCGACATCGCAGTCATCAGGAAGCATCCCCAACGCATCTACGTGCGAACGAGTTGAACTCTCGGACGGGCATGTCGGTCCAACCCGCCATGCCTGTCAACGTCACGATCACTGCTGAAGAACTTGAGGAGCTGCTCGCAGAACGCGACGCAGCGCGCCAGCTCCGCCTCGAACGTGATGTCCTTCAGGGTGAGTTGCGCCTGGTAAAGGCTGAACGCGATCTGGCAGAAGAACGACTGCGTGCCTATCGGCGCGAACTGTTCGGCGCCAAGAGCGAAGCGCGTGATGCGGGCCAACTCGGGCTGTTCAACGAGGCCGAAGTACTCACCGCCAACGCACAGCCTGCACAGGAAGACGTGCCCGGCACGAAGGTCGCCGCGCACACCCGCAACAAGCGTGGTCGCAAGCCCCTCGACCCCAATCTGCCACGCGATGTGGTGCGTCACGACCTCCCCGAGTCCGAGCGCTTCTGTGCAAACGATGGCCACGCGCTGGTCGAGATCGGCGTCGAGATCAGCGAACAGTTGGACGTGATCCCCGAACAGATCCGTGTCATCCAGCACCAGCGCGTCAAGCGCGCCTGCCCGTGCTGCGATCTGGGCATCAAGGTCACGCCGGCCCCGCCGCGTATCATCCCCCGTGGCCTGTTCACTGAGTCGGCGCTGGCCTGGATTGCCACGGGCAAGTACCAGTTCGGCATGCCCCTGTATCGCCAGGCCGCATTGCTGCGCCGCTTTGGCGGCGACATCTCGGCCAATACCATCGCTGCCAGCATGGTGCGCGTGGGCCAGGCCGGCAGCCGGTGATCAACCTGCTGCGCGACACACTGCTTGATTCGGACATCATCTACGGCGACGAGACAACCCTCCAGGTCTTGAAGGAGCCGGGACGGCGACCACAAACGAAAAGTTACATGTGGGCGCAAATGAACGGCTCCGGGCCGCCCGTGCGCTTGTTCAGCTACGCGCCGGGACGTGGCGCCAAACATGCCGAGGAAATTTACGCTGGCATCCGTCCAGGTGCGGTGTTGATAACCGCTGGCTACGAGCCTTACAACGGTCTGGCGATCGAACACCAGCTCATTCACCTTGGTTGCTGGGCTCACGCGCGGCGTGCCGTGATCAAGGCCGAGGAGGCCGTGCCCAAGGCCCTGCGCACGCCGCAATTGACGGCCACGCGCTTCATCAAACTCATCGGCAAGTTGTTTGCCGCGGAATCGCGCTCGGCCGACTGGCCGTCAGCGCAGCGACAGCGCCTGCGTCGGCGTTACAGCGCACGCGTGCTGACGGCCATCGAGAATCTGCTGCTCGAAGAGTTGCCAAACGTAGTGCCTGGCAGCCTGCTTGGAAAGGCGCTGCAATACCTGCGCGGGCAGTGGCGAACGCGCGACCTACGACTCGGTGGCTTTCCGCTACGTGGCAGCCAACACCCACCCGGATCACGACACGCTGGCGACGTTCCGACGTCGATTCCTGAAGGAAGTGGAGTTGCTGTTCGTACAGGTGCTGGTGCTGGCGCGCGAGATGAAACTGCTCAAGCTCGGGCACATTGCGCTGGACGGCACCAAGATCGACGCCAACGCGAGCAAACACCGCGCCCTGTCGTGGGGTCATGCCCACAAGATCGAGGCGCAGTTGCGACAGGAAGTGCAGACT
>NZ_CAJPVI010000142.1 GCF_905397435.1 Cupriavidus numazuensis
GCTTCTTGCCAAGCCACGCGGGAGCCCGACCGCGCCCCGACCAGGTCTGGCCCGTCTTCGGGTTGCGGTACCTCGGACGCGGCGCGGCCTTCGTCTTGGCCGGCACCGCGCGGGCAGCGGGCTCAACCCTGGGCTGGCCCGCAATTTCCTCCATGCTGAGGTCGTACTCCTGCATCCACTGCCGAATCTCCTCCACGACCTTGGGCACCGCGGCTCGCAACTGCTCCAGTTGCGCATTGACAGAGGCCAGTTGGGCGAGCAGTGAGGATTGGGACGGGCGTTGGGTGGCGGTAGGCGCTTTTTGCTCCTGTCGCGGCTTCCGGGTTCGCGTCTGCTGCGTCGGCGCTTCCGGGGCCGCCTCCACGCCAGGCAGTGTTCTCGGCTTCGGCCCGCGCTTCCGCGTTGGGGTCGCTTGAGTCGTGACTTCCGGCGCGGCAACTTCCGCTAGGATTTTCGGCTTCCGACCGCGCTGCGGGGTCCGCGTCTCTTTAGGCGCAGCTTCCGGCGCGGCCGTTTCGGCGAGCGCTTTCGGCTTCCGACCGCGCTTTGGGGCCCGCGTCTCTTCACGCGCAGCTTCCGGAGTGGCCGTTTCGGTGAGCACTTTCGGCTTGCGACCGCGCTGCGGGGCCTGCGTCTCTTCCGGCGCAGCTTCCGGAGCAGCTGTTTCGGCGAGCGCTTTCGGTTTCCGACCGCGCTTCGGTGCCCGCGCCTCTTCCGGCGCAGCTTCCGCAGCGGCAGTTTCGGTGAGCGCTTTCGGCTTCCGACCGCGCTTCGGGGCCCGCGTCTCTTCCGGCGCGGCTTCCGGAGCTGGGGCGTCAAGCGGTGCGACCGGGGCGGCCGTCTCGGTCCGTTCGTCCTGGGCGGCCGCTTCCGTCGGTTCGTCCGTGGCCAGCACTTCCACCGGAGCGTCGACCACGGCTTCCGGGGTCGCTGCCGAGGGCATGGCTTCCATGGGCGCTTGCGGCGCGTCCGATTCCCTCAACGCTGCCGAGGCGGCGGCTTCCCGCGATGCTTCCGGTGCCACGACTTCCGTCGCAGCGTCCGGGGCGGTGTAAGGCCGCCGGCGCCGATAGGACACGGTCGCCGTCGGGCCGCTCTCCCGGCTGGTCGACCAGAAGTCCATGCGTCGGGTCTGCGTGTCAGCAGTGTCAGCGCTGCCACGACCGACGCCTGCACCACGGGCTTCACCACTGACGGGATCCGCGTCGCGCATCGCCTCCGCGATGGGAAGCTCCATCTGGCCAAGTGCGTCCGTCGCCTTGGTCGCGACCAGGGGTTCCACTGCTGGTTTGGGGGCCAATTTGTTCTCCTTCATTGCCGTCACTGCCGGTGCAGACGCTGCCTGATCCCATGGACGGTGAGACCTTGTCTCTTGCGTGTCGTTCGCTTCTCGCCTATGCCCCTCTGCGCCGGGATCCCGCGGAATCGCGTCCGCCCGCTCAGTCTTTGCTGTCATCGCTGCCGTCACTGCTGTCGTTGCCTTCGTCCTGATGGTTGGGGTGCGCCGCCCCCGGCGCGTCGCCCCGCTCTTCACCCTGCGCTTCGCCCCGCTCATCCTGCTGCGCTTCCCCCTGACCGTCGCCTTGTTCTTCCGGCGCGGCTGCTGCCGAACGGTCGCCCTTGCGCCGCCGGCCCCCTTCGCGTTCGCGCGGCACGACGCGCAGGGTGGCCAGCCACTGGCGCGCGAGCGCCGCTTCGGCTTCGGCCCGCTCGGCCCGGCGCTGCGCCGCGGCGAGTTCCGTTTGCACGGCGTCCAGGTCGGTCGCGGCCTGGTGTT
>NZ_CAJPVI010000143.1 GCF_905397435.1 Cupriavidus numazuensis
TGACTCGATTTCCACGTTGCGATTACTCATCGCCCGCGCGATCACCAGCAAGCTTCCGCGCTGTCCGTGTTGCTGGGATGTCAGGCTATATTTGTGACACAGTAAGATTAGTCCTCTGGCCGGGAAGGGACCTCGACAGGTCATGAACCGGTCGGCTCTTGCTGGCCGGCATGCGCCATCGTGGGATTGATGGGCGGCAGGCCGCAGCCGACCCCAAAGTGTGCGAAATACCCGCCGCTCACCGGCGTTCGAGCATGCGCCGCCATCCATGCTAGGTGAGAGCCCCACTTGATGCGGGGAGATCGGCTCAATCCGCATTTTGCCAGGGACAAAGTGGTCGAAGCCCTGCTATGGCTGTAAGCGAATCCATCGGCCAACGAGGTGCTCCTCCGGGCTCACCCAGATCGCCAGGGCGTTGCCCTCACGGTCCGCGATGAGCTTCGTCGCACGAAAGTTATCCGAGATGCGACCCAGCCTCACCAGGGTCGCCGACCAGTTGCCATCGGAGAATGGCAGGTAGTACAACGCCGGCTCTCCCTGCCCCACGAATACGGCGTGGAACCGGTCCATTCCCGCTGGCGCCAAACGCGGTTCTAGGAATACGTTGCCGCCCCACTGCGAGTGCCAAGCCTCCTGGAACATCTGAAGGGCTACCGGTTCGTCCCGCTGATCAACGAGGAAATACCACCACCACTCCGCGCCCCAACTCTTCAGGCTGAAGGTCAACCCTAGCGTGAATCCTGACTCCGGATCCGTAGCGAGTGCGAATGGCGGCTTCAGCGTATCAAAGCGGGTCGGCTCCCGGATTTCGCGTCCAGAGGCCGAGCTGATGATGCGTTGCAGTCCTTCGCTCGCGGGAATGGCAGTGCTGGATTCGGCTTCCGCGTCCTGGTTGCCCGTTTCTATTCGGGCGTAGGCAAAGGCTTGTGTGTAGGTTCCCTGTAGAAATCCCCGGGTCGACATATACAGGACATTGACCGTGCCTTGATCGTCGGCGGAAACCGCCATCTGTTCCATGTCCACATCCAGGCCATTATCGCGGTCGAGCACGGTCCAACTTGACGCCCCGGATGGTGCTTCTCTCGCAATCACCGCCTTGCTGGACTGCACGTGCCAGGGAATGGCCCAGATCACAATGCTGTAAATCCCGAACCAGTCCCATCGACCGGGGCTGCCGACTTCCTTGCCTTTAGCCAAGAAGACACAGACCAGGTCCTGCCCAGCGAGCAACAGACGTTGGCACGCGGGTCCCCGCAGCGGGCCCTGCCAACGCTGACCTTCGCGCACAAAGTGATTCGTGTCGTCCACCACGTGCAAGCGTCCAGCGGCATCGATGGCAGTGCTTAGGGCGCTGCCGTAGGCCGCGTGAGATGTCGTCACGATCTCTTCTTGCTCAACACCCTGCGCTCCGACCACGAGGTGGTGTACGAGGTGTGAACGTGCCAGCATCACGACAATATGTGCACGCCCATCGCTCCCCATAACAGCGGTGGTGGTGGTGGGGCGCGCACCCAGCAGTGTCAATTCTGGACCGAGGCGCACATTGGCCGGCGGCGGCCGCTGGCTGACCTCGACGGGAACTTGTGCCGCACAGCCAGCAAGCAAGATGAGAATGAGAAATTGGGCTCGCAAGGCGAATCTCCGTAAGCGCGAAATTAAGCGCACCTAGCTTTCGCGGCTGAGAGTAGGCAGGCTTGCGTCCGCAACCACTATTTGCGGACGCAAGCATCATGGACAACGAATCTGAAGTTCT
>NZ_CAJPVI010000144.1 GCF_905397435.1 Cupriavidus numazuensis
GTCGAGACCGAAGGCTTGGTCGGCCTGTTCGTCAACAGCCAGGTGCTGCGCGCGCGGGTGTCGGGGCGCATGACGCTGGCGCAGCTGGTGCAGCAGGTGCGCGAGGCGGCGCTGGGCGCGCAGGCGCACCAGGACCTGCCGTTCGAGCAACTGGTGGAAGCGCTGCAGCCGGAACGCAGCCTGAGCGTGAGCCCGCTGTTCCAGACCATGTTCAACTACCAGCGCGAGGACCTGCGCGCGTTGCAGCAGTTGCCGGGGCTGGTGCTGTCGGACTACGCGCTGGGCGAGCGCGCGGCGCAGTTCGAGCTGGTGCTGGATGTGAGCGAGGATGCCGCCGGACAGGCGCGCGGCAGCCTGGCCTATGCCGCGGAGCTGTTCGACGCCGACACTATTGCGCGCATGGCGGAGCACTATGTGCGGCTGCTGGAAGCGCTGGTGGCCAAGCCTGAGCAGGCGGTGGGCGACGTGGCGCTGCTTGGCGATGCCGAGCGTGACCGGTTGCAGGCATGGAGCCTGAACCCGACGCGCTATGCAAACTCCGAGCCGGTGCACCGGCTGGTCGAGCGCCAGGACCCCGAGGCGCTGGCGCTGATCTTCGGCGAGCAGACGCTGACCTATGGCGAACTGAACGCACGCGCGAACCGCCTCGCGCATCGCCTGATCGCAGAAGGTGTGGGTCCCGAGGTGCGTGTCGGCATCGCGCTGCCGCGCTCGGTGGAGATGGTGGTCGGCCTGCTGGCGATCCTGAAGACGGGCGGTGCCTATGTGCCGCTCGATCCGGAATACCCGGCGGACCGGCTGGCGTACATGGTGGAGGACAGCGGCATTGCGCTGCTGCTGACGCACAGCACGGTCACCAGCCTGCCGGCCATGCGCGCGCTGCACCTCGACACGGTCGACCTCAGTGCCGAATCCAGCCTGCACCCGCGAGTGCCAGTGCACGGCGAGAACCTCGCCTACGTGATCTACACCTCCGGCTCCACCGGCAAGCCCAAGGGCGTTGGCATCAGCCATGGCGCGCTGGCCAGGCATAGCCACGCCGCGATCGAGCTTTACGCACTGACATCGGCGGACCGCACGCTGCAGTTCGCGACGCTCAACTTCGATGCCTTCGTCGACCAGCTTTTCCCGCCACTGGCAGCGGGGGCTTCGGTGGTCGTGCGCGGGCAGGATGTCTGGGACACCACCACCTTCCATCGCGAAGTGACCGGCCACGGCATCACCGTGGCGGACCTGACCACTGCCTACTGGATGTTGCTGGCGCGCGACTTCGCCACCGGCGGCCGCGATCTCGGCCAGCTGCGGCTCGTCATTACCGGCGGCGAGGCGATGCCGCCCGAGGGGGTGAAGCTCTGGTGCGACGCCGGGCTCGCGCATATCCGGCTGCTGAATGCCTATGGGCCGACCGAGGCGACGGTGACGGCCTCCGTGCTGGAATGCTCGCCCTGGCTGCAAGGCGAGGCGCCGTTGCCGGCGCACATGCCGATCGGCCGTCCGGTCGCCGGGCGCGCGCTGCGCGTGGTGGACGCCGGCTTGCGGCCGGTGCCGCCGGGCGTGCCGGGTGAACTGTGCATCGGTGGGGCACTGCTTGCGCGTGGCTACCTGCATCGTACGGGCCTGACGTCGGAGCGCTTCGTGGCTGACCCGTTCGACGCCGCAGGCGGTCGCCTGTACCGCACCGGCGACCTGGTGCGCTGGCGT
>NZ_CAJPVI010000145.1 GCF_905397435.1 Cupriavidus numazuensis
GAGGAGGAGAGATGGGGATGGGCGGACTGAACAGCACAGCGATAGCGGGCGTCGGGTACACCGATTACAGCCGGAATTCGGGGCGAAGTGTGGAACGACTGGCGCTTGAAGCCATCCATGCTGCCGCGGCGGATGCGGGGATTGCCGTATCCGAGATCGACGGTCTTGTGACCTATGGGCTTTGTGACACGAGTTACACGGGCGTGCTTGCGACAGGGCTTGGCTTGAAGGAGCTGAACTATTTCGCCGACTATTCCGCTGGTGGAAATGTTGCTTGCGCTGCGGTCATTCAGGCCGCCATGGCTGTTGCGACTGGCCAGGCGAAGTGCGTTGTTGCCTATCGCGCGCTGAACGGCGCCTCCGGCATTCGCTACGGCGGGAGCGGCTGGAGCGAATTGATGTCGACCACCAGTCTCCTGTCGGATGCCGAACCCCAGTTTCTCGATACGTGTGGCATCACGATGCCGGCCCAGCACTATGCAATGCTGGCTCGCCGGCATATGGCGAAATACGGCACAACGAATGAGGATCTGGCGGCCGTTGCAATGGCTTGCCGGGAGCACGCCGCGAAAAACCCGCGCGCGCAGATGCGCAAGCCCATGAACCTCGCGGATTACGAGGCGTCGCCTTGGATTGCGGAGCCGTTCCGGCTGCTCGACTGCTGTCTGCAAAGCGATGGCGCTTGTGCCGTACTGGTAACCAGTTGGGACCGGGCAAAAGATCTCAGGCAGAGACCGGTACGGATCTTGTCGGGTGCGGTGGGTGGCAGCCCGCGCGCTCGCGGCGTGATGTGGACAAACTTCGCCGGAGAACATGCAGAGTGCTTTGCCACCGAACTCGCCGATGGCTTGTTCCAGCGTGCCGGCGTGACGCGTGGCGATATGGATTTTGCGCAGCTATACGACTGCTTCACCTATAGCGTTCTGGCTCAGCTTGAGGATTTTGGATTCTGTAAAAAGGGGGAGTCGGGGGCATTTTTCCGCGAGGGCCGCGCCGGCTTACAGGGCCAACTACCCATCAACACGGGTGGTGGGCTGTTGTCAGAAGCTTACATCCACGGCCTCAATTGCGTTGTCGAAGCGGTCGACCAGTTGCGTGGAAACGCAGGGGATCGCCAGGTCAGCGATGCGGAGCTTGGTCTCGTGACCGCTGGTGGCGCTGCCCATTCTGGTAGTGCGCTCATCCTGGGAGCTCAATAAGATGCAAAACAACACTGCGATCATTACGGCCCCACAGCCGGCGCCGACGTTGCTCACAAAGCCCTTTTGGCAAGGGTGCAGTGAAGGCCGGCTCTTGCTTCAGCGTTGCGAGCATTGTCGTCAGCTGCGATTCTACCCAGCTGAGAGTTGCCCTTCCTGTGGCACTATCGGCGGCACATGGATCGACGCGACTGGTCACGGCACGGTCTATAGCTGGATCACGGTACATAAGAGTCCGGACGACTATTGGCGGACACGGGTTCCCTATGTGTCGGTCATTGTCGAATTGGACGATCAGCCACACCTTTACATGCCGGGCCTGCTTACCGACGTGGAGCCCGAAGCGGTTCGGGCCGGAATGAGGGTAAAGGTTTGGTTTGAAACATTGGACGACGGTCAAGCGCTGCCGCGGTGGAAGCCGGCCGGGCCTGGCACTCTCTGAACCGGGTATGTCAGATCAATCCGCACCAATGACAGCGCCTGCAAATGCCGGG
>NZ_CAJPVI010000146.1 GCF_905397435.1 Cupriavidus numazuensis
TAGTACTACTGTGTCATAAATGTGATTGATCAGCCAGACGCGCAACATGGGCAAAGCCCAAGGCTGCGTATCAGATGCACGCTAAGTTGATGACGGAGTGTGGTGATTGAATTCCTCACATGTCGCTGCGCGCGCAGGGCTGCCACGGGGGATGTAATCCGCGGGAAGCGCAGGTATCTGGCATTCGGGGAAGTTTTTTTTATTGCCTATGGACTTGTCTGCGGTGAGTCGCTCGGCCATCAGGAAGCCATAGGCTGCGATGCTCAACGTCGCATGATGGTGGAATCCACGCCAGCCCCGACCTTCGTAGTGACCAAGGCCGAGTTCTTGTTTCAAGTCCTGGTAATCGCGCTCAATGCGCCAACGCATTTTGGTCACGAACACCAGTTGTTCTATCAGCGCATCGGCTGGTGCCGTGGACAAGAAGTATTTGGTTGGCTCCGCTTCGCCCTGCGGCCACTCAACCAGCAGCCACTCTTCGTCACGCAAGGTGCTGCGCCAATAGTCCCGATGCGCCGCGCGAACCCGCACGGCCGCAAATCGCGATGAAAGGGCCGTATTGGTGCCTTCCCGCCAAGTCACCACCTGGTAAGCACTCGCGGGTAATGCCATCGCCAGAGTCTTCGCCGAAACCGGTTCATGGCCCGGTGCGCGACGCAGCAACTTCGGCGGCCTACCCGGACCGCTCGCTGGTTTGGCCGGCAGTGGCGAGACGCCCGGTGGCCAGACTGTCGTCGCGGGCCGAATCCCGACGGCGTAAAGCAGCCCCAACTCGGTCAGGCTTTCGCGAAACCCCGTTTCATCGCCATACGCGGCGTCGGCAAGCACGACTCCGGCAGGCACGCCGGCTGCGATCGCCTCGCGAACTTGCGCCAGAGCAATCTCCGGCTTGGTAGCGAACGCGACATCGTCTGGCACGCCGGCCTTCTGGCGGCGAGTCTCATCGGCGGCCCAATCCTTCGGGACATAAAGCTGATAGGCAATGGGGAGGCTGCCTTGCTCCGTAGCCAATGACAGGCTGACCGCGACCTGGCAATTGTCCTGTTTGCCAAGCTGGCCGCAATATTGGCGCGCCACACCGACCGAATGCTTGCCTTTCTTCGGGAAGCCCGTGTCATCAATGATCCAATAGCGACCGGTTTGCGCTTGCAGCAACGGCTGTACCCATTCGCGGATGCGCGTCAGTAATTCCGCATCCGACCAATCGGACTTGGAGATGAAGTGGTGCAGCGATTGATGCCGGGCGCTGGCGCGCAGCGGGTCAACCCGTGCGGCCATCGGCTCCACACTCTTTCGCGACAGCGGCAGCATCAGGCCAGTGCAATAGCTTTCCAGGCCAGCTCGGCGATCTGCATGCCCCAACCCCTGAGCCAAGTAGTTCATGTACTCCGCAAATCTGTCGCTGGTGCTCATGCACTCTCCACTACAAATGAAGAAGCACATATAATGCACCAATTTTTATGACACAGTAAGACTAGGAGCCTGTCGGGCTTTCCGGCCTTCCAATCGATAATGTCCTGCCAGATAATCGCGGCAGCCCAACCGAGAAACTACCCCGATGAGCCG
>NZ_CAJPVI010000147.1 GCF_905397435.1 Cupriavidus numazuensis
CATGCGGTTATACACAATTGTCCCCATCATCGACGGCTCGTAATCCTCGCAGAGTCTTCGCGGCGACATGAACTTCTTTCAGGCCAAGCCAAATCGTCTTCACGCCGGGCTCGCCATCGCTCTTGCGGCCGAGGAAGCCGCCAAGGCGTGCAATCAGGCGAAGCACCTCATTCAGCGTTGGCTTGGCAGGCTGCTTGACGCTGGTCAGCAGGTAGGCGCCCCGTATTTCATCCGGGTCGAAGAACAAGTCGGCGTCCAGGTCTGGACAAGTGCGTCCGAGTCGCATCAGATGCGCGATGCGCCAAGCAACGACCATGAACAGTGCCAAAGCGCGCTCAAGCCGCTCGATCGCCGACAACTGGAGCGCTTCAACGCGGCAAGCGTTTTTCAAGATGTTGAACAGCGTCTCGATTTCCCAGCGCGCTCGGTACCAGTCAATCAGTTGGATCGCATCGTCCAGACTGGCTGCGCTACGATTTGTCAGCAGGCGCCACTCGATTGGCTTGGCGCCGGCAGGCGCATCAAACTCGCGTGCGACGATGCTCGTCGCCGCGACCGTCTTGCCCTCGCCTGCCGGCAGATCAACCCGTTGCACCCACAGTTGCTGACGCACGGTGCGGGCCTTGACGCCATGGCGCGATCCCATCGTGAAGGCGATCTCGCCAACGGGCTTGCCGCTGACAGTGCGCTGCCACAGCTTCTCGCCATCCGGCAGGCAGCGATTGTGGGCCGCGCGTATGAGCCAGTCAGCGGGCGTACCGAGTTCGTGAGCACGCAGCATCAACGCCATCAAGTCGGCTTCGCGGTCGGCGACGTAGACCAAGCGCGTGCTGGGCAGCTCCAGTGCCATTTCCGCGATGCGCTCATAACCTTCAATCCAACGCAAGCTTTCCTTTGGCCCGCCGCGTTTGCCGAATTTGTCCCGTTTCTGGCGCGCCCACATCCATGCGTCAAGCACACCAAGCGGCTCGCGTTGCGGCGTGACGGCGTAGGTCGGATGCAGATACATACCCCGCTGCGCTTCATAGCTCAGCGGCCCCAGACCGATCGCCTCTTGACCGTTGAAATCAAGTTCCGTCGTGTCCTGAAGACACAGCACGACTGGCTCAGCCCCCATTCTCTGCTGGGTCTGCTGCCAATGCGGCGCCAGAATATCGCGCCAGTCAACGCTGTCATTGCCAAAGAAGCGATACGCTCCCATGGTCTCGGTCCAGCCGTGGCACGCCTTCGGTACGCTGGCCGTCGGATCGGCCGCAAATCGCTCCATCAACATCTTCGCTCGCTTGTCGAGGCGCGCATCGCCGAGATCCAGGTGGGCAAACTCAGTCGCTGCCCAGTGTGTCGATTCAATCGTCAACGCGTCACCCAAAATGCGAGAGTAAACGCGAGACTCCGAGAGTTTACAAGTACCGCTTCAAGTCGTTGAATGTAAACGCTTTTCCTGGACGCTCTGGTCGCCTTGGTCGGTCAAAGATGTGTAAAACCGGTTG
>NZ_CAJPVI010000148.1 GCF_905397435.1 Cupriavidus numazuensis
GGTTCATCGCCGATTTCCGGGGAAGGCTGCTCGGATCTTGAGGAAGAAGTAATGGTCATCGCGGAAGCCATAGGCCATACGCTTGATCACCTTGATCCGATTGTTGATGCCTTCGACCAGATTTGTGCCCAAGGGCCAGCGGGTATGGGCCAGGATGCCTGGCAGGTAAGGCTTGAGCCGTCGCGCAAACTGGCACAGTGGTCCGATTCCGCTGCTCATGGCGCGCTCATACCAGTCCTGCCAGAACCGTCTGGCGTAGCCCCGATGCCGGTAGTCCCACAGCGTCTTGAGATCGTCCTTGAGCACGTAGACCGTCATCAGCGCCTGATTGGCGGCCAGGATCTCTTCGAGCCGGATCTGGTCAGCCTCTCGTGTGACGTTCTCACGATTGCGTAGCAGCAGCCAGCGCGAGGACTTCACCACCTTGCGGGCCACCCGGTCCCCGCGCAGCCGGTTCGCCTCGTCTACCCGAACCCGATCGATGACCTCTCGCCCGTACTTGGCTACAACGTGGAATAGGTCATACACAACTTCGGCTTGCGGGCAATGCATGCGCACCTCAAGGTCGTAGGCGGTATTCATGTCCATGACCGCTGCACGCAGCCGCGCACATCCGTCAGGGCCAAGCAGCTCAAAAAACGGACGGATGTCCTCGCGCGAACGCCCACGCCCCACCCACAACACCCGCTTGCTCGACGGCTCAACGATGACCGTGGCGTAGCGGTGGCCTTTCTGGATGGCGAATTCGTCCATGGCGATGATCGTGACGCCGTGCAGGTCCACCGGCCCCAGTTCTTGCTCCAGGTGGCGCTGGTCGATCCGCTTGACCGCGGTCCAGGACAGCCGGTAGAACTCGGCCACATGGCGCAATGACATGACCTTGCACAGCCGCGCCACGCTAGCGGCTAACCGCCTCGTTACCCGCGCATAAGGAGCCAGCCAGTCCAAGCGTTCCAGCTTTGGCCCACATCTCTGGCAGGCTAGGCGCAGCCTTGGGATAACCAGTTCGACCGGCACCTCGAACACCGGCAAATCCCGCACGCGCCGCTCGGCCCAGTCGTGTACGGCGCTGACGCCACGCCCACAACCGCTGCAGCACCGGCGCCTGCGCGCTTTGGGCTCGAGTCGCACTACGCACCAGCGTTGCCCATTGCGGGCTTCCTCCCAGCTATCGCGCAGCCGATAGCCTTCCCAGCAGCCAAGCTGGGTCATACAATCGCGTGGGGCCAACCTCCACCTTCCTGATTCTTGTTGTGTCGCAACTCCAAGATAACAGCGGTGGGCGGTTGGCCCTTTTTGTTTCTAAGCGGTCACGCAATTCGGCGAAGAACC
>NZ_CAJPVI010000149.1 GCF_905397435.1 Cupriavidus numazuensis
CTGTTAAAAAAGCTTTCCGTTGGGGCGTTGACGCTCCTATGTCAAGCGGCGCGGCTCGAATCGGCCAGATCGGCCAAGATGAGGGGATACAGCTCCCTGACGATATAGCGCTTGAGGCAGCGATGAATCTCCTTCTTTGACATGCCTTCCTTGGTCCGGCGTTCGACGTATGTCCGTGTCCTGGGATCGCTGCGCATTCGCACCATGGCGATGGTCCACAAGGCGTTATTTGCCGACCGATCTCCGCCCCTGTTCAAGCGATGCCGGACCGTTTTGCCGGACGAAGCCTGCAGAGGACTTGTGCCACAAAGCGCTGCCAATGCGGCTTCGCTTTTCAGGCGCTCCGGGTTGTCACCTGCAACGGCAACGAGCACTGCCGCCGTTTGAGGCCCTACGCCAAACCGCTCCCGAAGCCGCTTGGCATGCTGGCTGGTCAGGCGATCAAGCATGCCGTCGAGGGTGCTCAGTTCCTCGGCCAGGGCCAGCCAGCGCTTGGCCAGCAGGCGTAGGGTGGAGGTCAAGGTTTGAAGCAACGGAGTGTCGCCTAAAGAGCGCAGGCGGGCGCAACTCGCGACGCATTCCGCCGTCTTCTCTTTCAGAAGCCGTTCACGGACTTCCTGAGGCGCGCTGACCAGCAAAGCCCGCAACTGATTGATGGCCTGCGTCTTCGCCTTTACGGCACTGCGCCGGGCAACAGAGACAGCACGCATCGCTTCGGCTGCTCCAGACTGCGCCTTGGGAAGGGCCGTTGCCTTCCCCGAGAGGACTGCGCGTGCGGCGTTTTCCGCGTCAGTGGGATCAGACTTCCCGCGAGACCGGCGCGCCGCTCGGTCGGGACGATTGACTTCCAGTACCTCAATCTCATGATCGCGTAGCACGCGGGCCAGGCCAGCCCCGTAGGTGCCGGTTCCTTCGACTCCAGCGCGGCACAAGCGTCCGAACGAGTTCGCCCAGGAGAGAAGATTGAGATAGCCATTGGTGTCGGCCGATACCGACTGCGTGCCGAGGAGCTTGCCCGTGCCGCTGATCACCGCCCCAACATGCGTATCCAAATGCGTGTCGACACCCAAAATCACTTCGTCTTGTTCCATGCGTGTTTTCCGTTGTAGTGGGCACATCGCCAACCCCACTCGCAGGACAGGACACTCACGGTGCAGGACAAGGCTCCTATCAGGTCACAAACGTTGGGCCCGGCAATGCTCGGGGAACGCCGGAACCCGATCGACAGGTCAACGCAAAGGCAGCTCGGCCAATCCCAGCACGGGTCAGATCGGTCCGACGTTCGAAGCGTATTTTGGACTGAGTGTCCCAGCAGTTTCCCTTGCG
>NZ_CAJPVI010000150.1 GCF_905397435.1 Cupriavidus numazuensis
CATACCTTTATACATAAGTCAGCCGAGCCCATCCCGTAGCGCGCGCAGCGTTTCAGCAGCGGAGAGTACACGATCGAGTCCGCGCCAGATTGTCTTGGCACCGGGTTCGCCGTCGCCCTTGCGAGCGAGGAAGCCGCCGACTTGCGCAATCAGCCGCACGACCTCGTTCACGGTAGGCGGTGCGGCCGGCATCTTCTTTTTGGCCAGCAGATACGCACCACGAATTTCGTCCGGATCGAAGAACAACGAGGCGTCCAGCTCGGGGCAGGTCCGGCCTTTGCGCATCAGATAAGTCACGCGCCACGCAACCACCAGGAACAAGGCCAGGGCGCGCTCAATCCGGTCGACGGCGGCCAATTGCAAGGACTCCACTTCGCAACCGTTCTTGAGCACATGGAAAAAGATTTCGATTTCCCAGCGCGCCCGGTACCAGTTGATCAGTTCGACAGCTTGTTCTTGCGTCGCGACCACACGGTTGGTCAGCAAGCGCCACTCAATCGGCTTGATGCCTGCCGGCGCCCCCACTTCACGCGCGATCACGCAGTGAACC
Source organism: Cupriavidus numazuensis (assembly GCF_905397435.1). Taxonomy (GTDB): domain Bacteria; phylum Pseudomonadota; class Gammaproteobacteria; order Burkholderiales; family Burkholderiaceae; genus Cupriavidus; species Cupriavidus numazuensis. The sequence goes on from NZ_CAJPVI010000150.1 coordinate 551, forward strand.
TTGATTTTGCCCCGTCTGTCATCTGCGATCTCGACCTCGCGGGCCCACAGTTGCTGGCGCACGGTGCGGCTCTTCTGACCCTCGCGCGCGCCGCTCACGAAGGTGATCTCACCCAAGGGCTCTGTGCTCGTGGTGCTGGCCCACAACCTGACGCCCTCGCTCTCGGGCAGGCAGCGGTCATGTTTGGCGCGCACCAGCCAATCCGCCGGCGTGCCCAATTCGTCGGCTCGGCGCATCATCTCCACCATGTCCGCCTCGCGGTCGGCCACGTACACCAGCCGCGTGCCGGGCACGTCGAGCGCCATTTCAGCCACGCGCTCGTACCCTTCAACCCAACGGGTGCTTTCTTTCTGGCCGGGGCGCACACCGTCGGCACCGCGCTCTTCACGTGCCCACATCCACGCGTCGAGCACGCCCAGCGGTTCCCGTTCAGTCGTCACCGCATAAGTCGGATGGAGATACATGCCGCGCCGCGCTTCATAGTTCAATGGCCCCAGTCCGTCGATGTCTTGAGCATTGAAATCCAGTTCGGTGGTGTCCTGAATGCACAGCACGACCGACTGGCTTCGCATGCGCTCCTGCGTGCTCGCCCAATGCGGTTCCAGTATGGCATCCCAGGCCACATCCGTATTGCGCAAAAAACGGTAGGCCGCGCACGTCTCGCTCCAGCTATCGCACGCCTCAGGGATACTGGCCTTCGGTTTGGCCGCAAGTCGTTCTATCAATTTCTTCGCCCTTCTGTTGAGGCGGGCGTCGCCCAGATTCAG
>NZ_CAJPVI010000151.1 GCF_905397435.1 Cupriavidus numazuensis
GGGTACGGTTCACCCACATAGGTAACAGAACAGTTCAAGCACATAGGTAACAGTTTTCTACCCTGCATGGGCGACTGCCACCGGGAGACGCCCATGCCCTGGAGTGAGCTCAAACCTATGGAACAACGTCTGCTGTTCATTGCGGACCACTTGCGGCAGGTCGACAGCGTCAGTGCGCTGTGTGAGCACTATGGCATCAGCCGCAAGACGGGTTACAAGTGGATCGATCGATACGAGAGCGAAGGCCTGACGGGGTTGAGCGAGCGTAGCCGTAGCCGGCACGGCCAGGAGCGGATTGCCTATCCGATCCGCCAGGCGATCCTGCAGCTGCGCGGACATGGCGGCACGGAGCTGGGGCCGAAGAAGATCCAGAAGCGCCTGGCCGAGCGGTTTGGCGAGGCCGAGGTGCCCTCGCGCACGACGATCTACAACATCCTGAAGGCGGCGGGCCGGATCGAGCCGCGGCACAAGCGCCGGCGCGTGACAAGGTGTGGCACGCCGTTGCGCTCGCCGCGCGAGGCCAACGGGCTGTGGAGCGCGGACTTCAAGGGGCAATTCCTGACCGCGGACCAGCGCTGGTGCTATCCGCTCACGGTGATGGATCATGCCAGCCGTTACCTGTTGGGCTGCAAGGGCCTGGAAGGGCCCAAGCTGCGGCCAACCAAAGCGGCATTCGTGCGGCTGTTCCGCGCCTATGGGCTGCCGGACCGGATGCGTACGGACAATGGTGTGCCGTTCGCCTCGACCGGCTGCAGCGGGCTGTCGCAACTGTCGATCTGGTGGCTCAAGCTGGGGATCGTGCCGGAGCGGATCCGGCCGGGGCACCCGGAACAGAATGGCCGGCACGAGCGCATGCATCGCACGCTCAAGCGGGCGACGGCATTGCCGCCAGCGGCGACGCTGGCGGCGCAGCAGCGGCGCATGGACGCGTTCCGGCGGTTCTACAACGAAGAGCGCCCCCACGAGGCGTTGAGCCAGAGCACGCCGGATAGCTGCTACACCGCCTCGCCCCGCGAGTATCCAAAGCGGCTGCCGGAGATGAGCTATCCGAGCTACATGGAGACGTACCGAGTCAGCACCAATGGATTGCTCCACCGCCACAACGTGGTGTTGTACGTAGGACACTTGCTACGCGGCGAACTGGTGGGGCTGGAAGCGATCGACGAAGGGCGCTGGCATGTTCACTTCGGCCCCATGGTGATTGGAGGAATCGATGAACGGCACAACCACAAAGGCTATCTAAGCCTCAAAGTGTTACCCATGTGAGTGAACTCGTTTGTTACCCATGTGGTTGCTCCGTACAT
>NZ_CAJPVI010000152.1 GCF_905397435.1 Cupriavidus numazuensis
CCTGTCGAGGCTCGAGGCGAATTGCCTCGGTCCTCAACATAGGAAACAGCGCTGGCGGTTGAGTCACTTCGCGCTTGGCCGGAGGGTTACCGCGCGAGCGGTTTAGTCCTCCGGCCATCTAGAGACATCCGCCCTGTCCTTCGATCGGACATTCGAAGGTCGACTTCGCTTCGTAAAGCTGCCCGTGGCCCTTTTCCGAATCTGAATGGTGGCCGGCGCGATTAAAGTCTAGCTGGTGGTCGCCGTAATCTCGTAGAGCCAGTGCTTTCATCCAAGGGCATTCGCACGGATGCGTTAGCTTCTAACCGGTATTAGCGGACGATCTTGGCGCCCAGCGCCCATCCCGCCAGCGGATGGCGGCAGATGCCTTTCCGCCCTTTGAAAAGCTTGCTCGTACAAAATAACCTGCTCGACAAGTAGGGATCGTGGATAAAGAAAATGCAGAAAATCGAGATTACACAACATGAACTGAACGACGGTACTGGCGGGTTTGACGACTATATGAAGTTTACCGTTCAACGAGTAATGGCCAAATCTACCGACCCACAACTCGTCCTTTTCGCTGCGGCCGATATTATCACCAACGATGGCCTTATTATCAACGTTGGATCGGATCACGATGACGCAGGAATTAGTGTTGCCAATTGGCTGAAAAATTTTTATGGCGACCGAGAAAATATATCTTATTGCTTGCCTGCCTTAGCATATCAATTGAACGGTATCGCTTATCTCCTTCGATTTCCGATAATTCGCAATAGTCAAATGCCTTTTACCGAGGCGGTGATCGATCTGTCGGCTCAGGCGGTTAACTACGCGTCGACCAAGAGCCTCGAGTTGCTGCAGCAGACTTACAACGAATTTTATAACGCTCTGTATTTAATCAGTCGGTTTGATACAACCACTGTGATACACCTCCAAGCCTCTGCGCACCATATCTACGATGGAGCGGCTCACTATGCGCTCGCAAGATGGGACTCACTTTTCTTTATTGAGCGTGCAATGAAGGAGGCTCTCATCCCGACCGGAGTCGCGCTACCGAAAGGCGCTGACGGACACGACGTGCGAGGTGAACTGCACAAGTCGTGGGTGAACGCGGGAAAGTCTCCTTTGCCTAACCACTTACTAGTCTTACTGTGTCATAAAAACAACGATGTTTATATGCATGTCAGAGATAATATGGAATCCATACTGATGAGCGGACCGCAATGGAAGATCTGGCAAAGTTCGATCGC
>NZ_CAJPVI010000153.1 GCF_905397435.1 Cupriavidus numazuensis
CCGTGCTTATCCGGTTGTCTCCCAAGACCTCTACCGATAGTATGTTGGGCATCTGTGCCAACTCGGGGCAACCATGGTTATTGACGTGCTTGACCGAGGCGATCTGCCGTTTCCGGGCTCGCTGCCGGAGTTTCAGAAGATGTTTCCAGACGAAGCGGCATGCATGGCTTACCTTGAGCGCGCTCGATGGAGCGATGGGTTCATTTGTGACCACTGCGGCTTGCTTGGTGAGCCGTACCGCTTTGCCAATCGCCCCGGCGTTTTCCGTTGTCGCCATTGCACACGCGACACGAGCCTCACTGCTGGCACCGTCATGGAGCGCACGCACACACCGCTGTCGGTTTGGTTCTGGGCGGCGTACCTGGTCGCCAGTCAGACGCCTGGCATGTCGGCCATTCAGTTCCAGCGCCAACTCGGCCTGTCGCGTTACGAGACCGCCTTCCAGATACTCCACAAGTTGCGCGCCGGCATGGTGCGGCCCGACCAGGATCGGATCGGTGGCAAGCCTGAGGATCACGTCGAAGTCGATGAGGCCTACGTCGGTGGGCGTACTCGCGGCAAAGGCAGGGGCGTGCACGACATGGTTCTTGTGGCCGGCGCTGTCGAGGTTCGGCAACGCAAGTTTGCCGGCAGCCGCAACAAACGCAAGAGCGGACGGTATGCCGGACGAGTTCGGCTCGCTCTGGTTCCTGACCGAAGTGCCCGGTCGCTGGGCGGATTCATCGAGCGTACCGTTGCACCCGGCGCAACCATCGTCACCGACGACTGGGGCGGTTATGCCAAGCTGGGCGAGCGCGGCTATCGCCATATCGCCATCGCGCAGCGCGGTGACATGCAAGTGGCCGAATCCTTCCTGCCGATCATTCACCTTGTGTTCTCCAATCTCAAGACCTGGCTGCGCGGTATTCATCACGGTGTCAGCCCGCAGCACCTACAAGCCTATCTCAACGAATTCACCTTCCGCTTCAACCGCCGTTTCTATCCCTTCAACGCGTTTCGCTCCCTGCTCGGCATCGCTGGTGACGTCACCGCGCCGACCTATGCCGAGCTCTACGCCAAAAAATCGCTACCCACTACATCTAGTAGGTCTGGGAGCTAACCGGATAAGCACG
>NZ_CAJPVI010000155.1 GCF_905397435.1 Cupriavidus numazuensis
GCCTTGGAGGATGGTCCCCCCATCTTCAGACAGGATTTCACGTGTCCCGCCCTACTTGTCGTACACCTAGTTCCACAACGCTGTTTTCGCATACAGGGCTATCACCTGCTATGGCCGGGCTTTCCATCCCGTTCTGCTAACAACACTGCTAAAGAGTACAAGGCTCTTCCCATTTCGTTCGCCACTACTCTGGGAATCTCGGTTGATTTCTGTTCCTGCAGCTACTTAGATGTTTCAGTTCGCCGCGTTCGCTTCCCTGACCTATGTATTCAGTCAGGGATGACCCATTCGGGCCGGGTTTCCCCATTCGGACATCTCCGGATCAAAGCTTGTTTGCCAGCTCCCCGAAGCTTTTCGCAGGCTACCGCGTCCTTCATCGCCTGTGATCGCCAAGGCATCCACCACATGCACTTGTTCGCTTGACCCTATAACGAGTGTGTCTCAGAGAGACATTCGCTACAGGTGAGTTCTCGCATTTGTGCCGTATTCCAAGTCATCTTTCGATCACTTAAATACATTTTGGTTGATACAATCACAACCCGGTATCGCGTTTTGTACTGCAGCGTCTCATCAACGCTTGCGCGACACCTTTACTACATCCCATATTGTTAAAGAACAGCCGACTTTCGTCGCTTGGCAATGCCAAAGGGAAGCACTCAACGAATGCTTTCCTTTGACACCCACTCCAGGTTTTCCGCAGCTCACTCGGCAGAGTGATGGTGGAGGATGACGGGATCGAACCGACGACCCCCTGCTTGCAAAGCAGGTGCTCTCCCAGCTGAGCTAATCCCCCCTCGGATAACTTGGTGGGTCTGGTAGGACTTGAACCTACGACCCCCGCCTTATCAAGACGGTGCTCTAACCACCTGAGCTACAGACCCTTGGCTGTAACAGCAAACAAACCGATAAGTGTGGACACTGGACACGCAGAACGCGCGCCTCTGGAAAGGAGGTGATCCAGCCGCACCTTCCGATACGGCTACCTTGTTACGACTTCACCCCAGTCATGAACCCTGCCGTGGTAATCGCCCTCCTTGCGGTTAGGCTAAC
>NZ_CAJPVI010000156.1 GCF_905397435.1 Cupriavidus numazuensis
TTAGAGCGGCTAACAAAACCGTGTCATCGAACGGCGCCTGATGGACGTTAGCGGTGGCATGGCACGAAAGAAGATCAACAACGAATTGTGGAAGGCATTGCAGCCGCTGCTGCCAACGGTGGAGCCCTCCCCAAAAGGTGGCCGCCCCAGGGTGGAGGACAGAGCAGCGCTGAACGGCATCCTGTTTGTATTGCAGACTGGGATTCCATGGGAGGACCTGCCGCAAGAACTGGGCTTCGGCAGCGGCATGACTTGCTGGCGGCGTCTGCGTGACTGGCAGACCAGTGGCGTCTGGGGACGCCTGCATCTGGCCATGCTGACCCGCCTGCGCGAGCATGACCAGATCGATTGGACGCGGGCAAGCATCGACGGGGCAGCAGTGGCCAGCCCCCGGGGGGCCAGCAGACCGGCCCGAACCCCACGGACCGCGGCAAGCTCGGCAGCAAGCGCCATCTCGTCGTAGACCGGCGCGGTGTCCCGTTGGCGCTGACCGTCACCGGTGCCAATCGACACGATTCCATTGTGTTCGAAGCATTGGTTGACGCCATCCCAGCGGTGCGAGGGCTGTCGGGGCGGCCGCGCAGCCGCCCCGACAAGCTCCATGCCGACAAGGGATACGACTTTGCTCGATGTCGTCAACATTTGCGCAAGCGAGGAATCTGTCCACGCATCGCACGTCGTGGCATCGAGAGGAACGACCGGCTCGGCAAGCATCGCTGGGTTGTCGAGCGCACGCATGCCTGGCTCGCTGCCTTCGGCAAGTTGCGCATTCGCTTCGAACGACGTCTCGATATTCATCTGGCTCTGCTCACGCTCGCTTGCGCTGTCATCTGCTCTCGATTTGTTGAACAGTTTTGTTAGCCGTTCTTAGA
>NZ_CAJPVI010000157.1 GCF_905397435.1 Cupriavidus numazuensis
AAACAGCTCCGCGCCGATGATAGTGCGGATTCCCGTGTGAAAGTAGGTCATCGCCAGGCTCTTATACCCAAAACCCCTCGACAGCGTGTGCTGCGAGGGGTTTTGTCTTTTGCGGCTCGGCCCCGGCCGTCAAGCCGCATCCAGCAGCCGCTTCCCGATGCCCAAAGGCGCTCGCCAAGCGCTTCCAGCGCCTTCAGAAGGCCCGTTTCCAGCGCCCCTATAGGGTGAGAACGCAGAAATTTCAAACTGTGTTTGTGGGTTGCCATAGCCAGTGCCAGCGTGCCTGGCAGTGGCCACCTCGATGGTCCGGTCGATGCACTCCGCAACGGAAAGTGCTTGACAGGCGAGGCGAGAGGTCCCATAATCGATAGTTCTCTGCGGAGAGGTGCCCGAGTGGCTAAAGGGGGCAGACTGTAAATCTGTTGGCTTACGCCTACGCTGGTTCGAATCCAGCCCTCTCCACCAGAATGCAAGACAGTGACTGGCTCACAAGGCCGGTGAAGCAGAAAGAACCGGGCGGGTGTAGCTCAATGGTAGAGCAGAAGCCTTCCAAGCTTACGACGAGGGTTCGATTCCCTTCACCCGCTCCAAATAATGCGGTTGCTGTCGACAAGTAATACGTCTAGTTTTGCCCATGTGGCTCAGTGGTAGAGCACTCCCTTGGTAAGGGAGAGGTCGGCAGTTCGATCCTGCCCATGGGCACCAAATACCGCACTGGCAATATCGCTACCAGACAGGAGTCGCGAAATGGCAAAGGAAAAGTTCGAGCGGACTAAGCCGCACGTGAACGTTGGTACGATTGGTCACGTTGACCACGGCAAGACCACGCTGACCGCAGCGATCGCCACGGTGCTG
>NZ_CAJPVI010000158.1 GCF_905397435.1 Cupriavidus numazuensis
TAGGGCCTGTTCACACTAATTTGATTTAGTTGTATGCTTCGGTGATGGAAATCACCGAAGCCCAATATCGACAGATTGAACACTGCTTGCCTCGCCAGCGTGGCAACGTGAGCATGTCGAACCTGCAGATTTTGAACGCGATTCTTTATGTTGCTGAGCACGGCTGCAAGTGGCGCGGTTTGCCAAAGCGCTTCGGCCGGTGGCACACGGTCTACACGCGGATGAACCGATGGTCCAAGAGCGGCGTGCTGGACCGCGTGTTCACGGAATTGCAGCGTGCGCAGATCGTTCGCATCAAGCTCGAGGCGGTTTCGCTGGATAGCACGGCGGTAAAAGTTCACCCCGACGGTACCGGTGCATTAAAAAAAACGGACCCCAAGCCATTGGGAAATCCCGGGGCGGATGGACCACCAAGATTCATATGGTTGCCGCGGATGCTCGAACAGCCATAACGTTCGCGCTTTCACCCGGCCAGGCCGGTGATGCACCGCAGGGGCGCGCCCTGCTGCAAAGCCTTGGACCAGCCAATCGGCCACTACACTTGCTAATGGACAAGGCGTATGAAGGCGACGAGACGCGACAACTCGCGCTCGATCTTGGTTTTATTCCCGTCGTTCCGCCCAAAAGCAATCGCCTTGAACCATGGGAATATGATCGTGAGATGTACAAGCGCAGAAACGAAGTTGAGCGTCTGTTTCGCCGCCTCAAAGGCTTTCGTCGCATCTTCTCCCGGTTCGACAAGCTGGACGTGATGTTCATCGCCTTCATCAATTTTGCGCTCATCGTCGACGGGCTCAGATAGTGTGAACAGGCCCTA
>NZ_CAJPVI010000159.1 GCF_905397435.1 Cupriavidus numazuensis
TGGCTGTTCATGAAGTTGCCCCTGGCCACCACGGCCGATGACTATGCCGCGCTGCTACCTTGGGCTATGCCTGACGCAGTTGTGAGTGACGTCGTTTATTGACTGCATACATTCATTCGGTCGCGCCGTGGTGCGACGCTTGTGGCCAGCCGATCGCGCGCGAGGCCGTCTCGGTTTCGGCCGAATCGCGGCAGGTTATTGACCTGCCGCCCATCCGTTTTGAAGTTACGGAGCATCGCGTCGAGCGGGCACAGTGCGACTGCGGGAAAGTGCATCGTGCCGTGTTTCCGGCAGGCGTGAGCCGGCCGGCGCAGTACGGATCGCAGATCAAAGCCGCCGTCGTGTACCTGACGCAATACCAGCAATTGCCGGTGGACCGTACGGCGCAGGCGCTGGCTGATTTGTTCGGCGTGCGGCTGAGCACAGGCACCATTCAGAACAGCATCAACGATGCGGCCCATAGGCTCAGGTCGGCCGTCACACAGATCAGGCAGGCGCTGCAGGGGGCGGCCGTTGCGCACTTCGATGAATCCGGTGTGCACGTGGCAGGCAAGCTTCACTGGCTGCATAGCGTATCGACAGCCATGCTCAGTTGGTTGGGCGCCCATCCGAAGCGGGGCAAAGTGAGGTTCCCCCGGTTGTTCGCCTTCCAGAGGCCCCGAGTTACTGACCGGCGCACTAAATAGTGCGTACGTTTGATCAGGCTGCGTAGCGAACATGCTTTTCCTGAAACAGGTTGCGAATGACGTGAGGCTGCTTCTGCCGGCGATGC
>NZ_CAJPVI010000160.1 GCF_905397435.1 Cupriavidus numazuensis
GTGCAGGTGCTCAAGGAGGAAGGCAAGACCGCACAGAGCAAGTCGTACATGTGGGTGTATCGCAGCGCGGAGGACTGCGAGCAACCGGTGGTGCTGTTCGACTATCAACCGGGGCGTGGACAGGAGTATCCGCAGGCGTTCCTCGCTGGCTACCATGGCATGCTAATGACCGACGGCTACAGCGCTTGGCGCACGCTCGAAGGCGTCACGCACTTCGGTTGTGTTGCGCATTCCAGACGGATGTTCGTTGATGCGCAAAAGGGGCAGAAAAAGCCCAGCGCGCGAGTGCTAAAAGCGCTCGAGTACTTCCAGGCCCTGTATCAGGTCGAGACGCTCGCCAAGGCCGAACTGCCCGAAGGTGAAACGCGCGTCAACTACACATACCGGCTGCGTCAACAGCACAGCGCGCCGCTGCTGAACGCCTTCAAGGCATGGCTGGATGAGCAGGCGCCGCAGGTACTGCCGGAAAGCCTGCTGGGCAAGGCCATCGCCTACGCGCGCAACCAGTGGGAATACCTGAGCCGATACGTTATCGATGGGCGTGCGCCCCTCGATAACAACGCGATAGAACGAGACATCCGACCATTCTGCACAGCAAGAAAGGCATGGCTCTTTGCTGACACCGTTGCTGGGGCGAAGGCGAGCGCCATGATCTACATGCGTATTCCGGTGAACGTGACCGACGATTCCGGCGCAACGTGACCGTTGCGCGCGAGGGGATGTTACGCGGTTCAGATTGTAGAGGGCGCGGTCACGATGAGTTGATTTT
>NZ_CAJPVI010000161.1 GCF_905397435.1 Cupriavidus numazuensis
TGGGCCAAGCAGGGTGACCGTGATGGCGTGTCGGGCTACAGCGCGAACACCTATGGCATGCTGGTTGGCGCCGATGGCGTGGTCAGCGAGAAGGTGCGCATCGGCGGTGCGTTCTCGTACATGCACAGCCGCATCGACGGCAACTCGGCAGTGGCGGCGCAGACCGCCAGCGTCGACGGCTATCGCCTGATCGGCTACGGCAGCTACAGCCTGGATGCGCGCACGGACGTGAGCGTGCAGGCGGACGTCGGCACCGGCCACAACGAAGGCCAGCGCAATATCGCGTTCGGTGGCCTGAGCGGTCGTGCGTCGTCCAGCTATGACAGCTGGAATACTCACCTCGGCGTCGGCATCGGCCGCATCTTCGACGTGACCCCGAAGACGACCCTGACCCCGTCGCTGCGCGCGGACTACACCTTCATCCAGGACTCCGCGTACACGGAGACCGGTGCGGATGCGCTGAGCCTTGCTGTGGGCAAGAACTCCGCGCGCGAGCTGATCCTGTCGACCGACATGCGCCTGAACCAGGCCGTGACCGAACAGGCGCTGTTCACCGCCAACCTGGGCGTGGGCTATGACGCGCTGGGTGGCCAGTCGTCGATCACGGCATCGTACGTGGGCGGCGGCGCGCAGTTCATTACGCGCGGCATGCCGCCGGCACGCTGGCTGATGCGCGGTGGCCTGGGCTTCGTGGTGACCAGCAGCAAGGCGATGGAATTCAGCGTGCGCTACGACGCGGAAG
>NZ_CAJPVI010000162.1 GCF_905397435.1 Cupriavidus numazuensis
GACTAAACCGCTCGCGCGGTAACCCTCCGGCCAAGCGCGAAGTGACTCAACCGCCAGCGCTGTTTCCTATGTTGAGGACCGAGGCAATTCGCCTCGAGCCTCGACAGGAGCACAGCCATGTCAGTCGCGACGCCTACCATCAGCCCGCTACGCCAGCGCATGATCGAAGACATGCGGATGCGCAAGCTTGGAGATAAGACCCAGACCCAATACATCCGCGCCGTGCGCCGGTTCGCAGCCTTTCTCGGCCGCTCTCCCGACACGGCTAGCACTGAGGACCTACGACGCTATCAACTCCATCTGGTCGATCACGGCATCTCCCCGGTTTCGCTCAATGCCGCGATCACCGGATTGAAGTTCTTCTTTGAAGTGACGCTCGGCGATGCGCAACGCATGGCCAAGATGAGACCGGTACGAATTCCACGCACCCTGCCCGTGGTACTCAGTCCCGACGAAGTCGGCCGACTGCTGGCGGCCGCTGGGAACCTGAAGCACCAGACCGCGCTCGCGGTCGCCTATGGCGCCGGCTTGCGCGCCAGCGAAGTGGTGGCGTTGAAGGTGACCGATATCGACAGTGAGCGCATGACCCTGCGCATCGAACAGGGCAAGGGTTGCAAGGACCGCTACGCGATGCTCTCTCCCGTGCTGCTCGAACGCCTGCGCGTTTGGTGGCGAGTTGCCCATGCCCAGGGCAAGATGCTCGACGGTGGCTGGTTGTTCCCGGGCCTCAACCCCATCGAG
>NZ_CAJPVI010000163.1 GCF_905397435.1 Cupriavidus numazuensis
TGCGCAAGTGGATAGCGCAGTATCTGCTGGAGCGTGAGCGCACGATGAGTGATCAGGCGCCGGCGGTCGGCCAAGCGGCGGATTCCCCCGAGCCGCCCGGCGAGCCTGTGCAACAGACGCAGACGCAGACGAGAACGATGACCGAGAATCGGCCCTCAGCATTCGTGGCCGTGGAGTCTGCCTCAGAGGCGACGTCAGTCGATCTGACCTCCGCCTGTATGGCCGTCGCGTTGTATGTACGATTGCCCAATGGCGTCGAACTGGATCTGAGCCAGGCGGATCTCGCCGGGCTGACGATGATTGTCCAGATGCTGGGGAGGATGCCGTGTTCCGGTTCGACAGCGGGCTGAAGGTATTCCTGCATCGCGAGCCGGTGGACTTCCGGATGGGAATCAACGGGCTGTCGATTCTGGTGGAGCAGGCGATGTTGCTCAACCCATTTGACCACTCGCTGTACGTGTTCGGCAACCGACGGTGCGACCGTATCAAGATCCTCGGCTGGGACGGTGCTGGTTTCTGGTTATTCCTCAAGCGATTGGAAGCCGAGGATCGCTTCGTGTGGCCGGACACGACCGATATCGTCACGCTCACCGTCGATCAGTTGTATGCAGTCAATAAACGTATGCAGTCAATAAACGACGTCACTCACAACTGCGTCAGGCATAGCCCAAGGTAGCAGCGCGGCATAGTCATCGGCCGTGGTGGCCAGGGGCAACTTCATGAACAGCCAG
>NZ_CAJPVI010000164.1 GCF_905397435.1 Cupriavidus numazuensis
ATCCCGAGCCGCCAGAGGCTGGCCCCAAGGACAGCGACCAAGTCAACCTCACGGATGAGCAGTCGCGCATCATGCCCGTCTCGGGCGGGGGCTTCGAGCAAAGCTACAACGCGCAAGCCGGCGTGGACACCGAGACGATGATGGTGGTCACCCGGCACGTGAGCCAGGCGTGCAACGACAAGCGAGAAGTCGTGCCCACGCTGGAGCAGATCGTGGCGTTGCCCGCGGTGCTGGGCGAGGTGCACACGCTGATCACGGACAACGGCTTCTTCAGTCAGACCAACGTGATCGCCTGCCGCGATGCGGGGGTCGAGCCGCTGCTGGCGCTCAAGAGGGAATCGCATCATGTCCCCGTGCTGGAGCGCTTCGCACCCGATGCTCCCGCCCCCCAGACGAAGGACCCGGTTGTGCAGATGGCGCACCGTCTGGGCACACAAGCCGGGCGCGCCCTCTACAGCCTGCGCAAGCAGACGGTGGAGCCGGTGTTCGGCATCATCAAGCGGGTGATGGGTTGGCGCCAGATGAGCATGCGTGGGCTGGTCCACGCCCAAGGCGAATGGAGCTTGGTGACCATGGCCTGGAACATCAAGCGCATGCATGTGCTGCGCACCGCGTGAGGGGAAAAGTGTGCCCCGGTCACGCCGAAAACGAGTCCTCAGGCGGCTCGATACGCCCCCGTGGAGACTCGCCAACCGCTGAGAACGCTCGATCAGCGCGACGCCGTCTCAAA
>NZ_CAJPVI010000165.1 GCF_905397435.1 Cupriavidus numazuensis
GGCGACGATGATGTTGGGGCTGGCGAAGGACACGCCGGAGCCGCCCATGATCGCGTTGATGCCGCTGTTCAGGAACAGGCTGCCGCCGCGCACGGCGCTCATCTTGGCGTGGTCGAGGTCTTGTTCGACGGGCAGGTTCTGGATGGTGAGGGACATGGTGTAACTCCTTGGGTGCTGGTCTGACTTTGGTTTAGAGGACATCGGGTGTTGTGCTCGCAGTCATATACGCATGGGGTGTGCCAGGCCTTGTGTCGGTCGCCAAATTTGTTTTCAACTCATTGAAAATAAAGGGAAAAATTCTATTTATCTGGCTGAGGATCGGGGCATCCGGCGACAGGGCATGTTGGATCTAGGCAGACACATTGGCGCGAACCAGTTCGAATCTGTCGGACATGGGTGCCGGACATTCGCGCAGAGACCGACAGCGTGTGGGGGCCATGCAGCCGCCACGCGCTTGAAGGTCAAGCAGCCGCAAAGCAAAAAGACCGCCGAAGGCGGTCTTTGGGCGAGCCGGTCGAACGCCGGCTCCCGGGAGCGGAGAGCGCAACCGCGACGGGTTCCGCTTCGGAAGGACTCAGTGCTGCAACGCCTGAACGATGCCACCGACGTTGTTGATGGTGTTCGTCATGGTCTTCAGGTCGACGTTGGTGCGGGTCGAAGCGTCGACCTGCGTGACGGGGGCGAAGATCGTGTTGGGGCTGGCGAAC
>NZ_CAJPVI010000166.1 GCF_905397435.1 Cupriavidus numazuensis
GCACCCCTGCCCCCCAAGCCCTGGAGCGGTCGCGGCATACGGCCGACGAGGTTGCGCCGTGAGCCTGGAAACGAGCCGGTGTCGATCAAGGCATTGGCCATGGAATTGCCGCAGGAGGCCTATAGCGAGGTTACTTGGCGCGAAGGTACCAACACGGATCTATCCTCGCGTTTCGCCGCTGTGCGGGTTCGTCCTGCTCACCGCGATTACCTGGGCACCGAGATGCGCGCCGAGGAGTGGCTACTGATCGAGTGGCCCGAGGGAGAAGCCGAGCCGGCGAAATACTTCCTCTCCACGGCGCCGTCCGATGCCACCCTGGAACAACTGGTCTTCGTCACCAAGATGCGCTGGCGTATTGAACGAGACTATCAGGAACTCAAGCAGGAGTTCGGCCTCGCGCATTACGAGGGCCGCGGTTGGCGCGGCTTCCATCACCATGCCACGCTGTGTATTGCGGCATACGCCTTCCTCGTCACCGAGCGGCTCAGTCAGGACGGCGCAAAAAAAAACCGTGCTCGACCAGAAGCGGCTTCCCTACCCGAAGGTTACATCCCTCGCGGCAGCCCGGCGAGTCCAGCGACACGTGCCTGACTCGATTTCCACGTTGCGATTACTCATCGCCCGCGCGATCACCAGCAAGCTTCCGCGCTGTCCGTGTTGCTGGGATGTCAGGCTATATTTGTGACACAGTAAGA
>NZ_CAJPVI010000167.1 GCF_905397435.1 Cupriavidus numazuensis
GCCCATACCGTGGTTCCCGGCCTGATACCAACGGCATACAGCATGCCCAGTTCAGTAATGCCATCACGAAAGGCGGTTTCATCGCCATACCCGGCATCGGCCAGCACCACGCCCATGGGCACGCCCGAGGCGAGCGCCTCACGCATTTGCGCCAAAGCGATTTCCGGCTTGGTAGCGAACGTCACATCGTCGGGCACCCCAGCTTTCTTGCGGCGCACCGGGTCAGTGGCCCAGTCCTTGGGCAAATACAGTTGATAACCAACGGGAACGCTGCCCTGAACGCTGGCCAGCGACAAACTAACCGCCACCTGGCAGTTGTCCTGCTTACCCAGTTGACCGCAGTATTGGCGCGCGACGCCAACTGAATGCGTTCCCTTCTTCGGGAATCCTGTGTCATCAACGATCCAGTAGCAGCCACTGCCCAGACCAAGGTGTGGCTCAACCCAGTCCCGGACGCGCGTCATCACGGCGCCGTCGGACCATCCGGCCTTGGCTACGAAGTGATGCAGTGACTGATGTTTTGCTGCGACGTGCAGCGGATCGGTATGGGCTGCCAGAGGTTCAACGCTCTTGCGATGGATCGGCAGCATCAGCCCGCGACAATAGTCCTGCAATCCGGCGTTTCGATCCTTATGCTCCAACGCTGCGCACAGGTGCTCGATGTAGCGATCGAACTTTGCCAGAT
>NZ_CAJPVI010000168.1 GCF_905397435.1 Cupriavidus numazuensis
TAACGCCCCTCGTCGGCCAGCTTCGGCACGATCTGGTGCGGCGTCAGGCTCTCGTAGCCGGGGCTGTTGGCCGCCGCCAGCACGGCCTGCCGCTCTCCCTCGCTGAGCTTGTTGGCCGGCACCGGGCGCTGCGCGCCCGGGCGGCCGTCCTCTGGCGTATGGCGCCAGCGCTGCAAGGTACGCGCGTTCAGGCCGAGCTCCTTGCAGGCCCTGGACTGGCGCGCGCCACTGCCCACCGCTTCATCGATCAACTCGATAGCTTCGCGGCGATCCGAGACGTTGATCAGTCCTCCTCGTCCCTTCCCCAGATCGCCTCGGCTTTTTTTCTGAGCACCAGCAGCGCTGCCGTCTCCGCCAGCGCCGCATTTTTGCGCTTGAGTTCGCGCTCCAGATCCCGGATCTGCTTCTGTGCGGCTTGTTCCTCGCGGCGTTGCGCAAGGCTCAGCTTGGCCCGCTCCGGCGCATTGGCCTGCTCGCAGGCAGCACGCCACTGCCGGATCTGTTCTGGCTGAATGCCCTTCCTGCGGCAGTACTCGGACAGCTCTGCCTCACTCAGGGGCGCCGTCTCCAGCACCACCCGGAACTTGTCCGCACTGGACCACTTGTCACTCTGCTTGCCGTTGCCTGGCACAACCTTTCCTTGCTCTCGCGCCTCGTGGCGCCAGGTGCGCAGGCTC
>NZ_CAJPVI010000169.1 GCF_905397435.1 Cupriavidus numazuensis
GCTTCGCTTCTCGCTCGGCATGCCGGCGCAACGCGGCTTCGATGCGTTCGACCACATCGTTGGGCGCGGGGCGCATCCTCATCTTGACCTGGTTCGTCACCCCCGTCACACCGCGCAGTTGCGACACGGTACGCTCGGCGAGCTTGCGCTGGTAACCCCACTCCACCTCGCCCGTCAGCGTGACGCGGCCCTTCTCGACGCGCAGCTTGATCGCATCGGCAGGCACGTGCACATGCCATTGCAGTGCGTCCCGTGCGGCGCTGCCAATCGCCTCATCGCTGAATTCGCCGGTGGGCCTGACATCCAGGTTCACCACCACCGCGCGCACGCCCGACACCTTTTCCGCGGCGTGCTCGGCGGCAAGCTTCTCGGCATAGCTGGGCAGGTGGCCGCTGAGCGTTACCACGCCCTCGCGTACCTCCACGCCAATGGCTGCCGCATCGATGGCGGGATCCCAGTCCAGCTCTTCCGTGACGTCCTTCTTGAGTTGAAGATCAGTTTTCATCGAAAAATCTCACAACGTGGTGTTGCGGAATGGCATTCGGCGCGCCTGTGCGGTGACCGCTCATGCCGTTCCTGAAAGGTTCGCACCTTGGCCAGTCACGGCTTCACTTCACGGTAATCCGCTGTTGCGGCGACGTTTCCTTCTTGGGCAGGACCACGCGCAGCACACC
>NZ_CAJPVI010000170.1 GCF_905397435.1 Cupriavidus numazuensis
GAGCCCACCGGCTTGAACCACAGCTGGCGATCGGACACGAAATCATCGCCCGACGACAGGCCGCGGTTGGCTTCCTGGCGCGACTGGATCACGCGGTTGGTGGCGTGCATCGCTGCGGTGTTCACCGCGGACATGCCGCCGGTCAGCAGCGGCAGGGTCTGCTTGACGGCATCCGAAACCTGCTGCTCGGTCGACAGCGTGCCCAGCGCGGTGATCACCGGTGCCATGGCGGCCGGCGCGCCCGAACCCTGGCCGATCAGCGCGTCGAACACTTGCGCGGCGCCAAGGCCCGGGTTGTTGTGGGCGCTGGTCACGCTGCTCACCACGGTGATTACCGGGTTCGGCGTGGGAGTGGGAGTGGGAGTCGGAGTAGGGGTGGGAGTCGGTTCAGGCGTTGGCGTCGGCACCGGAGCATTGGCGTCGCACGAGCTCGCGCCGGCGCGAGCCACGCACAGGTCCACCGCATTGCCGTTGCGGCTCGCGATAAAGTCGAACAGCGCGCTGTTGTCGGTCACGCGGAAGGTCGGGCCGGCAATCAGCGTGCCGGCGGTGATCACGCCCGGTTGCACGGTCGTGCCAGCCACCAGGCTCGGCGCGCCCGCCACGTTCACGTTGATCTTGTTGCTGGC
>NZ_CAJPVI010000171.1 GCF_905397435.1 Cupriavidus numazuensis
CGCCGCCTCGCGCACCTGCTGCACCAGCTGCGCCAGCGTCATGCGCCCCGACACCCGCGCGCGCAGCACCTGGCTGTTGACGAACAGGCCGACCAAGCCTTCGGTCTCGACCCGCTGGCGGTTCGCCACCGGCACGCCGATGCGGATGTCCTCCTGCGCGCTGTAGCGGTGCAGCAGTGCGTGATAGCCGGCCAGCAGCAGCATGAACACGGTCGCGCCCTGCGCCTGCGCGCCCTGGCGCAGCGCGCCGAGCAGCGACGCCGGCAGCGCGAAGCTGTGGCGAGCGGAACGGTAATGGCCTTGGGCGTGGCGCGGATGGTCGGTCGCCAGTTGCAGTACCGGCTGCTCTGCGCCCTCTCCGCCCAGCTGCGCGCGCCAGTACGCGAGCTGCCGTGCCTTCTCGCCCGCCTCCAGCCAGTTGCGCTGCCACACCGCGTAGTCGGCGTACTGCACCGGCAGCTCGGCCAGCGCCGGCGCTTCGCCTGCCGTCCGCGCGCGGTATTGCGCCGTGAACTCGTCGACGATCAGCTGCACCGACCAGCCGTCGGAGACGATGTGGTGCATCACCACCACCAGTACATGCTCCCCGGCAGCCAGCCGCAGCAGGCCCACGCGCAGCAGCGG
>NZ_CAJPVI010000172.1 GCF_905397435.1 Cupriavidus numazuensis
CTACAGCCTGATGCTTACGTGCCGCGCCTGTGACATCGAACCGTATGCTTATCTGCTCCACGTGCTCACAGAGTTGCCACAGCGCGCGCCGGACGCTGACATCAGCGACCTGTTGCCGTTCAACTTCGCCCGGCGGCAAACCGCGCCGCCGCACCCAGCCTGAGCGAGGCCGATCGTCGCCCCGAGTTCGGGGACTCCGTCACGTTGGGAGAAGCGCCTCGTTACCCGGTAACGGTTGGCGCTAGCGGGGCACGTTGAAGTAGTGATCCCACTGCTCCGAGTCCGGATCGAGCCTGCGCACGATCGCGTCGTCCGCTCGCGCGATCAGCCGCTCCAGCATCTGACGCTTCGTTACCGTGTAACGGTGCGCCAGCCGTGCAAGAGCAAGTTCGGCCTCCGTACTGACCCACATGTCCAGCCGCCGCTCTCCGTTGCCATCCGTGCCCGCCGTCGCGCGCCTTGCCCGATAGGCGGCTTGCCGCTGTGCTGTCGTCTGTGCCATCCCGCACTCCTCGTGATCGTTACCCGGTAACACCCCGTGCGACGCACGGTATCGGATAACAATCGGAATACTCAAGGTGTGCTGGATCTAGCGCTTACGA
>NZ_CAJPVI010000173.1 GCF_905397435.1 Cupriavidus numazuensis
CGGCAGCGGCTTGCGGCCACGTCTGCGGCCTGCGGGCTTATCGGGCTCTGGCAGCCCCGTGTCCGGCGGCGCGAGCGCTTCATCCTCATCGTCGTCGGCCGGCTCCGCAGCGGCCATTTGTTCAGCTTCGTCGAACACGCGGTCCTTGAGCTTTTCACTGCTTGGCGCGAAGCGTTTGGACTGCGCGAGCCGGAACTGTTCCTCAAGGAGCTTGATGCGCTCGTTCAGCTCGGCGATGTGCTTAACGTTGGCAGCAGCCCGCGCTTCGAGTTCGCGGATATAGGCCTGGGCGGCCGGCGGCAATTGGGAGAGGTCGTGTTCGTTCATGCTGGACACGATAGTGCAGCCGCCACCCAATCTGGTATACGTCACACCGAACGACCATCAAGCCGTGTGCTGATATTTGCGCGACGGGTGCCGCTTCACGGCGTCCACGTCGATACCGTCCAGCAGCCAGTGCAACTGCTCGGTCGTGAGTTCGATCACCGCGTGCTCACGCCGCGGCCACACAAAACGGTCTTCCTCTAATCGCTTCAAAAGCATCCAGAAGCCGTTTCGGTCCCACAGTAAAAGCTTGATGCGGTTGCGCCGA
>NZ_CAJPVI010000174.1 GCF_905397435.1 Cupriavidus numazuensis
CGGAGTTGCCGCGCCAGCGCATCGAGTATGACCTGACCGAAGACCAGAAGATCTGCCCGTGCTGCCAGGGCTCGATGCACCGCTTGGGCGAGGAAGTCAGCGAGCAGTTGCACATCGAAGCAAAGGTCTCCGTACTGCAGCACGTCCGCTTCAAATACGCGTGTCGGCACTGCGAGCGCAATGCCGAACGCACGCCGGTGGTGACCGCGCCGATGCCGGTGCAACCACTGCCGGGCAGCAACGCAAGCCCGGCAATGCTAGCGACGGTGACCATCGGCAAGTACGTTGACGGCACGCCGCTGTATCGTATGGAAGATGCGCTGGGGCGCGCCGGCATTGCAGTCGGCCGCGGCACGCTGGCGAACTGGATCATCCGGCCCGCGCAATTGCACTACAGCCGGCTGTACGAGGCGCTGCGTCGCACGCTGCTGTCGCAACCACTGATCCATGGCGACGAAACGACGGTGCAGGTGCTCAAGGAGGAAGGCAAGACCGCACAGAGCAAGTCGTACATGTGGGTGTATCGCAGCGCGGAGGACTGCGAGCAACCGGTGGTGCTGTTCGACTATCAACCG
>NZ_CAJPVI010000175.1 GCF_905397435.1 Cupriavidus numazuensis
TTTCGCCGGCGTAGCCGGCGACCTACTCTTTTGTCCGAGCGACAAAAGAGTAGGCAGAAAAGCGCGTCGTTGCCGCTGGCCATCAATTCCACGGCGGCAGTGGTTCAAACGACTTTGGACGCCTGCGATGGTGGTCGGCCGTTCCAACCTGCTAACGCTATGTGAGTCAGAACCTGTGCCTGGCGCGGTACGGCTTTTGGACGATCCCCAAGACGGACTCGGGTACAGCGTTTCAATCAGGTCAGTGGTGGGACGCCTTCGGCTGCGCTGCGCGCGCGTCGTAGTCTGGGCGCAACCTCATCAACGTGGCTGGCGCCCAAGTCCCAAATCCAATTCCCAGTCCCGTCCCATTCCTGATTTCCTGTCTCTACGCGCATGCAATGCGCCCAAGGCATCGTCACCGAGGCGAGGTTCGGGTCAGACCTTGGCGTTCTTACTCCGAGCCGCGCGTAGCGCAGCCGTAGGCGTCCCCGTGAAGGCCTTGTTAGAAGGGACCACTCCGTAATCCGGGTTCGCTCGTACGCGCTGTCCCATCCTAATCATCTACGCGGC
>NZ_CAJPVI010000176.1 GCF_905397435.1 Cupriavidus numazuensis
GCTGACGCAGTGGTATGCCTGCTCGCGCATTGCCAACGCGTGGCTCAACGGCTACTGGGAAAAGGCGTTGCGGCTGACACAGCTGGTGTTGGACCGGCACACCCCTGACGACGCGCTGTTGCGCCGTGTCGAGGAGGTATTGAAGACTGGGCTGGCAGCACTCCCGGGCGGCGCGGCAAGCGCTTAAGCGCCCTGCAGGACGAGGCTTTCCAGCAGGTCCAGATAACGCGCTGCCGAGTTCTCGTTGTCGAAGCAGGCCGGCAGCACCAGCCTGCCGCCGCGCAGGCGCGCGCGCTGGCGCAGCAGCACCGCGGATTCCGCGCGCATGGCATACGCCGGCGGCGCCGCATCGCGAGCGTCCAGCGCATAGAGGCCCTGCAGCGGGCCCGCTACGCATGCGTGTTCCAGCGCGTCGAGCAATGGCGCTTCATCCACGGCGCGCGCCAGGTCGAAGCGGAAGTCGATCAGCGAGACCCCTGTATAGGGAATCAGCACGTAGTCCACGCGGAACCGCTCGGGCAACAGGAACGGCA
>NZ_CAJPVI010000177.1 GCF_905397435.1 Cupriavidus numazuensis
GTGCGCCCGCGCTCGAGTAGTGGCAGCGTGGTGTCGTCCAGGTGCAGCCGCGGCGCCTGCAGGACGTGGTTGCGCAACGGCGGCAGCAGCGTGGCCAGCAGCTCGGCAGAACTCAGCTTCCATTCGCACAGGGTAGCCCTTGGCAGGTGCACGCCAAGGCGTGCATAGCGCGTCTCCTGCCGATTGATCGGCAAGTGGTCCACGAAGGTGTCGACCTGGATGCTGGCCAGCAGCCCGGCGCTGGCGTTGCTCTTGGGCAGCGGCGAGGGCTGCGCGGCGGCGGTCACGATCGTGGACTCGCCATCCTTGGTGGCTACATACTTGAAGCGAATGTGCTCGATCACGCTGAGTCTGGCCGGCTCGTAGTGCAGCGTCTCGCTGCGCTCCTCGCCGATGCGCTCCAGGGAGTCGAAGCTCGCCTTCTGCGCCTCGGACAGGTCGTATTCGATGCGCGTGCGCGGCAGGTCCTTGGGCAAGGCCGGGCGGCCCTTGCGGGTGTGGCACGCCACCTTCACCTCCGGCGTCGCC
>NZ_CAJPVI010000178.1 GCF_905397435.1 Cupriavidus numazuensis
ATCGCGTTGATGCCGCTGTTCAGGAACAGGCTGCCGCCACGGACGGCGCTCATCTTGGCGTGATCGAGGTCTTGTTCGACGGGCAGGTTCTGGATGGTGAGGGACATGATGAAACTCCTTGAGGGGGCTGGTCTGGCTTTGGTTTAGAGGGCATCGTGTGTTGCGCTCGCAGTCATATACGCATGGGGTGTGCCAGGCCCGGTCCCAGTCGCCAAAATATTTTTAAGTCATTGAAAATAAAAGACAAAATTCCATATATCCGACCGAGGATTGGGACATCCTGCGTCAAGGCATGTTGGATCCCGACAGACACATTTTGAGAACCAGTTCGTATCGGGCAGACAGGGCGCCAGGAGCCAGGACAGACTGACGAAGACGGGTTCCGGTCGCTGGCAGTGCCCCCCGTCGTCGCGCATGTGAGGACCCATACAGCCGCAGTGCATGCGCGCGGAGGGTTGGCAGCCGCAAAGCAAAAAGACCGCCGAGGGCGGTCTTTGAGGAAGCCGGCGTTGAAGGCCG
>NZ_CAJPVI010000179.1 GCF_905397435.1 Cupriavidus numazuensis
GGTCTTCAGGTCGACGTTGGTGCGGGTCGAAGCGTCGACCTGCGTGACGGGGGCGAAGATCGTGTTGGGGCTGGCGAACGACACGCCGCTGCCGCCCACGATGGCGTTGGTACCGGAATTCACGAAGATGCTGCCACCGCGTACGGCGCCCATCTTGGCGTGGTCAAGGTCTTGTTCGAGGGCGAGGTTCTGGATGGTGAGGGACATGATGATCTCCTGGGTAGGCTGGATGCGCTGAAGGGCTAGGGGCTGGATTAGTGCTGCAGGGCTGCAACCATGCCGCCCAGGTTGTTGATCGTGTTCTGCACGGTCTTGATGTCGACGTCGGTGCGGGTCGACGCATCGGCTTGCGTGACCGGAGCGAAGATGGTGTTGGGGCTGGCGAACGACACGCCGCTGCCGCCCACGATGGCGTTGGTGCCGGAGTTCACGAAGATGCTGCCGCCGCGTACGGCGCCCATCTTGGCGTGGTCAAGGTCTTGTTCGAGCGGGAGGTTCTGGATGGTCAAGGACATG
>NZ_CAJPVI010000180.1 GCF_905397435.1 Cupriavidus numazuensis
GGCGATCTCTTGCAAACCTCAGCTTCAAACGGAACGGTGAGTTGCTCCTCGAGGTAGTAGTACCACGCCATCGACCGCTCTTCTGAACCGTAAGCGTCGACGACGATTTCCATCGTGATTCGCTCTTCACGATCTGGATCGGACTTGGGTCTGGGCATGCTTATCGTGTGAATGGCGAAGCAATCAGAGATCGACGACCTTGCGCAGTAGCGCGAAGGAGACACGCCAATGACCTTCGTTCTCTTCGTTCGGGTCGCACTCAATGGAGGCGGTCTTCTGGTTGATGCGCACGATGGTGCCGATGCGCTCGCGCAGGTGCTGGTCGGTGAAGCTGACGGTGTCGCCGACCCGGAAGTCCGCACGCTGCGCCCGGGGCGGTGGTGGCGGTGAAGCGTGCGGCGGTTGCTGCGCGGCGCTAGTGGGCTCGGCGAGCACGGCGGCGTAAGGCAGGATCCAGTGGCGGCCGCTGGTGGTGTCCTGGACCACCGCTTGGGTCTGACGCAGTTCGAG
>NZ_CAJPVI010000181.1 GCF_905397435.1 Cupriavidus numazuensis
TGGCCATCAATTCCACGGCGGCAGGGGTTCAAACGGCTTTGGACGCCTGCGATGGTGGTCGGCCGTTCGACCCTGCTACGCCATGTGAGTCAGAACCTGTGCCTGGCGCGGAACGGCTTTTGGACAATCCCCAAGACGGACTCGGGTACAGCGTTTCAATAGCGGCAGTGGTGGGACGCCTTCGGCTGCGCTGCGCGCACGTCGTCGTCTGGATGCAAGCTCATCAACGTCGATGGCGCCCCGGTTCGTCCAAGGTCCTTTCTCTACTTCGGCATGCCATGGGCGGGCATCGTCCGAGGCGTGGTTTGCCCTGGGCCTGTGTGCTCAGACTAGGGCTCTGCGCGTAGCGCAGCCGAAGGCGATCACACGATATCGCTCGCAGCAGGGGCCACAGATGCTTGCAGGGCTCGTTCAATCAGCGCTGTATTCCCACTCACGGTGGTGCCCCACGCGGCAGGCAGCGTAATTCACTCTGAAGCCCATACCCGTACAACACCCCTGGCACAC
>NZ_CAJPVI010000182.1 GCF_905397435.1 Cupriavidus numazuensis
TTGCCGCTGGCCATCAATTCCACGGCGGCAGTCGTTCAAACGGCTTTGGACGCCTGCGATGGTGGTCAGTGGTTCGACCCTGCTACGCCATGTGAGTCAGAACCTGTGCCTTGCGCGGCACGGCTTTTGGACGATCCCCAAGACGGACTCGGGTACAGCGTTTCAATAGCGGCAGTGGTGGGACGCCTTCGGCTGCGCTGCGCGCACGTCGTCGTCTGGATGCAATCTCATCAACGTCGCTGGCGCCCGAGTCCCCGTTTCCGTTCCTGATGTCCTGTCTCTACGCGCATGCATAGCAGGCATCGGCACCGAGGCGTGGTTTGCCCTGGGCCTGCGTGCTCAGACTAGGGCTCTGCGCGTAGCGCAGCCGAAGGCGATCACACGATATCGCTCGCAGCAGGGGCCACAGACGCTTGCAGGGCTCGTTCAATCAGCGCTGTATTCCCACTCACGGTGGTGCCCCACGCGGCAGGCAGCGTAAATCACTCTGAAGCCCATACCCGT